>JAFTLT010000030.1 GCA_017452785.1 Clostridia bacterium | reverse complement strand
GACAAAGGGGGACGGGCTTGTTAAGCATGAAGCGAGGCGAGGATGGCGCAGCGGTCAAAATTCATAGGCGCTCCAAGCCGTTATGAATTTTGGGAACCGCAAGAGGGTGTATGAGCCTTAGCGGCTTGAGCGTGAATAACTGATTACTATAACCAAGGTAAATTTTATAACGCCAATATCCCAATATAATAAGTAATCGCTTTAAGTTAATAACATTATCCGCAAAAGAGAGTTGGTATTTGTTACCGACTCTATTGATTATTTTACCTCATCCGTCACTTCGTGACACCTTCCCCTTCAGAAGAAAAAAACTTAAACTATTAAACTAATAAACCGAGTTTTATATAAATATAAAATAATAAAAAGATAAATATAAATATTTTACTTTTTTTCTGTTTGTCGGTTGAAAAACAGCTGAAACCCTTATGAATACTGGGGTTTTGCACCTGACAGAAACCTGACAGACCTGACCGAGTCGGTCAGAAAATGCTTTTATAACTCAATCCATTCCTTTTTCCACCAACGCTGTGAACCGTAATCTTTAAAAAAGTGGGTATTATTCTTCTTTTCCCAGCCTACCATACCTTGCATAATAAGTGCAATGTCACAGCTGTCCTTTCTCGTGGGCTTTATATCACTTCTCATTTTCAGTGCCTCATACCACAGCATGGGAATACACACTTCATTTTTAGTTTCAAGATAGTCTCTTATCATTCCCACTCTGTAATCATCCTGCACTGCTTCGGACTGCTTTTCTCTTATAAGCTCTTCCATATCAGGGTCGGCATAGGGCTTAAGCTCACCCTTTGAATAGAGAAATGACGCTTCTGCCCAGCATTGTAATATGTATTCTTTAATCTCTTTTTCATGCTCATAGAGATTGTGAGCTGACTGATAAACCCTGACGGGATAATATCGTCTGTTGCCTGTCTTATCTGTGAGGAACTGCTCCTTGTTTGTCGTACCGATAAAAACACACTGTCTCGGATGGTCTGTAACTCTCTTATCAAAGGGCATTCGGTATCTGTCATTAAGGCGTGAGAGGTAGCTTTTAACTGCCTCCTGCTCTTTGGTTTTGGTGAGAGCCAACAGCTCACTTACTTCGCATATCCAAGCTCCCTCAAGGCTTTCAATGCCACGCTGACCCTCAAACTCATTGACCTCAGTGAAAAACTCATCCTTAAGGGCAAGCCACCTGACTATTGTGCTCTTGCCCTCCCCCTGCCTCGTACCGATAAGTACGGGCATATCGTCAAACTTGCAGCCGGGGTTATAAAGTCGGTGTATGCCGCCTGCGAAAATAAGACGGCTGACTTCTCTTGTGTAGGGTGTGTCCTCTGCTCTCATGCACTTTGTCAGAAAGGTGTAAATTCTGCTCTCACCGTCCCACTCAATGCTTTCAATAAGCTCCCTGACAGGATGGTAGCTCCTTTTTGAAAGAATAATTCTCAGTGCGTTTTCATATTTTGCCTCAGCGCATATGCCGTAATTCTTTTCAAAATAGTTTTTCGCCTGTGAATCGTGGGTATCAGTCCATTTCACTGTTTTGCCGTCACAAAGGGTTTCAGCGCTTCTGCTCAGGCTGTTAAAGCGAAGAAATTTAAACTCCTCATCACCCTCAAAGATTTTCACATAGTTGTCTATTGTGCTCAGCACCCTGCCGTCTGAGCTTCTGTCTAATGACAGCTCTTCCTCACCTGTGCCAAGGCGTGACACCTCATAAAGGTTTTGCATAGCTATCATACACTGCTTGAATTCTGTTTCACAGCCTAAAGCCTGAGCCTTTTGCAGTGCCATGCTAAGGGTTTTCATTTTCAGCTCTTCGTCAGTTATTTTAGCTGTCTGCAAGAGAAATTCAGGCCTTAATAATTCACTTGAGCTTTTAATTCTTTCAACTGTTTTTAAATCTGCTATAACTATCACCTCAAAAAAATAATAAGTGCACCTTAGCCGAAGCGGCAGAGTACACTTATATAAAATTGTTTTTTAAGCACTAATTATATTTTACAGCAGATTTTTGCTTTTGTCAAGAACATTTGTTCGGTTCGGCTAATTTTTTTATCTCAGACTCTTAAGATAAGCCTTTACTTCATCACTTATGCGGTAGCTTTCCACTGCCTTCTGAATAGTCTTTTTGTGCACCCAAGGGGAAAGCCGTCTTTCTGTGATATAGCCTATTGTGCTGTCATACTGCTTACTCAGTGCCGTGGCAAAGTACCATGCAATCATCATATTGATATAGTATTCCTCGCTCCTGATTTTACTTACAAGCTTTAAGTGTTCTTCGCTGAAATGCCCGTCAAGGTAATAGCTCAGCAGACAGCCTATGGCAAAGCGGACTGTGTAAACCTTGTTGCTTGTGAGCCACTGACATATTTTGTCATAGAGCTTTTCGGGCTCATTTTTAAGGCACTTTGGTCTTAGCATATCGCAGGTTGCCCAGTTGTCAATAAAGGGCAGCAGCCTTTCCAGCTCATTTAAGCACTCGTCAAAATCCTTTATCTTTTCAATGAGAAAGCCGTGAAGATTATCCTCTTCATAATATTTGTGAGGCAGGTCATTTATAAAATCACTGTACTCTGCCGATTTATGAAGCTCCTTTGCAAAAGTGCGAAGCATAGGAGTGCGGACACCTATTATCCTTTCACTGTCAACTGTGGGCATGAGCTTCGAGTGAAATACCTTATAGTCTTCGTCAGCCAAAGAAAAGAGTCTTTCTCTTATTTCATCATTTGTCATGCCTCAATCACCAGACCAACCCGAAGCTGCTCTGCCTTTTCGCCAAGCTCCTTTTTAAGAATGTCAAAAGCCTTCTGCCCTGTGCAGTGGCCTGTGTATATCTTTTCAATGCCTGTTTTCTTTATTCTGTCGGCAAGTGCCCTGACTTCATCATCAGTTGATTTATAAAGGTGGAAGCCGCCGACAAGAGCATATATCTTTTTATTTGGATAGCTTCTTTGCACCTCGGTGATAACTGTATCTGCACCGCCGTGACAGCAGGAATTAAATATAACCAGTCCCTTATCTGTGTCAATAACAAGGCTTTGCTCATGGCTGAAATTGTCATAACGGAGCTTGCGGTTTTCTTTAATGCAAAGACCGTCTTTTTTACCCATTGCCTCAAGACCCTTTGTTTTGTGTGAGATTATGCTCACTCCGCCTGAGAGCACCTTATCGCCCTTGACATAGACAATTCTGTCTTTATATTTTTCCATAACACCCTTTTTAATGCCGATATACTTTGAAAAAATCCACCTTTTGCCGTAGCAGTTTTCTTTGCACTCTGAGCTTAAATAAAACTTAGCCTTTGAGTTAACATTAAAGAATCTTTCCATTCCGTCAGCGTGGTCATAGTGAGCGTGTGAGAGCACACCGAAATCCACCTTCTTAAGGGGAATTCCGAGCCTTTCAGCGTTAAGTGAAAAGTTTTCACCTGCGCCTGTGTCAAGAAGTATTCTCTTATCTCCGTGGTGAATAAAGATTGACAGACCCCACTCACCTTTCAGTTTATCCTTTGCTATATTGTCAATGAGTACAGTTGCTTTCATCTTGCTTTTCTCCTCACAATTCTTTCATATTTGCTTATGCCCCACTTGTTGACAAGAGGGCTTTTCGGTTTATCCTTCATTACATCATTATAATAAATAAGTCTTGTGTCAAGGCGTGTCAGGTCGTCTTCGTGTATTGTCACCACTCTTATGCCTCTGTTGTTACCGTAGGTATAAAATGAGGGGGAAGGAACTGCAATGAGCTTTATACTCTTGCAGTCTGAAACGAAATCATTGGTGTGGTCATGGCCGAAAAAGCAGGCAACGGTGCAGTTTTTTTCTTTCATCACCTCAAGCTGTCCGCCGTTTATGTCAGGCGGGCAGGGGCCTTCATGCATAGCGCCGCTGATAAGACATTCCTCTTTGAATTTATAAAACCTTTTATTTCTTATGCACTGCCCTCTTGTGTAGCCTTTTTGTGGCACCCTGCTTTCATGCATCAGGTCATAAACCTCAGGCACTATAATATGCTGAAAAAGATATGAAGGCAGATTGCCGTTTTTTTCGCATTCTTTCTTGTACCACTGAAGCTGAGCGGGCCCGACAAAGGCATAGCCACCCTCTTTATGATAGGTGCCCGAATCGACAAAATAAAAAGAGAAGATGTCTTTTTCGCCCTTGCTGTCTTTGATATTCAAAGAGTAGTCCCCCTGCCCCATAAGGCAGTTTTTGCTTTCACTGTAAACGGAAAAAAGGAAGCTTTTGGCTTCAGATTCACTCATGGTGGGCAAGCCCTCGTGGTCATGGTTGCCGAAGACCACAGCGAAAGAAGTGTCACCGAGAAGTGACACTATCTTTTTTATTGCAGTGATATTGTTTTGCTTTGTCACACCCTTATAGTACCCTGCCGTGTTATCGCCAAGGAGCACCACCAAATCGGGCTTTTCACTTTCCATAGCATAGCTTATAAAGCTTTCAGTCCATATGGGCATATTGTGTGGTGTGTGAATATCCGATAAAATCAGGAATTTAAACTTTTTGTCTGTGAATTTCATTTTGCTTTTTTGTTTCTTATAAAGGCAGGTGTCACCTTGTCAAGAAATTTAGCCAGAGCCTCAAACTCTTTTTCAGCCTGCTCTGCATCCTTTTCAAGATTTTCTTCCATATTATAATAAAGCAGGTCGCAGCCGCATTCGGGGCAGTTTTGTTTTATATAAAGCACGCTGAGCTTGCTGCCGCATTTAGGGCATTTGTTATCCATATTACATTTCCTCCTCAGACAACATTTGAGAAACCTTGTTGCGTCTTAACTGAACCTCACTCTGGATGTTTCTGAGCTTTTCACCCTCAAGGTCATAGAACTTATAGGGAATGAGTGAAAGAAGACCGAGAGTTGTGGGAATAACCGTAATAAGTGCCCAGAGCCAGAACTGAGTGTTAACGGGTGAGCTTTCAGATATAACCATCATTTCGCTTGCACTGTCTCTGACAAGACCCACAACGGGAATAAGAGCTGTGCCCAGAGCTGTTGAAAGAGTGCCTGTCAGCTTGCCCATAAAGGTCAGCACTGAGAAAGCCATACCCTCGTTACGCTTGCCTGTTTTATATTCCATATAGTCAACAGTTTCACTTATCATCTTTGTGGGAATAACAGACTTGATTGAGCAGTTGATTGCGTTTGACACACCGTGAAGCATAAGAAGGGGAACTATAACGCTCATCTGGGTGTAATGTCTGCTGCCAAGCAGGAAAACAAGTGCTGTGACAGCTGCGTGCATAAATGAAACACGAACAACTATCTGTCTTGAAGTCCAACGCTTTTCAAGTATTGTCATAAGCGGATATGTCACCCAACCCATTATTGTGCCGGGGATGCCTGCAAGAAGTGAGAGGCTGTTGACACCAAGAGAATTGTAATAGTAGTAAACGCTGAAGGTGCCGCCTATACCCTCAACTGTTGCAATAAGGTTAGAGAGCATTATAAGCATAAGAGGCTTATTCTTAAACATAAAGGCAAAGCATTCGCTGAGCTTGGGCTCGTCGTTGACATAGACAACCCTCTCTTTTGTTTTGGTACCTGCAAGTGAGAAAAGATACATACCGAAGGTGCCTGCAACAATGCTCAGGATAAGGAAGACCTGTGAAAGTGAAAGAGGAATAGTTCCGTTTCTTGAAAGATCAAGACAAACTGTGATGATAATGCCGGGGATACCGCCGATAATGCCTGAGATGAGACGGGCTGACTTGATAACTCTTGAACGGTCAAGGGGACTTGGTGAAATAGCTGATGAAAGCCCCCAGAAGGGAATATCGCCTATGGTGTAGAAAAATTCCCAGATGAAATATGTAATGCACATATAGACTATCCTCATAGGTCTTGAGGCTGCATCTGTGAGGAATACAGGGCCTCCGAAGAAAAGCACTGTTGTTATGCCGAGGAAAATAGGAACGAACATAAGGTAAGGTCTGAGCTTTCCGAAGCGTGTTCTTGTTTTATCAACAACTGCACCCATAAGAGGGTCATTGAAAGCATCCCAGAATGCCATAACTGTCAGCATAAGTGAAACCACTGCTTCGGGTACACCGAAAACGCTGACCAGGAAAAATGAGCGTTGGGCAGTCATCATATTATAGCCGATACACTGTCCGCCGTTTGCTATGCCGTAAATGAGGGTTTCTTTGACACCCACATAGCGTTTTTCTTTTGTTTGTGTTGTCATTATATTTCTCCTTTCATAATGAAGCTCTGCTTCATTAATGACCGCAAGGTCATTTCATGCATTTATGCTTTTCATGGCTTGCCATTTCATGCCGAAGGCATTTCATTAACTCCCTCAGCGAGCAAATGGAAGCTATTGAGTCGGTAAGTCAGTGCAGCTCAGATTTCCTTTTTGAGATGAAATAAGCTTCTACTGTCCTCGCCGGACGGGCGTTACTTTTCACAATTAAGCGAAAAGTAACCAAAGCGCCCTCTTTAGTGCCTATAAGCCGAAAGTACAAAAAATTACCGTCTTAGATTGTAATAGGTTTTTATTCTTTACCATTTCTGCTCACCTTTATAAAGAAGTAAGTCAGTGCATATCGGTAATTTTTAGATTTCTGCTCTCTGCTTGTTAAACGGGTCTTTTCCGAGCAACTCTATTTAAAACGGGTTTTCTCAATGGATACCGCTACTTTCTGCCGTTTCAAGAGTCTGTGCTCTCTCTTTTTGTTTGTCCTGCTTCAAGCACTAGCTACTTCGACAGTCGTAGCCGCTATGAGATGTTTCTCTTAGTTATTCGGGTGGGTTTATCCAATGACCCACCGGGTCTCATTTCATGCCGAAGGCATTTCATTAACTCCCTCAAGACTACCAAATCTGATTATGCGGCATCTCATTATATCCCTTTGCGAAGCTCTCTCGAAATTCATAATTCCTAATTAACATAGGCTGCCGCTGTAAGGGCAATCAGGCAATCCTCTTTGCCGTCAATGCTGCCCCACAGCTCTGCGTTAAACCATGAGCTTTCTTTTAGTGTTATCTTTGTATGAAGGCAGGTCGGGTCAATTTCTTTTAGCGTCTTGCCGCCATTTGACACAAGCTTTATTGTTTTTGGTGTTACCTTTTCACTTACTCCCATTTCCTTCATACGCTCAAAGTTTAGCGTAAACTCTATTTCCTGCTCCCCTGCCGACACTTCGTCGCCGACAGTCTTTTCGCCTATGGTGAAATAAAACAGCGGGCCCATTGATATAACTGTTCTGCCCTCTTTCACAGCCTGCTTCATTTTCATATCCGTGATTTCGCCATCACATAAAAGATAGGTGCAAGCACTGTGATAGACATCCCTTGTGCTTCTGTGCCAGTCTCTGCCGAAGGTTGGTGTTATTCTGTAGCCCTTATCAAGAAGGCTGTGCCATAAATCAAGGGTTCTTCTGTTGGGCGTATTCATAAAGGGACAGCCCTCAGACCAGATTTCCATATAGTTTACAAGTGCCCAGTCCTTCACATTATATTGCCACCTGCCGCCTGTGCATATAGGTGTGCCGAGCTGAAAGGGATGACACACACCGACGAGTCCGCCGCCCTCGTGAACGGCTCTCATTTTTTCGTCTATGTTGTCAGGTACTGCGTCACGCCAGTCAATGTCCTTTTTGCAGTCCATAGCGTGCATATGACCGAAGAAGGTTGTCCACTCTATGCTTTTAAGCACTGCTATAGGCGGGTCTGTGACCTCAGCGTGAGCAGACACTGCATTGTGGTCTGTTATCTGAATACCGTCAAGGTGCCTTGCAAGAGCTGTTTCAATTAATGACGGTACAGTAAAATCTCCGTCACTGTGAACAGTGTGGCAGTGCATTTCGCAAGCGTACCATTTCTTATTCAAGGAAATCACCTGCCTCTATTTTAAGGTGGCAATCAACCTTTTCAGTGACAATGCCGTGAAGATTGAGAACTGCCTTCCACTGCCCCGATTGAACCTTGCCCTTATTAAAGCCGGGGGAAGCGAAGCTCTCACTTATGATATGCTCCATATGTTCAGCCTGACGGTGGGCGCAGCCTCTGTAAGTAAAGGGGTCATCCACAGACAGTGTGATAAGGTTTTTAAGCGGCAGAAACTCCTGCCACGAGGGGTATTCGTCTGCGTATTCCCCTGCATCATTTTTTATGTTTTCCTCTATAAGTCTTTTTGCCCTTTCATTATCCGTGAGGACTTTTGGTGAATAGCTGAAGGTAAATTTCAGCGCCTTCGCTTCCTCTGCCACCTCAAAAGGAAAGCTCATATTTGTTTTTTCGTTTTTGGGATAAACTGTAAATTTCTCTTCGAGCAAAAGCATACTCAGTCCTCCCAATTGCCGATATAGCTTTTATATTCTTCGGCGTATCTGTCAACTAACTCTTTTGCTATTGGATATGAGCAGACAAGAGGGTGCACCGTCAGAGCCTTGACAGCCTTAGACTTATTCTTTTCCATTATAGCTTCAACTGTCAGGTTTTCATAGTGCTTGACGGCTCTGATAATGTTTTTCTGCATTTCGGGTACTCTGCCGATTTTGTCAGGGTGAGCACCGTCTTTATCTATAGTGCAGGAAATTTCAACTACATCACTGTCAGAAAGGAAATCCATTGCTCCCTCATTAGGAATTGAGAGCACCATTTTAGTGGGAACACCGCTGTTAACTGCTTTGATAAACTCAAGAGCCACGGCAGCGTAAGAGCCGTTTTCAGGCTGTTTTATATATTCTTCGGCAGTTGGTACGGGGAATTTTTCCTCTCTCATTTTGCCTGTTTCAATTGAGAAATAGCTGTTTTCTCTCATAGCGTAGTGCTCCATAAAGCAGTGGAATGCCTTTTCAAAGTCACTGTCTATATCGATTGTTCTCATTTCCTGAAGCATATGCTCATTTATTTCGAGTATAGTTTCGCCTCGTGTTTTTGCACCTGAAAGGATGCTGCCCACCGCCTTATCTCTGAAATGATAGAAATAGAGATATTCGTTTGGCATAAGGTTATCAGAGAGCTCAATGAGCTTCTTTGGGAAAAGGCGCATTTCAGTGCTTTTATATAAATCGGGATGAGAAAGAAGCTCTGCCGTTACATCCTTGCCGTCGTGTATGAACTCACCAAACCATGAAAGGTGATTGAGCCCGAAGCACTTGAAGGTCATATCCTTATAGCCTGTCATTTCACGAAGCTGTCTTAAAAATCCGCTTGGCGCATCACAGACACCGTAAACGTTATTATAGCCCATTGTTCGCAATGCCTGAGTTACGAGTCCGCTTGGGTTAGTGAAGTTAAATATGGGGGCATCCTTTTTAGCATAAAGCTTTGCCATTTCGCAGTAATCAATGAGAGTGTGAATGCTTCTCAGTGCCATTGCAAAACCGCCTGCACCTGTGGTTTCCTGACCGAGTACACCAAGGTCAAGTG
This sequence comes from Clostridia bacterium, assembly GCA_017452785.1. Taxonomy (GTDB): domain Bacteria; phylum Bacillota; class Clostridia; order Oscillospirales; family Acutalibacteraceae; genus UBA6857. The sequence goes on along the minus strand of JAFTLT010000030.1, from coordinate 1,732 downwards.
CAGTTCTCTCGTCAAAAACTCTGCCCTTGTCACCCTCAGCACGTATTGTTGTGATAACAAAGTCAGCATCACTGAGAGCCTCTTTCGGGTCTGTGGTCAGAGAAAACTTAAGCTCAGGGCAGATCATCTCAGATATTTTCTTTGCAATTTTGCCGTAAATGAAGAGCTTTTCCTCATCAATATCCATAAACACCGTTTCGGTTATACCTGTTTCGGCGGCACCGAGAGCTATTGATTTTGCAAGAAAGGGCGAGCGTACACCGCCACCGCCTAAAACTGCAAGTTTCATTTAACATCACTCTTTTCTATATTTGACATCATTATTTTTTTAATCAGGGCTTCTGTCGGGAAGTCGCATAATATCCAGCCTGTTGCCGGCTTTAAATTATAAGCAAAAAATTTTTCATTTATGTACTCTGCCGTCGGGGCAAGTGAGCCGTCTGTTTTGACGGACGTTGAAAGAAAGTGTATGGCTGCTTTAATCGGTGACACCGAAGCGCAGTCAAGATAGCGCTTTATGCACTGCCATTTTCTTTCGGGGTCAAGGCAATATCTGTCCTGAACGAGAGCTGACAGCAGAATGTCTTTTTCTGCCTTAAGAATAACGGTTTCAGCCTTCATTTTCTTTCTGTCCTGATCTTTCCAATATGAAAAGTCAAGGCCGCAGCTGACCTTCTTTTCATAGCTTTGCCATACTTTACAGCGGCGCATGAGCACTATTTTCCCTCTTATCTCACCTAAGGTCGGCATCTCATTTTCCAAGTACCAAGAAGACTCGTCACCTTTTATGTATCTTTCATAAAACCGTGGGAAGAAGCCTCTTGACATAATGCCTCTGTCTTGCTTGACGCTGAGAATGAGAGTCTCCTTCGGGTTGGCAGTAAGAAATGCCTTACACTCATTCAGAACCTCACCGAAGCTCAGACGCTTTGTTTTTTCTTCATCGCTGTAGCAATCGGCAAGAGAATGCACGAGATAAAATTCTTCGCCCTTTTTGCTCAGGCGGATATCGAGAAGCCTTACACCCATAGTGAGCTGTTCGGATATGGTAGTATACTGACAGCGTGCCGAATTTTCCATAGCTACATAGGCTGTGGCACTGTCGTGAGTGCCTGCAATATTCAGCTCTGACAGATATGTTTTATCACTGAGAAGTGAAAGTATATTCATTTTCAGGCACCCCCTTAAAGCGATTGAGGACATATTTTCCCATTTAAATAATGATATAATATTAAAGGAGAAAATGCAAGAGAAAAGGGGAATTTTATGAATTATGAATGAAACAAAATAACCGCCCTGTTCCCTTTACGGCACTAATGCCTTCCCCTTCAGAAGGGGAAGGTGTCACGAAGTGACGGATGAGGTATATAATTGCACCATAGGTGCTACTGCACTCTTGCCTCGCCTGAAAGGAGAGGTGGCAAGGACACATTTATGTGGCCTTGACTCAGAGGTAAATCAAGAGAGTCGGTATCTCCTACCAACCCTCCTTGTGAACAATGTCATTAACTTAAGGCAATTTATCGTATTAGGGATATTTGTGTTATAAAATTTACCTTGGTTATAGTAATCAGTTATTCACGCTCAAGCCGCTGGGGCTCATACTTTTGTCCCGTGCGACAAGAACCCCTCAGTCAAAACCTGAAGGTTTTGCCAGCTTTTACTCCGTAAACGGGCACCCTTTTGTCTGCTTTGCAGACATTTCCCCTAACAGGGGAATAACCTTTCAGGG
>JAFTLT010000029.1 GCA_017452785.1 Clostridia bacterium | reverse complement strand
GGGATGAAGGGTACGGCCTGTGCCGCCGCCTGATGCAACTGAGAAGTAGTTTACGCCGTTTTCAACACACCACTTCTTGTAGGTGCCTGCAACTGGATGCTGGAAGCGGGTGGGGTTGGTTGAGTTACCGGTGATGGAAACACCAACGTTTTCGAGCTTCATGATAGCTACGCCTTCGGGAACGTTGTCTGAACCGTAGCACTTAACCTTTGCTCTGTCGCCGTTTGAGTAAGCTGTTTCCTTAACAACCTTAACGGTTTCTGAGTAGGGATCAAATTCAGTCTGAACATAGGTGAAGCCGTTGATTCTTGAGATAATCATAGCAGCGTCCTTGCCGAGACCGTTGAGGATAACGCGGAGAGGCTGAGTTCTTACCTTGTTAGCGTTAAGAGCAATTTTGATTGCACCTTCAGCAGCTGCGAAGCTTTCGTGACCTGCAAGGAAGCAGAAACACTCAGTTTCTTCTGAAAGGAGCATCTTGCCAAGGTTACCGTGGCCAAGACCAACCTGACGGTTGTCAGCAACTGAACCGGGGATGCAGAAAGCCTGAAGACCTTCACCGATTGCTGCAGCAGCATCAGCTGCCTTTACGCAGCCTTTTTTGATTGCAATGGCGCAACCAACTGTGTATGCCCAAACAGCATTTTCAAAGCAAATGGGCTGAGTTTCTCTTACGATTTTATCGCAGTCGATACCCTTAGCGAGAGTGATTTCCTTACACTCTTCAACTGATGAGATACCGTATTCCTTTAAAACAGCAAGAATTTTGTCAATTCTTCTTGAATAACTTTCAAATAATGCCATGTCCGTTTACCTCCTTATTCCTTACGGGGATCGATATACTTAGCGGCATCAGCAAATCTGCCGTAAGTGCCCATAGCCTTGTTGTAAGCTGTTGTGGGATCGTCGCCCTTTTTGATGAAGTCTGTCATCTTGCCGAGTGAAACGAACTCATAACCGATAACCTGATCGTCTGCATCAAGAGCCATTCTTGTTACATAGCCTTCTGCCATTTCAAGATAACGAACGCCCTTGAGCTTTGTGCCGTACATTGTGCCTACCTGTGAACGAAGGCCCTTACCAAGGTCTTCAAGACCTGCACCAACTGAAAGACCGTCTTCAGAGAAAGCTGACTGGCTACGGCCGTAAACGATCTGAAGGAAGAGTTCACGCATAGCTGTGTTGATAGCATCACAAACAAGGTCTGTGTTAAGAGCTTCGAGAAGTGTCTTGCCGGGAAGAATTTCACTTGCCATAGCAGCTGAGTGAGTCATACCTGAGCAGCCGATTGTCTCAACGAGAGCTTCCTCGATGATACCGTTCTTAACATTGAGTGAGAGCTTGCAAGCACCCTGCTGAGGAGCACACCAACCCACACCGTGTGTGAAAGCAGAAATATCCTTGATTTCATAAGCCTTTACCCATTTACCTTCTTCAGGAATGGGAGCCGGGCCGTGGTTCGGTCCTTTTTTGACCGTACACATTTGTTCAACTTCATGTGTGTAATTCATGACGTTTAGTCCCCTTTCGAGATTTATTATTGGTTTTACTTGATTACCACTGATTATAATATCAAATTATTTTATTTCTTGCAATAGTGTATTGGTAAAAATTTGAAATCTTAATCAAGATTTTTTGTCATAAAAGCCGAAAAGAGTATTTATATTGCAGACTGTCTCAATTATACAATCACTAAAATTAAAAAGGAATTGCCATGCACCGACAATTCCTTAAGCTATTCAGTTTATCCGAAAAATGATCCTATCTTTTCAAAACTGTTTTCAATGGTGTAAATAGCGTACATGAAAGAGTCCCGGACACCGTAGAACAGCCATTCAAAGAATGCCAACGGTATACCGAAAAGTGTAATAAGATAAGCAAGTCCCGTAATTTTTCTCTTTTCTATTTTGTTCTACTACACCGAGCCTTCGGAAATCAAGTGCTTTTATCAATTATATATTACCTCATAGCGTTCATTGAGCTCATAGCCCACAACCGTGCTTGCTTTTACATCTGAAACAGTAAAGATAATATTTGACAGCACTGCCGCATTAACCTTGAAAACAGCAATTTTTCTGTCGGTGACCTTAAGAGTCAGGCTGCCGCCGCTATAGTAGCTGTCTGCACTTTCAATAGATAATGGTGCAGTTTTGAGGGTCTTGTAATTAGGCAGTGACAGCACACCGTCATAATAGGATTTCTGATTTTTGCCGCCCTTGCTATAGATTTTATTTTCACTTTTCAGTGTTATTCTCACAATTGTGCTGCCGTCTTTTTCCTCGGCAGAGTACATCTTGATATCGTCTCTTTCAAGTGAAGCTGTTTTGCTGTAGGGCTCAATGAGCTTATTGGCACTCTTGACATCATATTTGCCGTCAATATATTTATATGTTTTGTTAAGGCTGCCCTCAAAGAGGTTAAGTGTGTTTTTGACACTGACAGCAAGGTTGTTTTTGCTGCAGGACATAAACTCAGTGTCAATGCTCTTTTTATATTTCACTTCCATATTTTGCTGAGCCTTGAGCTTTGCAATATGGTTGTTATAGTACTGCGCAGCCTGTGCCTTAGTGTGAGGCACTGCCCCACTGTTATAGGTATACTCCTTATGCTCATCGCTGTAGGTGCCGAAGGAAACACTGTTGTTTATCTTTTTATAGCTGAGAATTTTAAATGTATAAATGCTGTCCTTTTTTAGTCCGCTGACCGTTACGGTGGTTCTCGGAGTGCGTGTATAAATAACGAATTTATCCTTTTCTTCGTCAAAGATATAAACTCTGTAGCCCGTTGCGCCCTTTGCCTTATCCCAATAGAGAGTTACGCTGTCATTTGTTATGCTTCTTGTGTAAAGGCTCTCAACACCTGCAGGTGAGGTGATAGCTCCCACGCTTTCGCTGAACTTGCCCAGCACCGCCTTACCGCCGTCGTAACAGAAGGCTATGACCTTAAACCTGAGACCGCCCTCATTTTCAATATTTTCAACTGTCACCTGAGTGTTTTTGACTGTCAGGCAATATTTATATTTTTCGTCTTCATCGCCTTTCATAAACACTCTGTAAGCATAGGCACCCTCAACTTTATCCCATGAGAGTGACACGGCTCCCCGAAGGCTTTTGACAAAGGTGAGGTTCTGCACCTGAGGCAGAGTTTTTTCTTCAGGTGTTTCCTGCGGTGGTACCGCTGAAGCTGTGCTGCCGACCTCAAGTGACGCACCCGACGAGGCAGTATCTTTTATATATTTAGCCGAAGCAGTCAGGCACACAAAACAAACTATTGCCGCAACTGACAAGGCTATCAATATTTTTTTCACTGCACTCACCTCTTCCGGTTTATTATTTGCCGATTTTCATATTATACACCCATTGTCAAAATCTATCAATAAGGAAATTAAATTTTAAAAGTCGCTACCTGCACGGCAGCGACTTTTGCTGTATTTATTTACACTGTTTTTCTATTTCGGTTGAGAGCTCACTGAGCTCACTCTGTATTTTCTCTATTTTTTTGAGCAGGTCACGGTTAGAATTATCTGTTGCCGTATTGTAATTTCTGCCTATGAGATAGTCTGCGGAAACATCAAAGAAATCTGCTAATTTAATTATTGCGAAAGAATCGGGATTTGTCTTACCGGTTTCGTAGTTGGATATTGTTTTCTGGTCAATACCTGTTGCATTTGCAAGGTCAATTTGCCTTAAGTCCATATCTTCACGAAGATCACGAATACGGTTCATCATTTCCAGCTCCTTTCTACAGTGTTGGCATTATACCAATATTTTAGTAAAAAGTTGTTGACATAGGAATATTTTTCTGTTATAATTCGCCCATAGGAAAATTTTTCTATGAAAATGAGGTGATACCAATGGGCTGATAAGGAGAATTCCCCACAATTATTATATCATATTTAAAAATATTATGAAACGGAGAAAAGAAAAATATGAAAACTAATACTAAAAAATTACTATCAATCTTATTGGCACTTATGATGATGTTATCAGTTGTGCCCTTTTATGCAAGTGCGGCAGAGCCTGAAGCACTAAAAGCTGCTAATGTTACACAGTGGCCTACCATAACATACAAAAATGGTGGAGATTCAATCAATTATGGTGAAACCGTTGGCGATACCATAATCATAAATGATGATGAAATCGTACTAGATGCTGCCGGTAATCAGGTAGCCGGTCATTTTGAACATCAAAAAGCTGATAGAATTCCTGATGTTAATGATGCTGCCAAAGCAAATCTCACTTTTGTTCCTGACGATACAACCGCTTATAAGGGATTTAACAAACTTTTTTCAAGTGATGTTACTTTCAAAGTAAATATCGTAACGCCTGTTCCTGTAGATTCTAATGACACAATACCAGTAGCAACAGAGATCGAAGCAGGTGCAGATCTGTCAACTTCATTACTTTCCGGTGCAAAGTATACAAATCCTTACAACGCAAACGAACCAAGAATTCTTGCGTCAACATGGAATTGGACAACAAGTGGGCCGGTTAATGAAAGCGGATACTACAAAGCAGTTTTAAACCTTCCTATTAAAAACTATACACAAACATTTAAATGGGTTCTTGTACGTATTAAAGGTGACACATCAGAAGTAAAAATGGTTTCAGATATTTCAGAATTACCCTCAATTACAAATGAAAAAATCTCTGTCGGCGGCAGTTACGCCGATTTAGAACTTGCAGGTGGCAAGGTTGTTAATCTTGACGGTGAAGAATTAAGCGGTACATTTAAACTTGATCTTGGAGCTGATAATACAATTTATAGCGCAGGAACTCATCATTTAAATGTTATTTTCACTCCCGATGACAGCAGATATGCAACAGCTACAGGTACAATCACCATCACCGTTGAAAAAGGCAACTTTGCATTCTTAGATGAAAACGGTGCTGAAACTGTTCCCGAAATCACTGTTCCTTACGGTGCAACAATGGGCGATGTTCAGTCTGCTCTCAAAGGTCTGGCAATGAACACAACAGAAAACATTTATTTCAGTTTTGCTGACGGTGTAAAAAACACAGATTATGCAGCTACAGGCACATATAATGTGATTGTCCGTTCATATGAAGACAACAGCAACTACAATGAAACCACACTTCCCGTAAAGGTTACTGTTGAACAGAAAGAGCTTACCCTTTACGGTGCTTACAGTGCAGAAACAAAGGTTCTTGTTTTCTCAACAAAAGAAGGCATTGCTCCCAGAGGCACTTTTGATGTTTATGTTGACGGTGCTCTTGTTAAGTCAGGCGTAGCTTACGGTGAAAAAGTAGCTTACGATGCCTTCACTTCAAGCGGTGTGCATACAATCAAAATCGTTTATATTCCCAAAGAAAATGACGGTTACAAAATTGCTGACTTTGAAATTGAAACACAGATTAACCTTGCAAGAAACATCACAGCAGGTGAAAACACAGGCTCAATAACAACAAAAATCAACGGACAAAACGGTCATATTGGTGGTGACAGCCTGATAGTCTGCGGTGACACAATTGAACTTTCGACACTTGGCGGCGAAGCATTCCTTGGTTGGAAAATTGCAGACACAAACGGTAACACTGTTGACCTTGGCATTGACCTCACGGCAACCGAAATCAGTTTTACTATGCCCGACTATGACATAGTTGTTACTGCTGAATATGAAAAGCAGGCAGACAACAATTCAGGCAGTGGATTTGATATTGACAGCATATTCGGCGGTCTCGATTTGGATGAGCTCACACAGGGCGACAGCGAATGGGTAATAATCAACATCATAAGAAACCTTATCGCAAAATTCAAGTCATTCCTTCAGCAGCTTATCGAAACCTTCCAGAGCATAGGTGACTAATAAAAAATAGCCTTCCCCTACGGTAGGAGAAGGTGGCAGCCGTGAGGCTGACGGATGAGGTGAGTAAGTTGCATATTAAGACAGGGCTATCCTCATCCACCGCTAATGCGTTCCCCCTTCCCATTGACAAAAGGGAAGGCATATCAGATAACATCCAACTTTATAGATTCTCCTTATCTAAAGATGAAGCCCACTGACACCCTGAGCCTGACCGCTTGGGGTGTCGGTGTTTTTATAGCAGAGTGCAAATCGCAGGTGTTGTCAGCACTCTTGCGGTTTCCAAAATTAGAGCGCAAGAGGACGAGGGTATTTGTGCTCGGTGGGCTGGAACCTGCCGCTTTTGATATCTCTCGACACGTACCAAAAAAGACAGCCCACTACGGACTGCCTTTAATTCATCATTCATAATTAGAATAAGCCTGTAATCTTGCCGTTTTCGTCAACGTCAATCTTCATAGCTGCCGGTACCTTGGGAAGACCGGGCATTGTCATAATGTCGCCGGTGAGCACAACTATGAAGCCTGCCCCTGCACTGACCTTCACGTTTCTTACAGTTACTGTGAAGCCCTCGGGTGCGCCGAGCTTAGTGGGGTCGTCTGAGAAGCTGTATTGTGTTTTTGCAACACAGATAGGAAGATTGCCGTAGCCCATATCTGTTAGCTTTGCTATCTGCTTTTTAGCTGCAGGCAGGAATGCAACATCATCACCGCCGTAAACCTTAGTAACAATGTCTTTGATTTTCTGCTCAATGGTGTCTTCCGTGTTATATGAGAAGGTGAAGCCTGAGTTGTCTTCTTCTTCGCAAAGGCGAACAACTTCCTTAGCAAGCTCTTCGCCGCCCTTGCCGCCGTCAGCCCATACAGTTGAAAGGCAAACGTTTACGCCCAGAGCCTTGCACTTTTCAATAACAAACTCGATTTCCTTGTCTGTGTCTGTGGGGAAACGGTTAACTGCAACAACGCAGGGGAGCTTATATACATTTTTGATGTTGGAAACGTGTCTGAGAAGGTTGGGAATACCGCCCTCAAGAGCTTCTAAGTTTTCTTCACCGAGCTGAGTCTTAGCAAGACCGCCGTGCATCTTAAGTGCACGGATAGTTGCAACCATAACAACTGCTGAAGGAGTAAGACCTGCCATACGGCACTTGATGTCAAGGAATTTCTCTGCACCAAGGTCAGCACCGAAGCCTGCCTCTGTGATAGCGTAGTCGCCCATTTTAAGAGCTGTCTTTGTGGCAATAACTGAGTTGCAGCCGTGAGCAATATTTGCAAAAGGTCCGCCGTGCACAAATGCGGGGGTACCCTCAAGAGTCTGCACAAGGTTAGGCTTGAGTGCATCCTTGAGAAGTGCTGTCATAGCACCTGCTGCACCGATTTCACCGCAGGTAACAGGCTCATCCTTGAAGTTGTAGCCGATAACGATGCGTGAGAGTCTTTCCTTAAGGTCAGTGATTGAAGAAGCAAGGCAAAGCACAGCCATAACTTCACTTGCAACAGTGATGTCGAAGCCGTCTTCACGGGGTGTGCCGTTGATTTTTCCGCCAAGACCGTCAACTATAAAACGGAGCTGTCTGTCATTCATATCAACACATCGCTTCCATGTAATTCTGCGGACATCTATGCCAAGCTGATTGCCCTGCTGAATGTGGTTGTCTATCATAGCTGCAAGCAGATTGTTTGCGCTTGTGATAGCGTGGAAGTCACCTGTGAAGTGAAGGTTGATATCTTCCATAGGCACAACCTGAGCATATCCGCCGCCTGCTGCACCGCCCTTGACACCGAAAACGGGTCCGAGTGAAGGCTCACGAAGAGCAACAGTAACTTTCTTGCCTATGCGGCTCATGCCATCTGCAAGACCGATTGTGGTTGTTGTTTTGCCTTCGCCTGCAGGTGTGGGAGTGATTGCGGTAACGAGCACCAGCTTGCCGTCGGGCTTGTCCTTGGCGTCGTTTAAAAGTGAAAGGTCAATCTTTGCTTTATAGTTGCCGTACTGCTCGATGTACTTTTCAACCTCAGCTTTTTTAGCGATTTCGGTGATGTGTTTCATTTTGCACTGCTGTGCAATTTCAATGTCGGTTAAATAAGCCATTTGTGTTTCCTCCGCTTTCTCAGCTCATAATATGACAATTATACAATCTTTTTACTGTCAAGTCAATAATTAATCCAATAAGGTGAGATACTTTTCCATATCAAATTCATCAAGTCCGCTGTCCTTTTTCAGGTACAGGGGATGGTGTGGATGACCCTTTTTGGAAATTGCCCCTGAAGAAAACCAGCGTGCGTCATATTTATATGAAATATCAACCATTTCACGAAGGCAGGCTTTAAGGTAGGGTCTCATTTCCACGATGGTACCCCACGCAGCCCAGACAGAGGGCTTTTCTTCTTTATAAAGTGAAAGTATGTATTCAAAGGCCTTCATGTTTTCCTTGTGTAAGGGCTCGTTGAGCTCACTGTCCATATCGTCGGGACGGGTCGCTCTCTGAGCATAGACGTTAAACATAATGAAGCTGTCATAGCCGTTGCCTTTGGCTATTCTCTCAACGGATTTCAGGGTGTTGTCAAGGTCATTGGGTGCAGCCGTTGATGGGTTGATGCCTATGCAGATAAGAGGATTGTCTCCTTTAGTGCCGAGAATGTAACGGTATTCGTTGTAGTCATTGGGCACATAGAGCCACTCTTCCACATTATAGCGGATGTGGTTTTGCACTTCGCTCTTTTTGAGAGCCGAGTAAAAATCTTCAATTTCAACGAGCTGTGACTGTGATGACGGAATATGCATAAATTTCCTCCTTCTTGACAGGGGATAGGGTAATATGTATAATTAGTATAGCATTTTGTCGGATAAATATATTTACAAAAGAGAAATAACAGGAGGATACATTCAATGACTCAGACAGCTACAGCTAAATCTCCGCTGCTTAAAAAAGAGAGAGATTTCTGGTATGATAATGCCAAGGCGATACTTATCACTGCTGTTGTGGTTGGTCACCTTGCCAACGGCATATTCAGCACAAGCACAGCATGGGTGGTTGCTCTTCAGAAGTTTATTTATGTTTTTCATATGCCTGCCTTTATGATAATTTCAGGCAGATTTGCAAAGAAGAGAATTGAACGAGGCGACTGGGTAACGGTTATAAACAAGCTTATAGTGCCTTATGTGGTTCTGCAAACTCTTATGCTGCTTCTTTATTCCGCCACAGGCTATGCGAGCACATCATCCTTTTCATATTTCAAGCCTCTTTTCGGCTTGTGGTACTTCTTTACCATTGCCGCTTACAGCCTTATTTCCCCATATATAGTGAAGTTTAAATGGGCGCTTCCCTTATCGCTTATTGTCGGGCTTGGAGTCGGATTTTTACCCAATGTATTTTACGGCGGTTTCCACAGAATTTTTTGCTTCTATCCCTTCTTCCTTTTCGGCTACTATACTTACGGTATGAGTTTTGGCTTCTGCAAGAAGATATGGTTCCGCATAATAAGTGTTGCAGTTATTGTTGCAACGGGCTTATTTGTGCTTAAATATGAAAGAGATGTTTCCTTTGAGCTTCTTTGCATGAACAAGGTTTATTCCTTTATTGCAAAGGATGTTGACACTACTCTGATAGGTGCCTTCCTTATGAATGTGGGAAGATATATAGTCGGTTTCCTTTTCTTCTTCTTTATTTTGGGTGTAACACCGTCGAAGAAAACCTTCTTCTCATATATCGGCACATATTCAAGCTATGTTTATGCACTGCATCTGTTCTTCATTGTTTTCCTTCGTGCAGTGGATGCAGATTACGATGTGCTGCGAATACTTACAAATAAGTGGCTACTGCTTGTCTATTGTTTCTCAGGCGTACCAATGGCATTCATCCTTGCAAGCAAGCCTGTAAGAAAGCTGACTCGTTTCTTTGTCGAGCCGAATTTTGATATAAAAAAGATAGTGCAGAAGCTGACAGAAAAATAAGTGAATATAAAGAAAAAACAGACTCTCGGCTGAGGGTCTGTTATTGTTTTACGGTGTTTGTACCCATTGAAGTTCTGTGGCAGGAATAACAACATAGTTCCCGGCACCTTCACCGATGCGAAGAATGACATTGTTAATGCCTGCCTGAATTATTGTTCTTGCACACACAGGGCAGGGTTTAGCTTTATGAATTGAATTATCCCCCGGATTAATGCCGACTAAATATAAATCAGCACCGATAGTCTGTTCTCTTGAGCAGTTAAGCAAAGCGTTTGCTTCGGCATGAATTGCTCTGCAAATTCCGTAGCCTTCACCCTGATGCATATTAAGCTCAATTCTCGGACATCTGCCTATATCTGAGCAGTTATCAAAGCCACGGGGAGAACCGTTATAGCCTGTGGAAATTACAGCGTCGTCTTTTACGATAACAGCACCGTATTTTCTTTTAAGACAGGTGCTTCTGTAGGCAAAAGTTTCTGCACAGTTTAAGTATGTATCAATTTTTGATATTCTTTGTCCGGGTTGAGGCTTAACCATATATTATCATTCCTTAAATGTTGTATTGTTTCCTCTTCTTTTTCTCTGTTTATTGTATCATATCTTATATATTTTTTCAATAATGTGTCTGCTCATTACATAAACAAATTCTTCGGGTGTGGGCATATTACCGTCAGGGAAAAGGGTGTTCCACATATGTCTTATCTTTGGGTCGGGGTTAGAAAAACCTGCTTTAATAGCTATAGCAATTTCATCTTTTACCTCATCAACAGATACACCGTTAATTCTTGCAACTTCTTTGAATACTTTCATCTTTTTGCCCTCCTTAATATAATAACTTTCAGCGTTATTGAAACAACTGACAGTGTCTATTATATACAGACAAAAGATGAAAAATTGCCATAAAATGTCGAAAAGAAAAATAAAGTTCGTTTTCAGGCGAACTTTATCTATAAATGCTGAATTATTATTTATCAAGGAGAAATTTGTTTTGAATGCTTAATGAGAGTATCAACAACATCATAAACGGTGTTTCTGTCTTCCGCAGACAATTTGCCGAGCTTTTCATCAAGAATTGAGTTTTTGACAGTGTATCCGAAATTAAGAACATCGACCAGAACCATATCTGCTGTAATGCCAAGAGTGTTGACAATTGTAATGAGTGTTTCCAGTGACGGTATTTTTTCTCCACGCTCAAGCATACCTATATAGTTTGTGCTGAGATCTGTCTTTTCAGCTAAGTCTTCCTGCCTCATATTATTTTTCAGTCGGTATTGCCGTATGTATTTGCCTATGGTCTCTAACTTCATTATAATCACATCCTGACAGTTGTTATCTATAACTAAAAGTATAGATTTAGAAAGAAGGATTATACATAAACTATCAGGAAGACAGTATAACTAATAGTTGTTGTTTCGGCAGAGTACAAAAAAGCGGCAAAAGCCACAAGCCGTTTTATTTTATTAATTCAAACTCAACAGAAAAATTAAATGTATCATTTATATGTAAATTTGTTAACAAAATATTCAAAGATAGATATTGAGTATCTCAGCGGAATAATGTAAAATAGCTAATGAAAAATATAAAGAGAAAGGGTTTTATATTATGAAAGTTTTTATGATTGGCGGTACCGGTCTTCTTGGCTGTGAAGCAGCAAGAATTTTCCTTGAGAGAGGCCATCAGGTTAAGAGCGTTGCTCTTCCTCCTCTTCCTGCAGGAGCTCCCATTCCTGAGGCAATGGAACTTGAATTCTGTAACATCTACGAAAAGTCAGATGAAGAAATCAAGTCAATGATGGAAGGCTATGATTGTTTTGTTTTTGCAGCAGGTGTTGACGAAAGAGTTGAGTTCCCTGCTCCCGTTTACGATGCATACTATAAGTATAACATCGCTCCTCTTAAGAGAATTCTTCCTATCTGTAAGGAAGTTGGCATGAAGAATGCTGTTGTTCTCGGCTCATATTTCTCATATCTTGCTAAGCAGAGACCTGATATGAAGCTTACAGAAAAGCATCCCTACATAAGAAGCCGTATCGATCAGGAAGAAGTTGCATTCTCATTTGCAGATGAGAACTTCGACGTTTCAGTTCTTGAACTTCCCTATATCTTCGGCACACAGCCCGGCAGAAAGCCTGTTTGGGTTATCCTCATTGAGCAGATCAAGATGATGGATAAGCTTCCCTGCACAATGTATCCCGCCGGCGGTACAGCAATGCTTACAGTTCGTCAGGTTGGTGAAGTTATTGTTGGTGCTGCTGAAAAGTCAAAGGGTGCAAAGGCATGGCCTATCAGCATGTATAACCAGACATGGAAGGAATTCCTCAAGATTGTTTATGCTGCAAGAGGCATGGGCAACAACAGAAAGATCATCAGCGTTCCCCCTTGGATGATGAGAATGGGTCTTGGCGGAGTTAAGAAGGAATATGCTGCTAAGGGTATTGAAAGCGGTATTGATGTTGACGGTCTTGCAGATATCATGGATGTTAACCTTTTCATCGACAGAAAGTATGCTGTTGAGCTCGGTGCAACTGAAGACGATATCGCAGCTGCTATCACAGATTCAATCAAGGTCAGTCAGGCTGTTTATGACGGCACAGCAAAGCTCCTTGAAATGAAGGGTGAATAATTAATTGCATAATAAAACAGGACTCCGTGTGGGTCCTGTTTTTTCGTGTACGCAGGGGAGCGAGGTGTGGTAGCAGGCGTATAGCTGCCTTTTTAACTTTGAAGATTGACTGTTATAACCATTTTTGCCTCAAATGCTCCGTTTTTGTAAAAATACAATTGACAAGAAATTACATATTTGTTAAAATAAAATAAACTATGATTTCTTTTAAAGGAGAATGGGTATGAAAAAAATATTATCAGTTCTGCTTTGCGTTGCAATGCTTTTTTCTGTTACAGCCTTGTGCGCATCAGCTCAGAACGCTACAATGACAATGACAGTGGCAAGTGACCTTCACTATAATGTCAAGGCTTCAGGTGCTTCTCTTGTTTCAAAGCGCAACAGCATCAGTGAAGATTTCTTCCACGCAAGCCCTGCAGGAGATCTTCCTGCAGAATCTGCAGCTATTCTTAAAGCATTTTTAGAAAAGGCTGCAGCAGAAAAAAGCGATTATATGCTTCTTGCAGGTGACCTTGTTGATTCAGGCGTGAAAACAAGCCACGAGGCACTTGCTCTTATGCTTAAGGATTTTGAAGCAAAAACAGGCAAGAAAATTTTTGTTGTGCCCGGTAACCATGATTTATACGGAACCACAGCTGATGAGTTTGTTTCAATCTATAAGGATTTCGGCTACAGCGAAGCTATAGCAAAGGACAGCGAATCAAAATCATATGTTGCTGACCTTAAGGGCAACTACAGACTTATTGTTATTGACAGCACCAACCCCGGTGAAAGCGAACACGGCATGACAGATGCCAGAGTTTCATGGGTTGAAGCACAGTGCAAAAAGGCAAAGCAGGATGGCAAGTATGTTATTGCTGCAATGCACCATAACCTGATTGACCGCATAAGTGCAGCTGCATTTATACATGAAGGCGATGCAGTTGATAAGACCTTCAAGCTCGGTGATGTGCTTGCAAAGGCAGGCGTTAAATATATTTTCACAGGTCACAGCCATGTGCAGGATATCTGTGCCTATGAAGCAGATGACGGCAGTGTGGTTTATGAGGTTGTTACAGGTTCGCTCACAACTTACCCCGTACCTTACAGAGTTGTTTCTTTCGGTACCGAAACAACTATCGAAACACGCAACATTGATAAAATAGATGAAACCCTCGTGCCCGACGGAATGACAAACAAGGCATATAACCTTATGAAGTCCGATTTCCTTGAGTATGCACACACCTGTTTTTCAGTGGGTATCAACCAGTCTGTTCTCAGCGTAACCGAAGCAGATGAAATTAAAGAGCAGTTAAATATTGATCCGGGCAAAAATCCTGAGATGGTGACAATTGCCAATAAGGTTGTTGACAGAATGGTTGAGGCTCTGAGAATGCCTCTTTATATGAAGGATGAGGTTGTAGCAGGTAAGAGCATTGAGAGAATTCTTGCTGTTTACGATGTGCTTCTTCCTCAGACAGATTGCAAAACTATGACAGAGCTTGCAGCACTTTTCTATGAAGCATTTACAGCAGGCGATGAAAACTATCCCATATATTCTTATGAGGTCTTTGCTTTCACAAGGGGAATGGCTGCAGTTCTCAATTACGGCCTTGAAGAGGTAACAGGTGAAGAATATGCAATTATGATGTCTTACCTCACCAGCTTCTCAGGCTACACAGTACCTGATGAGTTCCTTATCTATGCAGGTGACGGTGTTTCAAGATTCAAGGGTATTGAAACCTACATTGCAACATTTGTTACACCCGTTGTTGCAGAGCTGACTAAGGATGCGGCTCCTGCAGATAATAATGCGGTGCTTGCGGGCTATGAACCTGCTCCTGTAGTCGAAGAGGAAGAAAAGAGCTTCTGGGAAAAGATTGCGGACTTCTTTAAGAAAATATATGATTATCTCATGTCTATATTCACATACTACGATGAATAATTAGCAATGAGCAATTGTGGTCGCAGATCGGCCTATTGCTGAAAAGAAAAATCAAATCCGCAAAAGAGAGTTGGTAACAGTGAGTCTGTCTTTTTTGTGTGCATTGCAGGGTCGGCGGTGCCGAGGGTCCGCTTCCACCGAGTAAAAATAAAGACCTTCCCCTTTCAAAAATGGAAGGCAAAAAAGACATCGTCCAGCTTTATAGATTCTCCTTATGTAAATATGAAACCCTCTGACACCCTGAGCCGAACCACTTGGGGTGTCGGTATTTTTACCCCTCTGTCAAGTCCCCCTAAATGTGTCCTTGACAGAGAAATCGGCTCGGCAGAAGCGGACCGTCGGAAACGCCGCAACCTCCCCTGCCTACCTTAAAGAAATAAAGTTTTCAATATAATGTAATATTTTGCATGTGTTAAAATGATGTGACCCAATAAAAAAGAGAAGTAACTTCAAAATATGGTGTAATGAATTCACCACAAACACATTTACCAAAGAAAGAAGTACTTCTCATGAATATTTTAACACAAGAAGCAAGAAAAAAG
>JAFTLT010000028.1 GCA_017452785.1 Clostridia bacterium | reverse complement strand
CTTTTTTCTTGCTTCTTGTGTTAAAATATTCATGAGAAGTACTTCTTTCTTTGGTAAATGTGTTTGTGGTGAATTCATTATACCATATTTTGAAGTTACTTCTCTTTTTTATTGGGTCACATCATTTTAACACATGCAGCAAAAACTCTTCATTTTTTCAAAAACCTATTGCATATCCCCCCAATATGTGCTATAATCTAGTTCAAATTTAATAAATCCCGTTGAAACCCTGAGAATTGCTAAAGCAAAACTGAGGGCGAAGGGGACTCTGGAGAATCTCTTAAATGAGTGCCGAAGGTGCAAGGGTAAAACCGAATCTCTCAGGCAAAAGGATAGAGTATAAATTATGACCGCAGTGTCATAAAAAGCAAGTTGTTTGCATATTTTTCTTTGGAGTTGCTGTTTTTAGCAACTCTTTTCTTTTTAAGGTTTCTTCAAAAAAAGTAAAAGGAGTGCTTTTTATGGACGCTGTGCTTTCAATAGTGCAAAAAATCAATCTTTATCTCTCAGACTACATACTTATTATCCTGCTTGTTGGTACGGGCTTGTTTTTCACCTTTAAAACTCATTTTGTGCAAGTTCGCTGCTTTGGTGAAGGATTAAAGCAGGTTTTCGGCGGTATGTTTTCTAAAAACAAATCCTCAGGCGGTATGAGCTCTTTTCAGGCTCTTGCCACTGCTGTTGCCGCTCAGGTCGGTACGGGTAACATTGTGGGTGCCTGCGGTGCTATCCTCGTTGGTGGCCCCGGTGCCGTTTTCTGGATGTGGATAATCGCCTTTTTTGGCATGGCAACAATTTATGCCGAAGCCGTTTTAGCTCAGGAAACAAAAGAAATTCAATCTGACGGCACTGTTATGGGCGGTCCCATCTATTATATCAAAAAGGCTTTCCCCGGCAAATTCGGCAAGGTGCTTGCTACATTCTTCTCGATTGCAACTGTTCTCGCTCTCGGCTTTATGGGCGCAATGGTACAGTCAAATTCCATCAGCTCCTCTATCAATACAGCCTTTGGCATCCCTCAATGGCTTATAGGCATTATCATAGCTTCTTTGGCGGGTCTGATTTTCCTGGGCGGTATCAACCGTCTTGCGTCCGTAACAGAAAAGCTTGTGCCCGTTATGGCTCTGCTTTATGTTTTCGGCAGTGTTGTTATACTTGTTGTCAGAGCAAAATATCTGCCCGAAACCTTTGCAATGATTTTCAAATATGCCTTCAGACCCGATGCCCTCATCGGCGGCAGCATAGGCTATGCCCTTAAAACAGCTATCAGTCAGGGCGTAAAAAGAGGCCTTTTCTCAAACGAAGCAGGTATGGGCTCAACTCCTCACGCACATGCCTTGGCAGAGGTTAAAAAGCCCCATGATCAGGGTGTCAGCGCAATGATAGGCGTTTTCATTGATACCTTCGTTGTTCTCACAATGACAGCTCTCGTTGTTATCAGCGTGCTTTATGCAGGCGACGGCATCCTTTCTTCAGGCGTTGCTCCCGACGGTGTCAGCAAGGCAAATATGGCGCAGTTGGCATTTTCTACGGTTATGGGCGATAAGCTCGGCAGTGCATTCGTTGCTGTTTGTCTTCTTTTCTTCGCTTTTTCAACAATCATCAGTTGGAACTACTTCGGCAAAATCAATGTGGTGTCACTTTTCGGCAAAAAAAGCGTACCCGTTTATATGATAATAGCTATTGTGTTCACATTCCTCGGCTCCCTGCTCTCAAATGACCTTGTCTGGGAACTGACAGATATGTTCAATCAGCTTATGGTTATCCCCAACGTGCCGGCTCTCATTGCCCTGTCAGGCATAGTTGCAGCAGCGGCAAAAAAGAAAAAATAAACCCGATTTCTCCTTCTCTCACTCATATATAAACAGAAAAGGCCGTCTCTCAGGCGGTCTTTTCTGTTGTGCTGAAAGCACAATATAGAATGCAGAATGCAGAATTGCGGTCGCAGATTTACTCTTCTCTTATCACTAAGTCTTCCCCGCAAAGAAAATGCAAATAAAAAAAACACTCTCTTAATTATAAAAAATTAGCAGATCACTACTTTTTTCCGGTAGCGACCTGCTTATATTTTAGCCTTCCCCTTTTTAAGGGGAAGGTGTCACGAAGTGACGGATGAGGTCAAAAAAACAAGAGAGTCGGTATCTCCAACCAACCCTCTTTTGTGGGCAATATCATTAACTTAATCCGATTAATTATTATATTGGGGATATTTGTGTTATAAGATTTACCTTGGTTATAGCAATTAGTTATTCACGCTCAAGCCGCTGGGGCTCATACACCCTCTTGCAGTTCCCAAAATTCATAACGGCTTGGAGCGCCTATGAATTTTGACCGCTGCGCCATCATCGCCTTGCTTCATGCTTAACAAGCCCGTCCCCCTTTGTCCTGACGGACATTTCCCCCACACTGTGGGGGAATCTTCCACAGGTGGCGCTTCGGTGACGATGCCCGTGCGACAATAACCCCTCAGTCAAAACCTGAAGGTTTTGACAGCTCCCCTTTCAGGGGCGCCGAGATGCAAAAGCGCACTTTTTAGCGGACACTGCCTTTTCCCTTTTTAGTATACTCGTAGTCCGCCTGCAACAACAGACTACGAAGCGCCTTGGTTTCTGCTTTTTATTGGTTATGATAAATCCCGTAGTCTACTGCTTTTAACAAAGACTCTACCCGCCTGCGTCAGT
>JAFTLT010000007.1 GCA_017452785.1 Clostridia bacterium | reverse complement strand
TGCTTTTTTCTTGCTTCTTGTGTTAAAATATTCATGAGAAGTACTTCTTTCTTTGGTAAATGTGTTTGTGGTGAATTCATTATACCATATTTTGAAGTTACTTCTCTTTTTTATTGGGTCACATCATTTTAACACATGCATTTTATAAATACCGCAAATAATTCATTTCTTTACAAATTTTAAATAATGATATATAATCAGTTTATTAATCGTTTACAATTTGTAAACATTTCACAATAAAATTCAGGGAGATGTATTTATGAAACTCAAAAAACTCATTTCATTGGTTTTATCCCTCATTATGGTTCTGAGCCTTTTTGTGCCTGCAGTTTATGCTGCTGATGGCACAGAGTACCCCATAATCTATGTTACAGGCTCACGCAACAAGCTTTATGCTTGAAAGTGTCATAATAGTTTATATATTTTGAAAGCAAATACACCCATCTGAAAATATTTTTTCGGTATGTATAAGTGATATTGCAAATTAAAATTTGCAGTTATATTTTTGATTAATCAAAAGTGATATTGAAGCCTTGCGGCTTCAGTGTTATTTTATTCGCACAAAACTGTCCGAAGGACAATAACACTGTGCAAAGCACAATAAAACTGCGAAGCAATATCACTCGCCGAATGGCGAATAAAACTGCCGAGTGTCCTTACGAACACTCGGCTAAAAGTCAGGGGCATCTTTTTTACCTATATAATTATACAATTTCACCAAGCACCTTCTGAAACTCAGGAAGCCACCATTCTCTGTAGCCTGCCTTTGTGGGGTGTATATGGTCAACGAGATAGAGTTTTCTTTCAGCATCCGTTATACCGTTGATTTCTTCATTATTCCAGAAATCAATAACAGTTATATCCCACTTTTCTTTAAGCTCAAGAAGCATATTCACCATCAATGCGTAAACCTCGCTGTCATATTTTGCTTGGGTGTAAAATATAATGGGACAATTCCATGTTTCTTTTGCATAGGCTATGACATACTCTGTGGCACCTGCAACTGTATCGGTGTCAAAATCTTCCTTATTCAGGCTATCGGATATTTTGCCCAAGGGCAGATTTTTGGTTGCATCATTGGTTGAAAGCTGACAGACAAAAAAGTCCGCTTTAATTTCGGGGTTGATTGTTTTCATTCGTGCAACATATGAGTTTTTGCCGTTGTCAACAAGTGTTGTGCCTGAAACAGCCTCTTTTACTGCAATTATGCCATCAGTTTTTTCTAAGAAATCAGCAAAGCTCACACCTAAAGAGCCGTAGCCGTATGTAACCGAGCTGCCGAGAAATATTCCTGTTTTGCCTTTAAGTGGGCTGTCAGCAACGCTTTGTGTATTTTTCAAGCTGTAGTCACTGCCGTTGCCCTTTGCAAGAACGCCGAACATATTCATAAGATAGCCTCCCGCAGCAAGGATAATTATAAGAATTATCGCTATAACGATTTTAACCGTTTTTTTCATAGATTACTCTCCTATATAAGCTTCATAAATTCCTATAGACTCTCTGCCTCTGAGGTTATCTGACACATTGCGTGCGTTGAAATAAAGTCTGAGCTTGCCCTCATAGTAAGTCAGGCAGCAGGCATATACATACTGAGCCATCCAGTTATTATTTCCGCATTTTTGCGGTAAGAGGAAGGGCTTGACAAACTCAAAGTTTTCCCCGTCATCACTTTTAAGCAGCATAATTGCCGAGTGGCTTTTGCCGTCTTTCTGAAACAGACCGTTCTGCAAGCCGATATAGCAGTCAGACAGCTTATATACCTTGAGACAGCCTGAGCAAAGGTTGAGATATTCTACATCCTTATCGGGGCTTATAATCGGCAGAGTACGTGCAACATAGCCTGAGGAAACCTTGCCGCTTTCGGCAAAAGTGATATGTCTTGGCTCACAAAAGCCACAGTCCTTGATAAAGGTCTGACCGCAGGAATAATACATACGGTAGCTGTCCCCCACTTTAATAAGAAAGGGATTTGATATAGCCTGACCGTGCTCATCCTCCTCATAGGAGCGGGTTTTGCCTATGGCAAGATAAGGCTCTGACCATGTGAGCAGGTCATCACTCTCTGTGCAGTAAATTTCGCTTTTCCATTTAACACCGATAAAACTCAGGGCGTTGAGAATAACAGGCCTTGTCCTCTCATAAAAGAGATAATATCTGCCGTTTATACGGTTAATATTCGGGCGCATGGCACGGCCCACAATTTTATTGCATTTTTTAAAGCTGATGCCGTCACTGCTTTCATAGCGGTACACGCCGAAGAAGGTGTGACAAAAAAGATGCCACTTCCCGTCGTGTGAGGTTTCAGCTGTGAGAACACTGGGGTCCGCAACAACAAAGCTTTCCATAGGATTTTTTATAATAGGGTTATTTTCATAGAGCCTGAAATCGGCATTCATAATATCCATAAAGCTGAGTCTTTCCATTCTGCACCTTCCTGATAGTTTTCATTTATTTTATCACTAATTCTGTGCTAATGCAATATTTTCTCAGGGCACCTTTCTTAAATGATTTGTTAAACTTTAAAGATATATTTGATTAACGTGGATTTTTTTGCTAAAATAGGCCTATAAAAAACAAAAGGAGAGAAACAAATGAACAAACAGTACACTGTCAAGTATAAGCTTGGCTCTCAGGTTATCACTTCAAATGAAACCGAAAACGACCAGTACAGACTTGAAATTGAAAACATCGACAACAGATACACGGTTACACTCGTGCCAAAAGAGACCTTTGAGCTTGTGGATTTCTATGCTGAGATGCCCTATAAATTCAGATCAGGCGATAAATTCTTTGCAAACGGATATCAGTCATGGACTAAGACAAAGGAATGGAAGGCTGACGAGATTATGCCCTCCACGATCAAGCTTGCAAACATCAGCGACTTCACAAAGGACCTTGCCAAAAAAACAAGCGACGAATGGATTGTTGACTATTCGGGCAAAAAAGGCGAATTCCACAGCCACTGCTATACCTACATAAAAACAGGTGACAGAGTACGTCTCTGGGGTTCACTCAGCGAAAAGACCGGCTACACTATTTTCAAGGTAAAAATGAAAGAAAACAAGTTCTTCTTCTGCAAGGATCTTCTTGGCAAGGTTGTAACAGAGCCGCTCAAGGTTTTTGACATTGTTTATTTTGAGGGCGACTACGAAGAAGTTTTCGACAAATATTTTGCTATGTGGGATATGCCCGAAACAAGACACGGCACAATGAGCGGTTACACCTCATGGTATAACTATTTTCAGAATATCACTGAGGACATTATCATTCGTGACCTGGGTGGTCTTGACCCTTATAAGGATCAGGTTTCAATTTTCCAAATTGATGACGGCTATGAAACCTTTATCGGTGACTGGCTCGACCCCAATCCCGAAAAATTCCCCAAGGGTATGAAGTATATTGCTGATGAAATCCACAAAAAGGGCTATAAGGCAGGTATATGGCTTGCACCCTTTAACTGCCAGAAAATCTCACGCATGGCTAAAGAGCATCCCGATTGGCTCATAAAGCACGAAAACGGCAAGCCTATGGTGGGCTGCATAGCATGGGGCGGCGCTTACACCTTTGATATTTATAATGAAAATGTAAGAGAATACTTAAGACACGTTTTTGACGTTGTGCTGAACGAGTGGGGCTATGATATGGTTAAGCTGGACTTCCTTTACAGCCAGTGTATTAAACCCCGTCACGGCAAGAGCCGTGGCGAAATTATGTGTGATGCTATGGCATTCCTGCGTGAGTGTGTGGGCGATAAGCTCTTCCTTGGCTGCGGTGTACCCATCGGTCCTGCCCTTGGTGTTTGTGATGCATGCAGAATCAGCTGCGACGTTGACCTTTCCTATAAAGGCAAGTTCTATAGCCGCATTCAGGTCAGCAACGAAATGCTGAATGCAAGAAGTGCTATCAACAATTCCCTTTTCCGCCGTCATCTCAACGGCAGAGTATGGATGAATGACCCTGATGTATTCTTCCTGAGAAAGAATAACCTTAAATTCACAAACGAGCAGAAATATCTTCTTGGCAGAATAAACAACCTTTGCGGCAATGTTCTTTTCGTTTCAGACAATGCAGGCGACTATGATAAACCTGCTCAGGAACTTATTAAGGTCTTCTTTGAGAAAACCGATGAAAAGATTATCAGTGCTGAATATGTAAACGAAAGCGTTATCAAGGTTGTTACGGAGAAAAACGGCAACAGAATGACTCTTATCTTCGATATCGACAAGGGTGAAATTCTTACTGACGCTTCATGGAAGAAGTATTTTATTAACTGAATATAAAAAGGAATGCACCCCGAAGCAAGACACTGCTGTGTTTTTTGACAAAACGGGTGTGTTCTTTTTTCATTTAATCAAATTTTGCATTTTGATCTTTGCATTTTTCATTTATTATGTTATACTGTCTTAAAAGGAGTGAATATTAATGAAAACAAAAGAAATGACACCTGAAAAGCTGCAGAAAGCTGCTCTCAGGCGTGAAAAAGAAATTGCCAAGTGGGAAAAAGAAAAAGCAAGGCCCAAGAACAACAATTACTTTGCTTATCTTGTGCTGATTATCTGCATAATTTATGCAACCGACGAAATCGCTTCGCAGATAGGCACATTGATGAAAACGGAAATTGCCAATGACCTCTTTTCCAAATTCGGTGAGAGCTCTGTCGGTCTTCTCGACATTCTTTCTATTCTTGTTGTTCCCTTTCAGGCTCTCGGTCTTCTCTACCGTCCTCTTGCAGATAAATGGGGCAGAAAAAAATTCCTCATTATCAACACTTTCGGCATGAGCTTTGCCATGTTTGTCATTTTCCTTTCAGGCAACCTCATTATTTATTTTATCGGTGCTTGCATGGTGCAGTTCTTTATTCCTCACGATATGCACGTGGTTTATATTATGGAATCCTCACCCTCAAAGCACAGAGCAAGAGTTTATTCCTCAATCAAGTTTTTTGCCAATATGGCAGTTATGCTCGTGCCCCTGCTGAGACGCCTGCTCATGGCTGAGGCATCACAGTGGAGAAATGTTTATCTTATCCCTGCTATTGTCGGCATAATAACAAGCCTTATTGCACTTGTGTTTGCAAGAGAGCCTGACACCTTTATTGATTCCCGTCTTCGCTATCTCAGAATGAGTGATGAAGAAAGAAAGCTTGAAGAAGAACAAAAGAAAACCGAAAACGCTCAGGGCGGACTTATCCCTGCACTGAAATTTGCAATGAAGCACCGTCAGCTCAAATGGCTCTATATAACCTCCGCTATTGCAAACTTAGGTTTTATCGGCACTATAAACTATCAGGTTATTATGTCCTACGGCTATGCTGAAAATTTCCTGTCGAAAAATCTTTTTGAAACACTTGATGCTGCTCTTGAGGCTGTGAGCATAGGTGATGTTACCACTGCTCTGTTTATGTTCCCCGTCGGCTGCGCAGTGTCACAGGTTATAATGGGCTTCATCTCTGACTCAAAGGGCAGAAAAGCGGCAGCAATTACAACTGCATTTGATTGCCTCGTTTGCTTCATTCTTTTCTCTGTCGGTGCTTCAATGGCATGGAACCCCTATATCGTCGGCTTCTTCTGCGGTGCATTCGTAGGTAGCTACTATTCAACAAATGATGTTATCATTATGATGATTGGTGAATCCTCACCCACTAACCTTCGCTCATCCACTATGTCTGCTCAGTTTATTGTCACTGCTGTCGGCGTTGCCGTTTCATATATAATCAGCCTTCCTCTTATTACAATTCTCGGCAACACTGTTACAGGCGTAGTTTCCTTCGCACTTCTTGTTCCCGGCTTTGTGGCTGCACTCATAAGCCTTATTCGCAAAACCAACGAAACCAAGGGCATTGATATGGACACAGTAACAGGCTGTGAATGGGACTGAGCGGAATGCAAACATTCCGCAATGAGATAAAATTCCGAAAGAAATTTATGATATATGCCTATGGCATATGATATATCCTTCGGATATGAATGTAATAGTTTAAGAATAAGGTTCTATTATATTTTGCTTAGAAAATTAAATTGCGACTTTATCATATTGTGAGCCCGCTTATGCTTTGCATTCGGGAGCCCTGTTTAATATACAAAAAAGCTGTAGCATTTCAATCGGTGCTACAGCTTTTATTCAATTAATAAGCAATCTTAATAGTAGATATTATAATCCTTTTCAAAGGTCATGCCGCACTTGACATCAAAAACCTTGATAACCTTAACACTGCAATCAAGTATTACTGAAACAGTGTAATTTGACCATGTCATTTTGCCTGTTGCTTTATCTATCTTGCATTTAACAACGCAGTCATAATACTGACTGTCAAACTTCTCTATCATTGAAGTCTTTTCTTTAACCTCGGTGGTTTCAATAACGTCAAATGCTGCACCGACACCGGTTCCTGATGTTGGGTTGACACTGTCTTTTGCTTTGATTGTTATCTCATACTCTGTGCCGTTATCCTTAAATGTCGCCTCTTTGACATCCTCTGCCTTAAGAACACTTACATAGCTCTGTGAGGGAACCATATATTCTTCTGCAATTTCCTCAGCTGTGGTGTATTCAATAGGCTCAAGGTCATCCCCCATAAACTTTGTCATCATTTCCTCAGCCATTGACTGCAGTGCATCGGGCACAACAAGGTGCTCTGTATTCACTGTGCGGTATTCATAGTTTTTAACAACCTTTGTTGCTTCGCCCTTAATTCTGTTTGCACTTTCATTAAAGAGGGCAACTATTTCAGCAGTTGTTTTTTCTTTACTTTCCGGCTTATCAGGTTTGGTTGTTTTTTCGGCAGCAGTACCCATATCACTCTGAGGAGCCTTTGCAGTTGTTTCTTCCTCAGGGACTGCCGTAGTTGTTTCAGCACTCTGCACAGAAGTAGTTGTTGTTACACTTCCCGGAGCAATGGGTTTAATTTCAACCTCTTTGATGTTTTCAGGGTTCTGCACTGTGAAGCTTTCCTGCGGATTATCCACCGATATGCTGTTATTAGGTGAAAAAATAATACCCATTATATAGCCTGCACCAAGCAGAATAACAAGGCACAAAGCAATTACAACACCCTTTGTTACATCTGAAAAAGTAATCTCGTTTGAACGGTTATCCATTTAATTCATCCTTTCATCATGCACTGTTTTTATAATATCACAACAAGGAAAATATTGCAATAACAATTATTTAACTTTAAAGTTTGTTGACATATTCATCTTATGTTGATATAATTTTCTCTGCGAAAAAGACTGTTTAGGTGGTTATAATGAAAAACAAACTTATTATATTTGACTGCTTCGGTGTTATTTTCGGTGAAATTGCACCCGTTTTCTTTTCACGACATTTTAAGGGTGATGAAGCAGTAACCCTCAAAGATAAATATTTTATCCCTGCCGATCTTGGTCAGATAACAAGAGATGAGCTTTTCACTCTTATGGCAAATGAGCTTAATATGGATAAGCAGGCAATTCTCCGTGAGTGGGAAGAGCTTATAAAGCTGAACACCGATATGCCGCCCGTTATTGAAGCTCTCGGCAAAAAATATGACATTGCTCTTTTGTCAAACGCTCCCGAAGGCTTTGTTGAAAAACTTATGAAAGAATATAATCTTGAACCCCTTTTTGATAAAATTTTCATTTCAAGTGCGCTGAAGCTTGCAAAGCCTGACCCCGAAATATACAGGCACTGTGTTTCGGCATTCGGCAAAGAGTACGATGAAATATATATGATTGACGACAATATCAAAAATTTAGAGGTACTCCCCGACTTGGGTATAAAGGGTGTGCATTTTACTTCCATAGAAAATATGCTCATAGATTTAGGTGAAAATGTATGAAAATAACAGGTCTTATTAAAACAACACTTCTTGATTTTCCGGGCAAGGTTGCTTGCACAGTCTTCACTTACGGCTGTAATTTCCGCTGCAACTTTTGTCATAATGCCCGCCTTGTAACAGAGGAAAACCCCGATAACATCACAGAGGATGAATTCTTTTCATTTCTGTCAAAGCGTCAGGGCATTCTTGACGGAGTGTGCATAAGTGGCGGTGAGCCCACACTGCAAAAGGATTTGCCTGAATTTATACGCCGCATAAAATCAATGGGCTTTGCCGTGAAGCTGGACACAAACGGATATGAGCCCGATATACTCAAAAGTCTTATAGATGAAAAGCTTCTTGACTATGTGGCAATGGATATAAAGTCATCACCTGACACCTACAGTGAAATTTGCGGTGTAAATATTGATATAGATAAAATCAAGGCAAGCGTATCTCTTTTAAAAGAGGGCAGAACCGATTATGAATTTCGCACAACTTGTGTTAAAGAATGTCACACACCACAAGATTTTGTGGATATTGCCGATTGGCTCCAAGGTGACAGCAAATATTTTTTGCAGCATTTTGAAGACAGCGGCAATCTTATCGGTGAAGGTCTTTCAGCTTTTTCAAAGCAGCAAACCGAAGATTTTGCACAAATTATAAGCGAAAAAGTACCAAATATAGGACTCAGAGGCGTTTAAAACAAGATATTGTGTGTTAATTTTAAAATTTCTACAAGAAATTGTGTTTTTAGGTCTTGACAACAACATATATATAATGCTATAATCGTGAGGCTCCACAAAATGTGGTGTCTCACATTAATTTTTGTAACAATATATATGAGGAGGAATATAAAAATGTACACAGTTTTAAAGCGTAACGGAAAAGTTGTAGATTTTGACATGGGCAAAATCACACAGGCTATCACCCTTGCTTTTGAGGCACAGCAGAGAGATTTTATCCCCGATATTATCGACTTCCTTGCTTTGAAGGTAACGGCAGACTTTGAGCCTAAAATCAAAGACCACAAAATTGCTGTTGAGGATATTCAGGACAGCGTTGAGCATGTTCTCGTTCAGGCAGGCTATTCAGATGTTGCAAAGGCATACATTCTTTACCGCCGTCAGCATGAGAAGCTCCGTGATATCAAGGGCACAGTTCTCGACTACAAAGAAATCGTTGACAACTATGTTAAGGTCAATGACTGGCGTGTTAAGGAAAACTCCACTGTTACATATTCAGTCGGCGGTCTTATTCTTAACAACTCAGGTGCTATCACAGCTAACTACTGGCTTTCAGAGGTTTATGACGATGAAATTGCAGCAGCTCACAGAAACGCTGACATTCACCTTCACGACCTTTCAATGCTCACAGGTTACTGCGCAGGCTGGTCACTCAAGCAGCTCATTCAGGAAGGTCTCGGCGGCGTACCCGGCAAGATCACCTCATCACCTGCAAAGCACCTTGCAACACTCTGCAACCAGATGGTAAACTTCCTGGGTATCATGCAGAACGAGTGGGCAGGCGCACAGGCTTTCTCATCATTTGACACATATCTTGCACCCTTTGTTAAGGCTGACAATCTCGATTACGGCACTGTTAAGAAGTGCATCGAGTCCTTCATCTACGGCGTTAACACTCCCTCACGTTGGGGTACTCAGGCTCCCTTCAGCAACATCACTCTTGACTGGACAGTTCCCGATGACCTTGCAGAGCTCAATGCTATTGTCGGCGGCAAGGAAATGGACTTCAAGTATAAAGACTGTAAGAAGGAAATGGATATGGTTAACCGTGCCTTCATCGAAACAATGATCGAAGGCGATGCTAACGGCAGAGGCTTCCAGTATCCTATTCCCACCTATTCAATCACCCGTGACTTTGACTGGTCAGAAACAGAAAACAACAAGCTCCTGTTTGAAATGACAGCAAAATACGGCACACCCTACTTCTCAAACTACATCAACAGTGATATGGCTCCCAGTGATGTACGTTCAATGTGCTGCCGTCTTCGTCTTGACCTTCGTGAGCTGCGTAAAAAGTCAGGTGGCTTCTTCGGCAGCGGTGAAAGCACAGGCTCAGTAGGTGTTGTTACAATCAACCTTCCCAGAATTGCATATCTTGCAAAAGACGAAAAGGACTTCTACGAGCGTCTTGACAAGCTCATGGATATCTCAGCACGTTCACTTTCAATCAAGCGTAAGGTTATCACTAACCTTCTTGATGCAGGTCTTTATCCTTACACAAAGAGATACCTCGGCACATTCAACAACCACTTCTCAACTATCGGTCTTGTTGGTATGAACGAAGTAGGTCTCAACGCAAAGTGGCTCAGAAAGGATATGACACATCCCGAAACTCAGGCATTTGCAAAGGATGTTCTCAACCACATGAGAAACAGACTTTCCGACTATCAGGAAATGTACGGCGACCTTTACAACCTTGAAGCAACTCCTGCAGAAAGCACAAGCTTCCGTCTTGCAAAGCATGACCTCAAGCACTTCCCCGACATCATCACAGCTTCAGATCAGACTCAGGGCGATGCTCCCTACTACACCAACTCATCACACCTTCCCGTTGGCTGCACAGATGATATCTTCGAGGCACTTGACAAGCAGGATGAGCTGCATACACTTTACACATCAGGCACTGTATTCCATGCATTCCTCGGTGAAAAGCTTCCCGATTGGAAGAGTGCAGCAAACCTTATCAGAAAGATTGCTGAAAACTACAGACTTCCTTACTACACACTTTCACCCACTTACTCAGTATGTAAGAATCACGGATATATCATCGGTGAAGAGTACACCTGCCCCGAATGCGGTGAAAAGACAGAGGTTTACAGCCGTATCACAGGCTACTACCGTCCCGTTCAGAACTGGAATGATGGTAAGAGTCAGGAATTTAAGGACCGTGTAGAATATGACCCCATCAAGGCAGCAAAAAAGGAATTCGGCACACCTGCTTATAAGCTGGAAGCCGAAGCTGCAAAAGCAGAAGTAGCTGCTAAGGAAGTTATTCTCTTTGCTTCTGCAACATGCCCCAACTGCAAGATGGCTGCAATGTTCCTTGATAAGGCAGGCATAGCTTACAAAAAGCTCCTTGCAGAGGAAAATCAGGAGCTTGCAAAGCAGTACGATGTAACTCAGGCTCCCACACTTATCGTTATTGACGGTGATAAGGCTGAAAAGATCGTTAATCTTTCAAACATCAGAGCTTACACCGAAAGATAAGGTGACACTGTGATGTATGACATTATAATAATCGGCGCCGGCCCTGCGGGGCTGACCGCCGCTTTATATGCAAGACGTGCTGAAAAAAAAGTTCTCGTTATTGAAAGAGAAACCTTCGGCGGTCAGATAACACACTCACCTAAGGTTGAAAACTATCCCGGCTTTACTGTTATGAGTGGTAATGAATTTGCCGATAAGCTCATTGAGCAGGTTATGCTTCAAGGAGCTGAAATTGAACTTGACAGCGTAACAGCCATTAAAGGTGAAGCAGGAGATTTCACCGTGGAATGTGAAAGAGGCTCCTTCAAGGGCAAAACCGTTATCATTGCAACAGGCGCAAAGCACAGACAGCTTGGTCTCGAAAGAGAAAACGATTTCACAGGCGAAGGCGTTTCGTATTGTGCCGTGTGCGACGGTGCTTTTTATAAAGGCAAGGATGTTGCAGTTATCGGCGGCGGCAACTCAGCCTTGCAGGAAGCTATCCTTCTTTCAAAAACAAGCAAAAGCGTTACCGTTGTGCAGAATCTGCCATTTCTCACAGGTGAAATAAAGCTTCGTGAAGAAATTGAAAAGCTCGACAATGTAAAGGTTATCCTTTCCTCTATTGTGCTTGAAATTCTCGGTGAAAGCAAGTTTGAAGGCATAAAAATCAAAAACACCGAAACCGAAGAAGAAGCCGATCTCACTGTTGACAGCATTTTTGTTGCTATCGGTCAGCAGCCTGACAACGAAAACTTCAAGGATGTTGTAAGGCTCAATGAATACGGCTATGTCATTTCAGATGAAAGCTGTATCCCCGAAGGCGGCATCAAAGGCATTTTCACTGCAGGTGACTGCAGAACAAAGAAAATCCGTCAGGTTGCAACAGCAATTTCAGACGGTGCAACAGCAGCACTTGAGGCTTGCAGCCTTCTCGGATAATTCGGCAATTCATCCAATAAAATAGTAACCCCCCGGCTAAGCCGGGGGTTCTTCATATGCGGGCAAAGCCCTATGATACTGGCATCGCCTCAAGGCGTACCCTACGACTACCAAATGCAAAAGATTGTTACTTGTTACCCGTAAACGGGTCTACATATTCT
>JAFTLT010000027.1 GCA_017452785.1 Clostridia bacterium | reverse complement strand
TAAACAGCCGCACGTGAGCGGCTGCCTGAGATAGTAATGCGTTGCTATGCCTTCTGTACCCCTTTTAGGGGTTAAGCCAGTAATAGCCCCTTCTAGGGGCAGTGCAAACCACCGGTTCTCACCGGTGGTTTTGATTTTGTCGTGTGTGCCCTTAAAGTCTCACTATCTTCACCCCGTGAGGTGCAACTGTCATACTCAGCATATCACCCACACTAACCTCATCCTTAGTCCACAGTTCTGCCCCGATGCCGCCCTCAAAACCGTATTTTTTTAGGTCAAGGCTGATTTCTTTTTCATCCTCAGAAGTGTTGAATAGAGCAATAACTCTGTTGCCGTTTTTATCAAGGCAAGTCCAGATAGCTTCATTTTTGTTTCTTTTGAGCTGTCTGTTATCTGAGGAATACTGATTGATTTCGATAATATCTCTGTTGGTGATAACCTCTAAGTCCTCAGGTCTGTTTTCACGAAGCTCACCGCCAAGGATAAGAGGTGAACGGAAAATCGCCCAGAGAGTCAGCATAGTCTTCTGTTCATCGGGGGTGAAATTTGTATATCTGTCTCTGTCGCCAAGACATGAGCAGTTTTTGCTTATCTTGCCAAGAGGGAGCATATCGCAGTCAGGCCAGCAGCCGGTCTTCACGTGGGGAGCCCATTTTTCGCAGCGTTCAAACATAGCATAGAGCTTATCCCAATGATCCCAGAAGTCGCCTGTCATTCTCCACATATTTGCATTCTGTGAAAGGTGGAAGGCTTCGCTTATCACTGCAGGGCCGGGTGAGAGTGAGAGCACCATAGCTCTGCCGCAATTGTCAATGGCATTTCTGATAAGCTCGATTTCCTCCCTTGCACTATAAGGGTCGTGAGGCTTGAATTCAGTGTTGGCAATATCGTCAACCTTCACGAAGTCCACACCCCATGAGGCATAAAGCTCAAAAAGGCTGTTATAGTACTCTGCCGCACCTTCTCTGCGGGCGACTATGCCGTACATATCCGTGTTCCATGCGCATACTGAAAAGCCTGAGGCTATATCTCTTGCAGTTTTATCAGTGCCCTTTATGGGTGTGTTCTGATGCACAGCCTGACGGGGGATGCCTCTCATAATATGTATGCCGAACTTAAGCCCCATAGCGTGAATTTTATCGGCAATTGCCTTGAAGCCAACACCGTTTGCACTTGAGGGGAAACGGTTCACAGCAGGGATAAGACGTGAGTACTCGTCCATGCACAGTTCGGTGAAATTGTTATAGAAATTGGATGTTGCCTTAGGCTCATACCACTGAATGTCACAGACAATATATTCCCAACCGTATTCTTTCAGGTTATCTCTCACATATTCTGCGTTGCCTAAGAGCTGCTCTTCATTCACTGCGGCACCGTAGCAGTCCCAGCTGTTCCAGCCCATAGGGGGGCGAAGGGCAAATGTATCTTTTTTAAGCATAGTTTTTATCTCCTTTGAGGTTCTTTTGTTCATTTTAGCAGTGAGTAGGAACAATGTCAATAAGAGAAATGATTTTAATGGGTTAAATCACTAAAAAAAGACAAGTGCACTGCGAAGGGTTGTGTAATGTATCTATTGACATTTTCATCGTATTGTTTAAAATATAACTATAATGGTTTAATGTAATAAAGGAGCGAAAACTATGAGAGCTATCATCACCGTAATAGGAAAAGATAAAGCAGGCATTATTGCCGAAGTTTGCACACTTCTTGCGTCCTGCAAAATAAATATCCTCGACATCAGCCAGACTGTTATGCAGGGCTTTTTCACAATGACTATGCTCGTTGATCTGACAGAGAGCACTGTTGATTTCACTACTCTGAGTGACAGCCTTAAGGCTAAGGGCGAAGAAATGGGTCTTAATATAAGAATTCAGAGAGAAGACATCTTTGATCTTATGCACAAGATTTGAGGTGACGAAAATGCATAATCAGAAAGAAATACTTTCCACTATTGATATGATAGACAATCAGCACCTTGATGTCAGAACGATTACTATGGGCATCTCACTGCTTGATTGCTGCAGTGACAGTGTGGAAATAACAGCTAAAAAAATATATGATAAAATCACCCGTCTTGCAGAAAATCTTGTTGCAACAGGTGAGGCGATAGAAAAGGAATTCGGTATTCCTATTGTTAATAAGCGTATTTCCGTTACACCGATTTCTATTGTTGCCGCTTCATGCAAAGAGACGGACTACACTCCAATTGCTCTTGCCCTTGATAAGGCGGCTCACAAGGTAGGCGTAAACTTTATCGGTGGCTTCTCTGCCTTAGTACATAAAGGCATGACCAACGGTGACATTAATCTTATAAATTCAATACCCTCTGCCCTTGCAAGTACTGAGCGAGTCTGTTCGAGTGTTTCAGTTGCAAGCACCAAGGCAGGCATCAATATGGATGCAGTGGCTCTTATGGGCAGAATCATCAAAAAGACAGCCAACATGACCGCTGATAAAGGCGGCTTCGGCTGTGCAAAACTGGTTGTTTTTGCCAATGCAGTTGAGGATAACCCCTTTATGGCAGGTGCTTTCCACGGTGTAGGCGAAGCCGAATGTGTTATAAATGTTGG
The DNA here is from genome assembly GCA_017452785.1 of Clostridia bacterium. GTDB lineage: Bacteria > Bacillota > Clostridia > Oscillospirales > Acutalibacteraceae > UBA6857. The sequence continues at coordinate 5,839 of JAFTLT010000027.1, read as the reverse complement.
CGTAAGCGGTCCCGGTGTTGTTTATCATGCACTGCAGAAATGCAAGGGTCAGCCCTTTGATGTGGTGGCTGAAACTATAAAGAAAACTGCTTTCAAAATTACCCGTATGGGTCAGCTTGTGGCCTCTGAGGCTTCAAGAAGACTTGGTGTACCCTTTGGTATAGTGGACCTGTCACTTGCTCCCACACCCGAAAAGGGCGACAGTGTAGCAAGAATACTTGAAGAAATGGGTCTTGAGGTTTGCGGTACTCACGGCACAACTGCAGCACTTGCACTTCTCAACGATGCAGTTAAAAAAGGCGGTGTTATGGCAAGTAACCACGTGGGTGGTCTCTCAGGCGCATTTATTCCAGTCAGTGAAGACGAGGGTATGATTGAGGCGGCACTGAAAAACGCTCTGACTCTCGATAAGCTGGAAGCCATGACCTGTGTGTGCTCAGTCGGTCTTGATATGATTGCCGTGCCCGGTGACACATCTGCTGAAACCTTATCTGCTATTATTGCAGACGAGGCAGCAATTGGTGTTGTCAACACAAAAACCACTGCAGTGAGAATTATACCTGCTATGGGCAAGAAGGTGGGCGAAATTATTGAATTCGGCGGACTTTTAGGCTCGGCACCCGTTATGCCCGTGCACGAATTTTCGTCAGCTGACTTTATTATGAGAGGCGGCAGAATTCCTGCACCGATGCACTCACTGAAGAACTAATTATGAATTGCGGGATAGATTTAGTTGAACAATAAATATTTCTCCGCAAAATGAGTAAAATTCTTTTGGTCACTTTTCTTATAAGAAAAGTGACGCCTGTCCGGCGAGGACAATTATATAAAAGAAGATGATTAAATGAAAATTATTGATATTATCACAGGGGATAGGCCTTCACTTTCCTTTGAGGTTTTTCCGCCTAAAACAAGTGATGCTTTTAACAGTGTTAAAACTGCAACAGAACAAATTGCACTTCTGTCACCCTCATATATGTCCGTTACCTACGGTGCAGGGGGAGGAACAAGCGAATTTACTGCCAACATTGCAGAAAATCTTGAGAAAAAATGCGGTGTTACTGCACTGGCTCATCTGAGCTGTGTTTCCTCAACCAAGGATGAAATCAAAACTCAGCTTGATGCTCTAAGAGCAAAAGGTATAGAAAACATCCTTGCTCTCAGAGGTGATATGCCTGAGGGTATGACAAAGGACCATCTTGACTATCACTATGCAAGTGAGCTCACAAGAGAAATAAAGGCTTACGGCGGTTTCTGCATAGGCGGAGCCTGCTATCCCGAAAGTCACCCTGAAAGTGAAACCTCCTTTGACGATATACGCTATCTTAAAGAGAAGGTTCACTCAGGTGCAGAGTTTCTTGTTACACAGATGTTTTTTGATAACGATGTGCTTTATAATTTTATGTACCGCATAAGAGAAGCAGGCATAAATGTGCCTGTTGTGCCGGGAATAATGCCTGTGACAAATCCTAAGTCAATAAAGAGAATATGCCGCATTTCAGGCTCGGCACTGCCACAGAGATTTTGCAGAATAGTTGACAAGTACGGCGATAATCCCGAACAGATGAAGCAGGCAGGCATTGCCTATGCAACACAGCAGATTATTGACCTTTATGCCAACGGCATAAATGCAGTGCACGTTTACTCAATGAATAAGCCGGATGTAGCAAAGGCTATAATGGATAATGTTTCTGCAATAATTAAATATTAAGCAATAGGGCGGGATGAGTCATCCCGCCATGTGTGATTTATACACAGAGGATTTTTATGAGTGAGAGTCTTATTTTTATCAGTAAAAACGGCGACGAAACAGAGCCGAATAAAAAAGAAGCCTTCCGTTATATGGGCTATAAAAGCAGTGAAAAAAATGATGTGATAGAGGAGCTTTACAGTGATTGTCTGGCTGAGCTTAAAAAGGCAGCATCATATAAAGCTGTTTATAGAGAAGTGCCTATAAGCCTTGAGGCTGGCAGTGTTGATTTCGGTTTTTGCAAAATTGAAAACGCAAATCTTTATAAAAATTTAAGCGGTTGCAGCAGTGCTGTTATTTTTGCGGCAACCTTGGGTGCAGGTGCTGACAGACTCATTATGAGGTACTCGAAGATATCGCCTGCCGAGGGTATGATATGTGACTGCATAGCTTCATCTGCCATTGAAGTGTGGTGCGATGAGGTGAATGAGAAGGCTGTGGGTGAAAAAACTGCCAAGCCTCGTTTTTCTCCGGGATACGGGGGAGTGTCACTGACTTATCAGAAAGATATTTTAGCTTTTCTCGATGCAGAAAGAAAGCTCGGCATTACACTTAACGATTCAATGATGATGTCACCTAAAAAGAGCGTGACTGCATTTATCGGAATAAAAGGATGATAATATGAACATAAGAGATTTATTAGGCAAACAGCGTTTATATTTTGACGGCGGTATGGGTACTCTTTTGCAGAGTGCAGGTCTTAAGGCAGGAGAACTTCCCGAAATGTGGAACCTGACTCATGCCGAAGATGTTAAGAAAATTCATCTTGACTATTTTAATGCAGGCAGTAATGTTGTAACCACTAACACCTTTGGTGCAAACTCACTTAAGTTTGATAATTTAGAGGAAATAATTGCTGCAGCCGTTAAAAATGCGAAGGATGCTGCAAAGCAGTGCGGCAGAGAAGATTGCTTTGTTGCTTTTGATGTGGGGCCTCTTGGCAAAATGCTTGAGCCTCTTGGTGATATGAGCTTTGAGAGAGCTGTGGAAATTTTTTCTCAGAGTATAAGTCTTGGTGCAAAGCACGGTGCTGACCTTATCATAATCGAAACTATGAATGACAGCTATGAAACCAAGGCGGCAGTTATAGCAGCTAAAGAAAGCTGTGACCTGCCCATTTTTGTCAGCAATGTTTTTGACGAAAACAAGAAGCTTATGACTGGTGCAGACCCTAAGGCTATGATTGCAATGCTTGAAGGTCTAAGAGTTGATGCAATAGGCATGAACTGCTCACTTGGCCCCAAGCAGATGCTCAGTGTGGCCGAGGAGTATATGAAATACTCTTCACTGCCTGTTATTGTGCAGCCTAATGCAGGCATGCCGAGAAAAGAAAACGGCAAAACAGTTTTTGATGTCGGTGCTGAGGAATTTTCAGATTATGCAGTGCAGATGGCTGAAATTGGTGTAAGTGTTCTCGGAGGCTGTTGCGGCACTACTCCCGAATACATTAAAAAGGTAGTGGAAAAAACAAAGGATATTCCCTATAAAGCACCCGAAAGCAAGTATATAACAATGGTGTCATCTTATACCCATGCTGTGGAAATCGGCAGAGTACCTGTGCTTATAGGTGAGAGAATCAACCCTACGGGAAAAGCTAAATTCAAGCAGGCACTAAGAGACAAAAACATAGCATATATAATAAATGAGGGAGTCCGGCAGCAGGAAAAAGGTGTGCATATTCTCGATGTGAATGTAGGTCTGCCTGAAATTGACGAGGATGAGATGCTTGTCACTGCCACAAAAGAGCTGCAAAGTGTGCTTGATTTACCCTTGCAGCTTGACAGTGTGAAGGCATCATCACTCCAAAAGGCTATGCGCATTTATAACGGTAAGCCGCTTATTAACTCGGTTAACGGCAAGCAGGAAAGCATGGATGCCATACTACCTCTCGTCAAGAAATACGGCGGCACTCTTATAGCTCTCACTATTGATGAAAACGGTATTCCCGATACGGCTGAGGGCAGATGCGAAATTGCTGAAAAAATTGTGAATGAGTGTAAAAAATACGGCATAGAAAAGAAGGATATAATTGTTGATCCTCTTGCTATGACAGTTTCATCCGATGACCAAAGCGGAAAGGTTACTCTTGAAAGCGTGAGACTTATTAAGCAAAAGCTCGGACTTAAAACAAGTCTGGGTGTGTCTAATATTTCTTTCGGCTTGCCTGACAGAGAAAACATCAATGCCCTTTTCACGGCACTTGCTTTTCAGATGGGCCTTGACTGTGCCATTATGAACCCTTACAGTGCTGCAATGATGAGAAGCTATCACACTTATCTTGCACTTTCAGGCAATGACAAAAACTGCCTTGGCTATATTGATTATGCGCAGAAGAATAAAACTGAAACTGTTACCGTTACCGCTGATAATAAGGTGCAGGAGCAAAGCGACGTTAGTTCTCTTCAGCGTGCTATTATCAAGGGCATAAAGAGTGATGCATATTCTCAGGCAAAGCTGAGCCTTGCAGAAAAAGATGCACTCTGTGTTATCAATGATGAAATTGTTCCTGCTCTTGACACAGTGGGCAAGCAGTTTGAAGAAAAGAAAATGTATCTGCCTTCACTTCTTATGAGTGCAGAAGCTGCTTCAAAAGCATTTGAGGCTGTTAAAGAGGCTATGCCTGAGGGCAAGAGTGAGAGCAAGGGTAAGATAATTCTTGCTACCGTTAAGGGTGACATTCACGATATAGGCAAAAATATTGTGAAGACTCTGCTTGAAAATTATGGCTATGATGTGATTGACCTTGGCAAGGATGTTGAGCCTGAGACTGTGCTTGAAAGAGCCAAAACAGAAAACATAAAGCTGGTCGGCCTCAGTGCACTTATGACAACCACCACTGAGGCAATGGCTGAAACAGTACGCCTCATAAACGAAAATCTGCCTGCGACAAAAACCGTAGTTGGCGGCGCAGTGCTGACAAAGGAATTTGCAGAAATGATTGGTGCATCCCACTATGCCAAGGATGCTATGGAAACTGTAAGATATGCCGAAGATATTTTCTGCTGAAAAAGCCGCAAAAGAGGGATTTCCATGACATACAGCAAAATTAAAAAGGCAACCTTCATAAGCAGACCCAACCGCTTTGTTGCCTATGTGAATATTGACGGCGAAGAAACAGCCTGCCATGTTAAAAATACGGGCAGGTGCCGTGAGCTTTTAGTACCCGGTGCAGAGGTGTATTTAGAGGTTAGTGACAACCCGGCAAGAAAGTATAAACACTCACTTGTAGCGGTTAGAAAAGGTGAAAGACTTGTTAATATGGATTCTCAGGCACCTAACAAAATGGTGGGTGAGTGGCTTGAGGGCAGTGGGATGTTTCAGAATATCAGGCTGCTTAAGGCCGAGAGTACATATAAAAAGTCACGCTTTGATTTTTACTGTGAATATGAGGATAAAAAAGCCTTTATAGAGGTTAAGGGCGTAACTCTTGAAAATTACGGCGTAGTGTCTTTTCCTGATGCTCCCACCGAAAGAGGCACAAAGCATATTAACGAGCTTATGGAGTGCATGGGTGAAGGCTATGAAGCATATATAATTTTTGTGGTACAAATGAAGGATGTGCTGTATTTCACACCAAACGAAGACCATGACCCTGCATTTGCCAAGGCACTGAGAAAGGCGGCAAAATGCGGAGTGAATATAATTGCCGTCGACTCGGATATAAATGAAAGCTCTGCCGTAATAAAAGACAGAGTTGAAGTTAGACTTTGAATATAAAAGATATGTCGGTCGGGTATTGACAAAAGTGCTGTGATGTGTTATTATACTGTGGCACATGAGGGTGTAGCTCAGTTGGTCAGAGTACTTGCTTGACATGCAAGGGGTCGGTGGTTCGAGCCCACTCATCCTCACCAAAGGAAAATCCGTTCACGAATGCGCAGGGTTGCTAAGGATAGAAATAAATAGTCATACAGTTGTGAGACACTTTTTTATAAGGTGTCTCACAATTTTTTGGTGCCTTTAGGTGAGGAAATAAACCCCTGGTTCTACCAGGGGTGAAAGAAGGCTTCAGCAAAGCCAAAACGGGCGAGCTCGAAGCAAGCCCGAAAAAACTTGCCGATATATCAAGCCTCCAAATATAATAGTAGT
>JAFTLT010000074.1 GCA_017452785.1 Clostridia bacterium | reverse complement strand
ATTCCTCTTCACACACTCTCTCAGGTTAACAGCATCAACACAGCAAGAATTTTCGGCCTTGAAGACAAGGGTGAAATTGCCATAGGCAAAGATGCTGACCTTGCAATTGTTGACTTAGACCTTGAACGCACAATCACACCTGAGCTTTTCGGTTACAGTGATTTTTCAATTTATGAGGGCATGACCTTCAAGGGTTGGCCGAAATACACTCTTTCAAGAGGTGAGGTTATTCAGAAAGATGGAGTTATCACTGCTGAGTGCGGCAGAGGCAAATATATAAGAAGAAGCATTTAACTTAATATTCTTAAATAAAACGGGTGTTTTTAAGCTGTAACGGCTTAGAGATGCCCGTTTGTAAATTATTGCATTTTGTTAAAAATAGCTGAAAAATCTTGCTTTTAGGTTTTTGCTGTGTTAAAATTAGGATTGGTGTATTTTGCGATGAAAGGTAAAAGACGAAATGATACACGCAACAAAGATATTAAGTGAATTTTCATATAATCTGAAATATGAAGATCTGCCTCCCGAAGTGGTGGAAACCACCAAGAAGTATATTGCAGACTATTATGCCGCCGCTTTCGCAGGCCTAAAGGTCAACACTGCATTTAACAATGCGGTTAATGAGGTTATTCTTGATATGGGCGGCAAGCAGGAGTGCGACTTCATATTTTCGCAAGAGCGACTTCCTGCACCTAATGCAGCATTTCTCAGTGCCTGCTATGCACACGGTGCTGATATGGATGACGGCAACCGTAAGGCTATGGGTCATGTGGGTGCTCATGTTATTTCTGCTGTGCTGACTCTCAGCCAGATTTTGCCGATAAACGGCAAGGATATTATCACTGCAATTAATGTTGGCTATGAGGTTTATAACAGAGTTGCTGCAGCAGTGCAGCCGGGACTCGTGCACAGAGGCTTTCATTCAACGGGTACTGCGGGAGCAATTGCCTGCGGTGCAGCTGCGGCAAAGCTCATGGGTATGGATGAAGAGGGTATATATAACACAATGGCACTTTCGGCAATTCAGGCAAGCGGACTTATTATCATTGCCGAAAGCGGACAGTGCTGCAAGCCGATAAATCCTGCCAATGCGGCTAAAACAGGCATAATCTCCGCAAGAATTATTGCAAAGGGAATAAAAAGCTCGGAATTTCCGCTTGAAAGCAAAAAAGGCTTTTTTCACGCTATGAGTGATGAGCTTGACGAAAGAATGATAATCGACGATCTGGGCGAAACCTTCACAATCTGTGAAAGCTATATGAAGCCATATCCCTCATGCAGACACACTCACTGCGGCATAGAGTGCGCACTGAAAATAAGAGAAGAGCTTCCCGAAAACGCCGATATAAAAGAAGTCAGAGTTTATATTTATAAAAATGCAATTGATATAGCAGGGCAGATTGAAGTGCCCAAGATCAATGACGATGCCAAATTTTCAGTGCATTATTCTTTGGCTGTGGCTCTTTTAAGGGGACACTTCGGTCTTGACGACCTTGATATATCAAAGGCTGATGATGAGCTTATCAGGCTGATTTATTCAATTAAGCTTATAGAAGACCCGTCAATGGAAAAGCGTGACGAGGGAATAAGAGGCTGCAGAGTGGTTGTCATTCTCAGTGATGGCAGTGAATATGAAAAGACAGTCCTCATCCCCTTAGGCGATGCTGCAAATCCTCTGTCGTGGGATGACATAAGAGAAAAGCTGAGTTTATGCAGTCAGGGGCTGATAAGTGAAGCTCAGCAAAGCACACTTATAAAAAATATCAATTCTTTAGAAAACTGTGACAGTATAAAAACAATCAACCTTTATAATTAAAAAGGAGGACGGTTAAATGACATCAATAGTTTCTGCATTGGCAAAGTACGCTGAGGAAAGACCTGACAGAGTAGCAGTCATTGCAAATGATAATAAAATCACCTACGGTGAGCTTTGGAAAGAGGTTCAGGGCTTTGCTGCATATATCGGCTCTTTCGGTTTTGAGAAAGGCTCAAGAATTATTGTAAAGTCCGACTCAGATATCTGGTTTGCTGTTTCATGCATGGCTATACATCTCAGCGGTAACACTCATGTACCCCTTGAAAAAACAATCGGTGTGGGCGGTCTTGAGGATGTTGCATCACAGCTGAGCGCTTCAATGGTCATTTCAAACATCGAAGCAAACGGCGAGTTTACATTAGTTGACTCTGCAAAGGTGCGTGAGCTCGGCAGAGAATATTACAAAGAAGGACTTGAGATTTCCTTCCCCACAAGCGATATGACCTGCGACATTATGTTCACCACAGGCACCACAGGCAAATCAAAGGGCGTTGCCGTGTCACACAGGGCTGTTGTTGCTGTTTCAGAAAATGTTCAGTACGGCGCGGGCATCATTGAGGATAATGTTTACCTCGTTCCCGCCCCCATAAATCATGCCTCAGCTATAAGAAAGCTTTATGTGAGCATTCTCACAGGCACAACAGTTGTGCTGCTTGACGGCTTTAAGGATATAAGAAAGTTTTATAAATGCATTGAGGATTACGGTGTAACATCAATTCTTATGCCTCCTGCAGCAGTAAGAATGTTGCTTCTTCTTTCAAAGAAACAGCTTGCAAAATATTCCTCACAGCTTCATCACATTCACACAGGTTCTGCCGCATTCCCTGAGGCTGACAAAGAAACCCTATGCCAGATTTTGCCCGAAACAAAGCTCTATTTTGCTTACGGCTCGTCTGAGGCGGGCTGCGTGAGTATGTTTGACTATTCACAGCACAAGGGCCTTATCAGCTGTGTGGGCAAGCCAAACAAAAACGCTCATATTTTTATCGTTGACGACGACCGCAAGGAAATTAAGTCAAGCAAAACCAATCAGGGTCTCATTGCTATAAGCGGCGATATGACAATGCAGGGCTATTATAACGAGCCTGAGCTGACTAAAGAGGTGCTCGTTGACGGTGTGGTTTACACCAATGATATGGGCTATATCGACGATGATGGCTTTGTCTATATGCTTGGCAGACGTGGTGACGTTATCAGCATAGGCGGTCTTAAAATTGCCCCTACAGAGGTGGAAAACATTGTTCTTCGCTTTCCGGGAATTGCAGAGTGTGCATGCTTTGCAGTTGAGGACAGAATGGGCGGCTGTGTGCCGAAGCTCAATATTGTTGAGCAGAAGGGTGCAGATGTTGACATAACAGAGCTTAAAAAGTTTATGGCTCAGTATCTGGAGGCATTTAAGGTGCCAAAGCTCGTTGAAAAGACTGATGAAATTCCCAAAACTGCAAACGGTAAAATTAACCGTAAGGTTCTCAGGTGAGCCCATGCTATTGACAATATGGAAATAATAATATAAACTATTAAGGTGAGATATAACAAAAATTTAAGAGGTGCAAAATGGAAAAATTACTTGAAATTCTCGGACAGATAAGAAGCGACATCGATTTCACTAAAGAAACAACACTCGTTGATGACGGTGTGCTTGATTCATTTGACATTGTTTCAATCGTAAGTGAGCTGACAATGGAATATGATATTGATATTTCTATTGATGATATGACAGCTGAAAACTTCAACAGTGCTGAAGCTATGCACGAAATGATTCTCAGAATTCAGGACGAGGACTGATAAAATTTACCGTAAGCAGCTTGGAAAAACAGCTGCTTATGTGTGTTAAGGAGTAATAATATGGCTTATACGTCATTAGGATTTCTTGGCTTTTTAGGGCTTGTTATACTGGTTTACTACCTTGTGCCTAAAAAATATCAGTGGGCGGTGCTGCTCACGGCGAGCTATATCTTCTATCTTTTCAGCGGTGTGGCTCAGCTTGCTTTTATTCTCGGCACAACAGTGGTGACATATGTTTCAGCCTTGCTTATGCAAAAAAAGCGTGATGCCTATAAAGCAGAATTGGCAGCAATAGGCCCGGACATAACAAGAGAAAAAAAGCAGGAGCTTAAAAAGACAGCAGGAAACAAAATCCGCAGAGTGCAGTTTGCATCTGTTATAGCAGTGCTTCTTGTGCTTGCAGTTGTGAAATATCTCAACTTTGCAATTGAGAGCACCAACACAATTTTTAATGTGTTTAACATTGATGCTTACTTGTCTCCCGTTGAAAAAATGATAGTTCCCTTGGGCATTTCATTCTATTCATTTCAGGCTATGGGTTATCTTATTGACATCGGCAGAGGCAGATATGCTGCAGAAAAGCATTTCGGCAGACTGGCACTCTTCCTGTCATTCTTCCCCACAATTGTGCAGGGACCTATCAACCGTTACGGCGATCTGGGTGCACAATTCAATAAAGAGCACAGCTTCGATTATGATAATCTGAAATTCGGTGCACAGCTTATGCTCTGGGGCTTCTTTAAAAAGATGGTTATTGCTGACCGTGCCGCACCGGCAGTGGCTGCGATTTTCGGCAGCAACTATGCAGACTATAACGGTTCGGTTTATTTCTTCGGCATGCTTATGTATGCTCTGCAGATTTACTGCGACTTCTCAGGCGGCATCGATATAGCAAGGGGTGCTGCACAGACTTTAGGCTTCAATCTGCCGCAGAACTTTGAAAGACCCTATTTCTCAACAAGTGTTGCAGATTATTGGCGCAGGTGGCACGCCACTCTTGGCGCATGGATGCGTGAATATGTGTTCTATCCCGTCATGCTCTCAAAGCCACTGACAAAAATAAGCAAGGCACTGAGAAAATCCGGTAAGGCAAAGCTGGCTAAGTTAGTACCCTCAGTAGTGACACCCTTTGTGGTTTTCTTCCTTATAGGTATATGGCACGGAGCTAACTGGAAATATGTTGCTTTCGGTTTATATAATGCCACAATAGTTGCAGGCAGTGTTGCTCTTGCGCCCGTTTTCAAAAAGGCAATAGAAAAGCTTCATATAAACACTGAGGCCTTTAGCTGGAAGCTTTTTACAATAGTGCGCACCTTCCTTGTGCTCGGCATATCAAAAATACTTGTCAAATCACCGGGTCTTAAGGCTGCACTTCACATAATAAAGAGCATTTTCACCGAGGTGGATTTAGACTTTGTCTTTGGCCTCGACGGAAAGATTTTCTCTTTGGGTATTG
>JAFTLT010000073.1 GCA_017452785.1 Clostridia bacterium | reverse complement strand
CTTCGGTGAACATAATCTTGCCGTCACGCTTAGCAATCTTTGTTCTCTCAACTATATCTGTCAGGTACCCTGCCGAATCGGTCCGGCACACGCCTCTTGCAACATGGCCGTTTTCTGTCAGTGTGTTTTCAACCTTGAATCCCACCATGCAGAAATTATATTTGCCGTCATCGGGCTTTTCTCTTGTTATCTCGTTATAAATAAGGCTGAAGGTTTCTCTGCCGTAATAATCGTCTGCATTGATAACGGCAAAGGGGCCGTCAATCATATCCTTGCAAGAGAGCACAGCATGACCTGTGCCCCAAGGCTTTAATCTTCCCTCAGGCACACTGTAGCCCTCAGGTAGGTTGTTTATATCCTGATAGGCATATTCGATTTTAATTTTATCCTCAAACTTGCCTTCAATAACAGCCTTGAAATCCCTTTCAATTTCGTGCTTGATAACAAAGATAACCCTGTCAAAGCCTGCCTTTATTGCGTCATAAACTGAATAGTGAAGAATTATTTCACCGTTTTCACCTATAGGGTCAATCTGTTTCAAACCGCCGTATCTGCTGCCCATACCTGCAGCCATGATAATGAGTGTAGCTTTATACATTTTTCTCACCTCTTGATTTCTTAAGGTAAAATCTTATTTGTTGTGATATATTCAGCACCGAAAAGCACCATTATATCGGCAAAAATTGTGTTGTCAACTGTCCATGCCGCAATTGTAACGCCCTGCTTTTTTGCATAGCGTATTGCATCGAGACATTTATAAAGGTTGCCGTGATTGAAGTTAATTCCGAAATTATTTGCAATGCACCAGTCAATATCTTCAACCGACGGATCATTTGCAAGATAGAGTATATCTATCTCGCTGTCCAACTTGCGGTACTCTTCGAGATAACCCTTATCAAAGGAGATTATCTTTGCTGTCTTGCTAAGACCGTAATCTTCAAGCATTTCAATTAAGTCGGGCAGATACTGCACATCGCACTTTTTCAGCTCAATTACGGGGAGTATGCCTGTCTCTTCACAGACATCAAGGCTTTCACTGAGAGTGGGTACAATAAGTCCCTCGTGGTTTTCTATGCCGTTACCGCCATCAATGGAGAGCCCTCTTATTTCCTCAAGTGTGAAGGACTCAACCTCGCCTTCGCCGTTTGTCATAGCGTTAACTGTATCGTCATGGATAACAACCCACTCACCGTCTTTTGTTGTATGTACATCAAGCTCATAATAGCTGAAGCCGTACTGCGCTGCGCCCTCAAAAGCGGGTATTGTGTTCTGAGGATAAATTGAGGAAAGGCCTCTGTGAGCCACGAGTGTGGGAGCAGAATCAGTGTGAGAGGATATCATAAGAGCACTCGGCAGAGTACTGAAAAGGTCACCTGCAAACATAATGCCCACAACAGCAAGTGCTAAGACGAGCAAAACCGCTATCGCTTTCAAGAGTTTTTTCTTTTTCATATTATTTCTCCTTTTATACTGTTTAATTGATTATACAACATATTGATGATAATATCAAGCTATCTTTTTTTCTTATAAACTATTGAAGTATTTTGCGAATTATGATAAGCTATTTATATATTTTCTCTGAAAGGAAGAAAGATTATGTTAAATCAGGTTGAAAACAAGCTGCAGGAGCTTAATAAAAAGAAAGCCGAGCAGTATTATAAAAAGAAAGAATCAGATCTTGAAATATGGGGACTTACGGCAAAAAAAGGCGAGCCACCCATTATAGTCAGTGATGAGGAGTATGATGCTCTTGTTAAGGCAAGCAACGGCCTTTCAAGCAGAAACGGTGTTGCAGTGCTGCTTAACATAGTTTCAATAGTAACTATTATTTTTAGCATCATAGGCGCATTTCTCTTTTATGTTCTCTCAGCCGAAAACGGATTTTTCTATTCAGTACTCATAGTTATCTGTGGCATAATTTTTGCCACAATTTTAGGCGGTCTTGCCGAAGCAGTAAAGCTCTTGCAGCAGCTCATTGACGATAAGCCCATTGATGTTCCCAATGAATTCAAGCATAAGCAGCAGCCTCAGCAGCCGGTTATGTATCAGCCCCCTGTTTATCAGCAGCCGGTTTATCAAACTCCCGTCTATCAGCCGCCTGTATTCACTCAACCCCCTGTTTATCAGCAGCAGTATCAGGCACCTCAGCAGACTCAGCCCCAACAACAGCCTTCACAGACAATTCCCGGCCTCGACCTTGATGACATTTACGAATCAGACTCATTCGGCATTTAAACAAGTGAATAATTTAAGCGGCTCCGTATTGGGTCGCTTTTTTGTACGCAGGGAAGTATAGATAAAGCGGCAGGATTTTTCCCGCCGCTTTAAGTTTTAAATTAATAATGAGCTTCTCCGCATTCGCAGGTTTCATTTGCTCCGAAGAGCTTCTGGAAGAAGAGAATAAAGTTGAAGAAGAACTTCTTTATGCCTGATGCGTGGCAATTGCAATCACATTCCTGCACATCAGGTGTATCAGGTACATCAGGCTGTGAGGGCTGTGAAGGTTCGCTTGGCTGTGAGGGCTCTGTGGGGGTCTCAGTCTTAACAGTACCGCCGCAGACATCACACTTATTATCGGTGTTTTCATCTTTGTGGGCAGTGGTTGCAATCTTTTCTTTGATTGTTCCGCCACAGCGGCCGCAGACAGCAACCTTGTCGCCCTGTGTGCTGCATGTTGCAGCGTTTACAATAATCCATTCATCATCTGCAATGTCGTGACCGAGTGCAGCAATTTCCTGAGTTTCTGTTTTATCGCAAACCGAGCACTTGCCTGTGCGTGAGCCCTTGTTTGTGCAGGTTGCAGTAGCTTCTGTCCAGTCAAATTTATGTGCATTTGCATCTGCGGGAATTTCTGTTTCAGTCTTGTAGTCACAGTTTGCACAAACTGAAACACTCTTGCCTGCCTGCTTGCAGGTTGCTGCAATTGAAAGCTCAGCACTAACTGACATGCTGTGACCATTAGCAGGAATTGTCTGCTGTGCAACAAGAATCGTCTTGCAACGCTCACAAATTTTTCCTTCTGTTTTGCCGTCAACGGTGCAAGTTGCAGCCACTGCTTCGAGAGCAGCTTCTTTATGACCGAGAGCTTCGATATCCTCTGTGTAGCTGTTGCCGCAAGCACATGAATAGGTCATAACACCCTTATCTGTGCAGGTGGGAGCAAGTGTTATTGTTTCATCAAAATTATGGTTATGAGCTCCGCCGAGTGAAACAAAGTTGCGAAGCCAATCATCTGCATATTTCTCTGCAGTTGAACCTTCATAACCGTAGATTACTGTTTTTTCCGGCAGAGTATTGATATAGCTTTCAATTTCACAATTTGGATTTTCTATTGTAGCTTTCTTGAGTCTTATGCAGTTTTTGAATGCATCTATTCCAATATAATTGACATTTTCGCCGAGGGTTATTTCGGCAAGTCTTATACAGTCTTCAAAGGCGTTATATGATATTCTGACGGTACCGCCAAGGTCAATGTTTGTAAGACCGTGGCATCTGTAGAATGCATATTCGTCTATTGAAATGAGTGACTCAGGCAAGACAACATTGTTAAGGCTGAAGCAATTTGCAAATGCAAAGCTATATATTTTTTCAACCGTGTTACTGAAGGTAACCTTTGAGAGTTTCTGACAGTTGTCAAATGCGTACCAGCCTATAACACAGGCACCTTCAAGAATTTCAACTTCTTCCATATTCACACACATTGCAAGACAGCCTGTGCCGAGAGCTGTTATGCCCTCTTCAACAATAACTCTCTTGATACTCTCTCTGTAGTTCTGCCAACGGCAATAAGCTGTGCCCTCACCGCTGATGATAAGAGTGCCGTCATCATAGAGCTTATAAACGGTACCGTTGCGGTTGCCTGCAAAAATGAGAGTTTCTTCTTCGCAGATGTCGCATATGCGGTCAGCGTTTTCGTCAACATGGTCGCACATCGGAACATCAGTAGTGTAGACATATACAGCAATTTTATTGCCCCATATATATTCATCTTCACCAATTTTAGTGCCTGCCTGAACAGCAAAACGGTATCTCTTGTCGGGGTTAAGGTCTTTGACTCTGTAGTTGCTGTCGGTAACAGTATCAATTTCATGAAGCGAGCCGTTAAAAGACTGATAAATCTTATAAACATCAGCACCCACAACATCTGACCAGTTAAGGTCAACGCTTATATATCTGCCCTCAGCAGTGAGATCAGCTGTGCTTTCGGGAAGAATGGTGAAGGTAAGTATTTCTTCACCGGCATATCTGCCTTTGAAGGTAACCTTTACTCTGTAAACACCGGGGTCTTTCATTTCACCGTCAAGGTATTCGTAGTCGTAGGAAACACCTTCTGTAAGATAATTCCAATGAGCGTTTCTTGCCTTGATGCTTGGTGTTCTCACTTCGCCATTATAGGTAACGGTAGAAGAGGAAAGCTCAACATTCATTATGTAAGGTATGAAATCATAGTTTCTTTCATCACCGCAAGAGGTGCAATATTCTCTTTCGTAGCCGTCACTTGATGTGGTGGCAGGGATAAGCTCTGTGGTGTAGGTGTGACCGTATTGATGATCTGCCAATTCCGTAAATTCACCACGATAAGTTTCTCCATATATTCCTATTTCAGCATATGCTCTGACTTTAAATGAAACAACATTATAACTTGTCAAAGCAGTCAACTCAAAATTACTTTCATATGTGGTAGCTATTTGATAATAAGAACTTTCCCCATCATATGTTATATAGATTTCGTAACCTGTTGCACCCTCAACATCATCCCAATCGAGTGTGATTGTGTTACAAGTTGTGTTGGTGGCTGTTAAATTTGTTATACTTCCAATTTCAATATCACCTTGAGTTTCTGTTTCGCCACAAGATGCACAAGCTCTCACTTGCTGACCATAGATATTAGTTTCCCATTCACTCCACAAATGTCCTGTTGAAGGAATTGTTTCCGTATAGTTATCACCATAGCTACATGTGTAAAGCTTTGAACCATCTGAAGTGCATGTAGCTTCTTCTTTTACTGTCACAGAATATGAATGAATATGATTAAGGAAAAGCGAGGTGTTATCTGCAATTGCTCTTTCAGAACCTTCGATAGTCTGCCACTGTTCAAGTGTTCCCGGGTAATAAACATTTAAAACATTATATAAAGAACCTGCACCGAGCCTTTTAACCGAAATCGGAATATCAAGATTGGTTAAACCGGCACTTTGGAACGCACTTTCTTCAATAATTTCAAGATTGTCAGGCAAAACAACTCTTCTACCGTAACTTCTTTGGAAAGCATTTTCTCCTATTATCTTTACAGTTTCAGGGATAATAAGTTCAGAATAACTATCCGGAACAGAATTTCTTATAAGAAGTGTTTTGTCCTTATTATAAAGCACTCCATCTTCATATGTAAAATAAGAATTATCTTCATCAAGATTGAAATTTACAATTTCCCATCTTGAAATGAGTTCTGTTGCAATTCCCTTGATATCTTTACCAATTTCAAGAACATAATTGTCAGGCATGGTGCCTTTATAACCTAAAAGCCAATTGTCAAGCTCAAGCAGACCTGTGGACTGATTGTAATGCCAAGCCGTGTTTGCAAGGATATTGTTTCCAATTGACATTACGCCGTTGGGGATTTCAAAGCTATCAAGCTGTGTGCAATTTGCAAATGCATAGTCA
>JAFTLT010000072.1 GCA_017452785.1 Clostridia bacterium | reverse complement strand
AGAGGCTGGGATGCCTCTTTTTTTATATGTCAAAAATTTCCTCATAGGTTACATTCAGAATTTTTTTAATTAGAATAACTTCATCGGGGTAAAGGTGTCTTTGTCCCACTTCAATTTTGGCAACGGCACTTCTTGTTATGTCGCAGCCCTCTATCTGCAGCTTAGTTGCGAGTAAATCCTGAGTCATTTTTCTTTTTTCACGCAGGCTTCTTATGTTGGCACCGACCTTCTTTTCTGTTTCAATATTCATCACAATACCTCGTTTGCACTTATTTAAGCACATTTTTCTTGACTTTATTATAGGTTAGTGATAGAATAATTTTGCACTTATATAGGTGCAAAGGCAGATTGTGATAATTCAGAATTAATATGACCCGGCTTAATTTTATTTAATTGTTCTTAATAACAGTCTTATTGAAATTAATTTAGCTTAAGTTTATATTGATTAATGAAAACATAACAGGAAAGGATTGTTAATATGTCATATGAAATAACAAGTGAAAAATTACTTAAGGGTGTTGAAAAAATGAACTGCTTCGGTCCTCGTTACACCGGCAGCAAGGCTCATCAGCTCTTTATAGAGTCACTTAAGGATGAGATAAGAGAGATGGGCTTTCAGGTTTACAGCGATCCTTTTTATTTTAAGCGTTGGCAGGCTGATAAGGCTTCGCTTTGTGTTTTGGGTGAGACTGAAACGGCTATACCTGTTTCATCGGTGCATCCTTATTCAGGTGTTACTCCCGAAGAGGGTATCACGGCAGAGCTTTGTCATTTCAAGGGAATGTCAGATATTAAGAATGTCAAGGGTAAAATAGCTGTTTTTGAAATATCAAACATTGACTTTATACCCAGTGAAATTGCTTTTGACAAGCGTTCCTCGTACCCTGCCGATGCGGCTATGGAAGCAAAATATGAGGGTCCTGTCATAACCACCTTCGTGAAGTTTGTTTACGGTATTCTTGCAAAAGCAAGTAAGGCTAAAGCTGCAGTTTTTGTGTGGAAAAATCTTCATGATGACTGCGTGAAGGGGCAGTATCTGCCTTTTATACTTGAATATCAGGGCTTGCCTATTTTATGGGTGAATGAGACTGACGGTATGACTCTTCTGAAGGCTGCCGATGAAAAGAAAAGGGCTAAGCTTGTGCTTAAAGCTGAAATTGAAGAGCACGCCTATACAGAGTCCTTCTATTGTGTTAAAAAGGGAATCAAAGATGGTGAGTCGGTTATTATAAACACTCACACTGACGGCAACAACTGTGTTGAAGAAAACGGTGCAGTGGCAATAATCGAAATGATGAAGGCTCTGAAGGATAAAGAGCTTGAGCGAACACATATTTTTGTTTTCACAACAGGTCATTTCCGTCTGCCTTCCTTTAAGGATATTTCAACAGGCTCTTTCCAGTCCGTTTCACGCTGGATGGCTATGCACCGTCAGCTCTGGGACGGCAAGCACGGACACCTTAAGTGTGTTGCGAACCTCACTCTTGAGCATTTAGGCTGCAAGGAGTGGCGTACCATTGACGGTGAATATAAATATACAGGCAGACCTGACATTGAGCTGGTTTATACAGGCAATAAGGTTATGGATAAGCTGTATATCGACACGGTAAAGGACAGAGAGACGGTAAGAACAATGACTCTCAGAGGACACAATATGCTTCATTTCGGTGAGGGACAGAACTTTTTCACAATGGGTGTGCCGGGCATCTGCCTTGTGCCTGCTCCTTATTATCTTTGTGCTGAGAGTGAAAACCATGAAATGGAAAAGTTTGATCATGAGCTTATGCGTCAGCAGACAGAAACCTATATGACTCTTGTTGAGAAAATAGAAAAAATGAGTGCAGGTCAGATTGGCAGGAGTGATTGGTATTCATTTGTTAAAGCAAAGAGCGTTTCAGGCGGATATGATTTCAGCGTTAAGGGTTTAGTGGGAGCTTTATCTGATAAGATAAGAAACTAAAATAGTTATTGACAAAGAGCAAAATAAAAAAATAGGGAGCAGATCTGTTTGGCAGGTCTGCTCTTTGCTTAATGATATATCTCTGATGCGATATGATATAGGGATGATGCCTAAGGATATATTTCTGCTGTGCATAAATATGATATAGGCAAGCTGCATTGCAGCTACCTGTGCTTTTTAATTTATCAGCCCTGTCTGTAATCCTTGAGGAAGTCACCAAGGTCACGCATAGCCTTAGCAATTTTTTCAGGTTCGGGAAGCATAACAATGCGGAAGTGGTCAGGCTTATCCCAGCTGAAGCCTCTGCCGGGGATGATCATAACATTTTTACTGTGAAGATAGTCCATAGCAAACTGCTGGTCATCTGTAATGTTGAATTTCTTAACATCAAGCTTGGGGAAGAGGTAGAAGGCTGCGCTGTTCTTTACGAATGAAATGCCTTCGATTTTTTCGAGCTCACGGCAGGTTGCTTCTCTCTGCTCATAAAGTCTGCCGCCGGGGAGAATCATCTCTCTTGTGCTGTCGGGGTCATTGAGTGCTGCAGGGATAACAAGCTGCATGAGGGCATTAGCGCAAAGACGCATAGCTGAAAGCTGAACGAGACCTGCAATAAAGTCCTTAGCGCTGTCCTTAGCACCGCTGACAACCATCCAACCGCAACGGAAGCCGCAGATGATGTGGGATTTTGAAAGACCGTTCATTGTGCAGACGAGAAGGTCGGGAGCGAGTGTTGCAGTTGAGATATGCTCAAGGTCGTCCATAACAAGTCTGTCATAAATTTCGTCTGAGAAAATAACAAGCTGATGCTCTCTTGCCACAGCCACAAGCTCCTCAAGTACCTCTTTAGGATAAAGTGCACCTGTAGGGTTATTGGGGTTAATGATAACAAGAGCCTTTGTTTTAGGTGTTATTTTTGATTTGATATCATTAATGTCGGGGTACCAGTTTGACTGCTCGTCACAGATATAGTGAACGGGCTTTGCACCTGCAATCCACACTGAGTTTGTCCAAAGTGAATAGTCGGGGGCAGGAACAAGAATTTCATCGCCATAGTTGAGCAGTGCTGTCAGAGCCATTGTAACGAGTTCACTGACACCGTTGCCGATAAACACATCGTCGGGAGTGATGCCCTCAATGCCCTTGCCCTTGTGATAGTCGCAGATAGCTTCTCTTGCGTCGGGCATACCCTTAAGGTCGCAGTAAGCAACAGCCCTATCGGCGTTATTCATAAGTGCATTGCGCACACTGTCAGGCATTTTGAAATCAAAGGTTGCAGGGTTGCCTGTGTTAAGACGAAGAACGTCGATGCCTTCTTTTCTCATACGCATAGCCTCAACGAAAACAGGTCCTCTGATGTCTGAGTGCACATTTGCAAGTTTGTCAGATCTTAAAATTTCTCTCATATTATCACCGTTTCTAAATATAATAAAATAATTATACGACAATTATTTTTAAAGTCAATAATTTGAGGCAAAAAATGGACGTCATAAATAAAAAAGGCACCCAAAAGAGCGCCTCAACGTATCCATTATATCAAAACATATCAATCCGAGTCAATAGTTTTATGGTACCACAGAGTGATTTCTACCTTATGCATAAAAAGAGTATATGTAATTTTGTACAAAAAAGATATTGAAATGTTGAAAACTTTATGGTATATTATAATCACAGAAAGGGAAAGGTGATACCGATGTACAGGTAAAGACCAAAAGTCTTCATAAAAAGTTTTGCACAGTAAAAATTAAAATGAAAGAATAAAAAATATTAAATCAAGTGCGAAGAAAAAACAAAAATGAAGACTGAACATTCTGTAGAAAGAGAGGTTGACCAAAATGATGTTAGATAACAAGTCAGAACAGAAATAACCCCCCGGACCAAAAAAGATGTGTGAAGAAACATCGGTCCTCGGGGGTTATTTCATTTTAGGGAAGAATTAAGAGTAAATAGGGAAGAAGTGCAGCCTTGAGGGTTGTTTTTTTATATCGTAAATCTTTGATTGTTTCATCGGTCTTAGATAAAATCTGCATAGCCGTTGCAAGAGGCGAAATGCTGTGATAGTATGAGCTTAAGAGGTGATAAGTATGCAGTCAATAACAGGAAGAGTGTTTATGTCTTTTCTTCGCTTTGTTTTTCATTCGCCACTGAATGACAGCACAAAGTTATCGGATAATGCTGCGAAAATAACCAAAAAGAAAGAATCGAACTATAAGCCGTCAAAAGAGTTCACTCACACAAGACATAAATGCGGACAGGCTCATTATGAAGTGCTGAAAAGCATAAAAAGCAAAAGTGATAAAGTTATTCTGCTTATTCATGGCGGTGGATTCAAGGTAGAGCTTATAGATTATTACAGAAAGCTGGCCGAAAAATACAGCAGACTTTTTGATGGTGCGACCATAGTGAATGCGGATTACAGAACATGGCCGTCTTGCGAGCTGCCAAATCAGATGTATGACACTGTCGGTGTTTATCTTGAATTGCTCAGCAAGGGAATTAAAAGTGAAAATATAACTGTAATAGGTGATAGTGCAGGCGCCACACTTGCTTTGACTTCGGCATTATGGCTTCGTGATAATAATTATACGTTGCCGGGTCACACAGTTTGCTTTTCTCTTTGGGGTGATGCCACATCGTCTGGTGAATCAAAAATAAAAAATGCTTACACTGACCCGTTTTACGGCATAAGCAAAAAAGAAAAAATAGAAGATAATATGCATCTTTTAAGACGGATATCAAAATATGTTCAGAACGCAGACAGAGAAGACCCTTATATTTCGCCTTGCTTCGGAGAGTTTCACGGTTTCAATAAAGTGACTCTCTTTTGTGGTACGGCAGAGCTTGATGAAAGCGATAACGACAGGGTTTATATGAAAATGAAGCAGAGTGATGTAGATGTCAGATTGTTTAAATATGAGGGCATGTGTCACTGCTTTCAGATGTTTTCGTTTTTACCTGAAAGCAAGGATGCTTTTAATAAAATGGTGAAAAGAGATAAAGGAGAGATTTAAATGGAAATGTTGAAGGTTGATAATAAGTTTTTAGAAAAGCTTTTGCCTGAAAAAGTAAGGGAGCATATGCAGTGTGATGTAAAGAGTCTGACATTTATAGGTGGAGGAAGTTTCGGAAAGGTATTTAAGGCTGAACTGACAGACGGAAGAATAATTGCTGTTAAGGCTTTTCGTGTGCAGGGCTCACAGCTTGAAGAAGCGTCACAGCTTAAAACGCTGAGTGAAAACACGTCTGTGCCTATGCCGGAGGTTCTTTTCACTCATAAGAGTGAAGATTGTGCAGTTATGGCAATGGGCTTTATTGATGGCAGCAATGTTCTGAATCCGATATTTTTGTTTAAAAGCAAAGATAAAAAACTGAAGTTTGCACAGAGTGTCGTTGAGGGCATGCTTGAGTGGCACAGTGTTACGGCAGAAAAATTCGGCAGTTTAGAAACACCTTTGTATGACACATGGAAAGAATACTATAAAAAAGAAAAGCAAGAACCTTGGCTGAAGGCTCTGACAGAGCTCAGCGAAAAAGGTAAATACAGCAAAAAGAGTCTTGAACTTCTGAAAAAAGCAACTGAGATTTATAATGCTCTGCCTACTGAGGAAAGCATTCCCGTTCTCATACACGGTGACCTTAACATTATGAATATTATGGCTGACAAAAAAACTCTGTCGTTGACGGGATTTATTGACCCTTGCGGTTCAATCTGGGCCGACAGGGAGTACGATTTGTTTCAGCTGCGTAATATGTGGGGTGACAGCTTTTATCTTTATGATACTTATAAGA
>JAFTLT010000071.1 GCA_017452785.1 Clostridia bacterium | reverse complement strand
TGAAGCTGAAAAGAAGGCAGCTGACGAGGAAATCAATAAAATACTCAGCGAATATTATGCCACATCAAATCAGCAGTCCACCACTCTTGCAGGTGCAAATGCCAACCCGACAACCACCAAGCCGGCAGGCAGCGGTGGGGGATATAACTCCAATGCATCATGGGCATGGCCTCTTGGCGGTGCTTCATGCTATATCAGCTCAGGCTATGGCTACAGAGATGCCAGCATTTCAGGCTGGGGCTTCCACGGCGGCATTGATATTGCAGGTGGCGGAATAACAGGCAAGCCTGTTTATGCCACAAGAGCAGGTAAGGTAATTACGGCTGTTACAAGCAACAGCGGCTACGGCATTTATGTGCTCATCGACCACGGCGACGGCTATTCGAGCCTTTATGCACATATGTCTGTGAGATATGTCAGTGTTGGTGACACGGTTTCAAAGGGTCAGATGGTCGGCAGAGTCGGCAGTACGGGTAACGTAACGGGTCCTCATCTTCACTTTGAAATTCGTTATTACGGTGAAAAGAAAAATCCGTCAAACTATGTTAAAAAGCCATAATCTTAAACCTTAAGAGGGATAGAAAGCCTATCCCTCGGTTTTGCATTTTATCTGAAGGGAGATGTCAGGGTGAATAGAAAAATATCCTTGGGAATATCACTGGGTATTACTCTTATACTTATGTTTGTTTCCTGCTTTGCCACCTATTTGTTTATTAAGGATAAATATGACAGCGTCCTTCAGGGAATGCCCGAAAAGCTGCAGAGATATGAATATTTTGACGAGGTTGCAGGTGTTATAGAGAATAACTATTACGGTAATGTCAGTGAAGAAACCCTGCGCCGTGCTCTGACTCAGGGATATGTTGATGCTCTCGGTGAAAATGCACAGTATATGACAAAGGATGAATATGCCCGATATAAAAGGGAAATGCAGGGCGATATGGACGGTATCGGAGCCGAGTACACTAAAACTTCATCGGGAAAAATCAAGATCACAGCCGTTTACGAGGGCTCAAATGCCAAAGCAGCAGGTCTTAAAAAAGGCGATATTATCACAGCCTTTGACGGCATTGAGGTGAATAAAAGCAATTTTGATGAGCTGTCTTCAAAGCTCGACGACAGCCTGACACAGAGCGTCAATATAATATATAAAAGAGATAAAAAAGAGACAAATGTCACAATCAAAAAGGGCTATGAGGCTCAGTCTCTCACCATGGGAGTTTATGAAAATATAGGGTATATTGAGCTCCGTGAATTTTACAGCGAAACTGCCGATAAGGTCAGTGAAGCACTTGACACCTTTTTGCTTTCAGGCATAAAGGGTGTGGTCATTGACCTGAGAGATAACAGCAGTCTCAACTATGACAATGCAGTGAAAACCCTTGATTTGTTTGTGCCTATGACAGGTGAAGAAAAGGCTGCGGCAAGCGTGACCGACGAAAAGGGCAACGTGATAAAAAGCTACACAACCTCACCGGGTGAAATTAATCTGCCTGTTTGTGTGCTTGTTTCAGACACAACAGCAGCGGCGGCAGAGCTTTTTGCCGATAATATGAGGAGCTTTTCCAAGGGCAGGCTTTTTGGCAGTGCCACTGCAGGTGATGCCCTTGTAAGAGAAGCCTTTGAGCTTTCTGACGGCAGTGCCTTGCTTCTTTGTACGGGTAAGATTGTGCCCTACAGTACAGTCAGCTTTGAGAATACGGGTCTTACTCCCGACGAAGAAGTAAAGAGTACAGAAAAAAATGATAGCTTTAAAGAAGATGAGCTATTTTTAAAAGCAGCAGCATCGCTGACACAGTAAGGGAGGAATATCTTTGGCAGTGAAGGTAACGGTTATTGCAGCTATAAGAAGCTATGGCATAAACCTTAAAAATGCACTTGATTCGCTTAAAAATCAGACACTCAGTGATATAGAAATCCTTTTGTGCGATGCAGGAAGCACTGATGAAACAAAAGAAATTATGCAGTCATATCTGGGTGACTCACGCTTTCGTTATATCCGCCTTGAAACAAACAGCATTTCCGAGGCGAGAAACCACTGCATAGATCTTGCGAGGGGTAAATATGTTGCCTTTTGCGATAAGAATGTAATTTTTTCAGAGAATCTCATTAAAAGGCTTTATGAGTGTGCCGAGCAGGAGCAGGCAGATCTTTGCATTGCCCCTATGGCAAGCTCTGATATTTACGGCAAGCACGAGTTCACAAGTACGGGTATACTCTCACGAAGAAAGAAAATTGATAAGTTTGACACGGATATTATCTGGAACCCTGCCGTTACCAATAAGCTCTTTCTCAAGAGCAAGCTGGATGAAAAAGGTATCCGTTTCAGAAAATACGGCAAGGCAAGAGAAGCAGCTTTTTCAATTCCCTGCGCTTTTGAAAGTGACAATATAACAGTTTCAAGCAAGGGCCTTGTGTCTTACATAAATCCTGTTGATAATGAAGGTGTATCAGATGTGCCTATTGAGCACTATCTTGATGCCTATGAATATATTATTACTCTGGCTCAGGCTGCCTTCCATACCGCAGCAGAAACAGCGATAACACACTTTGACAGAAAAGAGCTTAAAAAGCAGTCTGTGTGCTATATAGACCAGATTTATCATAAAGAGATTACTGTTTTGCTTTACAGCTATTACAGACACTTCTGGTCACTGAGTGAAGAGGAAATAAAAAAATATGCCGATGCTATAACAGACCTTGTTTCCAAGCTCTCAAAATCCGGCAAAAGAGCAATAATGGAAAAAAATAAGGATATTTTTTACGGCGACAGACTTATTACCTCTAAAAAAGAAATGGCCGAAAATCCCAAAGCCACAGTGTGCATAGGCATGAGTGACGATGAAAGCCACCATAAGGCTGACAGACTCTCAATTCAGGTTTCGTCAATATTTATGCAGACCATGCCTTCTTTTGAGCTGCTCGTTGACAGCAGACTCAGGGATGTTTTTCCTGAGAAATGGAAAAACAGCGAAAATGTTGTTTTTGTTGAGGCTGAATGTCTTGGTGAATTTAAAGACAATTCTCTGGAAAAAAGCAGAACGCAATACATAATGTATCAGGACGGCTTTGCAAGACTCAACCCGAAAATCCTTATGCGCCATTACTGTGTTCTTGAGGGCAAGGATAAATACGGCTTTTCAACATCACCGCTGACTAAGTTTGATGGCAATACTGTTTCGGAATATTCTTTTTCGGATTTAAGCTATTATTCCGATATTAAGCAGACAAGAACCCACCATGATGATGACACTTATGCTCTCGATTTGTTCTTCTGCAATAAGCTTTTCAGAACAGAGCATCTCAACGGCATCCGCTTTTCTTTCAGCAACAATGCAGTGGCGGATATGTATAAGCTCTATTCTCACTCACGCTTTAAAAAGCTGTCTCACAGAGGTGCTTATCTGCCTTATACAGAGGATGAAGCAATAGCCTATCTTAAAGCTCATCAGCAGGCTCTGCCTTCCTCATGCAGAAAAATGTACCGCACCTATAAGAGCATATATTTCAGAAAGGTCACTCTTAAAAAAGCCGGGGATAAAACAAAAAAATTTCTTTCAAATCTGACTCAGCTCATTATAAGATATATAGGCCTGTTTATAACAGCATATTATAAAAGGAAAAAAATCAAACAGAGGGTTTTCTTTTATTCCTCACGTGCCGACGGTCATTTCCTTGAAAATCTTGGCACTGTTTATTCGGCATATGAAGGTGAAAAAGCAGCTTTTTATAAAACCAAACCTCATAAGCTGAAAGATCTTGTTAAAATAAGAAAGTATATTCTCACCAGCAAGGTTATTGTGACAGATGATTATATTGATTGCCTTCGTACCTGCAGACTGAGACCTGAGCAGGGTGTTATCCAGATATGGTACACAGGCGGTGCCTTCAGGCGCTTCGGTCTTGACTCATCAAGCCTTGTGTCACCTATAGATGAATATAAAGCACATTCACAGTATACCGATGTGTGTGTTTCCTCAGAATATGTAAGGCAGTTTTATAGCCATGCTTTCGGTGTGGATATGGATATTACCACTTCAACGGGTACGCCGAGAAGTGACCTTATTGTAAAAGATACAAAGTATGCTAATAAGCGTGAAGAAATATGCAAAAAGCACCCTCTTCTCAGAGATAAAAAGGTCTATGTTTACTTCCCGACCTTCAGAGAGGAAGACGGTGAGATTGCTGATTTTGACCCGAAAATCAAGTGGGCAAAGCTCAATGATGAGCTTGATGACGATGAGGTTTTTGTTCTTTGCCGACATCCCTTTATGAATCAGCAATATATCAAAGGTATGTTCTATTCAAGGGTCAAGGATTACACCGCTGACCCTACAACAGAGCTTATTGCCATTGCTGATGTAATTATCACAGACTATTCCTCAATAGTGTTCGATGCTTCACTTATGGGCAAGCCTATGGTCTTTTATGCACCTGACTATAAAAAGTACGAGGGTGAGTTTTATCTTGACTATGAGAAATATCTGCCCGGTGAAATTATCTATTCAAGCGATGAGCTTCTCACTGCACTTCGAAGAGCAGGTGAAAACTCCTCAAAGGAAAAAATTGCAGAGTTTTGCAAAAGAGAAATGGACGGCTGTGACGGCAAGGCAACTGATAAGGTTATTGCAGTGATAGAAAAAAGATTAAAAGGTGAATGAAAACGGTGTTGAAACATGCAGACTTTCTACCGGCGGTGTTTCACAAAATCCCGAATACCTTATACTTTTCTGTGAGATCAGCTGTGAAAACGGTGTGGACCTCAGGTGTGATTAGCAAAATTCCCTAAGAAAACTGGCCTGCTGAATTTAAGGTTGATTATGTCAGAGGCTATCAGCATAAGTAAATTATGAATTATAAATTGCGAGGAAGCCACTGCATTAAAGAAGTTGTTGACCGCAGAGATAATGACACGTCAGGACTAGTTTATTATAAAGTCAGGGCCTGCTGAGCGATTTTGCTTTGCAGGTCTTTTGTTATATTTGTCTTTTTGATAGTATGACAAAAAGCCAAGGCGACTAATAAAGATGTTTTTAGTCGTTCTTAACTGCGTACCAAAAAACATTTTTTTTACTAATTTTTATAAATAATATTTTTCGCTCTTTCGCTGAAAATATAACTGCGGCTGAAAAAAACAGTCGCAAGCGGAGGTGAAAAATGGTTAAAGGAATAAAGTTCTTTAAATGTTTAATCATAGCTATCACCGTTTTAACGCTCTCGCTTACGGTTTATGGCTTTTATACGGTGCCTGATGAAATTTACACCCTTCAGGGGCAGGAAATAGGGGTAAACAACCTGTTTAAGGTCACTTACAGTGATGACACAGCCCACGAAATCAAAGGCAGCGAAAATGAAGAAAAGCACTATAAGGTCAGTGTCAGTCTTTTAGGAGCCATACCGATTAAAAACTCTTCTCTTACTGTCAGCAGCAGACATTATGTTGTGCCCTCAGGCGAAATTTTCGGTCTGCGTCTTTTCACTGAAGGCGTGGTTATCGTCAAGGCTGAAACTGTAGACACAGCCACAGGCGATGTGTCACCGACTGAAAATGCAGGCCTTAAAGTAGGTGACGTAATATTGAAAATTGACAGCAAAAAGGTTACAAGCAGCAACGAAGTGTCAAATCTTATTTCACAAGGCAGCAAGACCTCCTTCAAAATTGAGTATGTGAGAAATTCTGTACATTATAACACTGTGCTGAATACCGCTTACAGCATTTCAGAGGGAAAATATAAGGCGGGCATGTGGATAAGAGACAGTGCAGCAGGCATAGGTACCCTGACGTTTTATGAGCCAGGCAGCAAAATCTTTGCAGGTCTCGGTCACGGAGTGTGTGATATTGATACGGGAGAAATTTTACCTTTGAGTGACGGAGATATTGTTTCAGCAAAGGTCAGCGGCTGCTATAAGGGACAAAGCGGCAAGGCAGGTGAGCTCTGCGGCAGCTTTTTAAGTGACAGCATAGGCATTCTTTGTGACAACAACTCCCGTGGAGTTTACGGAGTTATGACAAAAAATGTTGCCTCTGACGGTGCTGTTCCCATTGCAATGAGCTATGAAGTGAAAACCGGTAAAGCTCAGATAATTGCAACGGTTGATGAAAAGGGAGCCCGATATTATGATATCGAAATAACAAAAATATCGCCCTCGAATAAAGAAAATAAGCATATGGTAATAAAAGTAACAGACAGTGAACTGATAGAAAAAACAGGCGGTATTGTGCAGGGTATGTGAGTGTGTTATAATAGGACCAACACAGGAAATCCCGTTAATTAGGGCGTTTCCGGTGCTTGTCCCAAATCATTGACCACGACGAGGGATGTTATCTGCGCGGATAAGATTGTAAACCTAATGTTATCACAAAGGAGGATAGCAATTCAACCAGCAAAAAATTCAATACTGCCACAAAGTCAGACAGGATTAGCTACCCTGCCTGGCTTATTTTATTTGTAGCTGCCATTTTGAAAGGAGACCTTGTATGAGAGAAGGTGTACTGATTTATGATCACGAGAGTGGTCGAATGGATATCCGGTTTGGATTACTGGATTTTTATGGAGGGCTTCATT
>JAFTLT010000070.1 GCA_017452785.1 Clostridia bacterium | reverse complement strand
TATTTATTCATAATTTACCTTAGTTATCATTTTACACTATTTTTATATTTTTGGTGAGTATATTTTTTGCTTTTTGTGGTATTTTTTTTGGTTTTATCTTGATTTTTTGTGAAAATTATACCATAATATTTTTACAGATAACAAAGGGTGATTATATGAATGTAAAAAATGAGAACGCAAAAAATCCTTTTTCAGAGCTTGTTGATTACTCTTTCAGGCAAGGCAATGACTTTATAAAAGAAATTGAACTGCGTTACAGCTTTGAAAACAATATGATTAAAGCTGTTTCTGCCGGCAATTATAAGGCTCTTCGTGACAGTATATCTGTGGATGTTTTTCTGAGTAATGTTGAAAAACGCACAGATGACAACCTGAGAAACCTGAAGAATTATATGGTTATTTTCAACACTCTGTTAAGAAAAGGTGTAGAAGTAGGCAATGTTCATCCTTTTTATATTCACAACCTCAGTTCGGACTTTGCCAAAAAAATTGAGCTTTGCAAAAATGAAAAAGAAATAGAAATGCTTTGGGGTGAAATGGCTTATGCTTATTGCAAGCTCGTCAAAGACCACAAGGACAAAGGCTATTCACCTCTTATAAAAAATGTTGTGATGCTTATTGACTCTGACCTGACAGCAGACCTGAGCCTTAAGGGCATTGCTGACGCCCTCGGAGCAAATGCAAGTTATCTGTCATCTGTTTTTAAAAAAGAAACAGGCCAGACCCTGACAGACTTTGTCAATATGAAAAGAATATCTCACGCAAAATATCTTCTGACAAACACCGATTTATCTGTGAGCACTGTAGGACAGCACTGCGGCATAACAGACAACAACTACTTTTCAAAAATTTTTAAAAAGCACACCGGCAAAACACCTAAAGAATTCCGCATCAGGCAAAGCTCAGAGCATATAGCCGGCAGTGAATAATTTTATCATCTCACCGAGAAACATTCAAGCGGTAAATAATTGAAGAAAACTGCAGAACCTTCTGTTTTTCTATTTACTTAATAAAAACTATCTGTTATAATGTGTTGAATTTTTTTACTAGATCCTTTGGAGGCCAAGCAATGTTAAATCTCATCAAAAGAAACACTCCTGCTATTGCCGAATGTTTCACTCTTGAAACCACTGACAGAATAAACGGCAAAAACTACTATGAAATAAGCGCACTTAACGGCAGAGTACATATAAAAGGTGACTGCACAATCAGCCTTGCTATGGGCTATTATGCTTATCTGAAAAAATATTGCAGAGTCAACTATGCCCACTGCGGAAACACTGAGCTAAATGTCACTGAGGCTCCCCTGCCTACAGAAACAACCTTAAGTATTATTGATCAGGAAAGAAGAGCTTATCTCAACTACTGCACACTTTCTTATTCAATGCGCTCATGGGGTTGGAAAGAGTGGGAAAAGGAAATTGACTTTATGGCTATGAACGGCATCAATATGCCTCTCAGCGTTATCGGCAACGAGGCCACAATTTTCTATACACTTCTCGATTTAGGCATCAGCGAGGAACAGGCTCTCTCTTTCGTTGCAGGCCCATCATATTACGCTTGGCAGATGATGACAAATCTCGACTCCTTTATGCATATTCCTGACAAAAAATATATAGACAAACGCCTTGCCCTCGGCAAAAAGATAATTGAGCGCCAGGTAGAGCTTGGCATGACTCCCATTCAGCAGGGCTTTGCAGGTCATGTGCCCGAATTCATCAAAGAGGTTTATCCTGACTCGTCACTTCAGCACCTGCCCACATGGTGCGGTTTTCCGGGTACTTGTCAGTTTGATCCCCTTGATAAAAACTTTGTCGCATTCGGCAGAGCACTTCTTGAAAAACAAAAGGAGCTTTTCGGTGCGTACCACTATTATGCCTGTGACCCCTTCCACGAAAATGAGCCTCCCACAGACGGCGGTGTGTATCTTCACAATGTTGGCAAAACTATCTCAAAGATGTATACCGACTTTGACAAGGATGCCACATGGGTAATGCAGGGCTGGTCGCTGCGTGAAGAAATAGTAAAGGCCGTTGACAAGGATAAGCTCCTCATTCTTGACCTTGACGGCAGCAAGAGTGAACTTCACAAGGGCTTCTGGGGCTACAGTTTCATCTGCGGTACCCTTCACAATTTCGGCGACAGAAACTCACTGCACGGCTCGGCAGAGCTCCTGAGTGAAAATCAGTATGCTGTTAGAAAAGAAAAATATCCCTCAATTGTAGGCACAGGACTTTTTATGGAAGGCTTTTTCCAGAATCCCCTTTATTACGATTTAGCCTTCCACACTATCACACAAGAGAAAAAGGTTGACCTTGACAGTTGGCTCACCGACTACGCTGAAAGACGTTACGGCAGTGATGAGAATTGCCTTAAAAATGCGGTGTTTGCCCTGAGAGACAGCTGCTATAATCCCAATTGCATCGGCAGAGAAACAAGCTCAATTATTGCCGCAAGGCCCTCCACAACTCACTATCACACCGCCCCCAACGACCATGTTGAGCTGAGATATGACAACAAGGTGCTTTTCAGTGCTTTGACAGAGCTTCTTGAAGCTGAAAACGCAACAACTGACGGCTACCGTTTTGACATCTGCGATATTCTAAGGCAGGTGCTTTCCAACAAAGCTAAAGAGGTGTACTTTGCCATAATGGAAAGCTTCCGCTATGGCGACAAAGAAGCCTTTGAGGATAACTGCTCGCTGTTTGAGAAGATACTTCTCTCAGTCGACAGACTTCTTGCCACAAGAGACGAGTTGAGATTTGACACTCACATTAATGAAGCAGTTGCCAACGCTTGCTGCAATGAGCATAAGGAGATTTTCAGACAGAATGAAGTCACCCTCATCACAATATGGGGACCCTATGAAAACAACGAGCTTTTCGACTATGCATGGAAAGAATGGGCAGGACTGATAAAGGACTATTACCTCCCCCGTTGGCAGATGTTCTTCAATGAGCTCAGAGCGTCCTTCGGTGAGGATATCAGCCACATTTCCGACACAGAATTTAATCACAACGAAAGAAACGACTATGAAACCACAGATTTTCAGCAAAAGCTCCGTGATTTCGAGTTCAGCTTTACACACGCTTACAAAGGCCGTGAGCGCAAGGGTGAGGATACAATAGTTGTGGCAAAAAAGCTTGCAGAAACATTTAAAGAGATTATATAAAACTGATGCTTCTCTCAGAAATGAGGGAAGCGTTTTAATCAGCCTCGATAAAAATGCGTATTTACGCAAAATTATCTAAACTGTATATTGACCTCTTAATGGAGCTATGCTATAATAGAGTCGACAAAAATGCGTATTTACGCACAATCATCGAAAGGAATAGTGCTATGATAGAAAGAAAAAGGTATCTTGATAAGCTGATAAGCAAAAAAGAAAACGGTCTGGTAAAAATAATCACAGGCATAAGACGTTGCGGAAAGTCCTATCTTCTTTTTAATATCTACAAAAACTATCTTAAATTATCGGGTGTTAATGATGAATGCATTGTTGAGCTTGCTTTGGATGACGATGAAAATATAAAATACCGTAATCCTCTGGAGCTTGGGAAACACATTCGCAGTCTTATAAAAGACGACAGCAAAATGTATTATATTTTTCTTGATGAAATACAAAAGGTTGTCAGTATACAAAATCCCTATATTGAGGATGTTGAAGACAAAATCGGTTTTGTTGATGTTATTCTCGGATTAATGAAAAAAGAGAATGTTGATATTTATGTAACCGGCAGTAATTCTAAAATGTTATCTTCTGATATTCTCACAGAATTTCGTGGCAGAGGGGATGAAATAAGAGTAAACCCTCTCTCTTATGAAGAATTTTACAACGCATATAAAGACGATAAAAGAAATGCGTGGAGAGAATACTTCACCTATGGCGGAATGCCTTTAGTCCTCAAAAAGCAGTCTCACGAGGAAAAGGCAAAATATCTGCAAGGACTTTTTGATAAAATATATCTCAGTGATATAATGGAACGAAACAAGATATTTCATGAGAAATCTGTGCTCGATGACCTGTTAAACATTGTTTCCTCCTCTGTTGGCTCACTTACCAATCCCACAAAAATTTCAAACACTTTTAAAAGTGAGCGTCAGTTATCAATCACTGACGATACCATAGGCAGATATCTTGATATTTTCATTGATTCTTTTATGATATATAAAGCACAGCGATACGATGTTAAAGGAAGAAAATATATAGGTTCTCCGCAAAAATATTATTTTTGTGATATCGGTCTTCGCAACGCAAGACTCAATTTCAGACAACAGGAAGAAAACCACATTATGGAAAATATAATCTATAATGAGCTGTGTTACAGAGAATTCAGTGTAGATGTAGGTGTTGTGGAATACTGCTATAAGGATGAAAGTAAGCGTAGTAAACGTGCTTGGTTAGAAGTGGATTTCATTGCTAATAAGGGCAGCAAAAAATATTATATTCAATCTGCGCTTAATATCGATAGCGAAGAAAAGCGACTTCAGGAAACTCGCTCTTTGAAGCAGACTAACGATTTCTTTAAAAAAATCGTGGTTGTCAAAGACAATATAATTCCTTGGCACGATGAAGACGGAATTCTTTATATAGGTATTGAGGAATTCCTTTTAAGAGCTGATTCTTTAGATATATAAAACTGACGCTTCTCTCAGAAACGAGGGAAGCGTTCTTTCTATTCCTTACGATTTCCTTAAGTCTTAGCAAAACCTATTGCCCCCTCCCCTTTTCAGTTGCTATAATAAAATTGCAACAAACCGAAAGGAGAATGACTATGAATAAGAAACATTTATCGAAACCACAAGCTATATTTGCCTTCGCCCTTATGATATTACTTCACTGCATAGGTGTTGCGGGTGTTTATCTTCTTGCAGAGGGCGGATTTTCAATCGGCACAGTTGCTTTCAGCTATGATGTGCCTGAGCTTTTATGCTTTGTGCCTTTTGCTTTGCCTCTTTTCGCCGATATTATTCTCAGATGTACGACAGACATCAAGCCTTATGTCACCCTGATTTCCGCAATCACCACGGTAATTATCAGCTTCATTTTTTATCTCATTCATCCCAACAACTCAGACAACTATATGTTTTTCGGGGATAACTATCTTTTCGTTCTGCTCGCCCTCATCAGCTTTGCTGTCAGATGCGTTTACAGCATAGTTGATTTTATCCTGCTGAAAAAATATAAGCAAATAATCATCGGTGTACTCATAGCAGTTATAGGAGTTGGCTCTTTCATGGGCGGCTTTATGCTGGAAGATGACATAAACAGATATATTGCAAACAGGGGCACGGGTGCTGCCGACAGAACAGGCTCATGGAGTTCCATAAATCAAGATGTTGCACGAGGTGAAAACTGGCAGCAGATAGTCACTGACAGCCCCTTTAAATTAGGTCAAATCACACCCGTAACAGAAGACGGCTACACCAACAACTACTGCGATAAAGGCACATATCCTCATATAGACGGCTCAACTGTCTGCGTACCAATGGCAGTGGAATTTGCAAGACAGCACTTAGGCTTTGAGGACAGAACAGCCAATCAGTTTGTGCAGTTTTCAACTACCCACTATGCTTATGAACACCTTATACGCAAAGAATACACAAATGAAAACTATGTTCACTATAACTTTGATGCCTTTATCAATATGTCAAATGTTGATCTCGTTATTGCTACAGAGCCCTCTGATGAAGAACTTACCTTGGCTGATAATTGGGGCATAACCCTGATAAAAGAGCCCGTATGCTATGATGCTTTCGTTTTCATCACACATAAAGACAACCCCGTTGAAAGTCTGACGGTAGAGCAAATAAAAAAGATATACACAGGTGAAATAACCAATTGGAAGGATGTTGGCGGTAAAAACGAAAAAATAAGAGCTTTTCAGCGAGAGAAAAACTCAGGCTCACAGACAGCAATGGAAAACCTTGTTATGGGTGGCGCTGATATGATAGACCCCATCGAAGTTAAAATAATAGTTGGCATGGGTGAGCTTGTTGATGCTGTTGCCGAGTATGAAAACGAAACGGCAAGCATCGGCTACACCTACAGATACTATATCGACACCCTTTATAAAAACGACAGCATCAAGACTATTTCTGTCAATGGCATTGCCCCCACCGATGAAAATATAAGAAATGAGAGCTATCCCTTCACCACAAATTATTACGGCGTTATCCGTCAGGATGACGAAGATAAAATCGGTGGTCAGTTCCTTAATTGGATGCTCTCAGACGAGGGTCAGCAGTGCATTGCCCAGGCGGGATATATAGCGCTGCGCTAAGATAATAGATAATTATTAATAAATAAAAAAGGGAGTATTGCTAATGAAAAAGTTAGTTTCGGTTTTGCTGACTATTATGATGCTTTTCAGTCTGACCGCTTGCGGCAACAGCACAGGTGCTGTAACCCCTGCATATTCTTCCGAAATTCACAGCAAGGAAGATATAGAAACAGCTATTGATGTAGCCAAAAGCTACTTTTTCAAAGAATTTGACGGTTGCAAGCTTTTGACTATAACCTACGGTGGTGACGATATATTGGAAAACCACAGAGAATTCACTGAAAGCGGTGATATAAAAGATGTAATCGTTCTCGTTTCTGACTTTTATGTAAGCCCCAATGGTGGCGACGGTTCACTTAATCAAAACGACATTTACACCGATTGGAAGTGGATTATAGTAAAAGACAGCAACGGAAATTGGGTACATAAAGACCACGGATACGCCTAATTACCGCAGGCATTTCATCAAAAAACTACCTCCGCCTGAAACAAAAATCAGGTGGAGGTTTTGTCATATCTTTTTTATTGCACTCGCCGTGCAGGCATACTTTTCTTGTAAGAAAAGTATCAAAAGAACTTTACTGCTTTTTATTCTACAAACTTCTCTATGAATTCGTCAATCTTATCTTCATATTCCTGCTTGCCGTCAACGTGCGACTGTGCGTGGTCAGCATTTTCAACAATAAGAATATCCTTATATTCACTGCCACAGCTGTCATAAAGCTCCCCTGCCATATATGCGGGCACAAGGTTATCCTCTCTGCCGTGTACAAACAGCATTGGCACCTTAGCGGTCTTCACGCTTTCCACGGGAGCAATCTCTCTGAAATCGAAGCCGTGGTTTATTTTGTGCACACAGTTAACAGCCTTTAAAAGACCGTAATCGGGTATGCCGAGTCCTTTCATCTTAGAAGCAAACAGAGCCTTTGCCGTTGTGAAGCCGCAGTCCGCAACAGTAAACTTCACATTTTCGGGCAGATCATCTCTGCCACTCATCATGCAGACCGTTGCACTGCCCATGGAAACACCGTGAAGTATAATCTTTATATCCTCACCGAAGTTCTCTTTCATATAAGAAAGCCACTTCATGCAATCCTCTTTTTCATAATAGCCGAAGGTGCAGTGAGTACCCTCACTTTCGCCTGATGCAATGTGGTCAGGGAAAAAGATGTTCACTCCCCTGCCGAGATAGTACTGCGCAAAGCCGCAGAACTCTTTTTTGCCGTAGCTTCTGTAGCCGTGAGCGCCAAAGACATAAATGTCACTTGGCTCTTCAGCTCTCATAAGATAGCCTGTGAGCTTTTCACCACGGTCTGATGTGATATAGTGCTTTTCATAGCCGTACTCCTCAACCCACCTAAGGTTGTTGGCAAGTAGCTCGCCCAGATGGCTCATATCGCAGCCTGAAAATTTTGCATTGATTTCAGG
>JAFTLT010000069.1 GCA_017452785.1 Clostridia bacterium | reverse complement strand
CATGAATTGGCTAACGCCATGAATTGCACAAGATGCATGAATTGACCCTACGGGTCATGGAATGAAGCTTCGCTTCATTTTTCGGTAGGGTACAAAAAAGCGACCCCAAACGGAGTCGCTTTCTATATTATTATAGTATATAACTCTGATTATGCCTTTTTCTTGCCCACAACCTTGATAAGAAGAAGAGCAAGGAAGAGGATAACAAACATCAGCGGAAGAACAATGTAAATATTCTGCACAAAACCTGAAATCACAAAGCCGACGAATGAGATAGCAGCAACAAAGATTGCATAGGGAAGCTGTGTGTTAACATGGTTGATGTGGTTGCACTGTGCGCCTGCTGAAGACATGATTGTTGTGTCTGAAATGGGTGAGCAATGGTCGCCGCAAACTGCACCTGCAAGGCAAGCTGACATGCCGATGTAAAGCAGCTCGTCTGTGGGCTCGAAGATTGCTGCAACAATGGGGATGAGAATACCGAAGGTACCCCATGATGTGCCTGTTGCAAATGAAAGAAGACAAGCAACAAGGAAGATAATCGCAGGCAGGAAGCTCTGAAGACCTTCAGCTGCACCTTCCATAAGGTCATGCACATACTGGTCTGCGCCAAGAAGACCTGTCATATTCTTAAGTGTTGTTGCAAAGGTGAGAATAAGGATTGCAGGTACCATTGAAATAAAGCCCTTGGGTACACATTCCATAGCTTCCTTGAAGCCGATAACTCGTCTTGCAATGAGATAAACAACGATAACAACTGTTGCCACAAATGCACCTAAGGGCAGACCTACAGTTGCGTCTGTGTTTGCGAACGCGTCCTGGAGAGTGACACCACCGTCAAACATGCCGCCAACATAGAGAAGTCCCCATACGCAAGTGATAATAAGCACAATGATAGGCAGCACAAGATCAATGAGCTTGCCCTTTGCATTAGGATCATCTTCAACAGCTTCAACTCTGTCGCCTGTTGTGAAGAGATCACCCTTAGCAGCGTTAGCCTCGTGAAGCTTCATGGGACCGAACTCAACCTTCATAAGTGTGCTGATGATAATAAAGCCGATTGTGAGAAGTGAATAGAAGTTATAGGGAATAGCCTTAACAAAAAGCTCATAGCCGTTAAGACCTGTGCCGCTTGCAAAGTCTGAAACGGCAGCAGCCCATGATGAAATGGGAGCTATCATACAAACGGGAGCAGCTGTTGCATCAATTATATAAGCAAGCTTTGCTCTTGAAATGTTCTTTGCGTCTGTTACAGGGCGCATGACTGAGCCAACTGTGAGACAGTTGAAATAGTCATCGATAAAGATAAGACAGCCAAGTGCACATGAAGCAAGAAGAGCACCTGTCTTTGACTTAACATGTTTCTGAGCCCACTGACCGAAAGCATATGAGCCGCCGCACTTATTGACAAGAGCAACTACAATGCCAAGAAGCACAAGGAAAATGAAAATACCTGCTGTGCCTGAAACTGCACTGATAAAGCCTTCGTTAACAAGATTGTCAATAGCCTTTGTAAAGTTGAATGATGATGAAAGAAGTGCGCCGAAAATGATACCGATAAGAAGTGATGAATAAACTTCCTTTGTGATAAGAGCAAGACCGATAGCAATAATCGGCGGAACAAGTGCCCAGAAAGAATTCATAAACTTATTGGTTTCTTCCTCAGCTTCAGCATCCTCAGCGGGTGCCTCTGTGTCAACTGCAGGCATTTCATCCACTGCCGGCATTTCGCCCTCAACAGCAGGACCTTCACCGGGTGCTGCAGGAGCCGTTAAATCGTCAGGAGCAATTTCCATTGAAGCAACACCGTCTTCAGCGGCAAAAGCAACGCCTGACATCGGAACTGCAAGAGCAAAAATAACCATAATTGCAAGAATTAATTTTGCTATGCTTTTCTTTGATTTTTGCATTTTAATTTCCTCCGTTTTGTTATTTTATTAAACAAAATCAATTATTTAATATCTTTATTATACATTATTTTTATTAAAAATCAATAAGTACGGTGAAATTGGCACACACAAGGCATAAAATAATTAAAAGGAAGACCTGTCTGTAAGGTCTTCCTTTTAAATATATTTTCTCATTTTAAAAGCATCAAATTATGCTCGTTGCTTCATTTCCTAAGTGCTCGTATATTCTATCACTTTAAATTTGCTTTTTCAATATCCAAACTTACCAAAGAAAAAGGGAATATTTTGTTGCAAATGCCTTTTAATATAGCTTTTTAACCAACTTACAGCCAAATTAACTGTGAAACTTTCACAAAATCAGTTTTATTGTAATAAAGTAACAGCTTATTTTTACGGCAGAGTACGCTGAATATATGATAAAAAATAAAGAAAATTTATAAATATATGGAAAAAGAAAAATTTTTGTGCTATACTGTTTAATGAAGTCTTGCGCCGTAACATATTTTCGGCGGATATTAAAAAATAAGAGGTGTTAACAATGAGCTTCAAAGAGTTAATTATCAACGCAGGCAGTTCCTCACTTAAGTATCAGGTCTTTGATATGCCCGAAGCAAAGGTTATTGCTAAAGGTATTTTCGAGCAGATCGGCACAGCTTGCACATTCACACACAAGGTAGACAAAGACGGCGAAGAAGTTAAGGTTTACAGCAAAAAACCTGTTGTGGCTAATGACCATAACGACGCTATCACAATCCTTCTTGAAACACTCACTGATAAGGAAATCGGCATTCTCGAATCAATGGCTGACATCAGTGCAGTAGGTCACAGAGTTCTTCACGGCGGTGAGGAGTTCAGCGGCAGTGTTCTCGTAACAGAGGATGTTAAGGCTGCTATCAGAAAGTGCATCCCCCTTGGCCCTCTTCACAACCCTGCTAACCTTACAGGCATCGAGGTTTGCGAAAAGATTATGGCAGGCGTTCCTCAGGTTGCAGTTTTTGACACAGCTTTCCACGCAACTATCCCCGATTATGCATATATGTATGCACTCCCCTACAAATACTATCTCAAGCACGGCATCAGAAAGTACGGCTTCCACGGCACAAGCCACAGATATGTTTCAGCCCGTGCTACTGACTTCCTTATGAAGAAGTACCCCGGCAAATATAACGCAGACGAGCTTAAGGTTGTAACCTGCCACCTTGGCAACGGTTCATCAATTTCAGCAGTTAAGGGTGGCAAGTGCTTTGACACAACAATGGGTCTCACTCCTCTTGAGGGCATTATGATGGGTACTCGTTCTGGCTCAATCGACCCTGCTATCATCGCAGTTCTTTGCGAGAAGGAAGGCCTTTCAGCTAAGGAAGTTGACAACATTCTCAACAAGAAGTCAGGTATGCTCGGTCTCACAGCAGAATATGACGAAAACTGGGGTGAAATTCCCGGCACAGCAACAAGCGACAACAGAACAATCGAAGGCCGTTCAAAGGATGGCGACAAGAGAGCTCAGCTTGTTGAATTAATGCTCTGCCATCAGCTTGTTAAGTATATCGGCGGTTTTGCTGCTGCAATGGGCGGTGTAGACGCTGTTGTATTCACAGGCGGTATCGGTGAAAACAATCCTCACTATCGCACATGGGTTGCTGAAAAGCTCAGCTTCCTCGGCACAGCTATCAACGAAGAAGCTAATGCAGTGCGTGGCGAAGAAATCGAAATCTCAACAGAAGACAGCGCTCTCAAGCTGCTTGTTCTTCCCACAGACGAAGAGCTTCTCATCGCTCAGGACACATACGAACTCGCAAAATAATTATGAGTTATGAATTATGAATGAAGCGTCAGCTTCATTTCATGACCTGCAGGGTCAATTCATGCCCTCAGGCAATTCATGCATTTATGCAATTCATGGCGTAGCCAATTCATCCTTAATCAAAAAACCATATCCACCTGAACCCTTCGGAACAGGTGGATATTTTTGTTATGCTGTTACATTGCCAATGCCGAGAGCTTCATGAAGGACTATCATAAGATCTCTTACCGTATCATAATATTCATCATACAGTTTTTGATCCTCAGCATTATCTTCCTCAATCATCTCTCTTACTACCGCCTTAGCTTCTTCTTCGGTTCTGTTATTCATATAATATTTGTATTTTTTGTTGACATATTCTTCAACATCAGTCAGAATAAGATTCATGTTTTCATCTATAACAAAGCAAGGCCAGTAAAAATCTTCATCTGTTACAGGGTCATACATTAAATTGACGAGAAATTCGCAATCACCGTTACTACCAAGGCGAACTTCAATGTCAGTACGGATTTCCTGCGTTTCATTTTTTCCGTCAACAATCTGTATCACACCATCGTTATCTAAATATTCAGGCATTCGCATATATATAGCCAGATTTTCGTATTTTTCTGTGTCTATAGCGTAGCTGTTGTTTTCTCCTAATATCGCCTCTATCCTTGATGTCTCCTCATCAAATTTTGCCATATATTCATTCTGCTTTTCAGCAAATTTGTCAAAGGGTTTAGCATATCTGAAATACCACACAGCGTTAGCTATACCAAAAGCACCTATAGCCACCACTAAGATAATAGAAATTATCTTTACCGCTACTTTCTTTTCAGTCCTTTTCTTAAACTTTTTCACTGCTGCTTTTTCATCAGCAGCATTTGTTATCACATCAAGCTCATAGCTTTCAAGCTCCTTCTGACAGCTTTCGCAATCAGCTAAATGCTCGCTGACAAGTTTTTTTGATTCTATGCTGCAAACACCGTCAGCATAAAGTGGTAATAAATCTTTTACTATACCGCAATCACTCATTTTTAATTCGCTCCTTTATCATTGATTTGGCTCGGAAAAATGTTACTCTCGCCCAGCTTTCGGTTTTGCCGAAAAGCTCACCTATTTTTACAAAGGGCAGTGAGCCTAAAACTCTCAGAGAAAAGACCTCTTTATAGGGCTCACTGAGACTGTGCAGAGCCTTATAAATATCGGCAGTGTCCTCACTGTCAATGAGCCTGTCGATAATATCGTCGGTGTAAACCTCATCGATTTCACTTATGGTCTGCTGCCGCTTGTGCCTCTTTGCCCATGTGAAATATGTGTTTTTTGCAATAGCACAAAGCCATGACAGCATTTTCATTTCAGGGTTATATGTATCGATACTTTTAAGCGCTTTATAAAAGGTTTCCTGAGCAAAATCCTCGGCTAAGTGCTTGTCCTTTGTCAGCGACAAAAGATAGCGGTAAACCACACTGTAATATTGAGTGTACACTTCCTCGAAATCTTTCTGCATGAGTCTCACCTCTTTTCCGTTCCATATATAATACTAACCAAATATGAACTCGTTACAAAAATAGATAAAAAAATCAAAAAAGTCCCTGCTTTGAGGGACTTTAGTTTATTCACTTTCACTTGCTGACCAGATGAGATGCGTTTTTGCTTTTCCGTTATATACGGCGTGCTTGAAATCCGCTTTTCTGTTAGTAATATGTGAGCTTTCATACTCAGCATAGTGAATACTCACTATTTCGTTTCCTGCGTATAAATATGCTGTATCACTTTCTTTAAACGGCATATCATCTGACGCCTGATATGAAACACCTATAAAACCGTTAGTACGCCAGAAATTGTTTGCTTTATCAGAATCTTTGGCAATCATTGACCAGAGATTTCGGGTTACCGTCAGGTATATTTCTGCTTCATCCTCATCGTTATATTCTACTACTGAATACACCTGAGTGAAGTTCGGCAAATTAACCCACACATCAAAGCCACCGTCTTCGGGTATCTTAACTGTCATTAAATCTTCACTGTAGGGTACGGCAAACTCAGGAACAAAAAGAAGATAAGTACCTCCTAAAATAACCGTAAGACACACAACCACACTGATTAAAACTTTTTTTAGATTCTTCTTATTCATCTTCTTTTTAAAGTTCTTCATTGCCTTATCTGCGCTAACCTCAGGCAGGCCCGTATTATAGCGGTAGTCCTCAAGCTCCTGAGAGCAGTCTTTGCATGAAGCAATATGCTCCTCGACCATTTCCTTTGAATCCTCTGAGCAGACCTCGTCAGCATAGAGGGGAAGTAAATCCTTGATTATGTTACATTTGTTCATTGTTCATTCGCTCCTTTATCATAGTTTTAGCTCGGAAAAATGTCACTCTCGCCCAGCTCTCACCTTTTGAGAAAACCTCGCCAATCTTAGCGAAAGAGAAGCTGCCGAGCACCCTTAAAGTGAAAACCTCTTTATATGGCTCAGGCAAGGTGTGAAGCACACGAAGAATTTCCATAGAGTCTTCACTGTCAATTATGGTGTCGATAATATCACCGTCAGAGCTCTCAAGATTTTCCGGAATTTCACTTTGGCGTGATGACTTTTTCAAAGAAGAAAAGTAGGTGTTTTTTGCAATGGTGCAAAGCCATGTCAGCATATTCTGCTGCGGGTCATATTTTTCAATATTCTTAAGCGCCTTGAAAAATGTTTCCTGTGCTATTTCCTCTGCCAAGTCCGCATTTTTGCTTATTGACAGCACATAGCGATAAACTGAGGGAAAATAGTCACGGTATACCCTTTCAAAATCTTTGTCCATTTCTTTCACCTTCCTTTCCGCTTTCATATGTTATACTCCCGAAGAGCGATTTCGTTACAAGTTTTTTCAAAAAATTTTCGGATATTTTTAAACCGCCCCGAAAGGCGGTTTTCTGCTTATTTCACATTTCCGTTTTTATCGCAGGTCAGCGTCAGGGTTCCTTCAACTTCCTTAAGCGGCACACCCAACTTATATTGCTTGACCACAAAGTTGCCCACAGCGGTGTTATCCTGCTCAGAACGTGAAGAATAAATCAACTTCCAATCGCTGTCTATTATCCTGAATGAAATGCTGCTTGAAGTGCAAACGGCCTTTCTGCCGTTATATTTAAACTCCGCAGTGAGATAAACGCTCCACAGAGCTTCGCCTTTTGAGGAATAGTAATTGGCATATTTGGTCTTAGTAACAGTTTTAGTTCGTGACAAACGGGTAATTATATCCTTAAACCATTCAACAAGTCTGCTGAGAAAGGAACTGATACTACTGCTCTGACTCTCATCACTTTCTGCTTCATCGCCCACAGTTTCATTGAAATCTCCGCTCGAACCTGAGGGTTTAATAGGGATAATTTTATCGGAAAACTCAAGATATGAGCCGTCGTCAAAATATATTGTTTCTTCACTGTACTCTGCCGCAGCAGCAGGCACAAACATTGCCGTCAGCATAAGGGCACAGAGTACAAAAGCAATTATCTTTTTCATAGCACAGCACCGCCTTTAAATGCAGAAATCATCATTATGCCCTCTTCGATATATCCGTGAGCCTCTGTGTGAACATCAATAAGGCTGATAACAACAAAAGCAAGATATATAACCAAAGCAAGAGCTATTGCAATAAGGATACTCTTTTTAATATCGAACCTTTTCTTTATTACTCCGGCATTACTGTTGCTGATAAAGCTGTCTGCAATTTCCTCAGGTGTGCCGAACTCGGCTTTTATTCTTTCTATATCCGCATCAGGTGATATGGCAAGGAACTCGTCAATATTTGCCTTAAGCTCTGCCATAAAAGCAGACTTTTGCCTGCGCTCACATATGAGATTTTTTTCAATTTCACTGTAATAGGCCTTCAGCTCATTTTTCACTGTTATCCACCGCCTTCGTTATAAGTTCAACTCCTGCAGAAATTTTTTTGTATTCTGCCAGCATTTCTCTGAAGTGCTCCCTGCCCTTATCTTCAAGGTGATAATATTTTCTCAGGCGCTTGCCCACAATTTCATCTCTGTCTGTAAGGTATCCGCTTTCAAGGTATCTGTATAAAACCGGATAAAGTGTGCCCAGAGGAATTGTGTAATTGCCGCCGCTTTTTTCTTCAACAGCTTTTACTATCTCATAGCCATACATATCCTTTTCTGTCAGTACGCTAAGTACCACCAAGTCAACAGTACCTCGCTTAAAGCTTTCTGTGCTGAGCAAAACAGCATCCATCCTTTCCCCAAAG
This sequence comes from Clostridia bacterium, assembly GCA_017452785.1. Taxonomy (GTDB): domain Bacteria; phylum Bacillota; class Clostridia; order Oscillospirales; family Acutalibacteraceae; genus UBA6857. The sequence goes on along the minus strand of JAFTLT010000069.1, from coordinate 6 downwards.
TTTTTT
>JAFTLT010000068.1 GCA_017452785.1 Clostridia bacterium | reverse complement strand
ATCCTCTATTTAATTTAAAATCAACTGTGTCAGGACAGCAAATATCTGTAATTTTCCACTTAAAGCCTTCCGTAATGTTAAAAAAACACTTGCAACAGAGCCTCATTTATGATAAAATAAAAATTGTATTATTATGTGCCAATATATCTATAAATTTATTCTAAAATTATATATATTTATATTATTATATACGTGGTTATAACTTTAAGTAAATATCACCTAATTTAAGAAAAGAATAAACGGAGAAAAAGGAGGAAAAAAATTATGGATTCTTTCAAAGAAATATGGGACTTGGTAAGACAGGAGCTTCAGCAAAACGTAACAGAAGTTGCCTATAATGTGTGGCTAAGCCCACTTGAATTTGTGTCCTTTAAAAACGACACTATCTATCTTTCAATCAGTGAATTTAAAAAGAACATCATCATTGACAAATTCTCAGGCATTATCGATGAAACCTTAGAGGCAATTTTCGGCTTTCATGTCAACGTTGAATTTGTTATTCCCGAGGATAAAGCAAAAGAAAATTCGGGAATTTCCTCATCAGTCAAAGACAGCAATGACGAATATGACTACACCTTCAATAATTTCATCACAGGCCCTTCAAATAAATTTGCCTATGCTGCAGCAATGAATGTTGCAAAAAATCCGGGCAAAACCTACAATCCTCTTTTCATATACGGTCATTCAGGTCTTGGCAAAACACATCTTCTCATGGCAATTATGAATGAAATCAAAGCCAATGACCCGAATGCAAATATTATCTACACCAGTGCAGAGCATTTCACAAATGACCTTATCTATCACATAGGAAATCACAACACCTATGTCTTCCACGAAAAATACAGAAGCTGCGATGTTCTTTTAGTCGATGACGTTCAGTTTATCTCACGAGGTGATCAGGTTCAGGAAGAATTTTTCCATACCTTCAATGCTCTCACGGCAAACGGCTCACAGATAGTTCTTACCTCAGACCGTCCTCCGAAAGAAATGGTTACTCTTGAAGAGAGACTTCGCACACGCTTTGAAATGGGTCTTATTGCTGACATACAGCCTCCCACACTTGAAACAAGAATGGCAATCGTCAATAAAAAGGCACTTGACCACGAGCTTGAGCTTCCCGACGATGTTGTGAAGTTCGTTGCAGATAATATAAAAAAGAACATAAGACAGATTGAAGGCATCATCAAAAGAATTAAAGCCTATCAGGATGTTGAAGGAGTCAAAATTAACCTTGCCCTTGCAAAAAGAGCAATCAGTGATATTATCAATGACTCTCAGCCCCTTCCCGTCACAGTTGAAAACATAATAAATGAAGTTGCCCGCACCTTTAATGTTACTCCTGCCGATATAAGAAGTGACAAGAGAAACGCAAGCATTTCTCAGGCAAGACAAATTGCAATTTACGTTGTTGATCAGGTTACAGGTCTTTCTCTTAAAGCCATCGGCGCCGAATTCGGCAACAAACACCACTCAACAATCATTTATGCTTTAAAAGAAATAAAAGGCAAGCTTGAAAAAGATGTTTCTCTTAAATCAACGGTTGATGACATAATAAAAAATATCAACGAGGGCTGACCTTATTTTTCAACACTTTATTCAACATTTCACACACATTTTTCCACATATATAACACACCCCTCTCACCACATGTTCAAAACCAAAAACATTCAACACCTAATTTAACAATTCATCCAAATCGTTTTATGAGGTTTATAGGGGGTTTCCGCCATTTCCCACACATCCAACACACACTACTACTACTACTATTTTTAATTCATATATTTTATCCCAAAAAACTAAAAAACACAAAAATCCAAAAATTACCAGATTAACGGAGGTTATCTTATGAAAATTCAATGCGGCAGTGCAGAGCTTGCAAAAGCCTGCATGAATGTACAGAGAACAGTTTCAAATAAGTCAACAATCCCTGCTCTTGAAGGAATTCTTCTCGATGCAAAAGACGGAATGGTTTCACTCACAGGCTATGACCTTGAGGTTGGTTCAATTGCAAAGGTTGAGGCTGACATTTCATCAGAGGGCAAAATTGTCCTTAACGCAAAAAATCTCTGCGATATTCTTCGCATGATTCCCGGTGACACAGTTTCAATAGACTGTGATGAAAGAAACATCAGCAAAATTAAAAGTGAAGAAACAGAATATTCCCTTATCGGTACGTCTGCCGATGACTATCCTGACCTGCCGACAGTTAATAAGTATACTTCAATTACTCTTGAGCTCGGCACATTAAAGGATATGATTAAAAAGACAATCTTCTCTGTTTCCACCAGCGAAAGAAATCCCGTTCACACAGGTGTCAAGTTTGAAATAAGCGGCGGCAAAATTGTTCTCGTTGCCGTTGACGGTGCAAGACTTGCCATAAGACGTGAAAACGTTGACTTTATGTATGACAGCGAGGATGCAGCTGAAAAAATGCTTGAATTTGTTGTGCCGGCGAAAACACTGAATGAAATTCTCAAGCTCGGCGGTGAAGACGACACACAGATTGTAATTTACATCGGTGACAGACACATTGTTTTCAAATATAAGGAATACGAAATCATCTCACGCCTTCTTGAAGGCAAGTTCATTGATTATAAGGCAGCTATTCCCATGACACATTCAACAAGAATCATTGTCCCTACAAGAAGCCTTATTGAATGCATCGAAAGAACCTCACTCATTATCACAGATAAATCAAGTCCTGTCCGCTGTGTTATTGAAAACGGCATAATGAAATTTTCATCAGTTACGGCTATCGGTACTGCAAGCGATAAGTTAGCAGCCGACATTGAGGGTAACAACCTTGAAATAGGCTTTAACAACCGCTTTGTTCTTGATGCTCTCAAGGTTTGTGACTGTGATGAAATAAAAATCGAAATGGGTTCATCAAATCAGCCTATTATTATCACACCTTTAGAAGGAGACAGCTTCTTCTTCCTTATTCTTCCCATCAGAATATAATTTCAAAGAGTTGATATAAATGAAAATCGTCAAAGTTAAAGTTGCTTCCAAAAAGACCGCAGAAGTAAAAATCACAACTGAAAATATCAGACTTGATTCTGCACTCAAGCTCTCAAATGCAGTGTCAACAGGCGGTCAGGCTAAATGGATAATTCAGGACTCTCTCGTTAAAGTCAATAATGAAATTTGCCTGTCACGAGGCAAAAAGCTCACCGAGGGTGATACCTTTGAATACGACAGAGTTATATATAAGATAATAAAATAAGCCTATGAATATAAAATATCTTCAGGTTAAAAACTTCCGTAATATCGAAAAATGTCAGATTGAGCCCTGCGAAAATGTCAATGTTATTTTCGGTCAGAATGCTCAGGGCAAAACCAATCTTTTAGAGAGCATATGGCTTTTCACAGGCTGCAGGTCTTTCAGAGGCTCAAAAGACAGTGAAATGATAAATTTCAATTCAAATAAAGCTGTTTTAGATATGGATTTTTTCGCTTTTGACAGAGACTACAGTGCTCACCTTGAAATAGGCGAAGGAAGAAAGTTTATGCTCGGCGGTGTTAAAAAAACAACAAGTGAGGTTATGGGAAACTTTCTCTCAGTTGTTTTTTCTCCCGTTCATCTGTCTTTAGTCAAAGACGGCCCTTATGAAAGAAGGCGTTTTTTAGATATTGCCATAAGTCAGCTCAAACCTAAATACGGTGTAACGCTTTCGCAGTATAATAAAGCAATTCAGCAAAGAAACATTCTTTTAAAAGATATTGTCTATCACAGTGAGCTTTATGATACCCTTGATATATGGGAAGACAGAATTGCTTTTTACGGTGCTGAGATAGTCCGTCAGCGTCTTGGCTACATCAATAAACTTTCTTCTTATTCACATGAAATTTACAGCGGACTTTCTTCAGGCAAAGAGCATCTCACCATAGGCTACGATCAGCAAACGGTTATTGCAGGTGAAAGCAAGCAGGAGCTTTATGATAATTTAAAAAATCAGCTTTATCAGTCAAGAAAAAACGATCTTACAACAGGCTTTACTTCAGTGGGACCTCACAGAGATGACCTGTCAATTAAAATCGACTCTCTTATGGCAAGAAACTACGGCTCACAGGGTCAGCAGCGCTCAGCAGCATTAGCTCTCAAATTAGGTGAAGCTGCTGTGGTCAGGAGCTTTTCAGGTGAGCAGCCCGTTGCACTTCTTGACGATGTTATGAGTGAGCTTGATGAAACAAGACAAAACTATATATTAAATCATATAAAAGACTGGCAGGTCTTTATAACCTGCTGTGACCCGAATAATGTCAGAAATCTAAAATCAGGCAAAAAATTTGAAATGAAAAACGGAAAGGTCAAGTGATAAGCCTTGTATCTTCATTTAGGACAGAACACAGTTATAACTCACGATGAAATAATAGGCATATTTGACCTTGATAATACAACTGTGTCAAAGAAAACAAGAGACTATCTTAATATTGCCGAAAAGCAAGGCAGAATAAATGTTGTTTCAAGTGAGCTTCCGAAATCATTTATTGTCTGCAATCAGGGCGGTGAAATCAAGGTTTACCTTTCACAAATTTCCTGTGCTACACTTTTAAAGCGTACTCAGGACGGAACGTATTAAAAATTTAAAATAACAAAAATTCTTTTGGTTAGCTTTTCTTTTAAGAAAAGTAACGCCTGTCCGGCGAGGACAAAATAAATAAGTAAATAAGTTTAAATCCAAATAACTTTTAAAATAACGAAATGGAGGTATTAGCCATGGATGAAATCAAGGCTAACGCTGAAAATGAAGTAAGAACAGTGGATGAAATAGTCGATGATATTATCGAAACTATGGATACTGCTGTTACTGAAGAGTACACTGCCGATGCTATTCAGGTTCTTGAGGGACTTGAAGCTGTAAGAAAGCGCCCCGGTATGTACATAGGTTCAACAGGCCCCAGAGGTCTGCATCACCTTGTGTATGAAATCGTGGATAACTCAATTGACGAAGCACTTGCAGGCTACTGTACTCATATTGAAGTTGAAATTTTACCCGGTGATATTATTACCGTACGTGATAATGGCCGAGGCATCCCTGTAGGTATCAATGAACAGCAGGGTCTTCCCGCCGTTACTGTTGTACTCACCGTCCTTCATGCCGGCGGTAAGTTCGGCGGCAGCGGATATAAGGTATCAGGCGGTCTTCACGGTGTTGGTTCATCAGTTGTTAACGCTCTTTCGGAGTGGATGGAGGTTGAGGTTTCTCAGGCAGGCCATGTTCACCATCAGAGATTTGAGAGAGGTAATATTGCCACAAACCTTACGGTTATCGGTGACACTGAAGAGACAGGTACATTTATTAAATTCAAGCCCGATGCTCTTATTTTCCAGGAAACCACAGAGTACGACTACGAAACACTTAAAAATCATCTTCGTGAGTCTGCTTTCCTCAACGCAGGTCTTGCAATCACTCTTACAGATAAGCGTGACGAAGATAATATAGTCGAAGATTATTTCTGCTATGAGGGAGGTATCGGCTCCTTCGTTGAGCATATAGGTGAAACCTACGGTCTTACTCCCGTGCACGAAAAGGTTATTCACTTCTCAACTGTTGACGGTGACAGAAGTGCCGAAATTGCTCTTATGTATAATGACGGCTATAAAGAGAGAATTTTCTCCTATGCAAATAATGTTAACACAGTTGACGGCGGTACTCACGAAACAGGCTTCAAAACAGCACTTACCAAAGTATTCAATGAGTACGGCAAAAAATACGGCTTTCTCAAGGATGCTGACAGCAAATTAACAGGTGAAGACTGCCGAGAAGGCCTCGTTGCAGTTATTTCAGTTAAGCTCACAGAAGCTCAGTTTGAGGGTCAGACCAAGGGTAAATTAGGTAACACAGAAATAACAAAGCTTGTAAGCAATACAGTTTACAATAAGCTGACAGATTTCTTTGAAGAGAACCCTGCCGTTGCAAAAACTATCGTTTCTAAGTCACTTGACGCTTCAAGAGCAAGAGAAGCTGCAAGACGTGCAAGAGAAGCCGCAAGAAGAAAGTCACCTCTTGAAAGCAATTCACTGCCCGGCAAGCTTGCCGACTGCACAGAAAAAGACCCATCCAAGACTGAAATATACATCGTAGAGGGTGACTCGGCAGGCGGCTCTGCAAAGGAAGGCAGAGACAGAACAATTCAGGCTATTCTTCCTCTTTGGGGTAAGATGCTCAATGTTGAAAAGTCAAGACCCGATAAGGTTATCACAAACGAAAAGCTTCTTCCCGTTGTTACAGCCTTAGGTGCAGGCTTCAACGAAGATTTCGACGTTGAAAAGCTCCGTTACCACAAGGTTGTTATCATGGCCGATGCCGATGTCGACGGTGCTCACATCAGAACACTTCTTCTCACCTTCTTCTTCAGATATATGCGTCCTCTCATTGACGGCGGATATGTTTATATCGCTCAGCCCCCTCTTTATAAGCTGAGCAAAGGCAAAAAGCATGAATATGCTTATTCTGACGAAGAAAGAGACAGAATTATGGTCGAAATGCCCGGTGCTGATATTCAGCGTTACAAAGGTCTTGGTGAAATGGACCCTGAGCAGCTTTGGGAAACAACTATGAATCCCGAAAACAGAATTATGCTTCGTGTTACTCTCGAAGATGCAATGCAGGCAGACGAAACCTTCTCAATTCTTATGGGTGATAAGGTTGAGCCTCGCCGTGAATTCATTGAAAAGAACGCTAAGTACGTTCAGAATCTTGATATATAACTTTAAGGACTTAATGAAATGACACCTTACGGAATAGTTTATAAAGATAATATTTTTGCCCTTGAGCATTCCTGCCTTGTGTGGCAAAAAAAATATGGGGTACTAAGACCGTCATCCCTTATTAAAACAGTGGCATTAATTACATTGCTTATCTTTTTGATAAACGGTGCTTTATACCTCTTTAATATGCAAGAAGCTGATCTTCTCGTTTTCACTTCTGTTTTTATGTCGGTTCTTTTTGCTTTTCTTGTTTATTTTTCTTTCAAAACAACCTACGTTAAACAGTTAGCTAAAGGAAGTATGAGCCTTTATCAGAAGCAGGCTGTGCTTTTTGAAGACAGAATTGAATTTACAGCACCTTATGCAAGATCAGTGTTCTATTACAGTGAAATCCTCTGCTATGAAGAAAAGGCAGGCATCCTTACAATAATCCCCGATAAAGGCATGCTTCCTATTTCAATTTACAGCTCCTGTGTCGGCAAAGGAAGCTATAACGAATTTATCCGTATTTTTAATGAAAAAATGAGTATAGGAAAGGACGGTTATGTTCGATGAAATACTTTACTCTTTCCTATAATCTCACTGCAGAAGACTACAGTGAATACGATAAAATTTATAACAGAGATTCAATCAGACTTCGCCTTAGAAGAATGTTGCCCTTATATGCGGTACCCGTTATAATCTGCTTTTTTCTGGATTTACAAACAGCTGTCATAATTGCAACAATGTCAGTAATTTCTTTCCTTCTTCCTTATATAGGTAACAAAGAATTCTCAAAATGCAGAGCTGACTCCTCAATCTTTAAGCGTGAAACCACAGTTGATTTTTACGAAAATCACATTGTCACAAGACTTCTGCCTGACAGCAATTTCAAAAGCGAAATCGAAAAACACTACGGCTTTGATAAAATAAACCGCATCCTCGAAAGTGAAACAACCTTTTACTTCGCTTTTTCAGACAACTCTTTGCTTGTCATACCGAAAAAGTATATCGGTCAGCAGGAGTACACAATGATAAAAAATCTTATTGAAAATCTTTTCAGAAACAAATATTTTTATTTACAGACAAAGAATTGACATATACCCAAAAAATAAATTAATGGTGATAATATGGAAAATTTAAATTATGAAAATCAAACTATTATTGATGTTGACCTGAACAGAGAAATGAGAAAGTCATTCCTTGACTACTCAATGTCAGTTATCACATCACGTGCTCTCCCCGATGTCAGAGACGGTCTGAAGCCTGTTCACCGCCGTATTCTCTACACAATGCACGAAAACGGTCTTTACCCTGAAAAGGCATACCGTAAATGCGCCGACACAGTTGGTAGCGTGCTCGGTTCATACCATCCTCACGGTGACGCATCTGTTTATGATGCCATGGTTCGTCTTGCACAGAAATTCTCAACAAGATACATTCTTGTTGACGGCCACGGTAACTTCGGCTCAGTTGACGGTGACCCGCCTGCTGCTTACCGATACACCGAAAGCAAAATGAGCAAGGTCTCAATGGAAATGCTCACGGATATCGACAAGGATACCGTTGACTTTGCTCCCAACTATGATGACCGTCTGAAGGAACCCACCGTTCTTCCCTCACGTTTCCCGAATATTCTCGTTAACGGCTCAACAGGTATCGCTGTCGGTATGGCAACAAACATACCCCCTCACAATCTTGGTGAGGTTATTGATGGCATGTGCTATTATATCGACAACCCCGAAGCTTCTCTGGACGAGCTTATGCAATATATCAAGGGTCCCGACTTCCCCACAGCAGGCATTGTTATGGGCAGAGCCGGCATCAGAGCAGCCTACGGCACAGGCCGAGGCAAAATTGTTGTTCGTGCAAGAACCGAAATAGCCGAAACCAAAAACGGCAGATATCAGATTATCGTCAGTGAGCTTCCCTATCAGGTCAATAAGCGCAGACTTATCGAAGCTATTGCCGATTTAGTCAAGGATAAGAAAATCGAAGGCATTGCTGATATTAACGACTACTCAAACAGAGAAGGTATGCGCCTTGTTATCGACCTTAAGCGTGATGCAAACGCACAGGTTGTTCTCAATCAACTCTTCTCCTTCACACAGCTTCAGATTTCTTACGGTATTATACTTCTTGCTCTTGTTAAGGGTGAACCTAAAATTCTCACTCTCAAGCAGATTCTTGATCACTACATAGATCATCAGAAGGAAGTTATCGTCAGAAGAACAAGATATGACCTTAAAAAAGCTCAGGAAAGAGCACATATTTTAGAAGGTCTTATGACAGCTCTTGATTTCATTGATGAGGTTATTGCAATACTGCGTGCATCAAAAGATCAGAGTGAAGGTAAGCAGGCACTTATTGACCGCTTCGGTCTTTCAGATGTTCAAGCAGATGCTATCGTTAAAATGAGACTTGGACAGCTGACAGGCCTTGAAAGAACTAAGATTGAAGATGAACTCGGCGCATTAAAAATTAAGATTGCCGAATTTATGGAAATTCTTGAAAGCGACGGCAAGGTCCTTGAAATTGTCAAAACCGAAG
>JAFTLT010000067.1 GCA_017452785.1 Clostridia bacterium | reverse complement strand
CAAGTCTGCCCTTTTTGTTTTCAACGAAGATGGAAATCTGCTTGATAATCATAATATTTTCTCCTTTTCTTATGGTTATTTAAGTTTTTTCTTAGAACTTTCTGTTGTCGATTACACGCTTAGCCTTGCCTTCACTGCGAGGAAGAGTACCCGGCTCCATAAGGCGAACCTTGGCGTGTACATTAAGAGTGGACTGAAGTGCTGCTTCAATTTTCTTCTCTGTTGATTCAAGTGACTTGACTGTATCAGAGAACATTTCGGGCATCATTTCAACCTGAACCTCCATTGTGTCAAGATTGTTTTTACGGTCAACGATAATGAGATAGTTAGGTGTCATATCAAGTGAAAGAAGAACATGCTCAACCTGTGAGGGGAACACATTGATGCCACGGATAATAAGCATATCGTCGCTTCTGCCTCTGGGCTTTGCCATTCTGACCGTTGTTCTGCCGCAGGCACATTTTTCTCTTGTGAGAGCACATATGTCTCTTGTGCGGTATCTGATAAGAGGAAGAGCCTCTTTGCCTATGCAGGTGAAAACAAGCTCGCCGTATTCGCCGTCGGGAAGAACCTCAAGAGTATCGGGATCGATGATTTCGGGGTAGAAGTAGTCTTCGCAAACGTGCATACCGTTCTGGCATTCACAGTCATATGAAACGCCGGGACCTGCGATTTCTGAAAGACCGTAGATATCGTAAGCCTTGATGTCAAGGAGTCTTTCGATTTCGTGTCTCATTTCGTCTGTCCAAGGCTCTGCACCGAAGATGCCTGCACGCAACTTGAGTGTTTTGGGGTCGATGCCCTTATCCCTGACTGTTTCACCTATAAACATAGCGTATGAGGGTGTGCAGCAGATAATGTCTGAACCGAAGTCCTGAAGAAGCTGAATCTGACGGTTTGTGTTACCTGATGAAACGGGAAGCGCAGTAGCGCCCATATATTCAGCACCGTAGTGAAGACCGAGACCTCCTGTGAAAAGGCCGTAGCCGTAGGAAACATGGATGATGTCGTCTTTTGTGCCGCCTGCAGCACAGATAGCTCTTGCAGCACCGTCTGCCCAGACGTCAATGTCGTTCTGAGTGTAGCCGACAACGGTTGCCTTGCCTGTGGTGCCTGAAGAAGCATGGATGCGGACAATATCACTCTGAGGTCTTGCAAAAAGACCGAAGGGATAGTTGTCACGAAGGTCAGTTTTTACGGTGAAGGGGAGCTTTGAAATATCGTCAATTGACTTAATATCCTCAGGCTTAAGACCCATTTCATCGAATTTCTTTTTGTAGAAGGGGACGTTGTTATAAGCGTTTTCTACCATTTTTACGAGTTTTTCGGATTGAAGTGCATGAAGATAAGTCCTTGAAGCACATTCAATTTCGGGCTTAAAGATTGACATAGAAATCAGATCCTTTCTTTTTTTGTTTTCTTCATTCAGTTTGCATTATATCCAAGCTCGAAAGCTTTAAGATTTATGTCAATTGTCTTCGGGGGTACTGTTGAGCGAATGATGTCCACCCACATCTCTTTGTCGATGCCGAGGAACTGAACTGCAGCACCCAGAAGAACAATGTTTGCACACTTGGGTGTGCCTGCCTTAATTGCAAGTGAAAGAGCGTCAAGGGAAACCAGTCTTATATCCTTTTCGCTGAGCTTTGAAAGTATATCTTCAGGATAAGCAGCCTTGCCCATAATAACAGGCATAGGGTCAATTTTCTGAGTGCTTGAAATGAGAACACCGCCCTTTTTGAGATAGGGGAGCCATCTTGCACTTTCAAGCTGTTCAAAAGAGATGATGATGTCAGCTTCGCCCTTTTCAATAACAGGGGAATAAACCTTTTCACCGTATCTGACATAGGTTACAACACTGCCGCCACGCTGGCTCATGCCATGAACTTCACTTACTTTCACATCATAGCCAAGCTCCGTGAAGCATTTGCCCATAAGTTTTGAAGCTAAAAGAGTACCCTGACCGCCGACACCGACTATGAGAATATTTTTAGTTGTCATAAGTCATTACCTCCTTTTTCTATTGCACCGAATTTGCAGGCTGATGCGCAAACTCCGCAGCCAACGCACTGAGTGTTATCAATGACTGCAAGAGATTTGCCGTTTTCACGCTTGGTTTGTGAAAGGGCGGGACAGCCTACATTAAGACAAGCCTTGCAGCCAATGCATTTATCAGCGTTGATTTTAACGGGGGCTGAGTGCTTGACCGATTTCAGCAGTGCGCAGGGTCGTCTTGAAATGATAAGTGAGGGCTCTTCTTTTTGGAGCTCAGCCTTTACAGTGGCTTTTGTTCCCTCAATATCAAAGGGGTCAACAACAACCACATTACTGAATCCCACTGCTTTTGCAAGAGCTTCAAGGTTAACGGCAACTGTGGGGTCGCCCTTGATTGTGAGACCGTTTGCAGGGTTATTCTGATGACCTGTCATGCCTGTGATTGAATTGTCGAGAACAATAACAGTTGAGAAGCCCTTGTTATATGCAATATCGATAAGACCTGTGATGCCTGAGTGGATAAAGGTTGAGTCGCCTATAACGGCAACGCTCTTTTTTGCCTGCTCTTTGCCTCTTGCCACATTGAAGCCGTGAAGACCGCTGATTGATGCGCCCATACATACACAGGAATCCATCATTGAAAGGGGAGCCTGAGCACCGAGGGTGTAGCAGCCGATGTCACCGCTGACATAAAGGCCCATACCCTTGAGAGCATAGTAAAGACCTCTGTGGGGACAGCCTGCACAGAGCACGGGAGGACGTGCAGGAATTTCTTCGTCGAAGCTTTCAAAGTCGGCACTGTCATTTTTAAGTGCGGCAGAAACTGTTGCTTGAGAGAATTCGCCAAGGCGTGAGAATAATTCTTTGCCCTTGACCTTAACACCGATTTTGATGCAATGAGTTTCGATAATATCGTCGAGCTCTTCAATGACAATAACCTCATCAACCTTTGAGGCAAAGTCTTTGATAAGCTGTGTGGGCAGAGGATTCACCATGCCGAGCTTAAGATAGCTTGCCTTTTCGCCCATTGCTTCGTGAGCATAAACAAAAGACGTACCTGCGGCGATGATGCCGATTTTTGTGTCATTATATTCTACAGTGTTGATACCCAGTTCTACAGCTTCTGTGTCTGCGAACTTTGCCATATCAAGAAGCCTCTGCTCAACTCTGACATGAGCGCCTCTTGCCATAGCCGGCATCATAACATTTTTCATAACATCCTTTTTATAATCCTTAACGCCGACTTCATTTCTGTCTGCAAGCTCAACGAGTGAGCGTGCGTGAGAAACTCTTGTTGAAAGACGAAGGAGTATAGGTGTGCCAAAGCGCTCTGAAAGCTCATAGCCAAGAGAAGTGAAGCGTGAGCATTCGGCTGAGTCTGAGGGCTCAAGCATAGGAGTTTTGGAAGCAATAGCGTGATGGCGTGAGTCCTGCTCATTCTGGCTTGAGTGCATGCCGGGGTCATCTGCAACAGCACAGACCATACCGCCGTTTACACCTATGTAAGATGCAGTGTAAAGGGGGTCTGCAGCAACATTGAGACCAACGTGCTTCATAGCACAGAAGCTTCTTGCACCGCCGGTTGCGGCACCGAAAGCTACCTCGAAGGCTACCTTTTCGTTAGGTGCCCACTCGCTGTAGATTTCATCATATTTTGTTACATGTTCTGTTATTTCGGTGCTGGGTGTGCCCGGGTATGATGAAACAACGGTTACGCCTGCTTCATAAAGACCTCTTGCAACAGCCTCATTACCGAGCATAAGAGCTTTTTTCATTTTTTATGTATCTCCTTGATTTTATTTATTTCTCAGGTCAAGCACTCTCTGAGCCTTGCCTGTGAAGCGTTCTATAGTTTTAGGCTCAACAAGGCTTACCTTGATTTCAATGCCTAGGATATTCTTTATCTTGTCGTGAATATTCTTTCTCAGCTTTTCGAGCTCGCTGTACTTTTCAAGCAGAGTGGCGTCAATAAGCTCAACACGCACCTCAAGAGTATCTGCAAAGCCTTCACGGCGAACAACAAGCTGATAGTGGGGGCTGATTGAGTTGATGCCGATGAGGGCACTTTCAACCTGTGAAGGGAAGACATTTACGCCACGGATTTTAAGCATATCGTCGCTTCTGCCGATGATTTTGTGCATTCTTGCAGTTGTTCTGCCGCACTCGCAAGGCTCATAGTTGATTTTTGTAATATCCTTTGTTCTGTAGCGAAGAATTGGAAGACCTCTCTTGGTGAGGTTGGTGACAACAAGCTCACCTTCACTGCCTTCGGGAAGAACCTCACCTGTTTTCGGGTCAATGACCTCACAGTAGAAGTGGTCCTCGTTAATGTGAAGGCCGTCACGCATAAGACATTCACCTGACATGCCCGGACCGTTAAGCTCACTCATGCCGTAGTTGTCTGTGCAGAAGAAACCGCCGCCCCAACTGTCTTCAATTTGCTTTCTCATTTCGGGTGTGCAGCCCTCACTGCCTAAAAGACCGAGCTTCAGCTTATAGCTGTCCATGGGGAATTCAATTCCTCTTTCTCTTGCACTTTCTGCAAGATATAAGCAATATGAGGGGGTTGCAACAATTGTGTCGGTGCCGAAATCACGCATGAACTTAAGCTGCTTTTCTGTGTTGCCTGATGAAGTGGGAACAACGGTTGCGCCTATTCTTTCAAGACCGTAGTGAAGACCGAGAGCACCTGTGAACATGCCGTAGCCAAAGCAAATCTGAACAATGCTTTCATCGTTTGCACCTGCGGCATAAACAAGACGGGCAACCTGCTCACTCCAGTTGTCAAGATCTTCTCTGGTGTAAGCTACAACGGTGGGGTTGCCTGTGGTGCCTGAGGAAGCGTGAACGCGTACTATTTTTTTCTGAGGCACTGAGAGCATGCCGAAGGGGTATGTATCACGAAGGTTATCCTTCGTAGTGTAGGGGATATACTGAATATCCGAGAGGGTTTTGATTTTATCGGCAGTGATGCCGTGCTTTTCAAAGCGATCGTGATAAAATTTGCTGTTTTTGTCACAGTAGTCAACGAGAGCCTTAAGTCTTTCAAGCTGAAGTGCCTTTAAGTCACTGCGGCTCATACATTCCATTTCAGGATTCCATATCTGATGTTTCATATCTGTTTCCTTTCTGTATATAAAAAATACAGGTAACCTTGTAATACTAGGATTACCTGTAATTATACTATAGCAACGTGAAAAATTATTTCTTTGAAAGAATTTTAGTCATTTAAACTGCTGATTTAGCATAAAATTCTTCATTGACATTTTCGCTTTTCTGAGTCAGAGCACTTACTGCAAAGCAAAGCACTAATGAGATAACCATTGCAAGACAAGCGAAGTGGGGGCCCATATCCTTGATAGCACCGAATGCGGGGAGTGATACTTCGGGCAGGAAGAGCTTGCAAATAACTGGCGGAAGAGCTGTGAAGAAGCCGCCGAGCATACCTGCCCATGCACCTGTTTTATTGAGCTTTTTCCAATAGAGTGAAATCATATAAGGTGCAAGGAATGAGCCTGAGATGATACCCCATGAATAGGACATCATATCGAGAATGGGTGTGTTGCTGTTTGCAATGAAATAAGACATAACAACAAAGATAACGCACATTATTCTTGTGACCCATGCAGTTTTTACATCATCCATATTTTTTGCAAGCTTTGCTTTTATGAAGTCCATTGTGAGAGTTGAGGAAGCTGTGATGGTAACTGAAGCAAGAGTTGAAACGGATGCAGCAATCAAAAGCACAAGGATAATGCCGATGAGTACCTCGGAAATGTCTGACATAGCCAGCATGTTGGGAACGAGATAGTCAGTTTTGCCTGCACCTGAACCCGGAATTTCGCTGAGGTCTGAGAAGAAGAGTCTTGCAAGTGAGCCGATAAAATAGCCGCCGCCTGCAACAATAAAGCAGAACAGAGTAGAAATGATTGTGCCTCTTTTAACTTCACGCTCATCCTTGATGCCGTAGTATTTATGTACCATCTGAGGAAGACCCCATGTGCCGAAGGAGGTCATAAGCACAGTTGCCCAAAGACCGACATGGCTTGAGGATGTAAGACCCAATTCCTGAGTTTTCTGCGTGATGGCCTTCATGCCTTCGCTGAAGCCGCCGACAATGTCACTTCTCATAACAGCAATGATAAGAAGGATAACGCCTATGAGCATTACGCTGCCCTGAACAACGTCTGCTTTAAGTGTGGCACCGTAGCCGCCGAGAATAACTATGAGCACTGCAGCAACGGCAATAACTATCATGCATACTCTTTCGTCAACACCTAAAAGAACACTGCACACACTTGTAAGTCCCTTATAAACAGAGGCTGAATAGGGAACAAGGAAGATGAATATTACTGCTGTGCAGAAGGTTTTCATTGCTTTTGAGCCGAAACGCTTTTCAAAAAGCTGGGGCATAGATTTGATTTCCAAGCGTCTTGTGACATCTCTTGTGCGGTTGGCAAGAACTATCCATGCAAGAAGTGCACCGAAAACAGCATTGCCGATGCCGGGTAGGATGCCCCATATGCCGTACTTCCAGCCTGTGCCGCCGGCATAGCCGATGAACATAACAGCTGAGAAATATGCAGTGCCGTAAGAAAATGCGGAAAGCCATGCGCCTGCGTTTCTGCCGCCGACAGTGAAGTCACTGATATTTTTGGATTTTTTTGAGCTGAGGATACCGACTGTCAGGATGAAAATAACATAGACAGCAATGGTACCCCAAATGATTGCCTGATTTTGCATAAAAACACCTCATTGTTTTAAAGTTTTAAAGCGATAAAGATATAATATCATTAAAACATGAGAGTGTCAAGGGAATTTGTAAATTATATGACAAAAACAGACTGCCCTGTGAAATGGTTAGGTTTATCTGAAATCGTAATAGCCGTCAAAGGCATAATGCTTCTGTTCGGTTTCTTCTTCGTAATAGTCGTCAGTGGCTGTTCTGCCTGCATACATCATATTATATAGCTCATATTCGCTTTCACTCATATTGACTATGACATTAAAAGGCAGACCGTCTTCGGGTAACACATGAAATTTATCTGCTAAGGTGTTACTCAGAGAAAGAATAGCCTTGTTATTGCGGAATTCTTCGGGATAAAACTCTATGTAATTATCTTCGTCAAGATGAAAAAGCATATAAAACTGAAAAGATGTTCTCGAAGCATGTTTAGGTGAAGATGAACCGACACTTTCACCGTAGAAAACAACCTTGCTGTAATCTTCGGCGGTATATTCAGGAGAAAGCTTTTCTATAAAGTTATTTGAGACTATACGGCCGTCAGTATATAAAACGGTATGAAACTGCATGGCAGCAAAGGTTGCAGCAACAACAATTGCAAGCAAAGCAACATATTTAAAAAACAGCTTTTTATCCGGCTTTGTGAAAGAACGGTTTTTTATTGCGCCGACTATATACATTATAACCAGCACACTGATATATGCCAGAAACAAAGAGATGGGTGAAAATATGAGATTAGATAATGTGAATTTGAAAGCGGCTATGGATTCATCTGAAAAAATGTGCTTGTCAACAATAGTGATTAAAGATAAGCTATAGAAAATAAAGAAAAACAATCCGCACAATATCAGAAATGTTCTGTAGGCTTTTTGTGATAAATTGTGTAAAAAGTCATTCATGGATTTATCCTCTTATGTCTCTTAAAATAAGGTGTCAACCTAATGACCCGAAAAACTCTTTAGCCAAAGTATAAGCCTGCTTGCCGTTTTGTGAGATATATGATGAATGGTTTGCGCCTTTGATAATTGCAATTTTGCTGTGGGGGATACACTCGTGGATAAACACGGAATCCGACAGCCACATAATGTCATATTCGCCTGCAACTATATAGGCGGGGCAGGTGATTTTTGAGAGCAGTTCGGCGTTCATCTGAGGCAGAGTTAGCATCATATCGTTAAGCTTATCCGGCTTTATAAGGTTCATCGCTCTCACGCCCAAGGGAAAATAAGGCTTGAAGGTGTCGGGGGTGGTGTTTGCGCCGCAGGAAATGAAGGCACCCAGTAAATCAGGATAGGTATAAGCCACCGTGAGGGCATTGATACCACCGTCGCTGTGTCCCATAAGATAAGGCTTTTCGAGACCCATAGCCTCAATGAATTCCTTTATATCTTTTGCCATCAGGTCATAGGATATTTTGTCCGCATTACTGCTCTGACCGTGGCAGCGGCTTTCAATGACATAAACCTTATAGTCATTTGCTAAGTACTCTGCCGCTTCTTTGAGTGAATTTTTGTCGCCGCCGTTTCCGTGAACCAAAATCAGGGGATAACCCTCATCGCCGTAAACTGCATAGTGCATGGTGATTTCGCTGAGCTCAATGTCAGCCTCCACCGCCTGAGTGGCAACGGGAGCAATATCGGGTTCGTCAAGGGTTATGAGGTTATAGTCCTTTGATGCCTGACGAACATATATCTGCCACACGCCTGCACCGATTATTACTGACAGAGCAAGGCAGGATGTAACTTTAAGAAAATTTTTCATACTATCACCTTTAATCTTCCCAAGGATGTTCCTCTAATATTATTTCGGTTTCTTTTTCGACGGTTGTGTCTACGGGGTACTCCGGAATTATGCCGTAGTTTTCATCATAGTCGTCATCATATTTTCTTTTCTTCTTGAGCTTTTTCTTGCTTATAATGCAGTATTCGTTAATTTTATATTGCATATAGACAGTGCCTGCAAAACCGTCGATAATACGGATAATAACAGAGAGTGCTCCCATATTGCCTTTTTCTTCGCCATGTTTTATAAGCTCGTTTTCAAGACGGTTTGTCTGCGTATATGTCCAATATAATGAATAGAAAGGAATAGCATGCAGTAACAGTACGGCTATGGGATTATATTCTTTTCCGTCATTGCTTATTTTGTTTATAGATTTTGTAGTGCGGTAAGTCCATATTATATTCCATATTCCCATAGTGAAAAGGCTAAGCAAAATGTGGGTGGTAATGCTTATATATGCCGCTGACAATCGGGCCTCTTCGGTAAAGCTGTCATAGCCGTCTTCGCCTTCGTAAGAAATCAGAATGTAAATAAACAGAGCAAGCGAGATGCTGACAGTAGCAGTACCAAAGCCTAAGCTTATGAAATCAGTTGCTATATCAAACAGTGAGTCAAACAAATTGTCATATGGCATTGTAGTGATGCTGATGACAAATTGATAGAAAGGAACTATGATGTTAAGTATTGCTGTGGCTAAAACTGAAAAGACAGCTAACCCCTTTTTAAAAAAGATAATGCTGCAAAGGATAAGAAGCAGAGAAACAAGGGGAGGAATATTAATCAGTATATTTATATAGTCGTCAGGAAAAAACTGCAGCATATATATAACGCTGTCTGCAATTGAAAGAACAATGCCGGCGATTATAATTTTCGGGTGATTTTTTATAAGACCGATGCCGATTATTAAGCTGACGATAAAACCTGTGGCAATGAATATTAATTCAGTATAGTCAATATTGAATTCATCTGTAAACCGATTTTCAAAAATGCTGAAAATGCTGTCAAAAGTATCGTTAATTGTTGCCCACAGCCATATTACACCTGCCATATAACCCATAAGGCGAGGTGAGATTTTAGAAAAAGATAATTTCAAATCATTCATAATATCACTCCTTTTAATGGATTGTAACACTTTTGAAGATAGGTGTCAAGAAAGCAGGGTGCTAAAGGAAGGGTGAGTAAAGTTTTGTCAAACTTTTACAAAAGTTTGCAGGGTGTGAGACAGAGTCCCACATATGTAAAACAGATAAATTATCCGTAATAATAGATAGACAAGAAGATATAAACCTATTCTGTTTTTTGCATATTAAAAAGTCGCCTGAGATTAATCAGACGACTTAAATTTTTTACGTGGTGGGGCTTGCACCACACCCCACGAGCTTTTGAAAAAAGCTCGCCAAAACTTTAATTGCTTATATCACTTCAATTGTGAAGCCGTAGGAATAGCGTGTGCCTGCGTGCATAATGTTGGGCTCACGAAGGCATGCAGCACCCGGCATATCACCGCCAACACCTCTTTGCATAAGGTCGATGCAAACTGTAGTGAAGTCCTTATGCTGGAGTGAGTGGATATGTGTTGCATCGTCAAGCTCGTTGACTGTGTAGTGGTGACAGTTAATTGCAAAGGGCTTTTCGCCGAGCTGAGTAAATCTCAGACCCTCGCCCTGCTTATTCTTGACTTCCATCATTCTCACATCAAGTCTGTGACCGTTTTCCTGAGGTCTCATATAGTGGTGCTCCATATCTGCAACTGTCATTTCGTGAATTGCAATTTTTGCACCTGTCTGACGGTCGATATAGTTTTCGTGGGGACCCTT
>JAFTLT010000066.1 GCA_017452785.1 Clostridia bacterium | reverse complement strand
TCATAAGAGCTGCCATAATTATACATATAACTTTTATCACACTTTTAGGCATCATAGTTTTTTACCTCCGAAGATTTATCCTCGTTATTTTACCACTTTATATGCCTTTGTGTCAACCTTTTATTTTAGTCATATGTATTGAAATTAACTCGAATTAGGTATATAATGATGTGGTTAGAATAAAAATTAAGAAAATGAGGTTGAAACACTATGAAGAAACGTCATATCATTGGCGGTGCTATTGCAGCAGCAGCTGCTGCAAATGCAGTTCATGCAGCTCTTTACACCCCCAAAAAGACAGAAAGTGAACCCCTCCCGCAGGAAGATGTTAACGTTCAGCGTTACCGTGAAAACCTTTCAAAGGCTATTCAGTGCAAAACTGTTTCCTATAGAGAGAGTGAAAGAGTTGACTGGGCAGAGTTTGAGAAGTTCCACAAATTCCTTGACGAGGCTTATCCTCTCATTGCCAAGACTCTTGAAAAGGAAATCGTTCCCCCCGCAAACCTTATCTATCGTTGGAAGGGCACAAGAAGCGACCTTGAGCCCATAGCTATGCTTGCTCATCAGGACGTTGTTCCTATTTCAGCAGGCACAGAAGAGGATTGGACACACGATCCCTTCAGCGGTCATGATGACGGTGAATTTATCTGGGGTCGTGGCAGCGTGGATATGAAAAACCACCTCATCGCTGTTATGGAATCAGTTGAAGCACTTCTCGAAGACGGCTATGTGCCTGAAAGAGATGTTTATCTTCTTTTCGGTGATAACGAAGAGGTTGTTGCTAACTCCGACAACGGTGCAAAGGATATTATGCTCACTCTCAAAGAGAGAGGCATCACTCTTGAAAGCATTGTTGACGAAGGCGGTGCAATGATTCCCATTCATGTTCCCGGTGTGCTTGAACATAAGTTCCTTGCAGGTGTGGGCGTTGCTGAAAAGGGTTATTCAGATATCGAAATCGTTGTGAATGCTAAGGGCGGTCACTCATCACAGCCTCCCGTACACACAGCTTTAGGCAAAATTGCAGGAGTTATCAAAGACCTTGAGGATAATCAGTTCAAGGCATATCTCAACGAAAATATGAAGAGTCTTTTTGATGCTATCGGCAGAGAGTGCTCATATCCCGTGCGTCTTATCACATGCAATATGCCTCTGCTTCATCCTGCTATCATTGAGCTGTCAAAGCACATTCCTTTCCTTGCTTGCCTGACACGCACAACAACAGCTGTAACAATGGCACAGGGCAGCCCTGCAGCAAATGTTCTTCCCCAGCGTGCAGCTATCACAGTTAACTTCCGTGCAATGCCCGGCACAACCAAGCAGGATCTTATCGACCATATCCGCAAAGTCTGCAAGAATAAGGATATTGAAATCAATGTGCTCAATTCAAAAGAGGCATCTTCATTCTCCCCCACCGATTCAAGAGCTTACGGCATCATCCGTGATGTTACCAAGTCGCTTCAGAGTGGCGCTATTGTTGCTCCCTATCTTGTTATGGGCGGCACCGATGCATATAACTATGAGCCTATCTGCAAGAATATCTACCGTTACGCTCCCTTTGAGCTGACAACAGAGCTTCTTCGCTGCACACACGGCACAAACGAGAGACTTCCCATCAACCTTATGGAAAACGCACTCCTCTTCTTCAAAAACTACATCAGAAGAGCAAGCGCAGAGTAATTTCGTAATCGCGGGATAGTTTTGATAAAGCAAAAACTTTTTTCCCGCCGCTTGCAGCAAAGCAAAATTTAAACTAAGAATATCCATCTGTTCCTTTTGGGTTCAGGTGGATATTTTGTTTGTTAACGAAAAAAGCAGCCATCTGCAGGTGCAGACGGCCGAAATTATTATCCTTTATTATAAATATCCGAGCATAAATCAGATTAAGCAAAGAGAGCCTTAATCCACTCGATGAGCTGCATAAGATGGTCGAGACCAAACATTGTAACTATTTTTTCCCACATATTAATTTCCTCCTTTACTGCTTATTTAAGGGATGTTTTTCCTTACAACTGACATTGTATATTAAACTTCACTATTTGTCAATAAAATATAAACATTTTTAATTATTTGTGCAAAATAACCTCACATTTATTACACCTTCGGTGTCTTAAACACAACATATTGCGTTATTTTGTTTTATTGATCACTGTATATAGAAAAAACAAAACCCGCCACTAGGGCAGGCTTTGTCTATTAAACAATTGTTTAATCGCGATAAATTATTCAGCGTCTTTAAGGTTGCCGTTTTCATCCTTTTCGATGCCAAAGATTGCAAGAAGCTTGTAGATGAATTCCCAAAGCATTGCGTACATATCTTCAAATACCTGCATTATAGTTTCCTCCATATCAAGATTTGAAAGAGTATTACCTCTAACTTGATTATATTATATATCAGCCATAGATAAATGTCAATAGTTTATTCAAAAAATTTTCATATTTCACTTTAACATGAAGAAAAAGCCACCCGAAGGCGGCCTTTTCTTTTTAAACAATTGTTTAAACTAGTTAAAATTATTCTGCATCCTTAAAGTATGCGAATGCCTTGTAAAGATATTCCCAGATTGCCTGCCATACTTCTTCAAACTTTGCGAAAAATTCAGCCATTATAGTATCCTCCATATTTAGATTTACTAAGAGACACCTCTTAATATGCTTATATTATATATCAGCATAATATAAAAGTCAATAGTTTATTCAAAAATATTTAATATTTATTACCTGTTTTCCTCTTGTACAAAGCACTACCCTTTTCGTCAGCCGTTCTGCACTCAGCACTCTGCGTTCTACACTTAAAAAGGCTACCCTTGCGGATAGCCTTTTAGCTTTTCAATTACTGGATTGAACCGAGAACCTCGTCAAGTCTGAGGAATTCGAAGATGCTGTTGAAGAAATTATCAAATACATCTGAAATTCTCTTAAGAATCTTCTGGAAGCCACTGATGAAATCATCCTGTGCGTCTTCTACTGCATCCTCATCAACAGGTCCGAAAATGGAACCGCTGCCAGTGTTTTCATTGTTGGGGTCACAGCAATCGCAACCACAGCCGCAGGGGAAAATGCCTGTGCAATATGCGCAGCAGAGTGAACCGTCATATGTACCGTCTGCATTGCCGTCTTTAGCACATGATGTGAGATAAGACTTATCAATGTTGGGGCAAAGAACACAGCAGTGACATGAACCTAAAGGTGCAGCTTTGTGATCGTCACATGTGCATTTGTCAGTAACAACAGGCTCCTCAACTACAACTGCAAAAGCCATTGTGCCCATTGCAAAAACCATAGCAACCGCTAAAAGAATTGAAATTACTTTTTTCATTGGAATCTCCTCCTAAATTTTGGCGGAAAGTATAAGCCGCCTTTATAGATACATTATAGTAAATAAAACAGCAAAAGTCAAGACGCAATAAAAAAAATCAGGAATTCCAAAAAAGAATTCCTGATTTATATTAAACTCTAACCGTATTACTGTATCCGCCATAGCCGGTTACACCGTCATCCTTACGGAGTGTTCTTATTCTGAAGCGATATGTACCGTCAGCTTTTAGACCCTCAACTGTGTATGAAAGAGTATCACTGTCAACAGTCTGAACCTTGATAAGCTCATCGCCTGAAACTCTGTAGATAACATAATGGGTTGCACCGCTTACTTTATCCCATGACAGCTTGACCTTGCTGCCTGTCTGCTTTGCTGTCAGTTCTGCCGCCTTAGGGCCTGCAACACCTGTTATATATGAAGGCTCACTGCTATAATATTCCGAGCCTACCTTTGCAGTGGCATGAACCTTGAATTTATAGCTTCTGCCTGCCGTGAGCTTGAAGGTATATGAGGTTTCATCTGTAACGGCAACCTTTTTATAGCTTTCGCTCTCACTGTCATATCTGTAAATAGAGTACTGTGTTGCTCCGCTGACCTTTTTCCACGCAAGACCCAATTTGCCGGAGGTGGAATAATTCTGCTTAAGAGCTGTAACCTTATCGGGTACAACAGTAATTGTCACACTGCTTTTAACTTCACCCTTATCGGCAGCCGTGCAGGTGATTTTAACTGTGCCGTACTTTTTAGCTGTCACCTTACCCTTTGAGTTGACCACTGCAACAGAGGTGTCGGAGCTTTTCCATGTGAGAGTGCCGTCGGTTACATCGGCAGGCTCAACAGCAGCCTTGATCACCGCACTGTCACCCTTGGCAATTTTTGCAGGAGCATCAAGCTCAACGGCTTTTGCGAAAACAATTTCCTCAGCCTCAAGAACCTCAAAGTGATAGTCTTCACTTGCTATTTTCCAACCTGAAACCAATGAATTTGCAGCATATACTCTTGCAGAATATCTGCCTGCTTCATCGATTGTAATTGTCTTTGCTCTTTTATTTTTGCTGACGGTATATTTCTGAACTATGTCGCCGTCTTCATTATAAATATAAAGCCAATATTTGCCTGCGCCGCAGTATTCACGCCATGAAAGAGGAATTTCTTCGCCCACAGTGTATATCTCAGTTTTATTTTCAAAGTCAGGCTCTTCAATTTTTCCGCCTAAATATTCAGCGTAGTTGAGAGCACACCAGCCAACAGTGTTTCCAAAAAGGATTTTGCCCCAAAGGTATTCACCGTCATCATATTTGTCATAAACCTTAAACTTGGTTCCGTCATATATTTTATCAACAACATTTGAATCTGTTGTGTGCTCTGCTCTGACATTGAGAGTTGCACCAACCATTTTCCAATCCTCGTGAGGATCGTTTTTTGCTATGTCGGTTTCTTCCGTGTCTTCAGGCTTAATTGAATCAGTGTTTTTATAGAAATAAAGGTCTGTGTTTTTTCTGTTGTTGCCCTCAAGTCTGTAAACATAGCTGAAGCCCTGAATATCTGATATATCCATAACGCCCCAACGAATCTGACATCTGCCGACCCAGTTGCAGTCCGTGAAAGAAATCTTATTGCCGCTGACACCTGTAACACAAAGTGAGTGACCGTTCCAGCGGTAGCGGATAATATCACCGACACGCAGTGAAGAAGCCTTAAGGCTTGTCACCTTTACGAAATTATTTCTGGGCATTATGCCGGTGATTTCATAAGCTATTTTATGGGCGTACCCCATACACTGAATTGCATTGTCGAAATTATTGCAGTCACACGATTTATTCCATGCACAGCTGCCATGACTTGCGCAGGGTGTGGATGTTACACCGTCAGGGTTGTTTTTGCCTTTATCAACGTTATTCCAATATTTGCCGTTCGGGAATTTTTCAACTAATGAAGCTAATATAGTGAGAGTGTCGTCAGCAGCATTACCGACAAAGCTGACACTCATCGCAGGCATAATAACCAAAAGGGCAAGAAGCAGGCATAAAAGTTTTTTAAACATCTTGTTTCTCCTTAGTGTCCGTTGTTTACTGTAATATTTATTACAACTTTGTAATTTTTCTTTTCATATAATAGCACATCTTGACAGAAAAAGCAACCCCGGTGCTAAATATAGTTGTTGCCTATTTGTTAAGTAGCTGTTAAATCTCATTAAACAGTGAGTCTGACAAAAAAAGCAGACAGCACAAGGCTGAGGAAATCAGCTGTGAGCCCTGCCATTAGAGTGTGACGAGTATTTTTTATGCCGATTGCAGAATAATAAACCGTAACCGCATAAAGTGTTGTGTCTGTTGAGCCCATAACAACACTTGCAACCTGACCTATAAAGGAATCCGGCCCATGAGTTTTCAGCACACTTTCAAAAAGCGTAAGTGAACCGCCGCCTGAAATGGGACTTAGCAGTGCCATAGGTGTTATTTCATCGGGTACACCAAAAAGAGATGTAACAGGAGCAAATAATGCCGACACAATTTCCATTGCTCCGCTTTCTTTAAGCATTGTCACTGCAACCACAAGTCCCGTTATGCTCGGAAGCAGCTCATAAACAGTGTGAAGTCCCTTTCTAGCCCCCGACATAAAGCAGTCAAAAACTTTAACCTTCTTCACAAGACCGAAAAGAACGATGCCCACCACCATAACGGGCAATATGTAGCTGCCGAAATTATCAGGCATATTATGCACTCCTTTGTTTGCAGTCTTGACTGCTTTTTACCCTGTTGCCGATTTTTGCCACGGCAATTGCTGCTGCAAGCGCACAAAATGAGGTTAGAAAAGCTGCAGGCATTATTTCCATTGGCTTTGCACTGCCGTATTGACCTCTCATTGTGGCAACGGTTGTGGGGATAATATGCATTGCCGCCGTATTCATAACAACAAAAACAACCATCTCATTGCTTGCCACTGTTTTGTTTTCATTTATATCCTGAAGCCGTCTCATAGCCTCAAGACCCAGTGGTGTTGCCGCATTACCGAGGCCGAGAATATTTGCCGTTATGTTCATGGAAATTGCTTCAAGGGCATATTTTTCTTTTCTCAGGCGTGGAAAAATCATACCAACAATCGGTGACATAAGCCTTGAAAATACCTTTGTCATGCCCGACTGCTCAGCTATTTCCATAACACCCCCCCAAAGGCAAAGCATAGAGACAAGTCTTAAAAGCAGCTGCACTGCACTTTCAGCTCCGTCAATTACAGCAGAAGACAGTGCATCAATTCTGCCCGTGGCAACTGCTGAGATAAAAGACAATAGCAACAAAACCGGAAAAACATAGTTCATCATAAAAATCACCTGAAATAATATATGTTATTTCCCCTTTATAAATGACAAGACCGCCCTTTAATCAAGGCGGTCAATGCTTACATATTCAATTTTCCATTGCCCTTTCACGGGGTCTTTTTCTTTGCTGTAATCACAGTAAACAGCAGTGTTTTCGCTATAGAGTATACCTACGCTTCTCAATTCACCCTTTTTAAGAGGTACTGCTTGACTGAGATGCTGTTTTAACCTTCTGAGTCTTTCATCTTTAATCTTAAGGCAAGAGGGCAGAATATCAGAATTATTTGTAGAAAGTCTGTCGAGCAGCATAAGGTCACGAAGTCTGATTTTGTCAACTCCCCTGATAAGAGAGAAGTACTCATAAGCAAGGCAGGTGTATTTATCCAGAGCAATGCTCCCCTTTTCGTCTTTGCTTATAAGAAATTCACCAAAACCGAGAAACAGCTCATAAGGCGGCATAAATCTTGTCACATAGCTGAGGGTACGTGGAAACCTTGCGCTGTTATATAAGCGTTCAAGCTCATTTTCACATATATGCAAAAGAGAAAGCTCATCTTTAGTTATATAAGGTGTTGATACAACCTCATAGGGCGGCTCACTGCTATAGGTACAGGGGAACTCCTCTTTGTTTTCGGCCATAGGTGAACCGTGAAGCACCTTAAGAAAGCCCAGCTGAAGCATATGGGCTCCTATTTTATAGGCTCTGTCAAAACCTGCAACAAAGCTGTCATAGCCCTCTTCGGGAAGGCCTGCAATAAGGTCGATATGCACATGGCAATTGCCGTATGAAAGAAGTCTCTTGACATTTTTTTCGACTAAATCTGTGTTGGTCTTTCGGTTTATTTTTTTGAGAGTGTTTTCATTAAAGGACTGAATTCCCACCTCAAACTGCACTGCCCCATTCGGCAGAGTAGCAATAACCTCAAAGAGCTCCTCAGTGAGAATATCAGCAGCAATTTCAAAATGGAAACAGACTCCCGACGGGATTTTTCTGCCGTATTCTTCTTTTATAAAAGATAGTATTTCACCGGCACGCTTGCTGTTGCAGTTAAAGGTTCTGTCAACAAACTTGATTGTTTTTGCGCCCTTTGAAGCCAGAATAAGCATTTCATTTTTAACTCTGTCAAGAGGCAGAAATCTCACCTTACCACACCTGCCCGAAAGACAAAAGGCGCAGCTGAAAGGGCAACCTCTGCTGCTTTCAATATAGGCAATTCTTGTGCCGAGGCTCTCAAAATATTCCTCACAGTAAGGCGACACTGTTTTTTCAAAATCGGCAGGCTCACCGTCTGAGATAACCAAAGTGTCACCCTCACGAAAGGAAACACCACTGATTAAAGGCTTATTATCATTTAAAAGTGCCTTAAGCAGTAACGGCATTGTCATTTCACCCTCACCGCTGAGCACATAGTCGACAAAGGAATTTTCTTTAAGTATTTTTTTCTGACAGTAAGATACCTCAGGACCTCCAAGAGCAATTACAACTCCCTTACTTTTGAGCATGTTGCAAAGCTCAAGGGTCTTTTTAATATTCCATATATAGCAGGAAAAGGAAACAAAATCAGGTTTTTCCCTTATAATTCTGTCATAAACTGCCTTTATATCTTCATTCACCGTACCCTCAAGCACCTTGATTTCACAAGGCAGCTTTTCATTTTTGCAGGCTGTGAAAAGGCAGCAAGGCGCAAGGGATGCGTGTATGTATTTTGAATTGAGAGTGCAGAAAAGAGCTTTGCTTATCATACAGGTGTCACCATTTCTTTTGTTGTCAGACCCGGATTAAGACTTTCAAACAGCTCAACTGCCAAAGGATAGTCATCAAAGCTTTTCTTTTCCATAAAGCGTTTTTTCAGGTGAAGCATAAGTCCGTCTTTTTCCTGCTGGAGAGCTTCTTCTCGCTCCTTCTGCAGAATAAGCTCTTTTTCATATTCTGCCTTGACAGCAGAAACAAACTCATTTTCATCATATATCTTCGCTTTCTCAACACCGAGAATATGTGCAACCTGTTCAATCTGCAACACCGTGTCGGCAGAGTACCTTTTAACCATAACCCTGAAAGTGTCAGGCTCGAAATAGAAAATGTTGCCAAGCAGATATGAAAAAGCCTTCCTCGTGTCGAGATAACCCAGCTTTATGCGTCTGTCAATAACCTCCTCGTCAAAATCAAATGCAGCGCCAAGATCGTCCATATCATAGGGTCTTATATGCACAACCTCACTGTTAAGATAGTTAAGATTATGAGCCACACCCTTTATATTTGAAATATCAACAATAATCAGGCGGTTATATCCTCTCTTTTTAAGTGTCATAAGAGGCGTATTATCATAGGCTCCGCCGTCAAGGAACTTTTCACCCTCAGGGCCTATGTTTGTTGCAAGAGGAATATTTGCCGAGGCAAGCAGATAGTCAACAAGCTGTCCGTCGGGAATTTCGTGAATGAATATTTCTCTCGGCACAACACCCTGTGTCATCTGCACTGCAATTATTCCGAGAGCAACTCCACTGTCCCTTACCTTTTTTTCGTCTATATATCCTGCAACAAATTCCTCAGCAGGTGAAGCATCAATACCCTTGTTTTTTATTACCTCTTTGAAGATTACTCCCCAATTTTTTCTTGAGAAGAGATTTTCTGTATCGGGCAGATTTTTTGCAAACTTAACGCCCTTATCAACAGATATATTGTGCCAGAATTTATTGGCTTTGTCATAATCATCACTTGCAATAAGTGCACCGTTAATTGCACCTATTGATGCACCTGCAACAGCCTCAAAGGTTATGCCCATCTCTTTCATGGCCTTCCATGCGCCAATCTGATAAGCTCCCTTGCCGCCGCCACCGGCTAAAACAAGACCGTAAGGTTTCATAATATCAGTTCTCCTATAATAGTGTTTGAAAGCAGAAAGCCTTCTGCCGTCAGAGCAATGCCCTCATCTGTTGCGGTGAGAAGCCCCGTCGGCTCAAATTTTTCTGCTTTTTTTATTATTCTTTCGTCAATTTCTTTACCGAATTTTCTTTTATATTCACCGAATTTCAGTCCCTCACTGAGACGAAGAGCAAGCATAATATATTCCTCTTCACTGCCACCGTCACAGTCATAAATCATATCCTCACCTTTTATGAACGCATCAAAATCTCTGCTGTAATAATATCTTTTGCCGCCAAGGAAAGAATGTGCCGATGGGCCAATGCCTAAATATTCTTCGCAGTGCCAATATTTTAAATTGTGTCTGCTTTCATAGCCAGAAAGAGCAAAGTTCGATATTTCATAATGTGAAAATCCACTCTCACAAAGCCTTTCAGCGGTGTGAAGATACATATCACAAACTGTGTCTTCGTCAGGCAGATTAAGGCTGCCTGCAGCCTTATGAAAGGGAGTGCCCTCCTCAATTTTCAGCATATAGGCACTGATGTGCTTTATCTCTGATGAAATAAGAAAATCTATACTCTCATCAAGGCTTTCCATAGTCTGTGAAGGCACACCGAGCATAATATCAAGTGAAATATTGTCAATGCCTGCCTTTTTAGCAAAGCTGACAGCTTTTGCGACCTGCTCTTTGCCCGAAAGCCTGCCGAGAGCTTTTCTTTCATTTTCCACAGCCGATTGCATACCCATTGACACCCGGTTAACTCCTGATGCTTTAATCAGGTGCATAAAATCCTCAGTTACACTAGACGGGTTGCACTCCACTGTTATTTCAGCTGAAGGAGTCAGCCTATAATTATCTTTTATGCACCTTATGACCTCGCTTATTCTCTCAGCGCCGAAAACACTTGGTGTTCCACCGCCGAAATAGATTGTATCTACTTCGTCACTAACAAGATAAGCCTTGTTTTTTAAGCAAAGAAGGACAGCCTTTAAATAGCTGTCCTTATCTTTTTCTTGGGCACTAAAGGAATAGAAATCACAGTAAGGACATTTTCTGATGCAAAAGG
>JAFTLT010000065.1 GCA_017452785.1 Clostridia bacterium | reverse complement strand
AGCGTATTCGTCGCAAAGCTCAGGAACAATTGTTCTGAAAGCATCAAAGGGCACACAGCTGTAATAAAGGCACAGTGCCTTAACGCCCAGTTTATTATAAAGGCTGACCTGAGAGGGCGTGAACATAACCTCCTGAGGTCTGACTATTTTTTCATATTCGCCGAAAATATCCTTAAGTCCTGAGCCTGCTTCGTTTGTCACTGCAAGCTCAATACTCGCCACAAACTCATCCTCAGTCATTGCCGAGAGTGCACCGTTGTTATAGCCCATGATGATATTTTCATCGCCGTACTTTGCCACACGCTCTTTCATTTTCTCTATAATTTCAGGTGCGTATTCGGGCAGTATTCTTTCAAGAGAAAAGAAGTTTTCGCTGTCCCATGTACCCTTGACAGGAATGCCTCTTTTATTGAAATCGGTGAGAGTGTCGAGAATTTTGTTTATTATTCTTATATCTGACCCGAAGCCTAAATTATCGTTGGTGTCACCTCTGTAGGAATGATAGCAGTTGACATGAAATCCGTAAGCAACGTGTATTTTGTTTTCTTGCATAGTATCACCTTCATAATGTTGTTAAGGTTATTGTAGCATTTCTCTTATGAAAGCGCAATGGATTTTATCGGTATTTTTTGAGAAAAAATATTGATATTCTGGGTCGACTGTGATAAAACATTTTGGCGATGTGAAATCAAATATAGTTTAACACAATAGGTAACACAGGTAAAAGTGTATTCCTTTATTATATACACTGAAGTGTCTATATTTAATAATTTTGCGTTGCGGCAAAAGTAATGCGTTTTTCGGTGCGTTCCGTTTGCCGGGGCGCACTTTTTATCTAATAATTCGGCGGCGGGAACAATCCTGCCGCTTTAACTGTTTATGGTGCGTACCAAAAAAGCAGCCCGAAAATTAAGTTCGGACTGCTTTGATTTTATTTTGGTTTATGCCTTATTCTTGCTTGCTGCTCTCTGAATAGCCTTCACAATTTCAACTATGGGGATAATGAGAACTGAAAGGCCGAGTGAGATGAGATATGCCTTAAGGTCGAGATGTGCAAAGCCGAAGAGATTTGAAAGGAAGTCAATCTCAACAACTGCTGTTGTGAGAAGGAATGAGCCTATCATAGCACCGTAAAGAGCTACATTGTGGTGACCCTTGAAGACCATAGCAACTGCTGAGCCTCTCTGTGAGCGCATATTGAATGAGTGGAAGATTTCACACATAGCCATTGTGAAGAATGCCATTGTCATACCTTCTGAGCTGTCGTGGATATTTGTCCATGCAAAGGCTGCACCTGTTTCGAGGCACTCAAGCCATTCGCCGATATAGAATGCTGCAACTGTGAGAACGCTGACAAGAATACCCTGATATGCACAGTCAAAGCCGAGGCCACCTGCAAAAATGCCGTCTGTCTTGCTTCTTGGCTTTCTTCTCATTATGTTTGCTTCAGGCTTTTCAAGACCGAGTGCAAGTGCGGGAATACTGTCTGTTACAAGGTTGATGAAAAGAAGGTGGGGAGCTTCAAGAATAGTGAAGCCCATAATTGTTGCAAAGAAGATTGAAACAACCTCTGAAAGGTTTGAGCCAAGAAGGAACTGAATTGCCTTACGGATGTTATCGTAAATTCTTCTGCCTTCGCCAACAGCTGAAACTATTGTTGCAAAGTTGTCATCTGTGAGCACCATATCAGCAACGTTCTTTGTTACGTCGGTACCGGTGATACCCATACCAACACCGATGTCTGCGCTCTTGATTGAGGGAGCATCGTTAACGCCGTCACCTGTCATAGCAGTTACATAGCCCTTGCTCTTCCATGCGTTAACAATTCTTGTTTTATGTTCGGGCTGAACTCTTGCATAAACAAAGATGTTTTCAACTATCTTTTCAAATTCTTCGTCTGAGTACTTATCAATATCTGCACCCATCATAGCCTGTGAGTCATCAGTGAGAATGCCAAGCTCTCTTGCAATAGCCTTAGCTGTGTTGATGTGGTCACCTGTAATCATAATAGGTGTGATGCCTGCTGTGCGGCACTCAATAATAGCATCTTTAACCTCAGGACGAACCGGGTCAATCATACCTGTAAGGCCGATAAAGGTCATATCATATTCAAGTGATTCTGAATCGTAAACAGTGGGAGCTGCACTATATTTCTTATATGCAACTGCAAATACACGAAGAGCCTTGTTGCCCATTCTTGTGTTTTCGGCTGAAATCTGCTCACGGTATTCGTCATTCATTTCGAAGACTTCACCGTTTATATCAATGTGTGAGCACTTCTTGAGAATTTCGTCAGGAGCACCCTTTGTGAACTGTACGATACCGTCAGCTGAATTGTGAACAGTTGACATCATCTTTCTGCCTGAGTCGAAGGGCACCTCACCGATTCTCGGATACTTTTCCATAAGAGCTGCCTTGGGAAGCTGAAGAGTCTTTGCATAGTTGATAAGTGCAACCTCATCAGGCTCACCTGTACCCTTGCCGTCCTCTGCAACCTCAGCATTTGTGCAAAGAGCCATAGCTGTTGCAAGCTGATTTTCATCGGGAGCATAGTGGTCAACAACAGTCATTACATTCTGTGTCAGAGTACCTGTCTTATCTGAGCAGATTATCTGTGTGCAGCCGAGAGTTTCAACCGCATTCATCTTACGGATAATCGCATTCTTTTTTGACATATTGGTAACACCAATAGAAAGAACGATGGTCATAACAGCAACAAGACCTTCGGGGATAGCTGCAACTGCAAGAGCAATAGCAGTGATGAATGAATCAAGAGCTACCTCGTAGAACAGACCCTGTGAGCCGCCAACGAAATACATAGCAATGTTATAACCGAAGATAACCACGCAAACGCCGAGCACAAGCTTTGTCAGAATTTTTGAAAGCTGTTCGAGCTTGATTTCAAGAGGAGTCTTGCCTTCCTCTGCAAGTGAAATAGCGTTTGCAATTTTACCCATTTCGGTGTCCATTCCTGTTGCGGTAACAACAGCCTTACCACGACCGTAAACAAGGGTTGAGCCCATATATGCCATGTTTTTACGGTCACCGAGAGCAACCTCATTATTATCCTTTTTGCCCATAAGAGCATTAACGAGCTTTGTTACGGGAACAGACTCACCTGTGAGAGCTGCTTCCTCAATCTTCATGCTTGCGCACTCAAAGATACGGCAGTCAGCAGGAATTGCGTCACCTGCATCAAGCAAAATAACGTCGCCCACGACAAGGTCTTCACTCTTAACAGTTACAATTTTGCCGTCACGCAGAGTCTTTGTGGTTGCTGCAGACATTTTTTGCAGAGCTTCAACAGCTTTTTCAGCCTTGCTTTCCTGCATAACACCGAGCACGGCATTAATGATAACAACAGCAAGAATGATAAGTGTGTCTGTGGGGAAGAAGCTGTGACCTGCTGAGGAGGCTTCAATATACTCTGTTACAGCAGAAATTGCAGCAGCAATGATAAGGATGATAATCATCGGGTCTTTCATCTGATCGAAAAACTTTTTGAAAATGGAATCCTTCTTTGCCTCTGCCAGCTTGTTTTTTCCGTTTTCCTGAAGTCGCTTTTCTGCCTCGGCGCTTGTCAGACCTGCAGCAGAGGATTTAACTTCAGCAAAAACTTCTTCGGCAGTGTGGAGATAATGTTTCATACATTCTTTCCTTTCTTTTCGTCAGTTTCACTGATTTATTATTATTGACTTTTTTAAGAGAATATATCTTGCGGAGTGCTTTCACATAAAAAAACCTTTAACAGAACTTTGTTCCGTTAAAGGTCTTGCTACCTGTTTAAAGGCCTGTAAACCAGCCTTGCGGCGGATGTTGATTTACAGCTTAGAGCTACTCCCCTTTTTTTAAAAAAAGGCATTCTCTCAACAACAGATATATTAACATAATTTGCCTGATTTGTCAACAGGTGACTTTCTCTTTTTCGGTTACAGTTTTGTTATATTGTCCTGAATTTTTCTCATTTTTTCTGTTTCTTTCAAGTGTAATTAAGATAATGAAAAAGGACAGTATGCTTGTGGTCGAGGCAAGCGACATATCATACATAGTGTCGTATATGCGTATAAGCAACTCATTTCCCACTCCGTGACCGAAAAGTCTGTAAATAAGCACATTGTCACCGGGTTCCCACATAAAGCCCTGATTTGTGGTGCCCCATATATAGTCACCGATAAACTCCGTCATTTCGTGAATGGGAATAATTGCAAGTGCAAAGCTCATGGCAAAAAGGCTGATAACAAGGTTCTCTTTTTGTGAACGTGGTCTTACTAAGGTCCGGGCTATATAGTACCCTGCCGCCGCACCAATAAAGCCTGAAACGAAGTGAAGCAGAGTGTCAAATCTGCTGGCATAGGCATAAACACCCACATAGTTGCCGCAGTATGAGCCGAGAAAAGCAATAATGACAATAAGAGTCTGCACTCTGTAGTTTATTTTGCAGAACATTGACTCTTTCGGGAAAACAAAGTGAATTATGCTGATTGCAAAGGTACCGACAAGAATTGCGCCGAGCAGGGTTGCTTCAGCTCTGCTTTCCATTGTCAGAAAAGCATAAAGCATTACTATTCTGACGCTCCACCATAAAAGTGTATCGAAAATATTTGTCTGCTGTTTCACCTTGGCTATCTCATATATTGCTTTAGCCTTAAAGCGTGACGGAATATCTCTAAATGAAATTTTAAACTGTATTTTTTCTTTTATAAATGCACCTTTATTTTTAAGGCGGATATAAATATAAAGCACTGCTGTTGCAATGAATGAACCGATAATACCCAAAGTGATGTCTTCGCTGAAATCTATGAGATACCACTGCTCAGGCATGCTGCCGCCGGTGCCGACAAGACTGAAAAGCCAGTGGTCATCCTCAGGCATTTCACAGTGAAGAAGATTTCTGCCTGTGAAGTAGTCTGTAAAAAACTGAATAATTTCTTTCGGTACAATAAGAGCACAAGAAACACAAAAGGATATAAAGGCAGTGAAATTAAAATCCTTGTTTGTTTCAGGTTTTCTCAGTGCAATGCTTATGTAATATCCTATTGCCACACCGATAATTCCGCCAAACAGGCTGAGAGGCACATCGTATTCAGGCAGCAGTTGAAACAAGTCAAAGCCAAAGCCGAGACCTGAACCTAAAACAGCCGTAAGGCACACACAGGTCTGAAAGTGCGAGCTGAGATTTTTAATAAACTTGCCAAGTACACTGCCGAGAAAAGTTACGGCAAGAGCAAATAACACCATAAGCTTTTTGGGTGTTGTGGGTGCGGTGAAAACAGCCACGGCAAGAAAAACTCTTGCTATCCACCAAAGGCATGTTTCCCATAAGGGAGTGCCCTTCTTTTGTATCAGGGTTTTATTCATAATAAATACCTTCCAATTCGTTTTATGAAAAAATAATACCTTCCTAAATAACAGAAGGTATTATAATACTATTCGGTTGTTTTGTAAATAATAGTAACGAAATTGTAATCTTTTTGTCAGTTTCTTTAGTTTTCCGCATGAATTGTTATAACTTTTTCATCTTCAATATATATTGCCGTTGGAATAAACACACCCTTATAGACCTTGGCTGTAACATAGGCATAACAGCCGTTTTCGTGAAAATTGCTTGTCCAGCCATGGGTTTCGTTTATTTCTTTTTTCAGCTTTGCTATATCAACACCCGGTTCATAACTGTAATCCTCTTCACGTAAAGTACAGTTCTTTTGGCAGTAATCATAGTCAAACCAACAGTTTGTCTGCATTCTGTTCTCCAGTTCAGCTAAATCCACAAATCCGTCTTCACCAATGGTAACAGCAATTTTTCGGTTATAAAAATTTCTTACTCCGCCTACTTCTAAATTTATGGTTCCGCTGTGACTATCAGCATCCTCATCCATGTAATCATAGTCCCAGAAATCAATATCAAGAAGTTTGAACTTATATTCTAAACTGTGGTTAAGAGCAAAGTTTCTTATTGTTGCATGATGATAGAGCATTCCCACGGGGATAAGCAACTGAATAATAAGTGTCAACGCTAAAATAATCTTGAACTTTTTATTCATCGCTCTGCACCTCCCCATTATTCTCTGTGACAGGTGTCTTTTGCTTTGCACGTGACAGCTTAAAGTTAATTGCAAGAAGCACGCCGCCGAAAACAAGAAGCAGTATGCCGTTGCCCATCATTGACAAGCCTGACTGTGCAACCACAAGCACCGTAAGACCTGCAACTGAAATAAAGCCGAGATTTATGGGAAGCAGCTTCTTTTCTCTGCCGCCTGAAATCATCAGCAGAATATTTGCAACAAGAGCAATAATTCTCAACTCATTAATGAAATCTCTTGCTAAATCTGCATCATATTTTTCAGGCATAGCATAAAGGCTCACGGTGTAAACAATAAGCGATACAACGGCAACTGCAAGATAGGCTATGAGAAACTTATCCGTTTTTTTCGGCTTGACATAAGCAATAACCGCAGGAATTGCAAGGAAGCACACTGCTGTAAAAATAACAGTATATTTGTCGGTCTCAATATCGCCGGTATAAAATGCACCGTAAAGGAAAATCATAACGCTCGTCAGCACAAGGCCGGGAATTTTATAAGGCATGGCCATATCACCGTCTTTGAGTGACAGCACAATAAGACATATACCCGTTGCACCTATACTCATTAAGGGCAACACTAAGCCGCCTTCTATTCCTATACCTATAAAAATCGGAAAAATAAGCACTGCAAACATACTCAGCCAATGCGCAAAAAGACTTCTGTGGCTCTTGTTTTCATTTTTCAGCATAAAGGATGAGAAAATACAACCCACCACAATAAGTGCAATTGCGGCAATAAGAGCAAAGTAGGACTTCTGCTCATCAAGAAGTGCAACAATCCATGTAATAGCACAACCGTAATAAACAGCAAGAGGCGAAACACATTTAAGCAGTGCCATTACGGGCAGAATTGATATGCAGACAAATATCAGCACGGTGTACCAGTATATTCGCAGGTCAAATATGTTATAAATCATTGTCAGTGTTGCAGCTATGCCTGCTGTCCACAGAACACTGCCGCCCTCACACCAAGGTGCTTTTTCTTTTTTCTTAAGCAGCACAAACACACCCGAAGCCTGACCGGCAAGCAATGGAATAAAAGACATTATTCCCTTTGAGAGCATAGGCATATCCTTCCAGAAGGTGACAAAAATCAGCACAAGTCCCGCACCGACTAAAAGTGCACCTAAAATCGAGAAAACAATCACAAGTGTGCTGTTGTAATTTGTCTTTTCAATTTCGAGAGCTGTATTTCTTTTTTTGCCGTAAATCAGTTCTTCTATGCTGACCTCAAAGACCTCTGAGAGCTTTTCAAGCATTTCGATATCCGGCTGCGTTCTGTCATTTTCCCAGTTTGAAACAGCCTGACGGGTTATATAGAGCTTTTCTGCAAGAGCATCCTGAGTAAACCCTTTTTCGTTTCTGAGCCGTTTGATGTTTTTTGAAATTTTAGCCATGTAATCATCCTTTCGACAGAACAGTTTATTTCATCTCTGTCAAGTATATAATACTACCTATACACCTTAAAGTCACTAAAATTTCCTCAAAAAGCAACGACACAATTTGTTGCGCAGGTGTTTTCATTCCATAATAGAAAGAATACTGTCAATTTCACGGGCGGTTTCACACAAAAAGTCACGGCAAGCCTCATCCGCGTACAAAAGGCGACCCACCTTTTTAACACGCCACAAAAAGCCTCTGTCAAACTTAACCTCACTGAAATGTGACACAAGAGGACACACATTGACACCCCTGATGTCGGGAATGACTTTGATTTTGCCCTTGGCAGTCACATAGGGAAAGAAAGGAAAAATTCTGCAGGAAAGAGGACGCTCGCTTCTGCTGCAATGGCCCTCACAAACTGCAAGGCGTACACCGTCTTTTTCTTTAACGGTGAGTGATGTCTCTTCAAAAGGAAAAAGCAGCATGCCCGTGTCAGAGTCACCCTTGCAGCAGGCTCCGCCGCAGACAGTGCCGCAGTCTTTTTTCAGCGGGGTCTTATCCCCTATCATTTTATTTGCTTTTTTATAAAGATCAATGTAATACTTTTCTTTTTCCGTCATTTTTCCCTCCGATAAAAACTATTGTGCAATTATTATACAATAATTACTATAAGAATGTACAGTTTTATTATTGAAAAAAATATCAATTTATGTTATATTTATTTTTGTAGTTTTCAAAAGGGGTGTATATAAATGAAAAAGATTGGATTTGACAATAACAAATACATCACTACTCAATCAGAACAGATAAGAAACCGTCTGTCTCAGTTTGGCGGCAAGCTCTATCTTGAATTCGGCGGTAAGCTCTTTGACGATCATCACGCTGCAAGGGTACTTCCCGGCTTTGAGCCTGACAGTAAGCTCAAGATGCTTTTGCAGCTTAAAGACGAAGCTGAAATTGTTATTGCAGTTAGTGCAAAGGCAATTGAAGAAAAGAAGCTGCGCCGTGACCTTAACATTTCATATGATAAAGAGGTTCTGCGCCTTATTGACCTTTTCAGAAGTGTGGGGCTTTATGTGGGCTCTGTTGTTATCACTCAATATGACGGTCAGGGTGCTGCCGATAACTTTAAAAATAATCTCAAGGGTCTTGGCATCAAGGTTTTTACCCACTATAAAATTGCAGGCTACCCTTCAAATGTACCCCTCATTGTTTCTGAAAACGGTTACGGCAAAAATGAATATGTCGAAACCGAAAGAAAAATCGTTGTTGTCACTGCTCCCGGACCGGGAAGCGGAAAAATGGCAGTGTGTCTGTCACAGCTTTATCACGAGCATTTAAAGGGTATTGAGGCAGGCTATGCGAAATTCGAGACCTTCCCCATATGGAATTTACCCCTTAACCACCCTGTAAATCTCGCTTATGAAGCAGCAACTGCCGACCTTAACGATATGAATATGATTGACCCCTTCCATCTTGAGGCTTACGGCAAACCAACAGTTAACTATAACCGTGATGTTGAAATTTTCCCCGTACTCAACGCAATCTTCACAAGAATTTACGGCTCATCACCATATAAGTCACCGACAGATATGGGTGTAAATATGGCAGGCAACTGCATAATTGATTGTGATGTTGTCTGCAACGCTGCAAATCAGGAAATTATAAGAAGATATTATAATGCTCTTTGTGATGCACGCCACGGCGCTGACACAGCAAAAGAAACAGAAAAAATCCTGCTGCTTATGAACAAGGCAGGAATAACCGTTAAAGACAGAGCTATTATCAAGGTTGCAAATGATGTGGAAAAAGAAACCGGTGCCCCTGCTGCTGCAATTGAGCTGCACGACGGCAGAATTGTTATAGGCAAAACAAAAGAGCTTTTAGGCTGTGCTTCTGCCTGCGTACTCAACGCTTTGAAGGCAATTGCAGGCCTTGACGATAAGCTGCTGCTTCTGCCCTCAAACCTTATTGAGCCCGTTCAGAACCTTAAGGTAAATTATCTCGGCTCTAAGAATCCACGACTGCATGTTGACGAGGTGCTCGTTGCTTTATCAGTAAGTGCTGCAACAGATGAAAATGCAGCAAAGGTGCTGTCTTGTCTGCCTATGCTCAAAGACTGTGAGGCACATATTTCCGTCATTCCCTCAAGTGTTGACAGAGCAATATTCCGCAAGTTGGGTATTCACCTGACAAGTGAACCCGAATATGAGAATGACAACCTTTACCATCTGTAATTCAATTATGAATTAAACCGACAGAGAGTTATTCCCTGTCGGTTTTATTGTTCAGTATTTGGTATTTAAAAATTTTTCCACTTCTCTGACAAACAGCTTTGCGTTTTCAAGCTGTTCTGCAACCTCTTCTTTTGAGACAATATAAAAATCATCATAATCGCTGCCTTGGCGTATTTCCACAAGCGCATCAATTATAAATGACATTTTTTTTGGAAGGAGTCCTGTTTTCAGATATGTTTTTCTGAATTCTGCAATAACGCCTGAATGTTTCTTTGAGTCAAAGCCATCCAATGCCAACACCGCCCTCATAGCAGAAAAAATTGCATAGTATGAACGGTTCGCCACTGTTTTGTAGTCACCCAATGCTAGAATATCGTCGGCAAACATAATTCTTTCCTTCGCTATTTCCAAGCGGATTTTTGAAAGGGATAGTTTTTCTTCAGACAGCAATTTTTATACCCTCCTTATTTACGATTTCATAAAAAGGTACTGCATTAAGATAACGGTTAAAGGTTTCGGTGTCTTTCAACGTGACGGTAACAACAACATCGTATAAAAGACCGAGTTCAGATGTCAATTCAGTAAAAGGCTTTTTATAAAGAGCAAGCTCCTTTGCTGAAACATCAGTCAAGACCATTATATCGATATCAGATTCAGTTGTTGCATCACCTCTGGCATATGAACCGTAAAGAATAACTGCATTAAGCTTTTTAGCAAAAATGCTTTTAGATAGCAAAGCAACCTTATTTGTTATATCAGTAAGCTCTTGCAAACTGCACATCAAATAAACACCTCTTTCCTTTTATTATTTCATATATATTATACCCACTTTAAACAAATATGTCAACGACAGTGCTGAAATTGCAATTAAACCGACAGAGAGTTATCCCCTGTCGGTTTGTTGTTTTTATACATTTTCTTCTTCTTTTAAATTTTCCAATGCCACTCTTACGGCTTCAATAACAAATGCTGAAAAGGTGCACTGCTTGCCTGTGATAGCTATTTCAACTTCCTCGACAACATCATTTGGAAATCTTATGCACTTGTTAATTGTCGGTGGTACCGACGGTATTCTAAATTTCCGCATACAGTCACCTCTGTAATACCA
>JAFTLT010000064.1 GCA_017452785.1 Clostridia bacterium | reverse complement strand
TAGGCCTTAGACGAGCCTGTGTTTGTTACATACACTATTGATATCATTTTAACTTCCTCTTTATATTATTCGATAGGCAGATTGAAGCAATGCATATGCAGTCCGCTCTGAAGTCTCAGTGGCTCTGCAGCCTTAAAGGGAGTGCCCTCAGCGTGAACCTGATTGAGAAGCATAACTGAAGCGAGCAAGCCGATTTCAGCCTGTGACTTGTGGCACTTGATGGATTTCATCTTAAGTTCTTCAAACTCTGTGATGTCAATGATTGTGTTGGGCTTATCGGTGTAATAGAAGCCAATACCACCAACTTTCCATGCATCGTCACGGACTTTGCCGTCAATAAATTCGGGATAGAAGTTGCACTCTGCATCCATGCATGCATATTTAACAGCCATGCCAACCTTAATATGGTCACTGTGGCATTCCGTTGCAAGATTTGGGTCTGCAGTGATAACGAAATCGGGCTGAATTCTTCTGATAACTTCCATAATCTTAAGAGAGATTTCTCTTACGGAGTTATCGTTTTTATCCGCAAAGCCTAAGAAGCCTGCATTTTTAACATCAAGAGCACGCTGTGCAGCAAGTGCTTCCTTCTGACGTGTGGTCTGCACATTATTTTCTTTGCCTATATATTTGGGGTCAGCATATCTGTCATCTGTTACTGTCAGCTCATAAACCTCAACACCAATTGAGCGAAGCCAAGCCATTGTGCCGCCTGCTGCGATTTCGTTATCGTCGGGATGAGGCTGAACAAAAAGCACTTTTTTACACTTGCTTAAATCGGGCGGTGCACAAAGAAGGTCAGCCGCAGCAGTTGCTGCCTCGGCAACCTTTTTAGTTGCAACAAATTTAAGGGAGTTGTTACGTTTTCTTATTGTTTCCTTGATTTTCATATGAATTTCCTCCTGTAAATAATTGACTATCCTATATTGTACCTTAAATTGCGTCTTCCGTCAACTGATAAGGCGAAAAAACTGTCTCAATCTTTTTGCTGCAGCTCTCAGGCGAATAAACCCAGTGATCTATAAAATCGCTTTCGTTATAATATTTAACTGCATCATTGGGATATTCCGCATCAAAGGAATCCACAATAATCAGCTTGATTTTCATTCTTTCGGGGATGAGATTTTTTATATATACACTTGCGTGCTGTCCGGGCACTACTCCCGGCACATATTCGGCAAGACCTGCAAGATTTGGTCTCAGCTCCACAAATATGCCGTATCTCTCAACGGAGCGCACTATGCCGGGTACCGTTTCACCGGGTGCAAAGTCAGCGGCATTTTCTTCCCAAGTGCCGAGAAGCTCTTTATAGCTGAGAGTAATTCTGCCGCTTTCGTCTATAGCCTTGACAACGGCTTTTATTTTTTGTCCCGGAGAAAATCTTGCCGAGGGATGAGGAATTCTTGAAACAGAAATGCTGTCAATGGGCATGAGTGCAGAAATGCCTGCACCTATATCTGCAAAAACGCCGAAGGATTCCATATGAGTAACGGTGGCATCAATCACACATCCGGGCACAAGGCAGGAAATATATTCACGCATACAGTCCTGCTGCACACTTTTTCGGCTGAGAACTGCATATACCTCGCCCTTTTCATCTGTTTTAAAGTCGATTATGCGGCACACAACAGGTTTATTCACTCTTGATATTATGGCAATGTCACGTACAGAGCCGTCATCTATTCCGATTGCGCCCTCATCTCTTGGGATAATTCCCTTCATTACGCCTAAATCCACATGCAGATTGTGGTCCTTGTCGCAAACCGTTGCTCTTGCTTCCAGTACCCTGCCGCTGTAGTAAGCCTCTTTTATTGCGGCTCTTGAAGAGAGAATATTTTTATTCTCGACAGTGTTGATAAGGTAGTTTTCAGGATAATACTTTTTCATTTTTATAACCCTTTCTGTTTATAATTGCAATTAAATTTATATGCTTCTTTGCCTTGAAATATATTTTCAGCGGCGATTTTATTAAGTTATGTTCTTTTTAGGTTGATATTCCTAAGAGTAATGTGCTATAATATATTGATAAAATGCTCTTTCATTCTGAGGTGAAATAATGGATATCAGAGTCGGTGACACATTAATGATGAAAAAAAACCACCCTTGCGGCAATAACGAATTTTCTGTTTTGCGTTCGGGAATGGACTTTAAGCTGGAATGTAAAAAATGCGGTCATGTTGTTATGGTTCCGAGACTCAAAGCTGAAAAAAACATAAAAAAAGTTATCAGAGACGGTGAACAGCTGTAAGGCTGCCACTTTAATAATAATTGACCGACAGGGAGAATATTATGCTTAATAAATTAGTTTTGGTTGAAGAACGCTTTGAACGGGTAAGTGAAATGCTTTAT
This sequence comes from Clostridia bacterium, assembly GCA_017452785.1. Taxonomy (GTDB): domain Bacteria; phylum Bacillota; class Clostridia; order Oscillospirales; family Acutalibacteraceae; genus UBA6857. The sequence continues at coordinate 10,243 of JAFTLT010000064.1, read as the reverse complement.
GACCCTGCTGTTATAGCAGACTTAGACAATTACAGTGCCCTTTTAAAGGAGCATAAAAATCTTCAGCCTATAGTTGAAAAATACAGAGAATACAAAGCAGCTGAGGAAACACTCAAGGAGTCTAAATCCCTTCTTGACGAGGGCGGGCTTGACAAAGACTTTCGTGAAATGGTGCAGGAGGAATTTGAAAAAGCAAAGGAAGACACAGCAAGAATTTATGAAGAACTGAAAATTCTGCTTTTGCCTAAAGACCCCAATGACGATAAAAATGTCATCGTTGAAATCCGTGGCGGTGCAGGCGGAGAAGAATCTGCACTTTTTGCAGGCGTGCTTTACAGAATGTATTCTATGTACGCTGAGGCAAGACGCTGGAAAATAGAGGTGCTTTCCTCAAATCCCACAGAGCTTGGCGGCTTTAAGGAAGTCAGCTTTATGGTCAGCGGTGAGGGTGCTTATTCACGCTTTAAGTTTGAAAGCGGCGTTCACCGTGTGCAGAGAGTGCCCGAAACAGAAACTCAGGGCAGAATTCACACCTCAACGGCAACCGTTGCAGTGCTGCCCGAAGCTCAGGACGTCGATGTTGAAATAAATCCCACGGATTTGCAGATAGACACCTTCCGTTCAAGCGGCGCAGGAGGTCAGCATATCAACAAAACCGAATCAGCTATCAGAATTACTCATTTGCCCACAGGCACCGTTGTTGAGTGTCAGGACGAAAGAAGTCAGCACAAAAACAAGGATAAGGCTATGAAAATTCTCCGTTCAAGAATTCTTGAGGCGGAAAGAGAGAAGCAGATGTCCTCAATAGCCGACGAGAGAAAATCTCAGGTGGGCACAGGTGACAGAAGTGAAAGAATAAGAACATACAATTACCCCCAAGGAAGAATTTCTGACCACAGAATAGGTCTGACTATATATAAACTTGAGCAGTTTTTAAACGGCGCTCTTGATGAGGTTATTGATGCACTCATAACCTATGACACTGCCGAAAAGCTCAAAAGTGAAAGCTAAGTGATAAAATGAAAACCCTTTATTTAAGCAATGATCAGCAGGATATTGCCAGAGCTGCCGAAATACTCAGAAACGGCGGCATAGTTGCAATTCCCACAGAAACCGTTTACGGTCTTGCAGGAAATGCCCTTAGGGGTGACTGCGTTAAAAAGATATTTGATGCCAAGGGAAGGCCCTCTGACAATCCGCTGATAGTTCATATCAGTGATATATCTCAGTGGGCGCCGCTGGTTAAGTCTATACCCGAAAGTGCCATGGCATTGGCAGAAAAATACTGGCCGGGTCCTCTTACTGTTATCCTGCCGAAATCCGATATAATACCAAAGGAAATCTGCGGCAAGCTTGACACTGTGGCAGTCAGAATGCCCTCAGACGAAACTGCAAGAGCCATAATTGATACGTGCTCCTTTCCTCTTGCGGCACCCTCTGCAAACACCTCAGGCAAGCCCAGTCCCACCACGGCAAGCCATGTGAGAGCCGACCTTGACGGCAGAGTGGATGCAATAGTTGACGGCGGTGAATGCAGTGTAGGCATTGAGTCAACTGTTATTTCTCTTGCAGATGAAGTGCCGAGACTTCTTCGTCCCGGCGGAATAACCCCTGAAATGCTCACTGAGGTTCTGGGCGAAATTGTTATTGACGATGCTGTTTATAACAAGCTTGCAGACGGCGCTGTTGCCGCCTCACCGGGTATGAAATATAAGCACTACTCCCCCGATGCAGAGGTTGTTATTATCAAAAGCAGCTTTGAGCAATATAAAAAATATATAGACGAAAACGGAACTTCTGACGATGTTGCTCTTTGTTTCGAGGAAGAGGTAAGCGATCTTAGCATAAAATGCATAACCTACGGCAAAAAAGATGATCCCTCATCTCAGGCAAAGCATATCTTTGATGCACTCAGGCAGGTTGATAAAGCAAAGGCAAAAACAGTTTTTGCCCGTTTCCCCGAAAAGGAAGGCATAGGTCTTGCAGTATTCAACCGTCTTGTGCGTGCTGCAGCTTTCAACATAATCGAGCTTTGAGGTGAAAAATATGCTTACAATAGGACTCACAGGCAAAACAGGTGCAGGCAAAAGCACCGTTGCCCTCTATCTGAAAGAAAAAGGCTGCTATATTATTGACGGTGATGTTATTGCAAGGCAGATAACCGAAAAAGGCAGCGATACTCTTCCTCAGCTTCAGGCTTCTTTCGGCGAAGATATTCTCGACGAAAACGGCGAACTCATAAGAAAGCGTCTTGCTGAGCGAGCCTTTGCTTCACCACAGAAAACTGCACTTCTCAACAGCATTACACATCCTGCTATAAAAAAGAGATGTGAAGCTGAAATTGAAAAGGCAAAAAAAGAAGGTTACACTGTTTCGGTTATAGATGCAGCCGCACTGCTTGAAAGCAACTGCAAGGAGCTTTGCGAAAAATTTGTTGTGGTTTCTGCTCCCGAAGAAATCCGCCTTGAAAGAATTCTCAGCCGTGACGGAATAACTCATGAGCAGGCAACAACAAGAATAAAAGCACAAAAGGATGACGAATATTATTTCAGTCAGGCTGATATAATAATAAGAAACTACCCTCCATATGATAAGGATGATAACAGATATAAAGAACTTGAGGAGCTGATAGGTTGAAAATAAAAAGATTTATCGCCCTCATTCTTATATTGTCACTCACTGCTACGCTTTTTTACTTCGGCTCCTTGTCTGTGCTTAAAACATTATATCCCTGCACCTACAAAGATATTGTCGAAGAACATTGCAGAGAATATAATCTTTCACCTTACTTTATTTATGCCGTTATTGAATGTGAAAGCGGCTTTGACCCTGAGGCAGTGTCTCATGTGGGCGCAACTGGACTTATGCAGATTATGCCCGACACCTTCGCATGGATAAGCGGCAAGCTTGATGAAGAAAAAGATTACAGCGAGGCTGTGTTGCCGGAGGTTTCAATAAAATACGGCTGCTACTTATACGGGTACCTGACAGAAAAATATAAAAGTGAAGAGGTGGCAATTGCCGCCTATCATGCAGGAACGGGCAATGTGGACAAGTGGCTGAAAGATGAAAGATATTCCGCTGACGGTGAAAGTCTTCATACTATCCCTTTCCCCACCACGGCAAAATATGTTAAAAAGGTTATAAAAACCAAAAATATATATGAAAAATTATATGACAGAAAGGATGCATAAATATGTCAAATGAAAAAAGTGCAGCAGACCTTCTTAAAGAAGAGCTCTGCTTCGAAAAAAAGCACTTCAGCGTGCAGATGAGCGATGAAGAGCTTAAAAATGCAGATGATTTCTGCGAAGGCTATAAGGATTTTCTTGCCACTGCAAAAACAGAGAGAGAATGCGTAGACTATATGATTGAAAAGGCAGAAGCAAAAGGCTTTTTGCCCTTTGACAGCAAAAAAGCCTATAAAGCAGGTGACAAGGTTTACTATAACAATAGAGGCAAGAGCATTATACTTGCAGTTATGGGCAAAAAAGGCGTAAGCGAGGGTGCAAAAATCGTTGCAGCTCATATCGATTCACCTCGTCTCGACCTTAAACCCACTCCCCTTTATGAAAACAGTGATCTTGCCTACTTCAAGACCCACTACTACGGCGGAATTAAAAAATATCAATGGGTTGCCATGCCTCTTTCACTTCACGGCGTTATGATTAAAAAAGACGGCACAAGCGTTAAAATAAATATCGGTGAAAAGAAAGGCGAGCCCAAGTTCGTCATTACTGATCTGCTGCCCCATCTTGATAAGGAGCAGTCAAAGAGACCTCTTCTTGAGGGCATAAAGGGTGAGGAGCTCAACATTCTTATCGGTTCAAGACCCTTTAAGAGTGACAGCGGCAGTGAGCTTGTCAAGCTCAACGTGCTCAAAATCCTCAATGAAAAATACGGTGTGACAGAGAAAGACTTCATTTCAGCAGAGCTTGAATTAGTACCCGCCCTCGAAGTGAGTGACATCGGCTTTGACAGAAGCCTTATCGGTGCTTACGGCCACGACGACAGAGTCTGTGCGTACCCTGCCGCAATTGCCGCTTTCAATGTTGAAGAGCCGGAGCATACTCTCATCTCAGTTCTTGCTGACAAAGAGGAAATCGGCTCAGACGGCAACACTGGTCTTAACTCGGCATTTATGAAATACTTCATCTATGACCTTGCAAAAATGGAAGGTCTTGAAGGCAGAGATGTTCTTTCAATGTCTGAATGTCTTTCAGCTGACGTTAACGCAGGCTTTGATCCCACCTTCCCCTCAGTGCATGACAAATATAACTGCTGCACTCTCAACCACGGCTGTGTAATCACAAAATACACAGGTGCAAGAGGCAAAAGCGGCACATCAGATGCGAGTGCTGAATTTATGGGCAAGATTCGCCGTATTCTTGACAGTGCAAATGTTTCATGGCAGATTGGTGAACTCGGTGCAGTTGACGAAGGCGGCGGAGGAACCGTTGCAAAATATGTTGCCAACCTCAATGTTGACGTTGTTGACCTTGGTGTACCTGTACTCTCAATGCATGCTCCCTATGAAATAGTTTCAAAGGCCGATGTTTACAGCACTTACAGAGCCTGCTATGAGTTCTTTAAGTCATAAATTAGTGATTTTGCATATAATACAGCGATATTCATCATTTTATGCATAAAAATTCAATAAACTTAAAAGTTGCCTATTGACTTTTGCATAAAAATGCGTATAATGTAGCATAGTCTAAAACAAAAATGAATGGAGATAGTAAAAATGAAAGAAATTAAGAAAATTGTCCTTGCTTATTCAGGCGGACTTGACACATCAATCATTATCCCTTGGCTTAAGGAAAACTATGAAGGCTGTGAGGTTATTGCAGTTTCAGGTGACGTAGGTCAGGCTTCAGAGCTTGAAGGTCTTGAAGAAAAGGCTCTCAAGACAGGCGCAAGCAAGCTTTACATCGAAGACCTCAACAAGGAATTCGTTGAAGATTACATCTACCCCACACTTAAGGCAGGCGCAGTTTACGAAGGTATGTATCTTCTCGGCACAGCTTTTGCACGTCCTCTCATTGCTAAGAGAATTGTTGAAATTGCTAAGGCTGAGGGCGCAGATGCAATTTGCCACGGCTGCACAGGTAAGGGTAATGACCAGGTACGTTTCGAACTTGCTATCAAGGCTTTTGCTCCTGAAATGGAAATCATCGCTCCTTGGAGAACATGGGAATTCAAGAGCCGTGAAGACGAAATCGAATACGCTATCAAAAAGAATATTCCTCTTAAAATTACAAGAGAAACAAACTACTCAAAGGATAAGAACATCTGGCATCTTTCACACGAAGGCCTCGACCTTGAAAATCCTGCAAACGAGCCCAAGTATGACGAAATCCTTGAAATGGGTGTAACACCCGAAAAGGCTCCCGATGTTCCCACATATATCACTCTCGGCTTCGAGAAGGGTGTTCCCGTATCACTCAACGGCAAAAAGCTCGGCGGTGTTGAAATGGTTAAGGCTCTTAATGAAATCGGCGGTGCAAACGGTATCGGTATCATTGACATGGTTGAGAACCGTCTCGTTGGTATGAAGAGCCGTGGCGTTTATGAAACACCGGGCGGAACAATCCTTTACAAGGCTCACGAAATGCTTGAGCAGATCACTCTTGACAGAGACACTCAGCACTTAAAGCAGCAGCTTGCTACTAAGTTCTCAGAGCTTGTTTACTTCGGTCAGTGGTTCACACCCTGCCGTGAAGCTCTTTCAGCTTTCGTTGACAAGACTCAGGAAACTGTTACAGGTGAAGTTAAGCTCAAGCTCTATAAGGGCAACATCATCGGTGCAGGTATGACATCACCCTATTCACTTTACAGTGAAGAAATTGCAACCTTCGATGAGGATGACTGCTATGATCAGGCAGATTCAAAGGGCTTCATTAATCTCTTTGGTCTTCCCCTCAAGGTCAGAGCAATGCTCTCAAAGGAATGGGATAAATAAGACAAAAAAGGGTGTCGGAAGACACCCTTTTTTTAATGCAGAATGCAGAGTGCAAAATGCAGAATTGCGAGCAAGGCGGACAAAAATAGAATCTGATACCGCAACATCAGCGCATTTTTGATTCTTTTGGGCGCCAGCAAAAAGAATGCCTGCCCGGCGAGGGCAATACGCAGAAAATGATTTGTTTAACTATTGACAAAACCACGTTTTTTTAGGATAATTAACAGGTATTATATTACAAATTAACAGGAGGTAATAGTTATGCCACTTTGGACAGGACGCTTTAAAAAGTCCCTTGATAAAAAAACAAATGATTTCAATTCATCAATCCCCTTTGACTGCCGTATGGCGCAGCAGGATATAAGAGGCTCCGTTGCACACGCAACAATGCTCGGCAAACAGAACATAATCGACAAAAGTGAAAGTGATAAAATTGTAGCTTCACTTAAAGAGATTGCCGCCGACCTTGAAAACGGCAGCCTCGAAATAGATATGACAGCTGAGGATATCCACACCTTCGTTGAGGGTGAGCTGACAAAGCGTATCGGCGACAGCGGCAAGCGTCTTCACACTGCAAGAAGCCGTAACGATCAGGTTGCTCTTGACCTGAGACTTTATCTCCTTGACCAGTGTGATGTTCTTGAGGAATCCATCAAAGCTCTTATTGAGGTTATTCTCAATAAAGCAGAGGAAAACTATGATGCAGTTATGCCCGGCTACACACATCTTCAGCGTGCTCAGCCTGTTACCTTCGGTCATCATCTTATGGCGTACGCAAGTATGCTTATGCGTGACTTAGACCGCCTTTATGACTGCAAAAAGAGAATGGCTGTGTCACCTCTCGGCTCAGGCGCTCTTGCAGGCACTACATATCCCCTTGACAGAGAATATGTTGCTGAGCTTTTAGGTCTCAGCAGTGTGAGCAGCAACAGCCTTGACGGCGTTTCAGACAGAGACTATGCTCTTGAGCTTCTCTCCATGCTTTCAATTGTTATGGTGCATCTTTCACGCTTTGCCGAAGAGGTCATTGCATGGTGCTCATGGGAATTCAAATTCATTGAGCTTGACGATGCCTTCTCAACAGGCTCAAGCATTATGCCCCAGAAGAAGAACCCGGATATTGCAGAGCTGGTACGTGGCAAAGCTGGCAGAGTTTTCGGTGATTTGCAGACACTTCTGACCGTTATGAAAGGCATTCCCCTTGCCTATAACAAGGATATGCAGGAGGACAAAGAAGCTGTTTTTGATGCCCTTGACACAGTTATCATGTGCCTTGACACCTTTGCTCCTATGTTAGAGACTGCAACGGTACTGCGTGATAACATGAGAAACGCAGCAGCAAGAGGCTTTATCAATGCCACCGACTGCGCTGACTATCTTGTTTACAAAGGACTCCCCTTCCGTGATGCATATAAGGCTACTGGCATGCTTGTGGCTCTTTGCATTGACAAGGGTGTTACCCTTGAGACACTGCCTATCGAGGAGTATAAGGCAGTTTGCGACCTCTTTGAGGAGGATGTTTATAAGGCAATTGACCTTGACGAGTGTGTTAGCAAACGTACTGTAAAGGGCGGCCCCTCACCTGAGTGTGTAAAAATAGAAATTGAAGCCCTGAGAAAAGAATTAAGCAAGTAAAGTTTTGCTCAAGCTTTTGCAAAAGCTTGCAGGGCGTGGGACAGAGTCCCACATAACAAAAAATTACAGCAGAGTGAAAATTACAATCGCTCTGCTGTTTGCGTTTTTATAATGAAACAAATTCTCCAACTTTCTGAGAAATCTCATTATAAATATTTCCATCTTTTTCAATCACCTTAACAGATGCCACACCATATCTTACAAAAAGCAATTCAGATATAATATATAATTTATCATCTTCCGAACAGCCTATTTTACCCATCTCAATTTTAACTACGAATGAATAGCTTTCATCCGGTCTTTTGTCATAGGTTCTATTCTCAATCTCATAACTGTATGTAGCTTTGACAAATAATCCCTGCCTCTTAGCCGTGGATCTGTATTCTCTTAGTATCTCAGCAATTCTCGTTCTGGCTTCGCTTTCACTTTTTATAGCCTGTTTTTTACCAAGCTCAAAAGATTCCGCTTTTTTCTTTCTCAATTTCTTTTTAAAGGCTTCAAAGTCATCTCCTTTGATTTCACCGTCCCAATATTTTTTTATCAGCCTTTTTGTCCATATGGATTTTGTTATTTTATAATCCATATAAAACGGTTTCTTTTTTGTCGTTTTTGTTTCAATCCAATATGCTGTATAATAGAATTTAGAACTTCCTGCAAGGTATTCTTCAATTGATTTAATTTCATCCCATTTATAATAATCTTTGATAAAAAGAAAATAGTATACTGCTATACCGTCACTGTCGGCAACATAATAATTAGGACCCATTAAAAATGATACAACCATTATCAAAAGAACAACAGACTCAAAAATCAATACACCTGCAATTTGCTCAGGAGGAATTAACATAATAAAAGCCATAAAAATAATGGCAAATAAATTATAGATATTCATTTTATCTATGGCAAAACTTTTCTTCATTTTATTCTCCTCAGGCATCATTTCACTTATTATATAACAAAAAGCAGACCCGTTCAAGAGTCTGCTTAATATTATTTTTCTGTCTTATTTGCCGGGAAGAGATGCCGTCTTATATTCAAATCCAAAGGGATACAATCGGAGCGAAGCGACCTGCAATTCATAATTTTTTCAGTCGCTTATCTTACTCAAAAATGCTTTGAGTCTCTCCGTCTTCGGATTATTTATAATTTCCTCCGCCTTGCCTTCCTCAGCAATTACACCGTCATCCATAAACACAATGTAATCGCTTACCTCTTTGGCAAAGTTCATCTCGTGAGTAACAATAACCATAGTCATATTGCTCTTTGCAAGCTCTCTGATAACCTTGAGAATTTCACCCGTAAGCTCAGGGTCAAGGGCACTGGTCGGCTCGTCAAAGAATAAAATCTTGGGCTCAAGTGCCATAGCTCTGGCAATGGAAACTCTCTGCTGCTGACCGCCCGAAAGCTCGCAGGGATAGTTGTTTATTTTGTCGCTAAGACCCATTTCACCAAGAAGCTTCAGCGCCTTTTCTTCAATTTCGGCTAAAATCTGTTTCTTATTCTGCTTGTAGTCGGGTCTTTCCTTTGCCTTAAGCTTGACAGCAAGGGTCACATTGTCAAGCACATTGTACTGAGGAAAAAGGTTGAACTGCTGAAAAACAAGACCTATTTTCAGCTGCTTTTCTCTTGTTTCCTTTGCCTTTTTCTTTGAATGGTCTTCACCGTCAAAAATCACATCGCCGTCAACGGTAATTTTGCCGCTGTCCGCTGTTTCAAGGAAATTTATGCAGCGAAGAAGTGTTGTCTTGCCACTGCCCGATGAGCCGATAATTGACAGCACCTCACCTTCGTTAAGCGAGAAGGAAACACCTTTGAGCACCTTAGTTTTGCCAAAGCTCTTTTTAATATCTTTAACTTCAAGTATAGCCACTGCATTTCCCTCCTTACGCTTTGAAATAACTGAGCTTCTTCTCTATTCTGCCGAAAACAACGGTGAGAAGGCCGTTGAATATGAGATAGAAAAGGCCTGTGTAGAAAAGAGGCCAGAGAAGACCGTCTGTTCTTATGAAAATTTCACTGTTCCAAATAACCTCATAAACTGAAATAGTTCTTGCAAGTGAGGTATCCTTGACAAGTGTAATGATTTCGTTGCTCATAGGCGGAATAATGCGCTTGATAACCTGCAAAAGCACAACCTTAAAGAAGGTCTGGCTCTTTGTCATACCAAGCACCTGACCTGCCTCGTACTGTCCCTTTGGTATACTCTCTATGCCGCCACGGTAAATCTCTGAGAAATAGCAGGCATAGTTGATAACAAACGACACGATAACAGCTGTGAAGCGGTCAAAGCATTCCCATGTGGCAAGCCACTGAATAAGAGAGTTTGTGCTCTCAAGCTGACTTGCCCATGCACCTATAAGACCGGGGCCGTAGAAAATGACAATGAGCTGCAGCATCAGCGGAGTGCCCCTGATAACCCACACAAGACCCTTTGAAACAGCCTTAAGCGGCTTCCACTTGCTCATTGAGCCGAAGGCTATAACAAGGCCTAAGGGCAGAGCAAAAAGCAGTGTGAGTATGAATATTTCAAGTGTTTTTCCGAAGCCTTCCATAAGGCTTTGCGTAACATTCCAAAACATATCTTTTACCTTTCTTAAATCCCGATTAACCGATTGAAAGACAGAAGGCTTTTGCGCCTTCTGTCTT
>JAFTLT010000063.1 GCA_017452785.1 Clostridia bacterium | reverse complement strand
TTTCGTCCATGGATTCGACCTCCTTTTTGGTTTTGTTGGTGTCGCTACCTTCATTATACCATAGGAGGTCTTTTTTATTACAATGAACGCTTCCGCTTTCTCGTTCCCACAAGTAAAACTTGTGGTTGTTATAGATAAAACTCAGCGTGCGGATTTCACTCCGCACGCTTTAATCATATTACAGCTTGCTATACAGCTTAGCCCACGCCTTGACTCTTTCCTCGTCATACTCCTTGGGCATTGCCTTGCTCACAAGGGGAAGCAGTGGGTACCCCTTGAAAGAACCGAGCAGGTGAGGGATAAGATTCATAAGATGGGGCACGGTACCGAGCATTTTGCCAACAAGCTCAGCTGTCAAAGGGAAGCCGTTATAAATATTCAGGTTGTCTGCCGTGAGAATTTCACGCTCTGTGAGAAGGTCAACCTGCTTTGCATCAACATAAGTGAAAAAGTTTTTCAGTGTGCTTATGAGGATAAGCTCTTTGCCGAGGCGCTGGAAATATTCATACTGATAGCTCCACAGCTCTTTTTTGCTGTAGGAGCCTTTTGTTTTAAGCACCGTATCGGCAAGAAGTCTTCCTGCTTTCATGCTCAGCACAATACCGCTGCCGTTAAGGGGAATTGTCATACCTGCACTGTCACCGACAGCAGCATAACCGTCACACACAAGCATTGGCAGCATCTTTGTCAGGGGGATATCGGCAAACTGACCGCCTCTGACAGTTTCTTCCGAAATGAAGGGATAGTCCTGCCTGAACTTTTTGAGAGTTTCCTCAACCTCTTTTTCAGTCAGTACCCCTGCCGAGCCGAATTTGCCTATGAGCACGTCAACAAAGTCTTCCTCTGTTATAGTCCAGTCAATGCCCGGTCGGTTCATATGAAACATATTTATTGTTACAGGCGGATTTGTCACTTCGCCGGTTGTGTTTTTGTAATATGCCCTGAAAACATGATAGACATCTCTTTGCTCAATGGTACGCTGCACTCCGCAGCTTATGGGCAGATTTTTTCTCACAGGGGAGTTAAGCCCTGCCGCATCAATAACCAAGTCTGCTTCGAGCTTTGTTTCAAATTTGCCGTCTGTTATCTTAAGACCTAGAACCTTATTATTTTTTGTTATAGGGGCAAGGATTTTATGTGAGAATAAAAACTTCACACCTGCAGCCTCAGCACATTCTATAAGGTAGGCAATAAGCACTTTTCTGTCAATATAAAAGCCTTCATCGTTGTTTATAAATGGCAGATCAATTCTCACTGTGCCTGCCGGATTCCTGAATGACTGAGCCTTGCTTGCAATATACATTTCCTTTGTAGGCCGTGGAATACCCGACATATCAAATGCTGACATATTCATGGAATCGTGCCAGTCGTGACCTAAATCATTTTTTTCTTTTGCTTCTATGACTGTAACATCATATCCGTTTTTGCTCAGATGCACAGCAGCTGTCAGACCGCCGTGACCTGCACCTGCAACTAAAATTTTCTTCATTGCTATCTCTCCTTTTAAAGATAGTATGCCCTTAATTTAAAGAAGCTATGGCGTTTTTGGCCATAGCTTCCCGATGTTTTTTGTTTTATGCTACTGTTTCTGAGATGAAATCTGCATCGTAGCTTGCGCAGGACACATAGTTTTCTCTGTCGTCTGCGTTCTTCATCTTTTTCTTTTCAATGAGTTTTGTTACTGCAAAATAAACAGCTGCGATAGCTGCTGCAATAGCAACGATGATAGCTACAACCTTAGCAATCTTCTTAAAAGTTTCCATATTTTGAGCCTCCGCAATTAAAGTATAACTAATTATAGCATTAAAAGACTGTGAAGTCAATAAAAATCAGTTAAATTTTACCGCTTAATAAGTAATTGTATATTCGCTGACAAAATCGCCGTGCAGAGTTATGTTCATAGTGAAAACGCTCATGCTGCCGCTGCCCTGACATTGCGAAACATTGAGATAGTGACGCATATGATTAATTCTGCCGCTGCTGTCAAAGGTTGCCGAAACGGTGGTGCCCGAATAGACCATATCCATATAATTTACTGTTGCGCCGCTTGGCACAAGACCGGCAACGTCAACAACCTCAACCACGTTTTTGTGGTGAACCGTTTCATTGGGGTAGGACTGCGATTCATCTGCGAAAGCAAGGTTTACGGTGAAGCCTCCGTCAGCGTTTGCTGTTGCCGTGGCATTTGTAACAAAGCTCTCATCGATGCTTGCAAGCTGACCTAAGGGCGCAATTGTGCTTGCCGGAGTTGCGCCTGTGGGTGCATCATAGCCGTTTTGAAAGTTATAGCTTGTAGGCTGCTTCTGGCTGTTTGAAAGCATACTTTCTGCAAAGCTCTGCACCATAGAACCGCCTGTAATGCTGTCAATTGTAATATTGAGCTTATCATCTTTATAAAGGGCAAAATTGCTTTGCGTCTTAAGTGCATTCACGCCGTCAACATAGGCTTTGATGATTTCAGCCTTGCTTTGTGGTACCTTGAGAGTAGCTGCCGTGCCTTGGTTTGCTGTTGGCTGCTGCTGATCTGCCTGAGGCTGAGTCGGTGCAGCTGTTCCCTGCTGTGATGGGGTTACGGTATTTTGTGAAGGTACTGCATTTCCGCCTGAGTTGAGAGTAACATCGCCGCTTTGCTGAAAAGTGACACCTGCCTGCTGATTACCCGGTGCTGTGGTGGTCTGCAACTGAGGAGGGGGCAGGGTAGTGACAGGGTCATCTTTTTTTGCAATTTTCATAGACACTGCAAAGGAAATGCAGAAAACCCACACTGCCACAACAGCTATAGCCGCAATTTGTCCAATCTTCTTATATTCCATAGTTACCTCGTGAAAATAAAGGATAATTCAAGGGATACACTAAAAAGTACCCCTTGAAAGTATAATTATCTTGTGAAACTGTATTCGGAAATGATGCTTCCTGTCATATACATGCCGAAGCTGCTGACTAAGGGATTATTAACCTTGTAATTGATTTTCATTGTGTAGGGTGAATTGATGGTGTAATCGTCAAGAGTACCGTCAGCATTGACTGTGGCTGTGATAACTGTGTCACCTACAGTTGAAAGCTCATTTTCAAGGTTCTGATCTGAGCCTGAAAGATAGCCGAGTGAAGCAACCGTTGTTGTGAAGCAGGGATGATAGAGGGGATTGGTTCTGCCCACTGAGGTGCCGAATTTTTCTTGCTTGAGAGTGATTTCAAATCTGTAGCCACCATTTGCAAGAGCCGCTGTCTTGACTCCTGTAAAGCCGTTTCTCCATGCTGAGGGATTTTCCCAGTCATAAAGTGAAGTGAAGGTCTTGTTTGAGGGCTCAACAAATGCAGCGAGTCTGACTGTCTGACCCTGACTGTTTTTAGCAATTCCGCCACTGAAGTCAAGTGATTCTCTGATAGTTTCTGTGTTTGAAAGAGCAAGCTCTTCAAGGTCTTTTTTGTCTTCAGCTGTGATGTTGCCTATGGTGTTAAGCAGACCCTGAATATCATCGCCTTTGAATTCGCTTGTGCCAAAGCCGGTTGTGAGATAGAATTTATCTGTTGAATAGCTTACACTTGAGGTTGAGGAAACAGTTACCTTATCTGTTTCGGTCTTTGAATTATTGATTGCACTTACGAGATAGAGAAGCTGAGAGTTAACGCTTGCATCATAGTTTTGGTGAGTTGCAGGCAAAATGGTAACAGGTGCTGTCTTAAAGACGATATCCTCTGAAACATAGCCGAGAACCTGATTGCTCTTGTCATAAGCACAGATAGTCAGAACAGTTACTGTTTCGGGGGTGAGAACAGCTGTTGTAGAGTTAACTGTAGTATCGGGAAGACTGTAGTAATTATCTTTATTTTTTATGATAACTCTATATTTTGCAGCGTTTTCTGTCTTAGGCCATGTGATAGTCTGCACTGCATTGCTCTGAGTGATTGTGATGCCGCTTGTTGTGGCTGAAACAGGCTCAGAGGGAATACCTTTTGAAAGAACCTTACCGTCTTTATCAAGGATTGCACCGTAAACTCTGACGAGCATGCCTCTTTCTTCAAAGCCGTAATCTGTAAAGACAGGCTGTGAGCTCTCACCGATTACATTCCATTTATCTGAGTTGTAATCATAAGATTCAATAATATAGCCATTTACACCTGCAAGAGCGTTCCACTTAAACTCAATTGATGTGTCGGTACGCTCACCGATTGTGACTGTGGGAGCTGTGATAACCTTGAGTGAATATTCTGCGGAATCTTTGCCCTCAATCACAGTGTCACCGTTCTGAACATAGGCTCTTATCATAAAGGTGTTATCCTTAAGATAAGCTGTGTCCTTTAAGGTGTAGGCTGTTGAAGTGATGTCACCTGCAATCAGCTTCCAGAATGTGCCGACCTTTACATAGAGGTTATAGCCTGCTGCACCCTCTGCGGCATCCCATGTGAATTTTGCATAGCCGCTGTCAAGAACGGTTGCATCAAAGTTTTTAACTGCTGCGGGAGCACTGTAGAAGACGAGTGCATCACAGAAAGCACCCTTGACGGTTGAGCCACTCTTTTTTGTGTAGGGTCTGACTTTAATCTTATAGACATTGCCGTCCTTAAGGCTGATAAATGCCTTTTCTGTTTTAACTGTGGGCAGCTTAACAGCCTTGCCGGTTGCATAGTCATAAACCTGATAGCCTTCTGCACCGGGTACTTCATTCCATGTGAGAGTTGCTGCTGTGGAGGAAAGCTTGGTCAGTTGAAGACCTGTAACTGTTTCGAGCTTGGGAGTGTAATAGATATTGCTGCAGAATGAGCCGTAATAGGTTTTGCTGCTTGTTTTATAGTAAGCTCTTACCTTAAATGCATACTTTGTGCCTGTAACGAGCTTGCCGTAGGTGTATTTCACAGTGCTTGCTGAGGAAATTGTCTTAACCTTATACCAGCCCTTGCTCTTGTTTGAATAATCATATTTATAAACCTGATAGCCTGTTACACCACTCATCTTTGACCATGAAAGGGTAGCTGAATTATAGTCGCTATCACTGATTTTAACATTTGCAACCTTACCTACACCGGCAGTGTACTTGAGAGTTGATGAGGCAGTGCCGTACTTCTTGACATCAGAAACAGTTCTGTAAGCTCTGACTCTGAAGGAGTATGTAGTGCCGGCTTTGAGACTTTTAACTGTGTAGTTTAAGTTTTTGGTGTTAGCCACAGTAGTCCATTTTTTATTGACATACTTCTGAATCTGATAAGCAGTGGCACCGCTGACCTTTGACCAGGAGAGCTTGACACTTGTCATTGAAACAGTGGTTGCTTTAAGATTTGAAACCTTGGCAAGTTTAGCTGTTATGCTGACAGTGGTGCTGTATTTTTCACTGTATTCAGTGCTTGTGGAGCCAAGAAAGCCTTTAACAGTTCTGTAAGCTCTGACTCTGAAAGAATATGTGCTGCCGACGGCAAGCCCCGTAACAGTGAAGGAAGTGCCCTTAATGTTGGTGGAAAGATTTTTCCAACCTGTGTTATTTGTGTTAACCTGAAGCTGATAGCCCTCTGCGTTTGATGTAGCGTTCCATGTCACTTTGGCGGTACTGTAGGTCAGGGCGGTTACCTTAAGACCTGTTACTCTTTCAAGTGCAGCGCTTGCAAAGGTGACCGATGACATTGCAATAAGCAGACACATAATTATTACGGTCAGTGATTTGGTTAATTTTTTCATATAAAATCCTCCTTAGTGGAATTGATTTTCACTCTGATTAAAACTCTATGAAAGCGTAGGTTGTGGTCACTGTCTGAGTAAAGCCGTAGGAACGAAGTCCTATTTTAAAGCCGACGGACACATCCTGAGAAATATCCATATGGCTGATATAGCCGCCCTGAACTTTAGCTGTAACTCTTATGCTGTTGTAGCTGCAGGAGTTGAGGCTGAAGTTTTCCGTTGCCTTTTCAATTGCAGCAGTGTCAATTGTGGGGGCTATAAGTGCAACATTCTCAGCAGGAACACTGAAGGAAATTTCATAGCCTGAGCCGTTGCCCTTATATGTCAGTGATTCGACGGTGAGCTGTTCTTTTGTCAGTGTGCAGTCACCTGAAATGGGTGTGATATATGCTGTGGGTGCAAGACCGTTTTTGTCAAGACCCTTTTCAAAAACTATAATGTCAGACTGTGCTTTAAAGGCGTTAGCTGTAACGCTCTGATATTTGTCAGCGTTTTCACCGCTGAAATTGCTGATTTCAGTGTTTTTATAAAGAGCTGCGTCGCCTTTATAATTTTTAGTTGCATTGAGTGCTGTGATGAAGTTTAAGAATGCTTCGTCTGCCGTTGCAGGCATTGCAACTGTCTGAGCCTTGACAGCACTGCTGTTATAGCTATAGGCTGTGCCTGAATCTCTCTTGATAAAGGCTCTTATTTTAACTGTGTAAGCTGTGCCGTAAGTAAGTTCGTCAACCACACACTGCTTTGTGTCAGCGCCGGAAACAGTCTTGATAACGGTTTCGCCTTTTTCGGGTACACACTGAAGCTCGTAGCCTGTAACACCGCTGACGGGTGTCCAGCTGAAGGTGAGCTTGTCAAAGCTTTCGCTGCCCTTGACAAAGGTGAGACCTGAAACAGCAGAGGGTCTTGTTGAAATAACAACTGTTTCCTGCTTTTTGGCAAAGGTCACATTGCCCTTTGAGTCTTTATAATAAGCCTGAACAGCAAAGGTATATTCTGTGCCGACCTTAAGGCTCTTGATTGTTGCCTTGAGAGCAGTTGTTGAAGCCTTTCTGACAAAGGCTTTCTTTGAGGGGCTGTACTGATATACTCTGTAGCCTGTGGCAGTGTCTGCCTTGCCCCATGAGAGCTTGACATAGTTTGTTGAAGCGGCAGCTGTGAGTTTTGTCACCGTGCCGGGAGCAGGCATTTTAACTGTCAGTGTAGAGGTATATGAGCCGTAGTAGGTTTTTGCTGTTGTTTTTGTGTAGGCTCTGACTCTGTACTTAACGGTTTCACCTATTTTTGCAGTTTTATCTGTGAAATAGAGCTTTGTTGTTGTGCCGAGTGATGCCCATTTTTTTGTTGAGGCATTATATTTATAAACCTTATAGCCTGTTGCACCTTCAACCTTATCCCAAAGAAGCTGTGCCGAGGAAACTGTGAGCTTGCCTGCTTTGAAGTTTTTAACCTTTGCAGGGTTCACCGTAACGGTGCAGGTGGCACTCTTTTTACTGCCGTCCTTTGCAGTGGCAGTGATTTTAACCGTGCCCACACCTGTTGCAGTCACATTGCCCGATGTGTCAACCGTGGCAATTTTTGTGTTAGCTGACTTATATGTAACGCCGTCATTATAAAGGGGAGAGGGAGAAAGAGTAGCTTTCAGTGTCTTTGTGCTGCCGACTGAGAGAGTAACCGCTGTTTCGCTCAGCTTGAGTGAGGTTGCATATCTGTAGGCGAGCTTTACATAATCAAGACCTTTTATATAGGTTTCACCGTAGGAACCCTTGACCGTGTAAGCTGTCAGAGCGTTGCAGCCCTTGAAGGCGTTGTTGCCTATTTTTGTTACACTTTTCGGGATAACAACACTTTGAAGTGATGTGCAGTACCAGAAAGCACCTTCGCCAAGCTTTGTCACCTTTGAGGGGATAACAACCTTTTTAAGGGCAGTGCACTCATTGAATGCCGCATCACCTATTGAGGTTACGCCTGAGGGAATGGTAACGGCTGTCATGGTTTTGTTTTGCCAGAAAGCCTCATTTCCTATGGCAGTAACCTTGACAGAGCTGACCTTTGAGGGAATTTTCACCTCAGCGGCAGTGCCCGTGTATTCAAGCAGCGTTGCCGAGGATGAGCTCACATCAAACTTGAAGTCGCCCGAAACTACGGTTTTAGCACTTGCCGAAAGAGTGAAGGCAAAGCATATGCTCATAAGAAGTGATATGAATATTAAAGGTTTAAACAGTCTTCTTTTCATTATAGGGTCCTCCGAATTATACTTGGATTAATAATATCACGATTCCTTCAAAATTTCAACTTTTTCACCATATATTAATATTTTATATAAATATATATAATATTTACAGTGATATTTTCATCTTTATGAAGGCGATAATCGCTATAGCATATTATTACAGACTTATGTGAAAACAGTGTGATAACAAAATGACTAAAAAAGAAAAAGAGATGGGAAAAACCCATCTCGTGTTCTTAAGCTAAATTATTTGGAAGCGTTGAGCTTTGTTACGATAGCTGACTTCTTTCTTGCAGCATTGTTCTTATGAAGAAGTCCCTTAGCTACTGCCTGGTCAATCTTCTTAACTGCGAGCTTTACAGCTGCTTCCTTATCTTCAGCGTTTGCATCGATAGCAGCGTTAGCCTTCTTAAGAGCTGTCTTAAGAGCTGAGTTAGCTGACTTGTTGCGAGCCTGCTTAGTTGCGCTTACGAGAACACGCTTCTTTGCTGATTTAATGTTTGGCATTATTACACCTCCTCTTAATACTGTCATGCAAAAGACATCATACCACTTTTGAGAAAAATTTGCAAGATATTTTTGCAAATTTGGATATACTTTTTTTCACACGGCAACAATAATACTATATATTTTTAAAAAAAGCAATAGTTTTGAGGTGAAAAAATGAATTTTCGCACAGATCTTGCCATAGAAAGACGGGAATACAGAGAAAAAGAGACACTTGACGGTGTTTTGTCCAAGCAAAAAAACATTGACGGAGTTAAGCTGACAACTATTGAGATAATAAACGAAAAGGGAGAAAAGCTCCTTTCAAAGCCAAAAGGGAAATATGTAACACTTGAAACTAAATCTATTGCGCAGGGCAGCGATTTGTTTTCAGCGGCTCTTGGTGTGCTGTCAGATGAACTGAAAAAGCTGTTGCCCGAAAAGGGAACGGTGCTTGTTGCAGGTCTGGGCAATGATGATATAACTCCCGATGCCCTCGGTCCTAAGGTTATGTCACTGCTGCTTGCAACAAGGCACATAAGCAGTGAGCTTGCTGAAAACTTAGGTCTGGGCTCTCTGCGAAGTGTTGCAGGAATAACACCGGGAGTTCTTGGCAAAACGGGAATTGAAACAGTTGAAATAATATCGGGCATAGTGAAAAAAATAAAGCCCTGCTGTGTTATTGCCGTTGATGCCCTTGCTTCAAGAAATGTGGGCAGACTCGGCACAACGGTGCAGATGTGTGACACGGGAGTTTCACCGGGTTCGGGAGTGGGCAACAGGCGAAAGGGGATAAACAAAGAAACTCTTGGTGTGCCCGTTATAGCAATAGGGGTGCCGACGGTTGTTGATGCAGTGACTATGGCATTTGATGTTTTTGAAAAAGCAGGCATTACCCTTGAAGAAAAAGTGCTTATGGAAAAGCTCCGTGAGCATAAAAGCATGATGGTCACTCCAAAAGAGGTGGATAACCTTATCGACAGGGCAGCTCATCTTATTGCAATGGCGATAAATACTGCCTTGCAGCCATCACTTTCAGTTCAGGATATTATGTCAATTGTGGGATAAAAGCAGCTTTTCCGGAATAAGTTTATTATAGCATAAACTTTAAGGAGCAAGCATAATGAAAAACAAAAGAACAGTGAAAGTCATAGCTTATCTGGCAATAACAATATCCCTTGTTTCAGCTGTAGTCTTATTTCACGATATATTTCTCTATTTTACTTCGCAGGCCGTGGTTTACTGCGCAAAAACCTATCTGCCGCAGCAGGGTGTCACACTGCCCGCCGTCACCTCTCAGGTACATGAGGAAGAGACTACCGTAAAAGAGAGCACAACCACCGCCGAAACAACAACAAAGAAATCAGCTTCTGCACTCAGCAGCAAGGCAGAAGATTTCACTGCAACCCCTGATGATATTCTCAAAGCTATAGCCGAAAGAAAGAAGACTGCCGACAGTGACAAAAAAGACGGCAGCATAAAAGAGAAGCAATATAAAAATGACGGTGTAACTCATTCATTCGGCAGAGTACGGGTGAAGAATGTCAACAAAACGGGAATTGATATTGAAAATATATTAGGCGAAAAAATAGACCTGAGTGTAAGCAAGGATAAGCCCTCGGTTCTGATATTTCACACTCACACCACAGAAACCTATCAGCTGCTTGACAGAGGCTTTTATGAAACGGGCTTTCTCACAAGAACAAAGGACAGTGCAAAGAATATGGTCAGGGTCGGCAAGGCAATATGTGAGGAAATTGAAAAGGCGGGCTACGGTGTAATACATGACACCGAGATACATGATTCCTCTTATAACGGAGCCTATGCTCATTCAAGAAAGGCAATTGAAGCTATACTGAAAGAGAACCCTTCAATTCAGGTGGTGCTTGATATTCATAGAGATGCAATTCAGCTCTCAGACGGCACCAAGATTAAGCCGACAGCTGAAATAGGGGGCAAAAAAGCAGCTCAGATAATGATAATCAGTGGCTGTCAGGAGGAAGGAAACCCCATAACAAATCTGCCTGATTGGCGATATAATCTCACATTTGCAGTCCACCTGCAGGATAAGCTTGAGGAGCTTTTTTCGGGCATAACAAGACCTCTTTATTTCTGCCCGAGAAGCTATAATATGAATGTTACGCATTGCTCACTTTTAGTTGAGGTGGGCTCAGATGCCAACACTCTTGAAGAGGCGGTTTACACGGGCAAATGCATAGGCAAAGCCCTGAGCGAAATATTAAAGGAGTATGAGGAAAAATAATGAATGATGAGATGAAAAAAATACTCTCACGCTTTTTGCTTGTCAGCGTAATGATAGCTTGCTTCACTCTTTTCGGGGCAGGCTCACTGACAGCAAAGCAGAGAAGTGAATATAATTCTTACCGCACCGAATATGCAGTGCTCACTCTTAAAACAGCAGGCAGCACAATTAATCTGAATGTAAGCGAAAAAAACTACTCTGTTGACTTGTCACTGCTTCAGGTGCCACATAAGGTCAAAGATATGCTGTGGATGACACCGTTATCCTGCTTTTTATTTTTGGGTGAGTGCATTTTTGATATTTTTTCACATTAAAGTCTTGACATATAATGAAAACAGTGATAAACTCATCTAAACCGAATAATTCAGTTAAAGATAGAGGCTGCGGCTTATTATCAGTAGCATGGGCACAAAAGGCTCTCGCAAAGTCTGCTTATGTGAAAGGAATGACCGCCGAAGATGTCAGGCGAAAGACAATCTGGGGGTGCAGAATAATATCTGCACAACTGTCGCTTTTTGCGGAGTGCTATTATAATTAGAATTTTAAACTCAACGGAATATATCTATCTGTGAAGTTTGTAGCTATTATTACACTCGATGCAAAAATCGGGTGTTTTAGTTTGTAATGACAACCTGACTTATGTGAGGTTGCAGCGAAAGCGTAATTTAAAGATATTCGGAAATATAAAATCAAAGGAGCAACCAAAAATGGAAAGAAAGCCCATCTTCACAGGTGCAGCATCAGCACTTGTAACACCACTTAACTCAAACGGAGTTGACTATGAAAATTTCAGAAAGCTTATCAACTGGCAGATTGATGAGGGCATTGACGCTCTTGTAATTGCAGGCACATCAGGCGAAGGCTCAACCCTCACTGACGAGGAGCACAGAGCAGTGCTTAAGTTTGCTATGGAGGTTGTTGACGGCAGAGTACCTGTTATTGCAGGCACAGGCTCAAATGACACAGCTTATGCAATTGAGCTGACAAAATATGCATGTGAAATCGGCTGCGATGCTATGCTCGTTGTTACACCTTATTACAACAAGGCAACTCAGAAGGGTCTTATCAAGATGTTTACTGCTATTGCAGACGCAAGCACAAAGCCCATCATCCTCTATAACGTACCCTCAAGAACAGGTGTTAATATTGAACCTGCAACCTATGCAGAGCTTGCAAAGCATCCCATGATTCAGGCTATCAAGGAAGCTAACGGTCAGATTGACAAAATCACTGAAACAATGGCTCTTTGCGGTGACAAGCTTACTCTTTATTCAGGTAACGACGATCAGATTATCCCTCTTATGTCAGTTGGCGGCAAGGGCGTTATCTCCGTTCTTTCAAACGTACTTCCCAAGGAAACATCTGAGATGTGCCACAAGTTCCTTGACGGCGATATCAAGGGCGCAGCAGAAATGCAGTTTAAGTATTTCCCACTTGTAAAGGCTCTCTTCAGCGAAGTTAATCCTATCCCTGCAAAGGCAGCTATGGCAGCAATGGGCTATTGCGAAGACTATGTAAGACTTCCCCTTACTCCTATGGAGGATGCAACAAAGGCAGTGCTTCTTGACAGAATGCGTGAAGTCGGTCTTGATGTATAAGGTGACAGCATGAGAATTATAATTAACGGTGCAGGCGGCAGAATGGGCAGAGCCTTGACTGATATTATCCTTTCAGGCGAAAAGCATAGCATTGCCGCATACTGCAGTATGGAATTTGACACTGACAGCGAAAACAGCATCTATAAAAGCCTTGATGAGTTTCAGGGCGAAGCAGACTGCATAATTGACTTTTCAAATCATGCAGCAACAGCTGATGTTGTCGGGTACGCTGTAAAAAGAGGCTTGCCTGTAGTTATTGCAACCACAGGTCAGACTGAGGAAGAAAAGGCTATGATCAGGGCTGCAAGTGAAAAGGTACCCGTATTCTATTCACAGAATATGTCCCTTGGTGTTGCACTTCTTTCATGTCTTGCAAAGATAACAGCAAAGGCTTTCCCCGATGCTGATATCGAAATTGTTGAAAAGCACCACAACCAGAAGCTTGACGTACCAAGCGGCACTGCAATATTGCTTGCAGACAGCATAAAGACTGTCAAGACAGATGCCGAATATGTGGTTGGCAGAAGCGGTTACGGCAAGCGTGACAAAAAAGAAATAGGCATCCACTCCCTTCGTATGGGAAACGAAGTGGGTACCCATGAAATAGTTTTTGCTATGGGCTCACAGGTTATCACCTTAAAGCACGAGGCAGAAAACAGAAGCCTTTTTGCAGACGGAGCAGTGTCAGCAGCAGAGTTTCTTGTAAATCAGGAGCCGGGCTTCTATAATATGGATAATATATTTGAATAATTGTCTATCTGAAAATCTAAGGAATAGCTTCAACGGATTATTCCATGACCGTCAGGCATTTCATTAAAAAGTAAACAGTTTCATCCGTCTTGACCATAATGGAAATAGGCGGATGTTTTGTTTCAGTTGCATCAGGTGCATAAATATGGATAATACTGTTATATTTAGTCAGCTGCTAATTATTTACTCTTTCAGCTCAAGCCGCTGGGGCTCATACTTTTGTCCTGTGCGACAAAAGTATGCAAAAGCGCACTTTTTAGCAGACACCGCTTTTTCCCTTTTTAATATACTCTTAGTCCGCCTGCAACAACAGACTACGAAGCGCCTCGGTTTCTGCTTTTTATTGGTTCTGATAAATCTCATAATTTTCTGCTTTTTATGTAGTTCCTACCCGCCTGCGTCTGTTGTTTCCGCAGCGAATAAACTTTTTATATTACAAATAAGATGTTGTTTTTTTTGAAAAACTGAAGCAAACTTTTTCTTAAGTCAATGAAATGGCAAGCCATGAAAAGCATAAATGCATGAAATGACCCGTTGGGTCATTGAATAAACCCACCCGAATAACTAAGAGAAACATCTCATAGCGGCTACGACTGTCGAAGTAGCTAGTGCTTGAAGCAGAACCAACAAAAAGAGAGAGAACAGACTTTGGAAACAGCAGAAAGTAGCGGTATCCATTGAGAAAACCAGTTTTAAACAGAGACGCTCGGA
>JAFTLT010000062.1 GCA_017452785.1 Clostridia bacterium | reverse complement strand
ATTGTATCCGAACTTGATTTCATCTCTTACGAAACTGTAGATTTCCTTAATTTTATTAAATTCGTCCAGTTCACGCCATTTCCTTTGCTTAATTAATGATTGAACAGACAGTGAGTTGTAGTCAAGCATTTTTGTTGTTTGTAATAAAATATCCATTGAAATTTCTCCTTATGTCCAGAAATTAAACATCTGAAAATACACCACAAACCCTGCCGTAAACAGATTGCAAAGTACAGAGAACACATATCTCACACGGGCAAACTTCTTCATTTCCTTTTCGGTAACAAGTGCCTTTGCGGTGAATACTGAGGAAACAAGGCAGACAACTCCGCTTACTGCTGCGAGAATGCAGACGGGAACAAGAAGCACTTCGGGCATTGAAACAAGTATAAGAACAAGCACAATTCCAACAGCAAGTCTTGCAAGCTGACCTGCAAGAATAGCCTTGCCAGCAGGGATAGCTCTGTACTTTTTTGCGAGCTTCTTTATGCCCTTGACAATGAGCATTACAATCGTTACAATAGCAAGCACTGCGAAAATGATTACCGCTGTAAATTCATTTGCAACAGCGTCGTCCTCGATGTAAGCCATTGAGGAGTATTCAAGCATAATTTTTCCGTCAGAAGTGGTTGTTTCATAAAGAAAATCATTTGAGTCGGGAAGAAGATAGAGATTATCACCGAAACGAGTCATCGCAGGCATTCCCGCTGAAGTTATTTCATCGGAATTTTCGTGTGCTTCAAGGGGCAGGTAGTTCAGACAAGGTGCAATTTTCACCATACCCTCAAAAAGTCCTCGGCTTGTAATATAGTTACCGCTGATGTCGTTACGCTGTGTAATTGCAGCATTAGTGTAAATCGGATTGTTTTCGATAGAGCCGAAAATAAGCTCGGGAATACCGTAGCAGAAAACAGCTTCGCTCTGCTGATTTGTAAGAACAACCACACCCGTCTTTGACTCCTTGTCAAAAACAAGGTTGGCAGAGCCAGCGTTAGTATTGCCGCCGTGTCCCATTGTTCTTACGGCGTATTCAGTAACCCAGAGACCGTGACAGTTTTTAGGGATATCACTATCGCCGTAAAAATCACTTGCAGAAAGCATTAAATCAAGAGTTTCCTGCTTTTCAAAGAGAGGGCAATCATCACTTACAAAAGCCTGTGTGAATTTTGTAATGTCGGCAAGTGTTCCTGTTACGGAGCCTGACGGATAGAGGAGAATATAGCTCATAGCCGTGCCTAAATTCTCATCCATAACCATTCCCATTTCAGGGTAGTTCATAATAAGGTAAGCCTTTGCCTTTTCACGCTGTTCACGCACCCACTCGTTATCACGATAATTTGAGCTAACCGAGGTCTGCTTCATTCCAAGCGGTTCAAGGATATTTTTATGCAGATATTCTGCATAGTCCATACCGCTGACACGTTCAACTATGTAGCCTGCAAGTGCCGCACCCCAGTTGGAATAGGCGGTGACATCCCCAGGCTTAAAGGTCTGTGCCGGCTCGGTCTTTCTAAGTGCTTCTTCAAGAGAAATAATATCAGCTTCGTCTGCAACCTCAAGAGCTGACATAGTTTCCTGCCAGCCTGCGTTGTGATTCATAAGGTTCAGCATTGTAATTGGCTCGTCATATTTGAGCTTAGTTAAAAAGTCTTCGGGGAGGTAGGTCTGAATATCGGCGTTAAGGTCAAGCTTGCCCTGTTCGTGCAGCTGCATAACGCTTACCCAGACAAACATTTTTGAAATACTGCCCCATTCGTAAACAGTGTTTTCATTTGCGGCAATATTATTTTCTCTGTCAATGTAACCGAAATGCTTGCTGTAAAGAATCTCGTCATCGTCGAATACGGCTGTTGCAAAGGAAGCATAGCTGTCCTTATTTTCCTCGGCAAAGGCTTCGATTTCTGTGCTGATATTTGTAAATTCAATGCCCGACGGGGTTGTATTTTCTGCCGCCATAACAGGTGTGCAAAGCATTGAAAATGCTGTTACGGCTGAAAGTATTGCTGATAAAATTTTTTTCATAGCAGTTTTCTCCTAAAAACATATTTTTTGAACAAGACAGCAAAAAGCCGACGAATTGCGTTTTTACCACATTCATCGGCTCTGCATCTTAGTGTCTGGCTCTTTGATAACT
>JAFTLT010000001.1 GCA_017452785.1 Clostridia bacterium | reverse complement strand
TAAAGAGGGCGCTTTGGTTACTTTTCGCTTAACTGTGAAAAGTAACGCCCGTCCGGCGAGGACAGTAGAAACTTATTTCATCTCAAAAAGGAAACCGAAGCTGCACTGACTTCCTGAATTAATGGGGTTGAGGATGAAAAACATCCGCCTATTCCTGTTACGGTCAAGACGGATGAAATTATCAATAAAAGGCTCCCTCCCTGAGGGAGTTAATGAATTGGCTCACGCCATGAATTGCACTGTGTGCATGAATTGACCCCTTGGGTCATTAATGAAGCTTCGCTTCATTTACGCAAACCGGAAAAAAACTCCGTCAGCACCTGCTTGCACTCACTCTCCATATATCCCCCGACTATCGCCGGTCTGTGGTTATAATCAAGCTCGCACAAATTCACCATTGTACCCATAGAGCCTGCCTTTTCATCATAGGCACCAAAAACCACCCTGTCAATGCGTGAGTTGATAATTGCACCGGTACACATGGGGCAAGGCTCAAGTGTCACATAGAGTATGCAGCCATCAAGACGCCACCTGCCGAGTACCCTGCAAGCCTCATTAATTGCTTCAATTTCTGCATGGCACAAGGAATTATGCTCTGTTTCCCGTTTATTTTGCCCTTTTGCGACGATTTTGCCGTTTGAAACTATAACAGCACCAACAGGCACCTCGCCCTGTTTAAAGGCGTTTTTTGCCTCTTTCAGCGCCTCAAGCATAAATTTACTGTCCGACATGTTTTCATCCTATCTTGATATTGAGTATAGTTAAAAAAATCATATAAGCAAAGGTTATAAGCATAGCAGGGTTCAGAACAAACGCACCGCACTTTTCTTTCAGTGAAAGCTCAGGGCAATTGTCCGTGAGTCTCTTATCTTTTGTCATTGCAATAAAAGCTACCAGCGCAACACCGCCCAATAAAATCAGTCCGTAAATCAGTGCAACCGAAAGCAGATTTGTCGTCGTCTCAGACAGGTACTCTGCCGCATAGGTTATGGCAACGGATATTCCGTTGTTGAGTGCATGAATCGCAATTCCTGTCCATATTGAGCCGGTCTTTATGCTGAAATATCCTATGGCAAAGCCTGCAATCAGAGCAAAGGGAGCCTGCACAAGGTTGCCGTGCATTGCCGCAAACATTACAGAAGACATAAGTATAGCAAACTTATCACCGTAAGAGCGAAGATTTCCCATAACATATCCTCTCATGGAAATTTCTTCTGCCATTGCCGCACAGATAATAACCCTTACAATAGTTATGGTCACACCTTTTATACCTGTGGGCATTGCAATCTCAGGTGCTTCAGGGTGTACCGAGAAAGCCTCCATTAAAAGTGTGAGATAAGATGTCACAATGTTAGCAAGCATACATACTCCCACACCTGCAACAGTTGCCACTAAAAACTCTTTTATCTTAACGGGCTTATCAAGACTAAGTGGCTCTTCAACCCGTGATATTTTCTTCATCCTTTTTCCCATAAAATAAAAAGGAACAAGCAGAGAAATTATTATTATAACCGTGTCGATAGCACTCTGATAAATACTGTCAGTCCAATATTTATCAAGCAATCCCGTAAACTGAGCTATAAGAGAAATAATGTTCTGCAAAACTACATACAGCAAAAACGCTACGCCTATTAAAAGACCAAGCCTCTTTATATCTTTTCTTTTTTCTTCCCTTCTGCGATAAAACCCTGTCGGGTCATCATAATAATAATTCAATTTTATCACCAACTTAAAAAATATATCCACCTGTTTCCTTATGAGAATTCAGGTGGATATTCGTTTATATTTTTCAGAAAGCCTTTCTACCTTTACGGGAAAAACCTTCCGTTTCCGGTATCTTCGGCGCAATTCCGAATTCCGAATTCCGAATTCCGAATTTATTTATTCGCTGTGGTCTGATTTTCTCCCACGCCTTCCGTGCTTGAAGAAATAAAGAGAATTTTGAAAGTCATAAGCATCAGCTTGATATCTTCCACAAATGACTGATTTGCAATATACATCAGGTCCATCTGCACCTTGTCATAAGGCGGAGTGTTATATTTGCCGTAAACCTGAGCATAACCTGTCAGACCTGCCTTAGCCTGAAGTCTCAGAGCAAATTCGGGCATTTCTTTTTCATACTGCTTTGCAATTTCGGGTCTTTCAGGTCTGGGACCGACAAATGACATATCACCCTTGAGAATATTGAAAAGCTGAGGCAGCTCGTCAAGACGGAGCTTTCTTATTATCTTTCCTACAGGAGTAATTCTGTCGTCACTTTCCTTTGCAAGGCGTGCAACACCGTCTTTTTCGGCATTTTCAACCATGCTTCTGAATTTTATTATTTCAAAGGTTTCACCGTCTTTTGTCAGTCTTGTCTGCTTATAAAAGACCTTACCCTTATCATAAGCCTTTATTGCCGCAGCAGTGCCGAGCATAAAGGGTGAGGAAATAACAATTGCAACGAGCGAAAGCACAATATCAAAGGTTCTCTTAACAAAAAGATATATTATGCCGGCATTGCTTCTTTTGCAGCGGTACACGGGCACATTCATCATCTGAATAGTTTTGCCGCCACGCAGAATAGTGTCCGAAATTTTAGGCTTTACATAGCATGATTTATCATTGGCTATGCAATATTTAAGCACTTCGTTTCTGTAATCTGAGGGTACACCGCAGGTAAAAACAGCATCAACCCCATCAATTTTTTTGCAAACCTTATCAAATGCAATGTCACCGTAATAATAGGTTTTTGTTACATCAAAACGCTTTGTCATACCTCTTATGCCCTTCATTGATTCATAAGAGCCGATGTTGCCGTAAATAACGATTGTCTTTTTAGGCTTATGAAGCTTAAAATAAACATAATCTGCAAAAAAACACCATATGGCAGCAACAACGCTGAATACTACAAAAAACATACCTAAAGGCACAGGATTTACAAGCTTATAGCTGAGAAGTATAAATATTGCATATGAGCTGCCCACTGTGAAGCCTATGGCAATAACCTGAGAAAATATCAGGTCAAGAACGCTTGCCGTGCCCACCATAAAAGCGCCGTAAACCTTGGTAAAAACAAGATAAATTACCATAAAGACAACGGTCATAAGATAGTGACCTTTTTCATAAAACGGCAGGTTTATTTTAGGGTTGTAATAGAAATACCACAATAAAAACATAGCACCTGTTATAAGCAGTGTAATGATTACCTTAAACAGATAAAGGATCATTTTTTCTTTTATATATTTTTTATTCATAATTTTAATTCCTTTATATTTTATGCATATATTTTAGGGGAATAACTTTAAATAAACAAAAAAATTATAATTATTTAATGTATCATATCATAAAAGCCTTTATCTGTAAAGTCAAAAGAAAAAAATTCAAAATCACTTCACTTTGTTTTTGCAATAATCTCTCATACAGCATATATCGCATTTAGGTCTTCTTGCAATGCACACAGCTCTGCCGTGAAGCACTGCTCTGTGGCAAAAATCGTTGCTTTTATGGCCTGGAATAATCTTTTTAAGCTCAAGCTCAACCTTTTTTGGGTCCTTTGTCTCAACAAGACCTAAAAGATTTGTTATTCTTATAAGGTGAGTGTCGGCAACAATCGCAGGCTGTCCGTAAACATCACCCATAATAAGATTTGCTGTTTTTCTTCCCACACCGGGCAAAGAGGTTAGCTTTTCAATTGTGTCAGGTACTCTGCCGCCGAACTCGTCTCTGATTTTTATTGCAAGCTCTTTTATGTCCTTTGCCTTTGTCTTATAAAAGCCGCAGGAGTAAATGAGCTTTTCTATGTCAGCAACATCAGCCTGACAATAGCTCTCAAGGGTCGGATATTTGCTGAAAAGTGCTGGAGTTACCTTATTTACTCTTTCATCAGTGCATTGTGCCGAAAGTCTTGTTGCAATAAGCAATTCAAGAGGGTTTGAGGCTTCAAGTGAGCACAAAGCTTCAGGATATTCCTTTTCAAGTTCCTCAACACAAAAAACTGCTCTTTGTTTCTTCGTCATTTTTTTCACTCCTTATTTTTAAACTCAGGTGAATTTCTTCTCCAATGAAAAAGATACTGCTGGGCAATGCCCTCAATATCCTTTGTGCATTCAGGCAGACCGTCGGGATACATCTCTGCCATTATTTTTTTAACCCATACATCTATGGGAAAAGCCTCTTTTCTTCCAAATCCGTAAAGCAGTGTACACTCTGCAACCTTTGCACCCACGCCCTTTATTTTCATAAGCTCATTTCTCGCCTGTTCAATAGGCATATTTTTAATTTCTTCAAGGTTAATTTCACCGCTGCAGAGCTTCCGGGCCGCATCAATAATATATTTATTTCTAAAACCTGCTCTCAGGGGTGCAAGGTCTTCAGCAGTCAGCTTTCCTATTTTTTCATAAGAGGGAAAGGTATAATCATTTTCTCCTGTCTTATCACCGAAAGTCTCACAGAGTCTGTCTATTATTCCCATTATTCTCGGAATATTATTATTCTGAGAAATTATAAAAGAGCAAAGTGCCTCCCAAGGCTTCTGATGAAGTATTCTTATGCCGTAATATTCCTTCACTGCAGCACTGAGATTTTTGTCCTCATCAAATTTTTTTACGGCAGATTCATAATCACTTTCAAGGTCAAAATAGTCGCACCATAGTGAAAGAAAATCCTCTTCACTCGTGCCGAGAAAAATAATCTCATTTTCCTTTTGCACTATATCTGTCACTTTTCCGTCAACCACACCGTGAAAAGACCCGTCTTCTCTTTTTTTCCACCTGAAAGCCTGCCCGCAAAAAAGGCACAGCTCAATATCAATGCACTTTATATCACTTACTTTTACCGAATTATTTATAACTTCATATTTCATTTTTTTACTGTCCTTATGGCGTTTTTTTTATTATATCCTCTATTTAATTTAAAATCAACTGTGTCAGGACAGCAAATATCTGTAATTTTCCACTTAAAGCCTTCCGTAATGTTAAAAAAACACTTGCAACAGAGCCTCATTTATGATAAAATAAAAATTGTATTATTATGTGCCAATATATCTATAAATTTATTCTAAAATTATATATATTTATATTATTATATACGTGGTTATAACTTTAAGTAAATATCACCTAATTTAAGAAAAGAATAAACGGAGAAAAAGGAGGAAAAAAATTATGGATTCTTTCAAAGAAATATGGGACTTGGTAAGACAGGAGCTTCAGCAAAACGTAACAGAAGTTGCCTATAATGTGTGGCTAAGCCCACTTGAATTTGTGTCCTTTAAAAACGACACTATCTATCTTTCAATCAGTGAATTTAAAAAGAACATCATCATTGACAAATTCTCAGGCATTATCGATGAAACCTTAGAGGCAATTTTCGGCTTTCATGTCAACGTTGAATTTGTTATTCCCGAGGATAAAGCAAAAGAAAATTCGGGAATTTCCTCATCAGTCAAAGACAGCAATGACGAATATGACTACACCTTCAATAATTTCATCACAGGCCCTTCAAATAAATTTGCCTATGCTGCAGCAATGAATGTTGCAAAAAATCCGGGCAAAACCTACAATCCTCTTTTCATATACGGTCATTCAGGTCTTGGCAAAACACATCTTCTCATGGCAATTATGAATGAAATCAAAGCCAATGACCCGAATGCAAATATTATCTACACCAGTGCAGAGCATTTCACAAATGACCTTATCTATCACATAGGAAATCACAACACCTATGTCTTCCACGAAAAATACAGAAGCTGCGATGTTCTTTTAGTCGATGACGTTCAGTTTATCTCACGAGGTGATCAGGTTCAGGAAGAATTTTTCCATACCTTCAATGCTCTCACGGCAAACGGCTCACAGATAGTTCTTACCTCAGACCGTCCTCCGAAAGAAATGGTTACTCTTGAAGAGAGACTTCGCACACGCTTTGAAATGGGTCTTATTGCTGACATACAGCCTCCCACACTTGAAACAAGAATGGCAATCGTCAATAAAAAGGCACTTGACCACGAGCTTGAGCTTCCCGACGATGTTGTGAAGTTCGTTGCAGATAATATAAAAAAGAACATAAGACAGATTGAAGGCATCATCAAAAGAATTAAAGCCTATCAGGATGTTGAAGGAGTCAAAATTAACCTTGCCCTTGCAAAAAGAGCAATCAGTGATATTATCAATGACTCTCAGCCCCTTCCCGTCACAGTTGAAAACATAATAAATGAAGTTGCCCGCACCTTTAATGTTACTCCTGCCGATATAAGAAGTGACAAGAGAAACGCAAGCATTTCTCAGGCAAGACAAATTGCAATTTACGTTGTTGATCAGGTTACAGGTCTTTCTCTTAAAGCCATCGGCGCCGAATTCGGCAACAAACACCACTCAACAATCATTTATGCTTTAAAAGAAATAAAAGGCAAGCTTGAAAAAGATGTTTCTCTTAAATCAACGGTTGATGACATAATAAAAAATATCAACGAGGGCTGACCTTATTTTTCAACACTTTATTCAACATTTCACACACATTTTTCCACATATATAACACACCCCTCTCACCACATGTTCAAAACCAAAAACATTCAACACCTAATTTAACAATTCATCCAAATCGTTTTATGAGGTTTATAGGGGGTTTCCGCCATTTCCCACACATCCAACACACACTACTACTACTACTATTTTTAATTCATATATTTTATCCCAAAAAACTAAAAAACACAAAAATCCAAAAATTACCAGATTAACGGAGGTTATCTTATGAAAATTCAATGCGGCAGTGCAGAGCTTGCAAAAGCCTGCATGAATGTACAGAGAACAGTTTCAAATAAGTCAACAATCCCTGCTCTTGAAGGAATTCTTCTCGATGCAAAAGACGGAATGGTTTCACTCACAGGCTATGACCTTGAGGTTGGTTCAATTGCAAAGGTTGAGGCTGACATTTCATCAGAGGGCAAAATTGTCCTTAACGCAAAAAATCTCTGCGATATTCTTCGCATGATTCCCGGTGACACAGTTTCAATAGACTGTGATGAAAGAAACATCAGCAAAATTAAAAGTGAAGAAACAGAATATTCCCTTATCGGTACGTCTGCCGATGACTATCCTGACCTGCCGACAGTTAATAAGTATACTTCAATTACTCTTGAGCTCGGCACATTAAAGGATATGATTAAAAAGACAATCTTCTCTGTTTCCACCAGCGAAAGAAATCCCGTTCACACAGGTGTCAAGTTTGAAATAAGCGGCGGCAAAATTGTTCTCGTTGCCGTTGACGGTGCAAGACTTGCCATAAGACGTGAAAACGTTGACTTTATGTATGACAGCGAGGATGCAGCTGAAAAAATGCTTGAATTTGTTGTGCCGGCGAAAACACTGAATGAAATTCTCAAGCTCGGCGGTGAAGACGACACACAGATTGTAATTTACATCGGTGACAGACACATTGTTTTCAAATATAAGGAATACGAAATCATCTCACGCCTTCTTGAAGGCAAGTTCATTGATTATAAGGCAGCTATTCCCATGACACATTCAACAAGAATCATTGTCCCTACAAGAAGCCTTATTGAATGCATCGAAAGAACCTCACTCATTATCACAGATAAATCAAGTCCTGTCCGCTGTGTTATTGAAAACGGCATAATGAAATTTTCATCAGTTACGGCTATCGGTACTGCAAGCGATAAGTTAGCAGCCGACATTGAGGGTAACAACCTTGAAATAGGCTTTAACAACCGCTTTGTTCTTGATGCTCTCAAGGTTTGTGACTGTGATGAAATAAAAATCGAAATGGGTTCATCAAATCAGCCTATTATTATCACACCTTTAGAAGGAGACAGCTTCTTCTTCCTTATTCTTCCCATCAGAATATAATTTCAAAGAGTTGATATAAATGAAAATCGTCAAAGTTAAAGTTGCTTCCAAAAAGACCGCAGAAGTAAAAATCACAACTGAAAATATCAGACTTGATTCTGCACTCAAGCTCTCAAATGCAGTGTCAACAGGCGGTCAGGCTAAATGGATAATTCAGGACTCTCTCGTTAAAGTCAATAATGAAATTTGCCTGTCACGAGGCAAAAAGCTCACCGAGGGTGATACCTTTGAATACGACAGAGTTATATATAAGATAATAAAATAAGCCTATGAATATAAAATATCTTCAGGTTAAAAACTTCCGTAATATCGAAAAATGTCAGATTGAGCCCTGCGAAAATGTCAATGTTATTTTCGGTCAGAATGCTCAGGGCAAAACCAATCTTTTAGAGAGCATATGGCTTTTCACAGGCTGCAGGTCTTTCAGAGGCTCAAAAGACAGTGAAATGATAAATTTCAATTCAAATAAAGCTGTTTTAGATATGGATTTTTTCGCTTTTGACAGAGACTACAGTGCTCACCTTGAAATAGGCGAAGGAAGAAAGTTTATGCTCGGCGGTGTTAAAAAAACAACAAGTGAGGTTATGGGAAACTTTCTCTCAGTTGTTTTTTCTCCCGTTCATCTGTCTTTAGTCAAAGACGGCCCTTATGAAAGAAGGCGTTTTTTAGATATTGCCATAAGTCAGCTCAAACCTAAATACGGTGTAACGCTTTCGCAGTATAATAAAGCAATTCAGCAAAGAAACATTCTTTTAAAAGATATTGTCTATCACAGTGAGCTTTATGATACCCTTGATATATGGGAAGACAGAATTGCTTTTTACGGTGCTGAGATAGTCCGTCAGCGTCTTGGCTACATCAATAAACTTTCTTCTTATTCACATG
This sequence comes from Clostridia bacterium, assembly GCA_017452785.1. Lineage (GTDB taxonomy): Bacteria > Bacillota > Clostridia > Oscillospirales > Acutalibacteraceae > UBA6857. The sequence goes on along the minus strand of JAFTLT010000001.1, from coordinate 37,528 downwards.
AAATTTACAGCGGACTTTCTTCAGGCAAAGAGCATCTCACCATAGGCTACGATCAGCAAACGGTTATTGCAGGTGAAAGCAAGCAGGAGCTTTATGATAATTTAAAAAATCAGCTTTATCAGTCAAGAAAAAACGATCTTACAACAGGCTTTACTTCAGTGGGACCTCACAGAGATGACCTGTCAATTAAAATCGACTCTCTTATGGCAAGAAACTACGGCTCACAGGGTCAGCAGCGCTCAGCAGCATTAGCTCTCAAATTAGGTGAAGCTGCTGTGGTCAGGAGCTTTTCAGGTGAGCAGCCCGTTGCACTTCTTGACGATGTTATGAGTGAGCTTGATGAAACAAGACAAAACTATATATTAAATCATATAAAAGACTGGCAGGTCTTTATAACCTGCTGTGACCCGAATAATGTCAGAAATCTAAAATCAGGCAAAAAATTTGAAATGAAAAACGGAAAGGTCAAGTGATAAGCCTTGTATCTTCATTTAGGACAGAACACAGTTATAACTCACGATGAAATAATAGGCATATTTGACCTTGATAATACAACTGTGTCAAAGAAAACAAGAGACTATCTTAATATTGCCGAAAAGCAAGGCAGAATAAATGTTGTTTCAAGTGAGCTTCCGAAATCATTTATTGTCTGCAATCAGGGCGGTGAAATCAAGGTTTACCTTTCACAAATTTCCTGTGCTACACTTTTAAAGCGTACTCAGGACGGAACGTATTAAAAATTTAAAATAACAAAAATTCTTTTGGTTAGCTTTTCTTTTAAGAAAAGTAACGCCTGTCCGGCGAGGACAAAATAAATAAGTAAATAAGTTTAAATCCAAATAACTTTTAAAATAACGAAATGGAGGTATTAGCCATGGATGAAATCAAGGCTAACGCTGAAAATGAAGTAAGAACAGTGGATGAAATAGTCGATGATATTATCGAAACTATGGATACTGCTGTTACTGAAGAGTACACTGCCGATGCTATTCAGGTTCTTGAGGGACTTGAAGCTGTAAGAAAGCGCCCCGGTATGTACATAGGTTCAACAGGCCCCAGAGGTCTGCATCACCTTGTGTATGAAATCGTGGATAACTCAATTGACGAAGCACTTGCAGGCTACTGTACTCATATTGAAGTTGAAATTTTACCCGGTGATATTATTACCGTACGTGATAATGGCCGAGGCATCCCTGTAGGTATCAATGAACAGCAGGGTCTTCCCGCCGTTACTGTTGTACTCACCGTCCTTCATGCCGGCGGTAAGTTCGGCGGCAGCGGATATAAGGTATCAGGCGGTCTTCACGGTGTTGGTTCATCAGTTGTTAACGCTCTTTCGGAGTGGATGGAGGTTGAGGTTTCTCAGGCAGGCCATGTTCACCATCAGAGATTTGAGAGAGGTAATATTGCCACAAACCTTACGGTTATCGGTGACACTGAAGAGACAGGTACATTTATTAAATTCAAGCCCGATGCTCTTATTTTCCAGGAAACCACAGAGTACGACTACGAAACACTTAAAAATCATCTTCGTGAGTCTGCTTTCCTCAACGCAGGTCTTGCAATCACTCTTACAGATAAGCGTGACGAAGATAATATAGTCGAAGATTATTTCTGCTATGAGGGAGGTATCGGCTCCTTCGTTGAGCATATAGGTGAAACCTACGGTCTTACTCCCGTGCACGAAAAGGTTATTCACTTCTCAACTGTTGACGGTGACAGAAGTGCCGAAATTGCTCTTATGTATAATGACGGCTATAAAGAGAGAATTTTCTCCTATGCAAATAATGTTAACACAGTTGACGGCGGTACTCACGAAACAGGCTTCAAAACAGCACTTACCAAAGTATTCAATGAGTACGGCAAAAAATACGGCTTTCTCAAGGATGCTGACAGCAAATTAACAGGTGAAGACTGCCGAGAAGGCCTCGTTGCAGTTATTTCAGTTAAGCTCACAGAAGCTCAGTTTGAGGGTCAGACCAAGGGTAAATTAGGTAACACAGAAATAACAAAGCTTGTAAGCAATACAGTTTACAATAAGCTGACAGATTTCTTTGAAGAGAACCCTGCCGTTGCAAAAACTATCGTTTCTAAGTCACTTGACGCTTCAAGAGCAAGAGAAGCTGCAAGACGTGCAAGAGAAGCCGCAAGAAGAAAGTCACCTCTTGAAAGCAATTCACTGCCCGGCAAGCTTGCCGACTGCACAGAAAAAGACCCATCCAAGACTGAAATATACATCGTAGAGGGTGACTCGGCAGGCGGCTCTGCAAAGGAAGGCAGAGACAGAACAATTCAGGCTATTCTTCCTCTTTGGGGTAAGATGCTCAATGTTGAAAAGTCAAGACCCGATAAGGTTATCACAAACGAAAAGCTTCTTCCCGTTGTTACAGCCTTAGGTGCAGGCTTCAACGAAGATTTCGACGTTGAAAAGCTCCGTTACCACAAGGTTGTTATCATGGCCGATGCCGATGTCGACGGTGCTCACATCAGAACACTTCTTCTCACCTTCTTCTTCAGATATATGCGTCCTCTCATTGACGGCGGATATGTTTATATCGCTCAGCCCCCTCTTTATAAGCTGAGCAAAGGCAAAAAGCATGAATATGCTTATTCTGACGAAGAAAGAGACAGAATTATGGTCGAAATGCCCGGTGCTGATATTCAGCGTTACAAAGGTCTTGGTGAAATGGACCCTGAGCAGCTTTGGGAAACAACTATGAATCCCGAAAACAGAATTATGCTTCGTGTTACTCTCGAAGATGCAATGCAGGCAGACGAAACCTTCTCAATTCTTATGGGTGATAAGGTTGAGCCTCGCCGTGAATTCATTGAAAAGAACGCTAAGTACGTTCAGAATCTTGATATATAACTTTAAGGACTTAATGAAATGACACCTTACGGAATAGTTTATAAAGATAATATTTTTGCCCTTGAGCATTCCTGCCTTGTGTGGCAAAAAAAATATGGTGTACTAAGACCGTCATCCCTTATTAAAACAGTGGCATTAATTACATTGCTTATCTTTTTGATAAACGGTGCTTTATACCTCTTTAATATGCAAGAAGCTGATCTTCTCGTTTTCACTTCTGTTTTTATGTCGGTTCTTTTTGCTTTTCTTGTTTATTTTTCTTTCAAAACAACCTACGTTAAACAGTTAGCTAAAGGAAGTATGAGCCTTTATCAGAAGCAGGCTGTGCTTTTTGAAGACAGAATTGAATTTACAGCACCTTATGCAAGATCAGTGTTCTATTACAGTGAAATCCTCTGCTATGAAGAAAAGGCAGGCATCCTTACAATAATCCCCGATAAAGGCATGCTTCCTATTTCAATTTACAGCTCCTGTGTCGGCAAAGGAAGCTATAACGAATTTATCCGTATTTTTAATGAAAAAATGAGTATAGGAAAGGACGGTTATGTTCGATGAAATACTTTACTCTTTCCTATAATCTCACTGCAGAAGACTACAGTGAATACGATAAAATTTATAACAGAGATTCAATCAGACTTCGCCTTAGAAGAATGTTGCCCTTATATGCGGTACCCGTTATAATCTGCTTTTTTCTGGATTTACAAACAGCTGTCATAATTGCAACAATGTCAGTAATTTCTTTCCTTCTTCCTTATATAGGTAACAAAGAATTCTCAAAATGCAGAGCTGACTCCTCAATCTTTAAGCGTGAAACCACAGTTGATTTTTACGAAAATCACATTGTCACAAGACTTCTGCCTGACAGCAATTTCAAAAGCGAAATCGAAAAACACTACGGCTTTGATAAAATAAACCGCATCCTCGAAAGTGAAACAACCTTTTACTTCGCTTTTTCAGACAACTCTTTGCTTGTCATACCGAAAAAGTATATCGGTCAGCAGGAGTACACAATGATAAAAAATCTTATTGAAAATCTTTTCAGAAACAAATATTTTTATTTACAGACAAAGAATTGACATATACCCAAAAAATAAATTAATGGTGATAATATGGAAAATTTAAATTATGAAAATCAAACTATTATTGATGTTGACCTGAACAGAGAAATGAGAAAGTCATTCCTTGACTACTCAATGTCAGTTATCACATCACGTGCTCTCCCCGATGTCAGAGACGGTCTGAAGCCTGTTCACCGCCGTATTCTCTACACAATGCACGAAAACGGTCTTTACCCTGAAAAGGCATACCGTAAATGCGCCGACACAGTTGGTAGCGTGCTCGGTTCATACCATCCTCACGGTGACGCATCTGTTTATGATGCCATGGTTCGTCTTGCACAGAAATTCTCAACAAGATACATTCTTGTTGACGGCCACGGTAACTTCGGCTCAGTTGACGGTGACCCGCCTGCTGCTTACCGATACACCGAAAGCAAAATGAGCAAGGTCTCAATGGAAATGCTCACGGATATCGACAAGGATACCGTTGACTTTGCTCCCAACTATGATGACCGTCTGAAGGAACCCACCGTTCTTCCCTCACGTTTCCCGAATATTCTCGTTAACGGCTCAACAGGTATCGCTGTCGGTATGGCAACAAACATACCCCCTCACAATCTTGGTGAGGTTATTGATGGCATGTGCTATTATATCGACAACCCCGAAGCTTCTCTGGACGAGCTTATGCAATATATCAAGGGTCCCGACTTCCCCACAGCAGGCATTGTTATGGGCAGAGCCGGCATCAGAGCAGCCTACGGCACAGGCCGAGGCAAAATTGTTGTTCGTGCAAGAACCGAAATAGCCGAAACCAAAAACGGCAGATATCAGATTATCGTCAGTGAGCTTCCCTATCAGGTCAATAAGCGCAGACTTATCGAAGCTATTGCCGATTTAGTCAAGGATAAGAAAATCGAAGGCATTGCTGATATTAACGACTACTCAAACAGAGAAGGTATGCGCCTTGTTATCGACCTTAAGCGTGATGCAAACGCACAGGTTGTTCTCAATCAACTCTTCTCCTTCACACAGCTTCAGATTTCTTACGGTATTATACTTCTTGCTCTTGTTAAGGGTGAACCTAAAATTCTCACTCTCAAGCAGATTCTTGATCACTACATAGATCATCAGAAGGAAGTTATCGTCAGAAGAACAAGATATGACCTTAAAAAAGCTCAGGAAAGAGCACATATTTTAGAAGGTCTTATGACAGCTCTTGATTTCATTGATGAGGTTATTGCAATACTGCGTGCATCAAAAGATCAGAGTGAAGGTAAGCAGGCACTTATTGACCGCTTCGGTCTTTCAGATGTTCAAGCAGATGCTATCGTTAAAATGAGACTTGGACAGCTGACAGGCCTTGAAAGAACTAAGATTGAAGATGAACTCGGCGCATTAAAAATTAAGATTGCCGAATTTATGGAAATTCTTGAAAGCGACGGCAAGGTCCTTGAAATTGTCAAAACCGAAGCTATGGCTATCAGAGATAAGTTCTCAGATGACAGAAGAACTGAAATTGCTGCTGTCAGCGGTGAGGTTGATATTGAAGACCTTATCCCCGAAGAGGACTGCGTTTATACTCTCACAACTCTTGGCTATATCAAGCGTCAGCCTGTTGAAAGCTATACTCTTCAAAACAGAGGCGGCAGAGGTGTCAAGGGCATGACAAGGCGTGAGGAAGACGTTGCAGAAACAATGTTCACCTGCTCAAGCCACGATTATATTATGTTCTTCACCACAAAGGGTAAGACCTACCGTCTCAAGGGCTACGAAATTCCCGAAGGCAGCAAACAGTCTAAGGGTATGAATGTTGTCAACCTTCTTCCTCTTGAAGCAGATGAAAAGATCAGCTCAATGATAAGAGTGCCCGACTTTGGCGGCGAAGAGATAAAATATCTCTGCATGGTTACAAAACATGGCATTATAAAGAGAACGGACCTTGAACAGTACAGAAATCTTCGTAAGAGCGGTATTATTGCTATTAACCTTGACGAGGGTGACGAGCTCGCTTGGGTACGCCTTACAGACGGCAATGATGATATACTTGTTGCTACCAGAGGCGGTATGAGCATCCGTTTCAACGAAAACGATTGCCGTCCCATCGGCAGAACTGCACGAGGAGTCAAGGCTATCGAGCTCAAAGAGGGCGACGAGGTCATAGGCATGTGTGTTATCCCTGAGGGTCAGGATGATTCCTATAAGGTTCTCACCATTTCCGAAACAGGTCTTGGCAGACTCAGCAATCACAGCGAATACCGCATTCAGTCAAGAGCAGGTAAGGGTGTACTCAACTATCACACAGAAAAATACGGTCTTGTTGCTTCACTTAATCTTGTCTCTGACGAAGACGATATAATTCTCATTTCCTCTGACGGCATTATCATCAGAATAAAGGCTTCACAAATTAACACCGTTTCACGAACCTCAAAGGGTGTCCGTGTTATGAGAGTCAGTGAAGGCGAAAAGGTTGTTTCTGCTACTGCCGTACGCGATACAGCTTCAAATGAAGAAACAACAGAGCTTCCCGCCGATGAGGGTGCTGAAGAAGCAGAAGCTGAGGAAAAAACAGAATAATAATTAAAATTACCAAAGCCCTTTTTAAGGTTCGTTAAAGGTGTTACTTTTACTATAAAAAGGGCTTTTATACATAAGAAAAAGTGAATTATATTCACCCTTCTTATTATAGTTTAAAAAGAAAAGATGTGATTGGATGTCTGAAAATATAAACAGGGAAAACAAGGAAAAAAAGCCTAATCCCGTTGCAGCATTCCTATGGAAAGATAAAAGAAGAAGAGCAAAAAACTTCTATTTTCTGTTAGTTGTCTTTATCTGTCTTATCACTGCAGGCATGGGCTATATCACTGAAAAGCTTGACCTTATGTCAACAGGTGATGATAACTCAGATATTTTGCCGGGCAATGAAATCACTCAGGAAGTTATCTATGACGAAGAGGAGCTGGCAATTATCGAAGCTATTGATTCTGCAGGCTCACTCAATGACTTTCTTTATCAGTGGGCAAATAACGGCGGAGAGCTTTATTCCAGCAAAAATGTAATAAATGTTCTGCTTGTCGGTCTTGACTCAAAGGATGCCCTTGAATATGGCGGAAACTCGGATTCTCTCATACTTGTTTCACTTAATAAAAAGACAGAAAAAATCAGTATGTGCTCATTTTTCCGTGACTCATGGTGCTATATGAATGTTGGCGGCAGAGATCGCTATGCAAAAATAAATTCATCATATTTCCACGGCGGAAGTGATGCACTTATTGACACAATTGAAAGAAACTTCAAAATAGACATTGACTACTATGTTGCTGTTGACTTTTCTTCCTTCAGAGATATTATTGATGCCCTTGGCGGTATTACAGTCCCTGTTCAGGAATATGAAGCAAACTATATAAACAAAACTAATCCGGATTTTCATATTGAGGCAGGCGAAGCTGTTAAGCTCACAGGCAAGCAGGCACTTGTTTTTGCAAGAATCAGAAAGAGTGACTATGACAGTGATGTGAGCAGAACTCGCAGACAGCGTCAGGTTATCACTTCACTTATTGAGAGTGCAAAAAATGCATCTCTGAGTCAGCTGAATAATACTCTCGACGCACTTTTCAAATATGTTAAAACTGATCTTACAAAGTCTCAGATACTTTCATACGCTGCTCAGGCACTTGCCAAGGGCTGGCTTAATTATGAAATCACTCAGTTCACATTAAGCGACCCGGAGGTTTTCAAAACAGGCTATGTGGGAAGTGCGGCAGTTGTGTTTATGGATTATCCCTTGGCTGCCCAAAGAGTGCAGACCTCTGTTTATGGTGAAAGCAATATTGTGCTTGATGAAAACAGAGCAACAGTTTTTGATTTTGTAAAGAGATTCGGTTAATTAATTTTCCATAAGAAAGGATTAAGCATATGGAACTTAAAATGGAAATAGGCGCTGTTCACGAGGTGAACGTCATAGTAACAGACGATATGTCTGCAGCAAAAATGAGAAGCGGCTCACTGCCTGTTCTCGCAACTCCCTTTATGATTGCTCTTATGGAGCAGGCTTCAGCAGAGCTTTGTGAAAAATTCTTACCCGAAGGCATTTCAACAGTCGGCACTCTTGTGAATGTTCAGCACCTTGCTGCCACAAGTGTCGGTGCTCCCGTTAAGGTTAAAGCAACTCTTACAGCCTTTGACGGCAGAAAAGCATGCTTTGATGTTGTTGCCGAGGATAACTCAGGTGTTGTTGGCAAGGGTACCCATGAACGCTTCACAATTAAGATTGATTCCTTTATGAAAAAAGCTGCTGAACGAGCAAACTAATTCAATAACGAAAGAAAGCCGATTTGTTTTATATAAATCGGCTGAGTTTTCTATGTTTAAATATATTTTATTTGATTTTGACGGCACTGTGGTCAACACGGGTGAAGGCATCCTCAGAAGTCTTCAATACTCCTTCAGAGAGATGGGTGACGAGGTACCCACAACCGATGACCTTAAAAAGTTTATCGGCCCACCCGTTTACTACAGCTTCACTCACTTTTATTCAATAGGTGAAGATAAGGTAAATGATTATATCAAAAAATACTGAGAACGCTATAAAAGAGAAGGCATCTATGAATGTGAGCTTTATAAAAATATGCTTACCCTTCTTGGTACTCTTAAAGACAGCGGTTATCTTTTAGGCATTGCTTCCTCAAAGCCGGAGCACCTGATTTATGATGTGGCAAATTATCTTGACATAACAAAATATTTTGATGCAGTTGTCGGTGTCAAAACAGACAACAGTAACCACAGCAGCAAAACCTCACTCATCCTTGAAGCTATGGAAAAACTTGGTGCTAAAGATAAAAGTCAGGTTCTCATGGTTGGTGACAGACATTATGACATCACCGGTGCAAAGGGTGCAGGTGTTTCTTCCTGCGGTTGTCTTTGGGGCTACGGAAATAAACAGGAATTTTTAGACTGCGGTGCCGATTTTGTTGTCAGTGACCCTCTTGAAATCTTGAAACTGATAAATTAGCATATAATTCTAAATTAGATTAATAGATAGAATTATAATTAATTATAGAATTAAAAACCTATAATTTAGTGAAAAATATTAACATTTAGATTTCTGTTGAATAGAAATTTTCTTTTTGATGTAAAGGTCATTTAAAAGATTTCTATTCAATGAAATTTGAATTGAAAAATCGACAGTTTTCAACATTGTTTTGAAATAGTGTTGAAAACTTAAAGGTATGGTATAAGATGAAATATTACGCAAAGCATTACGATATTATAGTTATCGGCGCAGGTCATGCAGGCATAGAGGCAGGTCTTGCAGCAGCAAGACTTGGTGCTCAGGTCGGTGTCTTCACAATCAATATGGACTGGGTGGGCAATATGCCCTGCAACCCCTCAATCGGCGGCACCTCAAAAGGACACCTTGTCCGTGAGATAGATGCCCTCGGCGGAGAAATGGGCAAGGCAGCAGATGCCAATACACTTCAGAGCCGCATACTCAATCTCAGCAAAGGCCCTGCGGTTCACTCCCTCAGAGCGCAGATAGATCGCCGCCGTTACAGTGAGTATATGAAGCACGTTATGGAACGTCAGGAAAATCTTGAGCTTGTTCAGGCTGAAATCACTTCACTTGTCAGAACCGATGAAGGCAAGTGGCAGGTGACTACAATGCTTGAGGCAATATACGATGCAGAGTGTGTGATACTTGCAACGGGCACCTTCCTTGGCGGCAAAATTTATGTTGGTGATGTCTCTTATGACGGTGGCCCCGACGGAATGTTTGCCTCCACTGCCCTTGCACAGTCACTGAAAGACCTTGGTGTTGCTATCCGTCGCTTTAAAACGGGCACTCCCTCACGAGTCAACAGACGAAGCATTGACTTCAGCGGTCTTGAAATTCAGCTTGGTGATGAGGTTGTTGTGCCCTTCAGCTTTGACGGCGAATATAAGCCTGAAAATAAATTGCCTTGCTACATAACCTATACTAACAGCGAAACCAAGCGCATCATAATGGAAAATATACATCGCTCGCCTCTTTACAGCGGCAAGATTGACGGTGTGGGACCGAGATACTGTCCCTCAATTGAGGATAAGATTGTCCGCTTCTCTGAAAAGCCCCGTCATCAGCTTTTCATCGAGCCTTGCGGAGAAAACACAGAAGAGATGTATCTTCAGGGCATGTCCTCATCACTCCCCGAAGATGTTCAGCTGAAGTTCCTTCGCACTATCCCCGGCCTTGAAAATGTGCAGGTTATGCGCACAGCCTATGCAATAGAATATGACTGCGTTGACCCCACTTCTCTCAAGGCTTCACTTGAATTCAAAAACTTCCCCGGTCTTTACGGCGCAGGTCAGTTTAACGGCTCAAGCGGATATGAAGAAGCTGCAGCTCAAGGACTAATTGCAGGCATCAATGCCTACAATAAAATTAAAGGCAAGGAGTCCCTTATTTTAGACAGAGCGTCCTCATATATCGGCACTCTTATAGATGACCTTGTGACTAAAGGCTGCTCCGACCCATACAGAATGATGACTTCACGCTCCGAGTACCGTTTGATTCTTCGTCAGGATAATGCCGACATCAGACTTACCGAGTACGGATATAAGGTTGGTCTTGTTTCACAGGAAAAGTATGACCGACTTCAGAAAAAGCTTGAGCTGATAGAAAAAGAAAAGGAAAGAGTGTCTTTAGTCAGCGTTCCGCCCACAAAAGAGCTCAATGATATGCTTGTTTCACGTGAAACATCACCAATGACAACAGGCTGCCGACTCAAGGAACTGCTTAAGAGACCTCAGTTGAATTATGAAGCACTGACTCCGTTTGATAAGGAAAGACCTGACTTGCCCCGTGATGTTTTTGAACAGGTGGAAATCAGTATCAAATATGACGGTTATATCCGACAGCAATTAGCTCTCGTTGACGAAATGCGCAGACTTGAAGTTAAAAAACTCAGTGAAGATATTGATTACACTGAAATTACGGGCCTTCGCATGGAAGCTCAGGAAAAGCTTAATAAAATCAAGCCTGCCAACTTAGGTCAGGCATCAAGAATAAGCGGTGTCAGCCCTGCAGATATTTCAGTTCTGCTTATTTATCTTGCAAAGAAGGAAGTGAGAAAGTAATGGCAAGCTTTATTTCAAAGGCTTTACTTAAAGAAAAAGCCGAAATGTTTCACGTGAAACTTGATGAAACAGCCCTTGACCGCTTTGAAACATATGCAAAGCTTCTTGTGGAGTGGAATGAAAAAATAAACCTCACCGCCATAACCGACCCTGAGGGAATAGTCATAAAGCACTTCACAGATTCATTGACTATCTTCTCTGGAGTTGATATTCCTGAGGGAGCTAAGGTTATCGATGTCGGTACCGGTGCAGGTTTCCCCGGTCTTGCAATGCTCATAGCCCGTCCTGACCTAAATATGACTCTCATGGATAGCACAAATAAAAGACTTATTGTTATAAACGATATACTTGAGAAGACAGGACTGCAGGCTGACGTAGTTCATTCAAGAGCTGAAGAAGCAGGCAAAAAGCCTGAATACAGAGAACAGTATGACTTTTCAACTGCAAGAGCAGTGACAAATCTTAGAGATTTGGCTGAATACTGTATGCCATTTGTTAAGGTTGGAGGCAGCTTTGTGCCAATGAAGGCTGCAAAGGCTGACGAAGAAATAGCTGAAGCTAAAAAGGCTATTAAAATTCTTGGCGGAGAAATAGCAGACAAAAAGACCTTCGAGCTTTTTGATGCAGGTGAAAGAACTATAATTAATGTCAAAAAGATTTCGTCAACTCCCGCCAAATATCCAAGACCTTCGGCAAAAATGGCGAAGAATCCTTTAAAATAAAGGGATTGACTGTCGAAAAAGATAAAGATATGTAAAACGATTTTTGTGGACAACCTTTCTTTGTTATGATAATATCTAAACAAAGGGAGGTCGTTTTATTGATAAGTGAAAAGCCAAGAACGGCAGGCCAAGTTCTGCTTATACCTCACGAAAAAATATTTCCAAACCCGAACCAGCCACGGCAGCATTTTGATCAGGAAGAATTGGTCAATCTTGCCATAAGCATAAGAATGAACGGCATTTTGCAGCCCATAACCGTGCGTCGCATAGAAAAAGGCTATGAATTAGTTTCAGGTGAAAGGCGACTTCGTGCTTCAAGACTTGCAGGTCTTGTAACGGTACCGTGCATAGTGGTTGATGTCAACAACATGAAAAGTGCAGTTTTTGCCTTGATAGAAAACCTGCAAAGGCAGAATTTAGGTTATTTTGAAGAAGCAAAAGCAATTGAAAAGCTAATGAGTGAATACGGACTTTCTCAGGAGGATGCGGCAAGAAGATTGGGCAAGGCACCGTCAACTGTATCAAATAAGCTAAGATTGCTCGCTTTGCCTTCGGAGGCCCAGGAAATGCTGATGAAAAACTCTCTTTCAGAGCGTCATGCACGAGCACTGTTGAGACTTGATAAGAATGATGTCTTACCCGTACTGGAAAAAATAATAGACAAAAAGCTGAATGTCAGCCAGACGGAGGAGCTGATTGAAAGCGTTTTATCTGATAAAAATGCACCGAAAAGACAGACTAAGCGTATGTTCAGCGATGTTAAGATTTTCCTTAAGGCAATAAACAGTGCCGTTGACACTATGCAGAAATCAGGCATTGGTGCAGATATTAAGCGTGAGGATACAGGCGAAAGCTACATATATAAAATAGAAATACCGAAAAAGGCTATGTATAAATCTGCGGATGCCGGGTAACTGCTTTGCAGTGAACCGTTTCCTATAATCATATCTTTCTCTTTCACACCCCAAAGAAGGAACCGCCCCAAGTGGGTGGTTCTTTCACTATATATAATAGTATGGGTTTCACGTGGAACAAAAAAACTTAAAAATTTGTGCTGTAAGTCTTTAAAAAGATTAAACTCTATGTTATAATAAATAAGATATCACAAAATAAGGATGGGTTAATATTATGGGAAAAGTTATAGCGATAGTTAATCAGAAAGGCGGAGTAGGTAAGACAACTACTTCCGTTAACCTTGCCGCAACCATAGGCAGCTTCGGCTATAAGACGCTTCTTGTGGATGTTGACCCTCAGGGAAATGCTACAAGCGGTCTCGGAGTGAATAAAAGAGATGTAAAGGCATCCACTTATGATATGATTGTAGGTGACAGCAAGGCAGAGGATATTCTCATTAACACTCCCTTTAAGTGCCTTGATCTGCTGCCCTCTGATATGAACTTAGCAGGTGCTGAGCTTGAGCTGGTGGATATGAAAAACAGAGACTCACGCATTAAGAATGCACTTGCGCCTTTAAAGGAAAAGTATGAATTTATAGTTATAGACTGTCCGCCTTCATTGGGACTTCTCACAGTCAATGTGCTGTGTGCTGCTGACAGTGTTATAGTGCCTATTCAGTGCGAATATTATGCTCTTGAAGGTCTCTCACAGCTTATGAACACTATAAGACAGGTCAAGCGTTTATATAATCCACTCATTGATTTGGAGGGGGTTTTGCTGACAATGTATGACGGAAGACTTAATCTGACACAGCAGGTAGTTAATGAGGTTAAGCGCTTCTTCCCTCAGAAGGTATATGCGACGGTTATTCCGAGAAATGTAAGACTTTCAGAGGCTCCCTCATTCGGTCAGCCTGTGCTTTATTATGATAAGTCATCAAAGGGTAGCATTGCCTATGTTGATTTCACAAAAGAATTTCTAAAAAAGAATAATAAAAGACCAAGATAAAATGAAAAGATCATAAAAGTTCTTTTGGTTAGCTTTTCGTGGGGAAAAGTAACGCCTGTCCGGCAAGGACAAAAAGAACGGAAGACTATAGTGATAGTCTTTATGGCTTATCAGACGGAAAGTCAGCGGTAGGCGGCTCCACCGAAAGCCGCAGGGTTTCGTGGCGGCGCCAGCCGCTTGTCGTGTCAGCGACAGTGGAGCCGCAACTGCCCGGTTTATCTCACTTACGGAAATCGCCAGTGAACCCCTCTATTACTGCGAGACCTCTCCCCTTGAGGGCAAATGTGGTGGTAGCACCGGTCATTGTCATTTAATTGCAGGCAAGTTTCATCAAAGCATGAAATTATAGTCGCATAATAAATAAGTTTTTTGATTATGTTTTTTACCAAAAAAGTAATACCTGTCCGGCGAGGACGAAAAGAAAAGATATATTTGCATGCAAATATGATATAATTTACTGCGCAAATTATGATATACAGAAAATCAGTTTTTTTTGTATGATAAGGAGGAAAAAAATGGCACCAAAAAAGAAGGCAGGCCTCGGAAAAGGTCTTGATGCACTTTTTATAGACAATTCCACTGAGGAAAAGGGCGACAAGCTGGTCAATATAAACGATATTGAGCCTAACAGAGAACAGCCCAGAAAGTATTTTGATGAAGCAGCTTTGCAGGAGCTGGCAGACAGTATTGCAAAGCATGGCGTTATTCAGCCTTTATTAGTTCGTCCCTTGACAGACGGCGGCTATCAGCTTATTGCAGGCGAAAGACGTTGGCGTGCGTCCCGAATAGCAGGTCTGAGCGAAGTGCCTGTAGTTGTGAGGGAAATGACCGACCAAGAGGCTATGGAGCTTGCGATTATAGAAAACCTGCAGCGTGAGGACCTGAACCCCATAGAAGAAGCAGAAGGCTTCAAAATGCTTATGGATACCTACGGACTGACTCAGGAGCAGGCAGCAGAAAGGGTGGGTAAATCACGCCCTGCAGTGGCAAATGCCATGAGACTTCTCATTTTGCCTCAGGATATTCTTGAAATGGTGAAAACAGGCAAGCTTTCGGCAGGTCATGCAAGAACAATTTTGCCTATAACCGATGAGACACTGCTTAAAAAGTTGGTTGAAGAGATAATTGCAAAAGAGCTTTCAGTACGCGAGACAGAGAGAATAGTAAAGACTCTCACAAAGCCCGCCGAGGAAAGAGTCAAGCAAAAGAAAAAGCGTGATCCCTTCTATGATGAATGTGAGCTTTCAATTCGTGAAACGATGGGCAGAAAGGCAAAAATCAATGTTTCAAGAGGTAATAAAGGTACACTTGAGCTTGAATTTTTCAGCAAAGAAGATCTTGAAAGCATATTATTAGCTTTAGGAAACAACTAAATTTCTAAAATATAAAAAAGGAGCAACAAAAAATGTTAGATATTAAACTTATAAGAGAAAACCCTGATAAGGTTAAGGCAGCTATGAAAACAAGAAACAAGGACATGGATGCCCTTGTTGACGAAATTCTTGCAATTGACAAGCAGGTAAGAGAGCTGACACAGAAGGCTGATGCTCTTAAGGCTGAGCAGAATGCTGCAAGCAAGAAAATCCCTCAGATTAAGAAAGAGGGCGGCGACATCAGCGAAATCATGACAAGAATGAACGCTATCAAAGAGGAAGTAAAGGTGCTTGATGCTCAGAAGGGCGAGCTTGCTGCAAAGCAGAAGACAATGATGTATGAATTCCCCAACGTGCCCAGCGATGCAACACCCATAGGCAAGGATGACAGTGAAAATGTTGAAATCCGCCGTTGGGGTGAGCCCAGAAGCTTCGACTTTGAAGCAAAGGCTCACTGGGATATAGGTGCAGACCTTGGTATTCTTGACCCTGAAACTGCAGCAAAGGTAACAGGTGCACGCTTCCACTTCTACAGAGGTCTTGGTGCAAGACTCGAAAGAGCTATCATCAACTTCTTCCTTAACACACACACAGAAAACGGCTACACAGAGGTATTCCCTCCCTTTATGGTTAACCGTGCATCAATGACAGGTACAGGTCAGCTGCCCAAGTTTGAAGAGGATGCATTCAAGCTGACAAATGACTACTTCCTTATTCCCACGGCAGAGGTACCTGTAACAAATATGTATCGTGATGACATTATTGACGGCGATAAGCTGCCCATGAGCTTCTGTGCATATTCAGCTTGCTTCAGAGCTGAGGCGGGTTCAGCAGGCCGTGACACAAGAGGTCTTATCAGACAGCATCAGTTCAACAAGGTTGAGCTTGTTAAGTTCACAAAGCCTGAAGAAAGCTATGCAGAGCTCGAAAAGCTGACCAATGATGCTGAGAGAGTGCTTCAGCTTCTCGGTCTTCCTTACAGAGTGGTTGCTCTGTCAAGCGGTGACATCGGCTTCTCAAGTGCAAAGACATATGATATAGAAGTATGGATGCCCTCTTACGGCAGATATGTTGAAATCAGCTCCTGCTCAAACTTTGAGGACTTCCAGGCAAGACGTGCATCAATCCGTTATAAGAACGGTCCTAAGGAAAAGGCACAGCTTGTGCATACTCTCAACGGCTCAGGTGTTGCTATCGGCAGAACAACTGCAGCAATTCTTGAGAATTATCAGAATGCTGATGGAAGCGTGACTGTTCCTGAGGCACTTGTTCCTTATATGGGAGTTGATGTAATAAAATAAATGCTTTGGCATTTATTTTATTACAAATTAGCAATTAGTAATTAGCAATTAGCAATTGTGGTCGCGGGTTTACCGCTGATTAACAGTAAGTTTTTCCCGCAGAGAAGGATATTGTCCATAGGGAAGTGAGTAGATTTTATGAAAAGTGATAATATAGTTTTCGATAAGAGTAAAGCTTTTGCTATCAGGATAGTTAATCTTTATAAATATCTGACTGACGGTAAGAAAGAGTTTATATTATCAAAACAACTGCTCAGGAGTGGGACGAGTATAGGTGCAAATATTGCTGAGGCAATTTGTTCAGTAAGCAGGAATGAATTCTCTGCAAAAATGCATATTGCTTATAAAGAATGTTCTGAAACATTATATTGGTTAGAACTTTTAAAAGAAACTGAATATATAAATCAAAATGAATATGATTCTATAGCTTCAGACTGTAAAGAATTAGTCAGAATCCTCAGTGCTATCACTAAAACAGCAAAAATTAACTGAATAAAAAGGCACCGCATTAACGGTAATGGGTTAATGCGGTGTCTTTTTGTTGCTCGCAGCATGAGAAGTTTTTGTGTGGTGTCTAACCTGAGCCGGTGAGGATATTATATTGTAAAGTTCGGCTATTTTAAGCATTTACTTATAAATTGTGTAAAAATGTTACATCGGTTTTGATGTATTCTGAAGTTCATATGAAAATATATGTTATTATATTTTTGAGGTGGCGGAAATGAAAAATTCATATGAAACAATAAGAGATTTGAGAGAAGATAATGATTATACTCAAAGCAAGATTGCTGAGATATTGGGAATAAGTCAGCAAAGCTATTCAAGGTATGAAACAGGAAAAAGTGAAATGCCTATGGTTTATATAAAGAAGCTCTGCAAGTTTTATGATGTTTCAGCGGATTATATATTAGGTCTGAGTAAGGAAAAAAGGTAAAAGGATTAGCTTATTCCGTTGCTTTTCAGAACCCCTCTGTCAGAAAACCGCAAGGGTTTCCTGACATCTCCCCTTTCAGGGGCGACAAGAACGCTTACCCTTAAAACTCATCTTTATAGGACGACAAGAATGTAACTGAAAATACAGCAGGTCACTACGAATGATAAGTAGTGACCTGCCTTTTAATTAAGATTGATGAAACTTAAAGTTTCTGAGTTTTATCTTTGCGGGAAATGGCTTAATGTTAGTCAGCGGTAAAGCCGCGACCGCAATTGCTAATTGCTAATTACTAATTGCTAATTTAGCTTTACGCATAGTAAAGCTTAAGCTTATCAAGACAAATGCCTGCAAGTCTGCCGCCGTAGGCTGCACCGCAGTCCAAAGCAATGTGGCCGTTTTTGGAATAAACCTTGCCCATAAGCTTGGGGTTGATTGCAACAGTAGGCATATGACCTGTGATAAGGTATTTATTTTTGAAATAAGGCTTTGAATAGTCGGTAGTTGCAAAGACAAAGTCTTCTTCTGAGTATTCGTCGAGCTCCTTATCGCTTTCAAAACCATTTATGCCTGAGTGGGCAAGAACAAAGGTTTTGCCGCCTGCCTCAACCTCTTCATAAGGCTGAAACTCAGAGAGATAGTCTATGATGCTCTCTTTGTCTTCATCTGAGAGTGAAAGGAAATCGCTAATTGTTTTTTCACTTTTCATTGTGAGCCATTTATCGAGCAGGTCTTTGTTTTCACCTGTGAGCTTTTCTGCGGCTTCGTCTGTGCTTTTGCAGTCAGCTATAAGGGGAAGCAGCTTTTTTGCCATATACTCATGCTCACCGAGTACGGGATAAATGTTGGCACGGTACATCATATCTCTGAGTATTTCAATTGAGTCGTCGCCTATGTCGATTACGTCACCCAGCACAAAGACGGCATCGGTATCTTTGGGTGAAAGCTTATCGAGTATTTCATCGTATTTGTCTTTCATGCCGTGGATGTCGCCGATTACATATATCATAGTTTATCTCCTTTGTTATTTTGTTATAAGCAATTCGTTGTTTTCAAGGAATTCGTCGTAGGTTTCCTTTCTGTCATATACACCGTCTGCACGGAATTCGATAATTCTGTCGGCAATTGACTGCACAAACTGATGGTCATGTGAGGTGAAAAGCAGAGCACCCTTGAATTTGATGAGTGCGTTATTGAGTGCAGTGATTGACTCAAGGTCAAGGTGGTTTGTAGGTTCATCGAGAATGAGCACATTGGCACCGCTGAGCATCATTTTGCAGAGCATGCAGCGTACTCTTTCGCCACCGGAGAGAACCTTGGCTTTTTTTGTTGCTTCTTCGCCTGAGAACATAAGTCTGCCAAGCCAGCCTCTGACATCGCTTTCAAACTGTAGGTCGGAATATCTTCTGACCCAGTCAATGAGGCTGTCTTCAACGTCATCAAAGAATGCGGAGTTGTCACTTGGAAAATATGCCTGTGAGGTTGTAACGCCCCATTTGAAGGTGCCTTCGTCGGGCTCCATTTCACCTGTGATGATTTTAAAGAAGGTAGTTTTCGCAACTGCATCGGTACCGACAAAAGCAACCTTTTCGTTAGGTCTGATTGTAAAGGAGACATTGTCGAGAACCTTTCTGTCACCGATTGTTTTGGAAAGACCCTCCACCATGAGCATATCGTTGCCGATCTCTCTGTCAGGTTTGAACTCAACAAAGGGGAAGCGTCTTGAGGAAACCGGCATATCCTCAAGGACAAGGTTGTCGAGAAGCTTTTTGCGGCTTGTTGCCTGCTTTGATTTTGAAGCGTTGGCACTGAATCGGGCAATGAATTCCTGCAGCTCTTTCATTTTTGCTTCGGTCTTTTTGTTTTGCTCACGCATCTGGCGCTGTGCCATCTGTGTGTATTCGTACCAGAAGTCATAGTTGCCCACATACATTGTGATTTTGCCGAAGTCGCAGTCTGCAATGTGGGTGCAGACCTTATTGAGGAAGTGTCTGTCATGGCTTACTACAATAACAGTATTCTCGAAATTCATAAGAAATTCCTCAAGCCAGTTGATTGCTGCAACATCAAGGTGGTTGGTGGGCTCGTCAAGAAGAAGAATATCCGGGTTGCCAAAAAGCGCCTGAGCAAGAAGCACCTTGACCTTCTGCTCACCTGTAAGCTCTTTCATAAGCATATAGTGGAATTCATTGTGGATGCCAAGGGCATTGAGGAGAATTTCGGCATCGCTTTCTGCGCTCCAGCCGTCCATTTCGGCAAATTCCTCTTCGAGCTCGCTTATTCTGATGCCGTCTTCCTCGGTGAATTCCTCTTTGGAATAGAGCTTTTCTTTTTCGTCCATTATTTCAATGAGCTTTTCGTTGCCCATAAGGACAGTTCTTATTACATCGTATTCGTCATAAGCAAAGTGATCCTGCTTAAGAACGGAAAGTCTCTCACCGGGGGTGATTGTTACGTAACCCTTATTTGGCTCGATTTCACCTGAGAGAATCTTAAGGAAGGTGCTTTTGCCTGCACCGTTTGCACCGATAAGACCGTAGCAATTGCCTTTGGTGAAATTGATGGATACACTTTTGAAAAGCTCTCTGCCGCCATATTGGAGAGTTACATTGTTTGTGCTTATCATTTCATCACTTCCTGTTTTATAATTTTTGGCATTAACTTTTTAATTATAACATAAAAGATTAACTAAGGCAATATTAAAAAATAATATCGGAAGAAAGGATGCTTTTATTGTTGACATTGTAAGTTTTTTGGATTATCATATTTATTAGAAAAAATGTGAAACGGAGAAAAAATATGAATTACATTATTTCTTTGCTGAGTTCGGTTTTCAGAAAAATAGGCAGTGTATTTATGTCGATTTTTGTTGCTCTGGGTCTTGTTGCCGGCAATGTAGTACCCTCCGGTAACACCATAACCTTTAAAAACAGTGACGATATAAAGCTGTCAGCAGTGTTTCTGTCAGACACACACATAAAAAATGACACTGTAAGTGTGCAGCAGCTTGAGCTTGCTCTTAAGGATATCAAGGCATCTGATGAAAGATTTGATGTGTTTGCTCTGACAGGTGATATAACCGACGGAGGTGACAGCACTTCTTTTAATCTTGCGTGGGATACCGTGGAAAATTCAGGACTCTCTGCCACGGTGCTGCCTGTAATGGGTAACCATGATGTGTGGACAACCTATGAGACAGGAGCAAAGCAGATTGCTGAAAAGGCTTCTGAGTATACGGGGAAGGATATTGACAAGCCTTACTATTCTTATGATGTGAAGGGCTACACATTTATTGCGCTCGGCTCTGATGCGCCAAGCGATAAGGCAAATATATCGTCTGAGCAGCTCAGTTTTCTTGACAGTGAGCTTGCAAGAGCCACAAAGGACGGCAAGCCTGCTTTTGTGATTTGTCATTTTCCGCTTAAAAACACTCACGGGTTGCCTGATGTGTGGCGTGCAGGTGACGGTGATATTGGTGAGCAGTCAGAGGCTGTGAGAGCTATTCTTGTAAAGTATAAAAACGTCTTTTATATAAACGGACATCTGCATACGGGTATATATTCTGCATCTCTTGAGAATCTCAGTGCAGAAAATGGTGTTTATTCTCTTAACTTGCCTGCTTACGGTCAGCCTAATGCAAAGGGTACTTTTAAGGGTACCGGTATTGGTGTTTATATGGAGGTTTATGATGGGAAAGTTATTTTTACTGCGAGAAACTTTGAGGCTTCTCAGCCTTTGGGTGGATTTGAAAAGGCATTTAGTTTAAAATGATGCTAACGCATCATTTTAATGACCGTTAGGTCAATTCATGCATTTATGCAATTCATGGCGTGAGCCAATTCATGCCGAAGGCAATTCATTAAAAAAGAAAAACAATTTCATCCGTCTTGACCGTAATGGTAATAGGCGGATGTTTTGCTTTCATACTCATACGTCACTGCTATAGTTTTATGCTGATTTCGCCTGCTGAAAGGAGCTTTTCTCCTTCGTGAGTACTCACTCGCAGGCGGCACATTGCATCAATATCAATTGCTTTGGCTGAAAAAGAGTTGTCACCTTGGATAACTGTTATTTCTTTGCCGAGGAAAAAGAGTCTTTTGCGGTAGGCTTGGATATAGCTGTTATCGGGCAGCTTGCGGTAGTAATAAACAAATCGGTTTATTATTTCGGCAATGAGCTCATTTTTTATTTCGGCTGTGCCCAGCGTGCCGGCGATATTTTTTATTTCCTCAGGGAAGCCTTCTTCGGGTACAGTGAGATTAATGCCTATGCCCACAACTGCGTAGCTTATTTCATCTTTATTTATGATTGCACCCTCAGTTAGGATGCCTGCAACTTTTTTGCCGCCCATATAGATATCGTTGACCCATTTGATGTCGGCAGCTTTATTCGTAACCTTTTCAATGGCTTCGGCTGTTGCCACTGCGGCAATGCTTGTAAGCAGAGTGCATTCCTCAGGTCTTAGCTTGGGACGAAGAAGAAAGCTCATATAGCAGCCTGTGCTATCAGGTGAAAAAAAAGACCTGCCCTTTGAGCCTTTGCCTTTAGTCTGTTTATCGGCAATAAGCAGAGATATTTCGGGGGCACCTGCCTTGGCTTTGGCTTTAATATCCTCATTCGTTGAGGCAGTGACGGCCACTGTTTCTATTATAATATCTTCATCAGCTGTGAGCAAAGCTCTGATTTTTTCAAGATCTGTTTTCATAAAAGCTCCTTAAAAAAGTAGTAGCATTTATATTAAACAAAAAAACACTTCTTATTGCAAGGGTTTTTCCTCTTTTTTATCAATTTTGGTTAAAAGAGAGAATTAAAAAGGCTTTTCACTTGACAAGGTCGCTCATTTTATATTATTATTAATAGAAAAGAAAATGATAAGCAATTAACATAATTGAAAGGAGCTAATGGCAATGCTCAAAAACACAGAAAAAACAATGGAAAAACTCGTTGCTCTCTGCAAGGGCAGAGGCTTTGTTTATGCAGGCAGTGAAATTTACGGCGGTCTTGCAAACACATGGGACTACGGCCCTCTCGGTGCAGAGCTCAAGAGCAACATTAAAAAGGCATGGCTCAAGAAATTCGTTCAGGAAAACCCCTATAACGTAGGTCTTGACTCAGCTATTCTTATGAACCCTCAGACTTGGGTTGCATCAGGACATCTTGGCGGCTTCTCTGACCCTCTTATGGACTGTAAGGAATGTAAGACAAGACACAGAGCCGACAATCTTATCGAAGACTTCGACGGTACCAACGTAGCAGGATGGTCAAACGAAGAAATGACAGCATATATAAAGGAAAAGGCTATTCCCTGCCCCGATTGCGGAAAGCACAACTTCACTGATATCCGTCAGTTTAACCTTATGTTCAAGACATTCCAGGGTGTAACTGAGGACAGCAAAAATGAGCTTTATCTCAGACCTGAAACAGCACAGGGTATTTTCGTTAACTTCGCAAACATTCAGCGTACCACAAGAAGA
Source organism: Clostridia bacterium (assembly GCA_017452785.1). Taxonomy (GTDB): domain Bacteria; phylum Bacillota; class Clostridia; order Oscillospirales; family Acutalibacteraceae; genus UBA6857. The sequence goes on along the minus strand of JAFTLT010000001.1, from coordinate 14,782 downwards.
AAGATTCCTTTCGGTGTTGCACAGATCGGTAAGTCATTCCGCAACGAAATAACACCGGGTAACTTTATTTTCCGTGTGCGTGAATTTGAACAGATGGAGCTCGAATTCTTCTGCAAGCCCGGCACAGACCTTGAATGGTTTGATTATTGGAGAAGCTATTGCCGTGACTGGCTTTACAGCATCGGTCTCAAGGCTGAAAACGTGAGACTTCGTGACCACGATGCCGAAGAGCTTTGCTTCTATTCAAAAGCTACCACAGACTTCGAGTACCTTTTCCCTTTCGGTTGGGGTGAGCTCTGGGGTGTAGCTGACAGAACAGACTATGACCTGACACAGCACACCAATGTTTCAGGCAAGACACTTGACTATTTCGATCCCACAACAAATGAAAGATATATTCCTTATGTTATTGAGCCGTCACTGGGTGTTGAGAGACTTTTCCTTGCAGTCATGACAGAGGCTTATGACGAGGAGGTTGTTGACGCAGAAAAGAACGACACGAGAGTTGTGCTTCACTTCCACCCTGCACTTGCACCTATCAAGGCTGCAGTTCTTCCTCTTTCAAAGAAGCTGAATGACGGTGCAACAGAGGTGTTCCACGCACTTCAGAAGAAGTTTATGGTTGAGTATGACGATGCAGGTTCAATCGGTAAGCGTTATCGCCGTCAGGACGAAATCGGCACACCCTTCTGCATTACTTATGACTTTGAGAGTGCTGAAGACGGCTGTGTAACAGTTCGTGAGAGAGACACAATGAAGCAGGAGAGAATTAAGATTGAAGAGCTTGTTTCATATATTGAGAAGAAGATGGAGTTCTGAGGTTAATTAGTAATTGGTAATTGCAGACCAAGGGGACGGAGGTATTTGTGCTCGGTGCACGAATACCCCCGTCCCCTTTTGTTTTATTTATCAGTCACGGCAAAATTGACAAAAAAAGGGACTGCTTTTTGTGATATAAAACAATTTTTAAAAAATATTTAAGGTTTTTGCATTTTGCCATTGACTTTATTGATTTTGAAATGATATACTGATACTAACTAATAGTGACTCTTTATACCCTCAAGGGGTCAGTGCGTGCAAAAAACGGTCAGGTCAGGGACCGTGCAGGCGTGATTTTTAAGGGTAAAAGGCACGACAAGTTTCGTTTTAACGGCTTTTGCCGTATTATGAAATAAAAAAGGTTAATTTTTATTAAGGAGGAAATCTTAATGAAAAACAAAATTAAAAAATCATTATCACTCATAATGGCAGTGCTTATGGTACTGTCCTGTTGGGTATGGGTAGCTCCCACTGAGGCGGAGGCTGCCGGAACATCTTATCATGTTGTAGTTAAGCTTAATATTACTAACAGTTGGCATAATGGTGATAACAACTTTAAGGTTGATGTTACTTATAAGGGTAACAACGGTACCGGTGATGCCACAACCTCAGCTCAACAGGTTGCTGCAGATGGACAGCTTAATATTACCGGAACAACGACTGTTTTTGATGGCACATTTACCGGATTCCCGTCGCAGGTGCATTTATGGTATGATATCGGCTTAGGTAGAAACTGTACAGTCGGAAGCGTTTCTATCTTCGTAAATGATTCGGAAGTTGACCATGACTATATGAGCAAATCATTCGTAATTGATGGTAATAAATCAGGTGATCACTATATTAACATAAGTGAAATTTCATATCCGAAGCCGGTTAAAATGGAAGGTCTCGGCGGTACAACCAATATCACTATTCCCGATATAACTGACACAGAAACTGTTGTAAGCAAAACATTTACAGCAAAAGCTGTTGACCAGTATGATGTTTATTGGTATCAGGCACCTAACTATTACCTGTCTCAGTCTTCAGAAGGTACAGAGGACATGAGTGACAAAGAGACAGGCTTCTGGTGGGAACCCAACTCAGCTCTTACAAGTGCAACTGTTAAGGTTAGCTCTGCAATGCAGGAAATTTATTCTCTTAAATCGGGCTTTAATAAGGATTATTATCTTGTTGCTCAGATTAATGAGGCTGACGGAACTGCAACAGGTTCTCAAACACTTCATTTCACATACCCCGGCTATGACTGGTATTTTGACGCTAATGTTAAAGAAGACGGCAAGAATAAGGGTAATGTTTCTATTATAATGGAAGACAAGACCACCGATGTAACCCAAACATACCCTTGGGACAGCAATAACGACGGTGTACCTGATGCAATTATTAATGTTCCCAACTATCTTGCATATAACCAGAAGTCAGCTATTTTGCCTATCGATGCAGAGTTAGACGGTTTCACATTCTACGGTTTCTGGACAACTCCCCAGCCCGACGCAACAGGTGCAAAGGGTCAGGCTTTCTCATCAGAGGCATCATTCGCTCCTCCCATAGACAGCGATAAGTATTTTAACCTTGACGATGCAGACAAGGCTCTTTACACTGATGCAGGTACTCAGTGGAACTACAGAACCGACAGTATCACCACAGGCGACAAGAAGTATTATGCTTGGTGGCTTGCACACGATATTACTGTTAAGTTCTATGACATTGACGGTACTTTCCTTGATTCATACAACCTTAAGGCCGGTGACACAAACGGTGACATCACATGGCCCACACCTGCAAATGAAGACGGCTATGTAAACGGTGCTTTCTCATACGGTGCATGGACAGGTAACTGGGAAAACATCGACGGTACAGTTATAACCCCGGATGGTTACACATTCACAAAGGATCTTATCCTTACTCCCCTTTATGAGGATGCAGTATTTGATAAGACACACAGAGTTACATTCTATAACAGTAACGGCAACACTTTTGCTGCTTACACAAAGGACTATAATTACAGAGATGTTGCTGCAGTTCCCGCTGACACAGCAGTAAACGCAATCAACACATTTGCAACTGACTACAGCTACACATTTGAAGGCTGGTCAGCTGATAAGCCCTCGACAGATAAGACATATCACGTTATGCTTGAGGATGCTGATTACGATTTAGCAGGCAACCCCATATATACTACTGAAGAGTTTGTTGTAAGAGGCGATGCCACATACTATCCTGTATTCAGACGCCATGCAAAGCCCTTTGAGGTTATGTTCATTTATGCTGATGCAACAGGTACCTATGTTGAAAAGAAGGTTGAATACAAGTACGGTCAGGTAATCGAAATTCCTGAAGAGGTTCCCTCAGTATACGCTGCATTCGGTCTTGAGTTTACACTTCTCGGCTGGCAGGAAAACGGTGTTGACATCGTTTTAGGTGAAGAAGTCTGTGAAGGAGCAACAGCATATGTTGCTGTTTATGACAACGGTGTTGTTAAGCCCTATAATGTAAACTATGAATACAGAAACGAAGCAGGCGAGATCGTAACAAAGACTGCAGAGGTTTATGAAGGCTATGAGGTAGAGAGTAGCTTTATTGACAAGCTTGCACCTGCAGATAAATATGATGACGGCACTCAGGAGTTATACTTCAGCGGTAAGTGGAAGTGCTCAGACGGTAACACATACACAACATCACAGCTTGCAGGTTACGCTCCCGCAAGCCACGTAACATTCACAGCTGTTTATGAAGACGGTGTTCCTTTCCGCACAGTAACATATGTTGACGGCGAAAAAACAAAGTCATTCAGAAGAATTGACGGTACAGTTCTTGACAGATGGACATATGAGGTTATAGATGCTGAAGGCAATGTAACAGAAGAGCTTTATGTTCCCTCAAAAGAAAAGACTGAATTCGGTACATATGAGTTTGCAGGCTGGTTCGACGAGGAGCAGACCGACGAAACAAAGACAAACGGTAACAAGTATGTTCCCGGTGAAACAGAGGTTAAGAGTGACGTTACACTTTATCCTCAGTTTATCTATTCACTTTACAACTATAATTTCGTATTTAAGAACTGGGACGGCACAGTGCTTGAAGAAGGCACATTCCATCTTGGTGATGCACTTGGCGAAATCAAGGCTCAGGCTGAAAGTGAGGCAGCAAGAGCTGCTGACGAAACATACACATACCAGTTCCTTGGTTGGGACAAGAAAGTACCCGATGTATGCGAAGGCGGCGAGCCCGACAGCACACTGACATTTATTGCTCAGTATAAGCCCGTGTATATCTATTATAATGTTGAATGGTATAACGACGAGGCTGCAATGAACGACGGCGTAAGTCTTCCCGTTGCAACAAGCAAGTATGTTTATAATGATAAGATGCATACTCCCTCAGTAACACTTACAGTTCCCACAGATGCTCCTGCAGGTCAGAACTATGTATTTGCAGGTTGGTACTATAAGGATGCAAACGGCGAGGCACAGCCCTTCGTTCGTAACATGCAGATCACAGAGGATATGAAGTTCTATGCAACATATGCTCTGACAGAAAAGACATATAAAGTAACTGTAAATGACGGCACTAACACCTACACATTAACAGTAAAAGACGGTGCTAAGATAGCAGACCTTGTTTCAGACCCCGTTGCAGGTTATGTTGACGAGACAAAGCATAACGGCTTTGACAAGTGGACAACTGACAGAGTCGGCGGAACAGAGTTTGATATTGAAAACGCTGAAATCAAGGCTGACACTGCAATTTTTGCTAACTTTACAGAAGGTGAGCATGAATATACTCTCAGCGAGGTTGTTACTCTTCCCACATATCCCATGCCTGCATTCACAGACTATGACGGCACAGAAGTGGCAGCAACAACAGGTGAAGGTCTCAAGCGCTATTGGTGTGCATGTAATAAGGAAAAGACCGAAACAACAGAACGCACAGGCTGCGTAATTCCCGCACTCACTGATGAAGTTAAGCCCGGCGCAACAGCTTATATCGGCACAGCTAACTGGTCAGACTTTGCTGCTGCAGAGGCAGACACAAATATTGTTTACGCTAACCCCAACACTGACTTTATCATCACAACTTCAGATAAGGGCAATGTAATCGCTGATTACAACACAACAGGTAAGGGCATCGGCGTGAAGCAGATCGCTATGCTCGTTGCTTCAGCTGACACAGTTTACACTCAGGCTGACCTCGAAATGAGATTTAGTGCTGACGGTAAGGTAGTGTACGATTGGCCAACAATCCAAAAGCTTCTTATCATGAACTACGGCGGTTGGGCTAAGGTTCCCGCAATGTATAAGGATTATAATGCTAACTACACTGTTAAGCTCAGAGACGAAAATCTGACAGACGGTGAAAAGTATATCGCTTATGCAGAAGTAACCGATAAGGCAGGCAACATCAGCTATATCAGAACAGCTGAGTTCGTATATGATGCAACTAAGCCCGCAACCACAGTTTCAGGTAGCTATAATGCAGCTGAAAACACATATTGCGAGCAGGCAGTTATTACAGTAACTGAAGATACAGATTACACAGTTACTGTTGACGGTGTTGTTATCACTGAAGAGACTGCTGACCATCAGTATAAGATTGGCGAAGGTACACATCAGATCGTTGTAACCGATAAGGCAGGCAACAAGACTAACCTGTTCTTCACAGTTCTTAAGTCACACACACTTGCTGACTATAACGAAGCAGCAACATGTCTTGACGCAGGCTTCACATCACAGAGATGCTTAAGCTGCGGTGCTGACTTTAACAGAGAAGATGTTGATCCTCTCGGCCACGACTTAAATACAGTTCTCACAAACGCTACATGTACTGAAAACGGTTACACAATAACCACATGTAACAGATGTGATATGGAACCGGAAAGAAATGAATATACTGCAACAGGTGAACTCATAGAAGCTGCTAAGGGTCACGCTTGGAATGCAGGCGTAGTTGCTAAGGCTGCAACATGTCAGACAGAAGGTGTTAAGAACTTCACTTGCTCAGTATGCGGTGCAACAAAGCAGGAAACAATTCCCGCAGAAGACGGCGCACACAGCTTCTATAAGCCTCAGATTGTTAAGCCGACTTGTACTCAGGCCGGTCAGGTAACACAGCTTTGCCGTATCTGTAATGAAACTGTTATTGTATATCAGGGCGCTGACGAAAATGCTGAAAAGTATAATGCAGATTATGCTCCCACAGGTCACATAGCTGATGTTAAGTGGATTGTAACAACAGAAGCAACATGTAAGGAAATCGGCACAGATGCTGACGGTAAGGCTTACTATGGCATTGAAACAAATTACTGCTCAGTATGTCCTGAAACTATCAAGGACGAAAACGGTGATGATGTAGTAAGATATATCTATGACAGACCCGTTCACACATGGGTAGTTGGTTCATATGCAACTCCCGAAGTTGGCGTTGAGGGCTACATCAAGTATGTCTGCGGCGTCTGCGGCGCCGACGGCGAAACCAAGTATATTGACGCTCTTACTGAGTATTCAATCACATTCATCGGTGTAACTGTTGAAGAAGTAACAGATGAAACAACAGGCGAAGTTTCAAAGGTTGACAAGGAAACAGAGACAGAATATAAGGATCTTCCCGGCGTAACAGTTGACGGTGCTAAGATCCCCGAACAGAAGAAGCTTGACAGTGCTGACGGCAAGGTTAAGTATGTCTTCGACGGCTGGTACACTAAGGATGCAGAGGGCAACTATGATAAGAAGTATACACTTCCCATGGAAATGCCTGAAGAAGACATCACTCTCTATGCTAAGTTCAAGGAGAAGGATATCTTCTACACAGTAGACTTCGAGGTTCCCGCTAAGTATACACCCGCAACAGATACAGTTGCTGAAGCATACAGCGACTATAAGGAATTCAAGTCACTTATGGGTGCTATCGGCGACGAAAGAGCTCCTGAAGAAGTTCCCACATTTGCTGAAACAGATTATTACACATTCACATTTGACGGCTGGTATACTAAGGGTACCAACAAGGTTAAGTATGACGGTAAGATTGCAGGCGACGGAACATATCAGGCTGCATTCAAGGCTGAAGCTAAGGAATACACAGTTATCTTTATGAGTGACGGTGTTGTATTTGACACTGAAACTGTAACAGCAGGCGGCACAGCTGCTCCCAGCGAGGGTACACCCGCAAAGGCAAGCGATGCTGATTATCACTACACCTTCAAGGGCTGGTACACATCAACTGACGGCAGAACAGAAGCTAAGCTGACAGATATCACTGAAAAGACAACAGTTTATGCTGTTTACACTGAAGAAGCTCACGATAAGGGCGAAAGCGGTACAGTTAAGCAGAAGGCTACATGTACACTTCCCGAAATCACAGAATACACTTGTGCAGATTGCGGTCATGTATGGACAGAAATTACAGAAGAAGCTAAGGATCATACACCCGGCGATCCTGTTTATAACGAAGAGACAGGTAAGAACGAAATCCACTGCACAGTTTGTAAGGAACTCCTCAGCGAAGCAGATGCTTCTTACACAATCAAGTTTGAAGACTATAACGGCAGAAGACTCGGCACAGTAACAGTTAAGGTTAACAACAAATTTGCTGAGCAGGCTGCAGAAGCTGCTAAGCTTGCTTCAAGAGCATCAGACGAGCAGTACGAATACACATTTGCAGGCTGGATTGTAAGTGAAGGCGACGAGCCCATGGCTTCTGATGAGCTCCCCGCTGCAACAGCAAACGTAACTTATGTAGCAGCTTACACAGCAAAGACACGCACCTTCTCAGTAACATATGCAACATCAACTCTCGTTACTCCTGACGGCAGCGAAGCTAAGAAGACCTACTCAGGTATTGCTTACGGCGCTAAGACCGATAAGGATGGCAACGATATAACAGCATATACATTTGATGCAGATGTATTCGGTATCCCTGAGTCAGACTCAAAGGTACATTATGTATTTGCCGGCTGGGATACAGACCTTTCAAAGGGTGTAACAGCTAATGTTCTTGTACGTCCTGAGTACGATGCAATTGAACATGACTTTGATGCAAACAACGACGGTGTTGTAAACACAGCAGACGCAGTAGCATCAGAAGCAACATGCACAGAGTCAGGCGGATATAAGTACACTTGCGCAGATTGCGGCTACTACTACATCACAGGTAACATCAGTGCACAGGGTCACAACTACACATCAAAGACTGTTAAGGAACCCACCTTCAAGGAAGAGGGTCTTGCAGTTAAGACTTGTCAGCGTTGCGGCGATGTTGTTGAGGAAGTTCTTCCTGTTAAGCAGTACATCGTAGTAACAATCACTGTTAAGGATAGCGCAGGCAAGGCATATCACGGTGCTAAGGTTGAAATTACACACAACGAATCAGGCAAGATTTACGGTCCTAACCTGACAAACACAGAGGGTGTTGCAACATTCTATGTTGAAGAAGCAGGCGAATACTATGTAAGAGTTCTTGAAATTCCCGGCCGTGAGGGTGGTTACAGCGGTAACATCACAGTTAACGATAAGGGTGATATTACTGACAGCACACTTCCCACACTTGAAGGCGAAAGCACTCAGACTTGCTCATGCGGTTGCCACAGAAGCAACTTCTGGGGTATCCTCTTCAGATTCTTCCACAACATTATCAAGTTCTTCGCAGGCAGATACATTTGCTGTGACTGTCCTGACAGCAGATATTGATTTGTTGCAGAGGTTGAACCGAAAGGTTAACTGAATAATTGACGGCTCTGTTCCGAAAGGAACGGAGCCGTTTTAACATTCAGAGAAGAAAGGGGTAAAGTTCTTTGGTTACTTTCTTTCAAGAAAGTAACGCCTGCCCGGCGAGGGCAGAAAATTATAAAATTATGGCCGCAGTAACAACTAACCCTTATACTTAAGGCAACTTGTGTAGTACAAATATCCCCAATAAAACAAGTAATCGCCTTAGGTTAATGACATTGTTCAGTGAAAGAGCCATTTATTGATACCCTCATCCGTCTTGACCGTAAAAGGAACAGGCGGATGTTTTGTTGCCCTCATCTTGATTTGGGAAGTCAGTGCAGCTTAGGTTCCCTTTTTGAGATGAAATAAGTTTCTACTGTCCTCTCCGGACGGGCGTTACTTTTCACAGTTAAGCGAAAAGTAACCAAAGCGCCCTCTTTAGTGCCTGTAAGCCGAAAGTACAAAAAATTACCGCTTCAGATTGTAATAGTTTTTTATTCTTCACCGTTTCTGCCGCCTTTTCAAAGAAGCAAGTCGGTGCATATCGGTAATTTTTAGATTTCTACTCTCTGCTTATTAAACGAGTCTTTTCCGAGCAGGTCTGTTTAAAACTGGTTTTCTCAATGGATACCGCTACTTTCTGCTGTTTCCAAAGTCTGCTCTCTCTCTTTTTGTTGGTCCTGCTTCAAGCACTATCTACTTCGACAGTCGTAGCCGCTATGAGATGTTTCTCTTAGTTATTTGGGTGGGTTTATTCAATGACCCAACGGGTCAATTCATGGCATTAGCCAATTCATGCCAAAGGCAATTCATTAATAAAAGAAAACAATTTTATCCGTCTTGACTATAACAGGAAAGGGCGGATGTTTGTTTTCATCCTCATACCTCAGTGAACAATGCGTTATATCGTTATAAACAACAATATAAAAAGAAAAAATTATAAAATTTTATGTATAAACACTTATAAGCATTGACATAAAGTCTCAATTTTGTTAAAATATTAGCGTATAACTTGAGGGCTGTCACATATAACGGTGAGCAGCTGCTCACAAAAAGGAGGAAATATCCATGACAGATGCAAAAACTTTAGCATATATCAACATGTATGCTATCCTCGGCACGCTTGAAAATCTCTGCGAGCTTGACAGCGAAGCCAGTGCACTTGTTAAGACTAAGAAGCCTGTTTCTGTAGGTCTTGCAGTTACAGACGGTCCCAGTGCAACAATCACATTCAAAAACGGCAGATGCAGAATGGAACAGGGTATCGAAAACTGTGACGTACTTCTCCCCTTCTCATCATGCGAAAAGTTTAACGGTCTTATTGACGGTACCGTTACTCCCATTCCCTGCAAGGGTTTTTCAAAGATAGGCTTCCTGCTTAAGAAGTTCACACCGCTGACAGATAAGCTTTCAGCTTACCTCAGACCCAGCGAAGAAGACCTTAAGGATGACAGATTCTTTGAAATCAGCACAAAGCTTATGTTTTATGTTATCACTGTTGCTCTTTCACAAATCGGCAACAACGATGCAATCGGCACATTCAGTGCAAGCCTTATTGATGACGGTATCATCGAGGTTTCAATTAAAGACTGCGTAAGCGCAGGTATCAGAGTTAAAGACCACCACATGGTTACAATTAAGGAAAAGCCCGAAACCTTCCGCTCAAAGATGGAATTTAATGACATCCGTCTTGCAAGAGACCTTTTTGACGGCAAGGTTAACGCAGTTGCCTGCATAGGTGAAGGCAAAATTGGCATGTTCGGTCTTGTAAGCATGATCGATAACGTAAACAGAATTCTTGACAGAGTTGCACTCTATCTTGCATAAGGAGGTATAAGAAATGAGTTTTCCCGTTTATAATTATGACAAAAGCACAGAGCTCTTTAACAGAGCAACAAAAGTTATACCTTCAGGTATCTACGGTCACCTTGGCCCTGCAGAAGGTCAGTTTATTCCTGTAAGCAAGTGGCCCATGTTTGCTGAAAAGGCAAAGGGTACATATATCTGGGACGTAGACGGCAACAAGTTTATTGACTACATGTGTGCATACGGCCCTAACGTACTCGGTTACTGTGACCCCGACGTTGATGCTGCAGCTGCAAAGCAGACAGCTCTCGGTAACTGCACAACACAGCCCGGCAAGGTTATGGTTGAATGTGCTGAGCTTCTTGTTGACACAGTTGCAACAGCTGACTGGGCATTCTTTGCTAAGAACGGTAACGATGCTACTCAGGGTGCTATCATGTGCGCAAGAGCATACACACACCGCAAGAAGGTTATTATGTTCAAGGGTTACTATCACGGTGTTTCACCCTGGTGTCAGAAGATTGACTATCCGGGCGTACTTCCTGAGGATGTTGCAAACAACATCATGCTCCCTTGGAATGATATTCCCCTGCTTGAAAAGACAATTGAAGAAAACAAGAATCAGATTGCTTGTATCATAGCTCAGCCCTATGACCACGGCAACTTCCACGATAACGCATTCCCCGAAAAGGGCTTCTGGCAGCAGGTAAGAAAAATCTGCACAGACAACGACATCGTTCTTATCATTGACGACGTACGTGCAGGCTTCCGTCTTGACCTTGCAGGCTCAGACCACTTCTTCGGCTTTGAGGCTGATATGATCTGCTTCTGTAAGGCACTTGCTAACGGCTATAACATGTCAGCTATCTGCGGTAAGGATTTCCTCAAGAGCTCGATGAGTGCTCTTTCATACACAGGCTCCTATTGGCTTTCAGCAGTTCCCTTTGCAGCTTGTATTGCAAACATCAACAAGATGAAAGAGCTTGATACTCCCAAGATGTTTAAGGAAAAGGGCGAAAAGCTCACTCAGGGTCTCGTGGCTGCAGGTAAGGAACACGGCTTTGATCTTGTAGTTTCAGGTGCTCCCGCTCTGTTCTATCTGAGAATTGCTAACGATGACAGCCTTGTTCTTCATCAGCAATGGGTTGCTGAAATGGTTTCAAGAGGTATCTTCTTCACAAGCCATCACAACCACTTCATCAATGCTGCTCTTTCAAACAAGGATATCAAGCACACAATTGAAGTTGCTGAAGAGGCATTCGGTGTTGTTGCTAAGAACAACCCCCACATCTTTGGCTGATAAAATGTAACTAATGCCCGGAACGGACATTGAAAATAATATTTAAAATATGGAGGAAAATATTATGCCACTTTCAAAAAGCGAATGGCTTGCTCTTGAAAAAAAGGCTTACGAGCTTCGTAAACTTACTGTTCAGACAACAGTATGGGCAGGCAGCGGACATTTCGGCGGCGGTATGAGCGTTATGGATCTTCTTACCGTTCTTTATCACAAATATCTCAACATCAAGGTTGAAGATCCCAAGTGGGAAGACAGAGACCGTTTTATCCTTTCAAAGGGTCATGCAGCTATTGCTTATGCTCCCGTTCTTTGCGACAAGGGCTTTAACGAAGTTGAAATGCTCAAGAGCTTTAACCTTTCAGGTTCAAAGATGGGTATGCACCTCGACTCAAACAAGGTTGTAGGTGTTGACGCTTCAACAGGCTCACTCGGTCACGGTCCCTCAATCGCAGCAGGTACTGCTCTTGCAGCAAGACTTCTCGGTAAGAATTATCTTACATATGTTGTTACCGGTGACGGCGAACTCGGTGAAGGCTCATGCTGGGAAGGCTTTATGACAATCAATCACTATAACCTTTCCAACTGTATCGTATTTATCGACAGAAACCACAACATGATTGACGGTAACACAGAGGACGTTATGAAGCTTGAACCCCTTGCTGACAAGATGACAGCATTCGGCTTTAACACAATCGTTGTTGACGGTAACAATATCGGTGAGCTCTGCAATGCTATTGATGTTGCTATTGAAAGATCAAAAGAGCCCTGCGCACCCACATGTATCCTTATGGACACAAAGAAGGGCGCCGGTATCAAGTCAATCGAAGGCGATTACACATGGCACTACGGTGCAATTGACGACGCACGCTTTGAACAGTTCAACAAAGAACTTGAACAGGACTATAAAGAGCGCTGTGCTCGTGCAGAAAAGGAGGGCAAATAATTATGGCAGGCGGATTTGTTTATACAGCAGTTGACCAGACTGAACTTTCCACAGCTGAAATTTACGGCAAGGCTCTTGCTGACATTATTTTAAAAGACCCCAAGGTTGTTGCGATCACAGCTGACCTTGCAAAATCAACAAAGCTCGGCGACGTTCTTAAGGTTTGCCCTGAAAGAGTTATCAACGTTGGTATAGCAGAACAGGATATGTTCGGTGTTGCCGCAGGTATGGCAAGAGCAGGTATGGTTCCTTTCCTTTCAGGTTTCTCTGCTTTCACATCAATGCGTGCTTGTGACCAGCTTCACACAGACATTTGCTATCAGAATGTAAACGCTAAGATTATTGCTACTCATTCAGGTACCTCCTTCGGTCAGGCAGGTTCAACTCACCATGCTATCACTGACCTTGCAATCACAAGAGCAATGCCCAACCTCACTGTTATCGTTCCTGCTGACGGCTTTGAAACAGCAAACGCTGTTAATGCAGCATACGAAAACTTCGGTCCCTATTACATCCGTATCAACCGTGGCTTTGACCGTGTTCTTTATGACAATCAGGATTATGGCTTTGAAGTAGGTAAGGCAGTAGAAGTTCACGAAGGTTCAGATATCACAGTTATCGCTTGCGGCTCCTGTGTATTCCAGGCTCGTGAGGCTGCTAAGTTCCTCAAGAATTCAGATGGTCTCAGCGTTCGTGTGCTTAACATGCACACAATCAGCCCCATTGATGTTGAGGCTATTCAGAAAGCAATTTCCGACACAAGAAGAATCGTTACAGTTGAAGATCACCTTGTTACAGGCGGCCTCGGCTCAGCAGTTGCTGAAGTTATGGCTCAGTACGGCAAGGGCTGTGCATTCAAGATGCTCGGTCACAAGAGCTTTGCAATGATCGGTCTTCACGAAGACATTATGTCAGATGCCGGCATCGACGCTAACGGTATCATTGCTGCAGTTCGTGAAACCATGAATGCAGACTTTGAAGAAGACGACAACTGGGACGACGAATTCTAATCAATACAAGGAGGCAAAGATTATGGCTCACACAAAAGAAGCCTTATATTCAAACAAAATATTCCTTAATGCAGCTTTGCCGCTTGTAAAGGTTATCGCAAATGATGTGCCTTCTCTTAAGAAGAAGTTTGAAAATGTTCAGGCTGTAATTCAGGTCAGCTGCCTTGACCCCGAATGTGAGGCAGGCAAGCAGGGTATGCACTTCATTGTAGATAAGGGTGAATGGGAAGTTCATACCTGTCTTACAGTGGATCCTGAAATTGAACTTGAATTCAAGAGCATGGAAGCTCTCAACGATTTCTTCAAGGGTAACATTACTCCGGCAGGCATCCCCAAGATAAAGGGTCTTAAAAAAGCAGGTGTTCTCGTATCATTCGTTATGGTACTTCTTAAAATGGCAAGCCTCTTAGGTGCAACTGAGCCCCCGAAGGATGAAGAGACAAAGGAGCTTCTTGTAAAGTGCTACTTCTATATTCTTTCCAGCGGTATCAGCCAGCTCAACAAGATGGGTCATCCCGAAATCAGGGACTGGACATCAAAGAGCCCCGACCGTGTTTATGCTTTTGCCGTTGATAACTATCCTCAGGTTTCTGCCTTTATCCGTATTAAGGCAGGTAAGTCCCGTGCAGGTCGTGGTGAATACAAGAGAGCAATGCCTTTCTTCACACTTCGTTTCAACAACCTCGACAGTGCGCTCGGTATTCTTATGAGTATTGACGATATGCTTGAGGCTACAAAGGCAGGCCGTCTTGTTATGGATGGCGGTCCTGAATTCGGTGCACAGATTGGCGGATTTATGCTTGAAATCGGCGCACTGGCTAAATAAAAATTATCCCTATCCCTTGGCGTTGTGTTCGTAAGGACACAACGCCAGTTTTATTCGCCTTTCGGCGAGTTATGCAGCACCTATGGTGCAATTATAACCTCATCCGTCACTGCGTGACACCTTCCCCTTCAAAAGGGGAAGGCCATTAGCCCCGTAGAAGGAATAGGCGGATGTTTTTATTTTAAGGTGTATAAGCTGTTATATTTAGTTGGCTACTAATAATTTACTCTTTCAGCTCAAGCCGCTGGGGCTCATACTTTTGTTCCGTGCGACAAGAACCCCTCAGTCAAAACCTGAAGGTTTTGCCAGCTTTTACTCCGTAAACGGGCACCCTTTTGTCTGCTTTGCAGACATTTCCCCTAACAGGGGAATAAC
>JAFTLT010000006.1 GCA_017452785.1 Clostridia bacterium | reverse complement strand
TCTGCTTCCTTGCAGGTCACGAAAGCTTCGCTGCTGCTGAAGGCGCTATCAAAATTGCTCTTAACGCAAACAAGGTAAGAGTTCAGCCCCTCCGTGTTATCCTTAACGGTCTCGGTAAGGACGCTGCTATGATCATTTCAAGAATCAACGGCTTCACATATGTTCAGACTGAATTTGATCCCTATTCAGAAACAGTTAAGGTTGTTAACGAAACAGCTTACTCAGAGGGTGACAGAGCTAAGGTTCGTTGCTACGGTGCAGACAATGTACCCGAAGGCGTTGCTATCATGAAGCTCGAAAATGTTGGTGTTTCCATCACAGGTAACTCAACTAACCCCACACGTTTCCAGCATCCCGTTGCAGGTACCTATAAGAAGTGGTGCGTAGAAAACGGCGTTGGTTACTTCTCAGTTGCTTCAGGCGGCGGTACAGGCCGTACTCTTCATCCCGACAACATGGCAGCAGGCCCTGCTTCCTACGGTATGACAGACACAATGGGCAGAATGCACTCAGACGCACAGTTTGCAGGTTCATCATCAGTTCCCGCACACGTTGAAATGATGGGACTTATCGGTATGGGTAACAACCCCATGGTTGGTGCTACTGTTGCTTGTGCTGTTGCAATTGAAGAAGCTAGCAAATGATTAAATAAATAAAGGGTTTTCAGCCTTTTAAGCATATCACCTGTTCAGAGATGAACAGGTGATTTTTTGCGTTTTTGGAAGGAAAAACTTAACAAAACTTTACAAGATTTCGTTTTGTAAAAAGTTTTTCTCATAAGTTGCGTTTAAATTTTGATAGTTACATGATATTTTTGATAAGGTTGACAAGTCGTTTTTTGCTGCAGTCGACTTGTGTGAGTATTGTTTTACTTTGCACACGATAAACTTTTAATTAACTTAATTTGAATGATTTTTTAAATCTAATGTGAAAGCTGACTCTTCGAGAGGGTTTGTGTTGATTTATATATGTGCGTATGCTATATTGGTTTTATTAGGGAATATATTCGTTTCCGGAGAAAAGGAGAATAATTATGAAAAATTCAAAATGCAAAAGATTATTGGCGCTGATGCTGTCGGTGCTTATGATGTTTGCGATGTTACCAACGGCTTTATTTGCCACAGCTGCTGAGGAAGATTGCCCTGTTATGCAGGTCTATAACGTTTCTTCTGCAGGGGATTACCATGCAGTTGCATACTATTCCAAGGTCTATTCTGTAACCTTCCTTGGCTATATTGACAATAATGCTATTGCTTCAGCTGATACAGTAGCTTCATGGGATGTCTCTTATAACGGTGACGGAAGTGTTATGGCATGGGCGCAGAAAAATGAAGTTGAAACTGTTGCTGCAGGCGCTGACAGATATGATATATATGTCGGCGGTGAAGGCGGTGTTCAGGCTCACGAAGACACAACTCATATGTTTTACGCTTTTCAGAAGCTTGAGGTTGTAAGCGGTTTGGAAAATTTTCATACGGGAAAGGTAAAAAGCTTTAAAGATTGGTTCAGCAACTGTTCCTCTCTTGAAACTCTTGATTTAGGTGCTCTTGATACCTCATCGGCAACAAGCATGAAAAATCTATTCTATAACTGCAAAATGCTTCAGTATGTCAGCCTTCACGGCTGGGACACAAGTAATGTCACGGATATGTCTTATATGTTCTATAACTGTGTTGCCCTTAAGGAAGTTGACCTGAGAAGCTTTGACACGTCAAAAGTCACCACAATGTACTTTATGTTCTACAGAGCAGGAGAACTGACAAATATCTATATTGGCAGCGGTTGGACAAATGAGTCCATAGCCAACCTTAACGAAAGCGTTTTCAATTGCTGCTATGCTATCAGAGGCGGCAAGGATGAATATGATAAAAATCCTCAGGAAACAGCTTATTATGCAGTGGCAAAGCCTGAAGGAAACCTTGAAATCAGATTAAAGGTTGAATACGAATTTACCGGGGATGTTCCTGAAGGCGTGGAAGCTCCCAATACCTTATATTATGAAAAGAACGAAAATGTATCTGTTGAAGCCGCACCGGAAGTGCCCGATGGCTATACCTTCTCAGGCTGGTCAACAGACGATGTGACTGTAACAGACGGCGAATTTACTTTAACTGATGATGTTCTTTTCACAGGTGAGTGGTCAAGAGCTTATAATGTTTATTATGTGTACACAGGCGAGGTTCCTGCCGAGGCTCCGGAAGTACCTGCGACAAAAGCATATAAAGCAGGCGAAAATATTTTAGTCAGTGACGCACCGCAAGTGCAGGGTTATGCATTTGTGGGTTGGACAACACAGGATGTTGTAACTACCGGTGGCGATTTCATAATGCCTGAAAAAGATGTTACTCTTTACGGCTATTTCAAAAAGCCTGTTTCAGGTGTTGTTATTAATACAGGCAATGTCACTCTTAATGAAAGTGACGAAATTAAGCTTGAAATCACAGTAAATCCTGAAGATGCAACGATTAAAGATGTTTTATATGAATCAGGCGATGAAAATGTTGTAATCGTTGATGATAACGGCAACATCAAAGCTGTGGGTGAGGGTACAACCACAATTACAGTGTCTTCAAAGGATGACCCGACAAAGAAGGATACAATTACCGTTACTGTTAAAAAGCCTGTTAGTGAGGTAGTTCTCGAAAAAGAAAAGACTATCCTTTATATTAATGAAACAGAGCAGCTTAATGTCACTGTAAATCCCGATGATGCCACTAATAAGAAGCTCATCTGGGAAAGCGGTGATGACAGCATAGTAACCGTTGATGAAAACGGAAATATCACAGCCGTGGGTGATGGCACAACCACAATCACTGTAACTTCAGAGGATGAGCCCACAAAGAAAGACAGTATTATAGTTAAGGTTAATATCCCTGTTGAAGATATTGTTATTGAGAATGAAGACACTGAAATAGCAATAGGCGAAGAGCTTCAGCTTAATGTTACTGTTAATCCTGACACTGCTTCGGTGAAAGAGCTTGAATATACTTCAGATAATGAAAATGTTGTGAAGGTTGACGAGTACGGCAAAGTTACGCCGGTTGGTGAGGGTACAGCTACAATCACTGTTACATCAAAGGATAACCCTGATATTACAGAGACAATTACAATTACAGTTGTAATGTATAAGGTTACATATGAATTTATCGGTGATGTTATTCCTGACAGCGTCAAGGCTCCCGATGGCGGTAAATATAACAGCGGTGAAGAGGCTACAGTTGAAGCTGATTCTGCAGCAGAAGGCTATATTTTCTCCGGTTGGTCAACAAAAGATAATGCTGATATCAAGGACGGCAAGTTTAACATTTATAACGATGTGCACTTTGTCGGCTCATGGGAAAAGATCATCAACTACTACGATGTAACTTATAAGTACGAAGGCGAAGTTCCTGCAAATGCTCCCGAAGTACCCACAGAAAAGACCTATGAAGAGGGCACAACAGTTACAGTTGAAGCAACCCTCACACTTGACGGCTATATCTTCACAGGTTGGGAGACAAAGGACGTAACAGTTGCAGACGGTAAGTTTGATATTTACAATGATGTTGAGTTCGTCGGCAAGTGGGAAAAGATCGTCAACTACTATGATGTAACCTATAAGTACGAAGGAAACGTTCCCACAAATGCTCCCGAAGTGCCCACAGAAAAGACTTATGAAGAAGGCTCAACAGTTACAGTTGAAGCAAATCCCACACTTGACGGCTATATCTTCACAGGTTGGGAGACAAAGGACGTAACAGTTGCAGACGGTAAGTTTGATATTTACAATGATGTTGAGTTCGTTGGTAAGTGGGAAAAGATAATAAATTATTACAAGGTTACTTATAAATATAAGGGTGATATACCTGTAAATGTGCCTGAACTGCCCGCTGAAAAGACCTATGAAGAAGGCTCAGAGGTAACAGTTGCTGCGGTACCTTCATTTATCGGTTATGAATTCTCAGGCTGGACAACAACTGATGCTAATATTTCAGACGGAAAGTTTAGTATCAATAACGATGTTGTTATTGTGGGCAGATGGACTATGATGCCCGGTGCAGCAACAAGTATAGTGGTGCCAAAAGACTTCACTATGGTTTTAGGCGAAGAAGCAATTCTGGAAGCATATGTAAACGGCAGTGCATCAAATAAGAAGCTTAATTATACTGTCGAAGAAGGCAGCTCTGTGGTTGAGCTTGATGCTGACGGAAATGTAAAAGCTATTGGTGCAGGTAAGGCTAAGATAAAAATCAGCTCGGCTGCTAACCCTGCTATTTACGGATTTGTGGTGATTACCGTTTATGCAGATTCAGCTTATGACACCAAGCATTATATTGTTTTCGGCCGAACAGAGCATATCGGCTGGTATAATGTTTCACTTGACGGCGGAAAAAGCTTCTTCCCCGTATACGGCAACTCACACTTAGAGGTTGAGCACGGAACAGAAGTTATCATAAAAGCCAGAGATCTGGTGGGCGACCCCTTCACGTTCTATGTTAACGGAAAAGCAATGACACCCGATGAGAACGGCTATGTCAGAGTTGTTGCCGATAAATATCTTCTTATCGGTGCACTGGGTATTCCCGTTGAGGCGCCCGATGTTGACGAGTCTATGAGCCTGATTCAGAGAATTGTAAAGGCAATTAAAGATTTCTTTGCTATGATTGCCGGCTGGTTCAAATTCTAATGATTTAAGTATAAAAGCTTAAAGTTTAACCCGATTTGCTTTTGCAGATCGGGGTTAAATTCTTTTTTGGAACAGCTTGATATTCTTCCCGTCAGCTGAGCGTAATTTTACTTTCTTTGTGTTGAAAAATGCTGAAAACTTTGTTATAATAAAATTTAACAAAACATAAGGAGAAAACGGCATGGATAATAATGCAACAATTATTGCTCTTTCCGGAAAAGGCGGAGTCGGCAAAACCTCAATTTCTGCTGCTATAGTCAAGCTGCTAGTTCAGGCGTACCCGGATAAGAAGATATTGGCTATTGACGCTGACCCGGCAGTGGGGCTTTCAACTGCACTGGGCATTGAGATTGAAACAACAATTGACGATATCAGAAAAGAAATAGTGGCAACTGTTGAGGATGGCAACACAAAAGCCGCTGTTGAGCTTTTGGGAGATGCAAGATATAAGATATTTGATGCACTTGTTGAAACAGACGGGTTTGCTTTTATTGCTGTCGGCAGACCCGAAAGTGCAGGCTGTTACTGCAAAATCAATTCTTATTTAAAAGAGGTTATCAGCCTTTTATCAGCTGATTTTGATTATGTGGTTATTGACGGTGAAGCGGGTGTTGAGCAGATTAACCGCAGAGTTATGGAAAAGGTAACACACCTTCTGCTTATAACAGATGCAAGCAAAAAGGGCACTCAGGTTATTTCAACTATAAAGAGTGTTGCAGATGAGTTGGTTATGTATAAGAAAATCGGTGCCATTGTCAACAGACTGCCCGACACAAGTGTTATTGAGCATATAAATACAAACGGTATTCCCGTTCTGTCATATATTGAAAACGATAAAAACCTTGCCATTTATGATATTGAGGGAAAGGATATAACAAAGCTTCCCGATGACTCAAATGTGGTTGAGGGTGCAAGAAAGGCTCTTAAAGAACTTGATATTTTATAAAGGAGAAGGCTATGAAAGATCTTAAACATCTTTATGAATTTGAAAAACTTCTGCTGGATGCCAACAACGACCTTGTTAAAAAGGCAAAGGCATACGGCGGCATTGCTTTAGGTTACACCTGCTATCATATTCCTGAGGTTCTGCTCAACTGCGGCAACTGCTTTTCGGTCAGACTGCGTGCACCGAGAACGGGCTCAATGGACATTGCAACCTATTATATGAGTAATTTCCTTTGCGGTTATTCTAAGGCTATACTCGAAAGAGCCATTGAGGGTGGCTACAATTTCCTTAATGCCTTTTTAGCTTCAGAAACCTGCTCAGAAATGAACAGAACAGCAGAGCATTTTGAGCTTCTTGATCTTGCTGCAGAAGAAAAGTTTTTTGTTACATTCCTTGATATGCCTTTTAAACTTCAGCAGCACACAGTTAAACACTATGTCAAGCAGACAAGACTGAAAATTCTTGATAAACTCAGTGAGGTTTACGGTGTTGATACTTCCGATGAAGCTCTTTTAAAGGCTGTTGAGGAGCATAATGAGGTCTGCCGACTTATGACAGAAATAGGCAACTACCGTAAGGAAGACAATCCACGCATTACGGGATATGAATATCATATTCTCAGCCTCATTACATACTGTTGCCCCAAGTCACTTATACTCCCTGCCCTGCGTGAAACGGCTGAGGAGCTTAAAACAAGAGAGCCTGATGCCAAAAAGAACTACAGAGCAAAAATTGTGGTTGTAGGCTCAGAAATGGATGACCCTGATTTCACCTCACTTATTGAAGACAGCGGAGCACTGGTTGTTGCTGACAGATACTGCTTCGGTGCACTGCCCGGCAGAGAGGAAATTGTTATCAAAGAGGGCGAGGATGTGCTGACACAGATTTGTCTTCACTATCTCAGAACTAGTCAGTGCCCCAGATATATGAGCCACGAAAAGGTGCAGGAAAGACGTGACTATGTAAAGAAGCTTGTTGAGGAGTACCACGCAGACGGTGTTATGTATGAGCAGCTTAAATTCTGCGAATATTGGGGCTATGAGAGAGCTCTGGCATCTTATGTTATGAGTAACGACTACGGTGTGCCGACTGCGGCTGTTGACAGACAGTATACTGCTTCAGCTTCAGGACAGCTTCGCACCAGAGTGCAGGCTTTTGTTGAGAGCCTTGAAATCAAAAAGATACAAAGAGAGAGGCAGGCAAAAGAAAATGGATAATTACGGCAATCTTTATAAAGAACGCACTGCTATACTCAAGCACAGAGAGTGGCGTGGCTTCAAAGACACAATGTATGACTATTATCGCTGGCTTGTGACATGGAAAGATATGATAAAAATGGTGCTTAAGGCTCCTGTTTCAACAGTGAAGGGCATCTGGCGTTACCGCTGGATGGCATCATATCTTTCGGCACCGTCTTTTGTTGACAGACATGTTGCAGGTCTGAGAGGCTCACATCTTCGCATAGCACATCTCCACTATAATATGATAGTCAAGCACACCACAAAGCTGATAAATATTTCACTGCGTGCAGATGAAAAAATCAATCCGGGAAACAAGCTGTCAAAAAAGATTGTGCTTATGGATGAAATAGTACCTAACGAGGTTTTCACAGGCTTTCCCAACCTCATTCCCATGCCGCTGCAGACATTGCCTATTTTCCTGTCTTCAATGGTTGACCAGCAAATCACACCGCCTTATCTTGAGGTGACAGAGAGCTTTGGTGTACCCGCCGACGTTTGCCCTTTGCCCAGCGCTGAGGCCGGCGTTGCAATTGAAGACGATTATCCGAAAATGGGCTGCTGCATGATAGGCACAAATATGCCCTGCGACGGTTCGATTATGAATTCATCCTTCCTTGACAGAAGACTTAATCTGCCAACACACTGTTTTGGTGTACCCCTTCGCTATGACGGTGATGATGTTCAGGAATATGCTGTTGACGAAATCAAGGCGCTCATTGAGTTTATTGAGCAGCAGACAGGTGAGAAATTCGATTGGGATGTCTACTTCTCAAGAATGAAGGACTATAATAAGCAGCTTGAATATGAGCGTCAAAAATGGGATATCAACAAAACTCCCTATCCTCAGATGACAGGTGCAGCCTTCTGGCTTTACAGAATTTTCTATTTCAATCTTTCGGGCGGCTCAAATGAGAAATTCCTCAAGGTTGACGAAAAGGTTAACAAGATAATGATGAAGGCATATGAAAAGAAAACTCCCGTATCAAAGGAAATGCGCCATAGAGCTGTTGTGTGGAGCTGTCCTGCAAACTACTACACATCCTTTGCAAATTGGCTTGAAAACTGCTGGGGCATGAATGTAGTTATGGATATGGAAACAATGATTTCATATCTTGAAATTGACACAGAGGATAAAGAGCAGTCTCTTAAAGACCTTGCAAAAACCTATCAGCGCTCTATAATGCGTAAGCACACCAAGGGCGGTTACCGTCATGTTGTTGATGAGCTGTGGAGAATTGTGGAAGAATATAACGCTGACACAGTTATTATGTATGACCAGATTTCCTGCAAGGGTATGGACGGTCTGACAGGTATATTTGACGATCAGGCAAGAGAAAGAAACATCAACTTCATCTGGGTCAAGCAGGACCTTATGGATCCGAGAACCATATCAAGACGAGATATGCGTGAGCAGGTTAACAAATATATGCAGACAGTTCTTCAGGAGGAGCCCTTGGATCCCTCACTTGTAGATTTTGAAGACGATTTAGCTTGGTAAAGGAGATTAAAACTATGAAATATTTCGGTGGATGCGATGTAGGCTCAACCTACACAAAATGCGTTATTTTAGATGAAAACGGCAAAATGGTTGCCAATGTTACCAACAGAAGTAAAATTAACCCTGTGGCAAGTGCTGAAATCGCTTTAGGTGATGCTGTGGCTCAGGTTGAAGGTCTTGAGTCAGCAAAGGATATCAGTTATCTTATCGGCACCGGCTACGGCAGAAACAAGGTTCCTTTTGCTGATGAAAATATATCAGAAATCAGCTGCCATGCTATGGGTGTTCATGTAACAAACCCTGAGGTTAAGGCAATTATTGATATTGGCGGTCAGGACGTTAAGGGTATCTCAATTGACACTGACGGCACAGTTAAAAACTTTGCTATGAATGATAAATGTGCTGCAGGTACGGGCAGATTTTACGAAGCTATGGCTAATGCTTTTGAAATGACTCTTCCTGAGTTTTCAAAGCTGTCTCTTGGTGCAAAAAACACAATTCCCATCACGGCACAGTGCACTGTTTTTGCTGAAAGTGAAGTTATCTCACTTGTTGGTGAGGGCAAGCCTATGGATGAAATTGCAGCGGGCATTCAGCTTGCAGTTGCAAAAAGATGCTTCGTTATGGCTAAAAAAGCAGGTGCAACAGACAGCATCACTCTCACAGGTGGCTGTGCAAAAAATGACGGTCTTAAGGCTGCTATTGAAAAGGTGCTGAAAATCAAGGTTGTTGAGCTGAAAACCGACCCTCAGCTTATGGGTGCCCTCGGTGCGGCAGAGTACGCAAGACAGAAAGGTCTCAGCAAGGTGAACTGATATGGACGTTGTTTTAATTATACTTGCAGTTATACTTTGCTTGTTTATTCTGACATTTGCAATTTATTGGTTTAACCTTGATATGAAGCTTGTGAGAATAGTTTATGACTGGCTGTGGAAAAAACGCTATGACAAAATGAAAAGGGATAAAAAGCTGTAATGAATTTTTTTGACTCTTTAATCAGAGATGTTTCTCTTCTGACAGAAAAGCTGCCGTATAAGGATTTCTCCTGCTCAGATGAGCTGTGGCAGGATGTGGGCTACAGTCAGGTGATTTTGCAGCGTGACACTGCCTTTGAGCTTGGCGGCACAGGCTTTAATCTGGTGACGAGTGAGCCTGTCAGCGACGGTATAACCCTGATAGGTGATGATCTTGACAGCATCGGTGATAACCGCAAATTCGCAAGGGTTTCACTTGTGCAGATAGAGGACGAGCAGGATCAGCAAAAGGCATATAACCTTATCAGGAAAATTGAATATGTCAAATATCATCATTTTCCCGAAGGGTATATGATAAGAACCTCCTCACGGTCTCACAAAGAGGCTGTGCGTGTGGCAAAGTCTGCAATTAAAAAGGGCATCACCTTCAGAAAAATCGGTAGCCTGCTCATTAACAAATATAAAGAGAACCCTGCCGTAAAGGGTGTAAGAGTTATCTATATCACTGCCGAAGATGCTGACTACGGCAAGCTCGAAGCACTGGCACAGAAAAACAACACTATAACCGAAACCCTCAACCATGTTATGAACAGCGTGAAGTTTGACTGCGACAGCTGCAATTTAAAGCCGGTCTGCGACGAAATTGAGGGCATGAAGGAGCTTCATTTTAAAAGTGCAGCAATGAGGGAAATGTAATTATGGATAAAAAAGAAATAATCGCATTTTTTGATAGAATGGCACCCGAATGGGACAAAGATCTTATACGTAATGAAGAAGCAATTGAAATAATATTAAACAAGGGTGAAGTCAAAGAGGGTGTGCATATACTTGATGTTGCTTGCGGTACGGGGGCGCTTTTCCCTGACTATATAAACCGTGATGTAAAAGTGACGGGCATTGACATTTCACCTGAAATGGTAAAGGCGGCAAAAGATAAATTTCCGGACGTACAGGTGATTTGTGCCGATGCCCAGACCTATAATTTTGCAAAGCAGTTTGATGCCGTAATGATATATAATGCTTTTCCGCACTTTGATGAGCCTCGGCGTTTATTTGAAAATTTGCACAGTGCCCTTAAAATAAAAGGCAGACTCACTGTGGCTCACGGCATGAGCGAAAAGGAGCTGCAGAAGTGCCATTCAGAAAAAGCAGGCAAGGTTTCAAGCCCTCTTCCGTCAAAAGAAAAGCTTGCGGAAATGATGTCATCATTTTTCAGAATTGATGTTATGATTTCTGACGAAAAAATGTATATGGTATCAGGTGTTAAATTTTAATATTTCAAATCTTAACAATTCAGCAAAAAATTCAGGCGGAAATCGCCTGAATTTTTTGTTTTTTTATATTATAAACTATTGACGAATTGTAAACAAAAGATTATAATTTATAATGTATACTTGTCGGCAGAAGCATATGCCGATTTAAATTGCTGAAAAGCTCTCTTGATTGCTGTCAAAGCACAAGGAGGTCAGATGTGTAGCTGTCAAAGAAAACTCCGAAGCAAAAGATACGAAGGAAATCATTTCGATCAAAAACCTATAAAGATCTTTAAGGAGATGATATTTAAATGAAAAAACACTATTTTAAAAAATCAATATCGCTCATCATGACAGTGCTTATGATTATGTCATGCTGGGTGTTTGTTGCACCTCAGAAGGCTGAGGCGGCTGAAGATTTAACCACACTCAAGCAGTGGATTACTGATACCGAATATTGGCTTGATGCTAACAATGTCGGATATTGGGGAAATCTTGCTGAGCTTTCAACAGCTTATAATAATGCAAAAAGATATTATGATGCTGTGACTTATGGCGGTTATGTCGGCTCAAGTGCTTCAACTTATGTTTCAGCCTTGGAAACAGCTTTTAATAACAGTGCTGTAAATGCCGAAACCACTTTTGTAAAGTTTATAGATACAACCGTAACTGAAAAGAACGGCACTTCTGTGCCTAATGCATATGCTAATAATGTTATCTATCATCCTTATGATTTTGAATATGACACGGGTATAAGAACTGTTAGCCGAGACAATCAGACAATGGTATGGAATATGCAGAATATTGTAGTCGGTATAGTTAGCGGTGAAACATCAACGGTGCCTTTCCAGGTGTTTTATTATCCAAATGCAAATAATACAAACCTTGAAGGTTTTAGATTTCTAAATACAGACAGATTTACACCTGCAAGTACCTGGACACTTGGCGGTACCACTCCTACATCAAGCTCAAGCTATGAAGGCTTTGGTCAGTGGATTTATGATGGAACAGGAACTTCGTTGGGTAGTGCTACAACCAGCAGTAGTAATAGTTACTTTTCTGGCAGCAACGGAAAGTTGTATTATGCATCAACTTATGCTTCTGTTATTGCAAGTGTAGATTCATCGACGCTTTCATCCTATGCGGATGTAGGCCTTCGTCTCGTAACAAAAAACTCGGATAGAGAAAATGAAAATGTCTACGCCTCCAATGCAAATCAAGGCTATGTTTATCAGGTTTATATGCATCCTTACATAGACAACTATGAAAACTGGAAGAGCATTATCCCGAATATTTCGCTTGCCGATTACAGCGGTTATGTTTATTCAACAACTTCTCAGACTGCCTTGGGTTACCTTGATACTGCTGCACAAAACTATAATCTTGATTACAGCAACTATGGCTTTGCAGCCACAGGTAGTATTTTAACAGCAGTTTCAAATTGGGCAAACGATTTAGCAAGTGTAGGTGCTTATCTTTCAAATGCAAAAACAACAGCAGCAAATCTTGCTACTGTAACTCCAAAGTACACAGACCTTATATCTGCTATTTCAAATGCTGATGCAATTTACAACGCTGGTGGTGCTCCTTATACTGATGCTTCGTGGACAAACTTTGTGAATGCCTATAGTGCCGCAAGAGGACATATGGCTGCACTTAATCCTTCCGGCAGCAATGTTCAGTATAGTTCAGATGCAACAACAGTTGGCAATCTTGCAACTGCTCTCGTAAGTGCTCAATCAGCTCTTGAATACAGAACATATGATGTAACTTTTGATAACCTTATTGATTTCAGCTCTTGGAACACTACAACAGCAAGTAATGGTGTTATTTCAAATGTTACCGACAATGGCTTTACTCTTACTTCAAATGCCGATGTCGATGAAGGTACAAGCGCTTCACCCTTTTTCGCAGTTGAACCCGGTAAATCCTATAAGATTGACATAGATTTTGAAGGCGACGGCTGGGATGTTTACATTTTCTTCTGTGATGCAAACGGCACTTGGGTAGATTTCGCAGACGGTCCGACTAACAGATACTCATCTAACGCTTCTACCGGCATAGATAAAGAAAATGCTGTCTTTACTGCTCCGGACAAATCGGAAGTTGTAAAAGCACAAATCCGTGTTGATGCTAACGGCTCAAATAATGCAGTGTCCTTCAGCAATATCCGTGTTTATGAAGAAGGTAAAGTAGCGGATAATGTTTCTTATGAGACATCCAAAAAGGTAACTTACGGTTCAGCTTATGGTGCACTTCCCACACCTACCAGAACCGGCTATACATTTGCAGGTTGGGTTGATGCTCAGGGAAATGCTGTAACAGACGGTACTGTATGTAGTGCTTCAAGCGCAAAAAATCTTTATTCTACATGGACAGCCAACCAGTACACTGTTAAATTTGTCAACGCAGCAGATACAACAGTATCAGAAGAAACATACGACTACGGCACAACACCCACTGCTCCCGCAAATACAGCAGCTTATAACGATGCAGCAGGTCACCATACCTTTGCTTGGCCTGCAATCGAAGCTGTTACAGGCGATGTAACTTATACGGAAACAGAGTCAATCGGTGAGCATACAGTAGTTACCGATGCAGCAGTAGATGCAACTTGCACAACACCCGGTAAAACAGAGGGTTCACACTGCTCAGTTTGCGGCATTGTTCTTGTGGCACAGACAGAAGTTCCTGCAAAGGATCACGCTTACACATCAGCACAAACAAAAGCACCCACATGCACAGAGCAGGGTGTTATGACTTACACATGTGCTTGCGGTGATACATATACTGAAGAAATCCCCGCAACAGGTACTCACACTTACACAGTATTTGTTGAGACAGTTGTTCCTACTTGCACAGAGCAGGGTTATGATGTTTACAAGTGCGCTCAGTGTGCTGAAACAGAAAAGCGGAACTACAAAGATGCTGCTCATACTCTCACACAGGTACAAGCAAAAGCACCCACATGCACAGAAGATGGTTGGAATGCATATGAGTACTGCTCAAAGTGTGATTACACAACAAAGGTGGATATTCCTGCTTCCGGCCACACAGAAAAAATCATCCCCGCAGTGGCAGCAACCTGCACATCTACAGGTCTTACAGAAGGTAAGGAGTGCTCAGTTTGCGGCACTGTAACAGTAGTACAGACAGAAACAAAAATGCTTGATCACGAATACGGTGACTGGGCACAGTATCTGGGCGGAGATACCCATAGACGCACCTGCAACAATTGCACAGCATACGAAGAAGGTGCACATACATTTAACACAGATGTTCAGCCTAAAGCAAATTCAACATCTTTCCATGATTATAAGTGTGATTTCTGTGAGGCTCGAGGTGCAAAGTTTAACGGTGTTGATAAACTTAGTGCAGGTGAATCATGCTATGGCGCAGGCGTAATATACACCGATGACGGCGATGGCAACCATACAGCAACCTGTATATGCGGTCATACCGAAACAACAGCTCACTTGTGGAATGTAACAGATAGCAAGGATGCAACCTGCACAGAAGACGGTTATAAAAACTCAAAGTGTGACTATTGTACTGCAACCAAGGAAGAGACTCTTACTGCTCCCGGTCACACAAAAGGCGAAGCAGTGATAGAAAACAGTGTTGATCCCGACTGTGAAAATGGCGGCTCATATGATACCGTAGTTTACTGTACAGTCTGCGGTGATGAAATCAGCAGAGACACAACAACCGTTGACGCTCTCAAACACGATTTCTCAGTATTTGTAAAAACAGTAGCACCCACATGCACAGTTGACGGTTACACAACATATAAGTGCTCACGTTGCGAAAAAACTGAAGACAGAGATACAGTGGCAGCTGCACACACACTCACAAAGACAGAAGCAAAGACTGAAACATGTGATGTTGACGGTAATATCGAATACTGGACATGTTCAACTTGCGGCAAGCTCTTTAAAGATGCAGCTGCAACAACTGAAACAACTGCTGAAGATGTAGTTATCACTAAAAAGGGTCACAATTACACATCAGCAGTAACTGCTCCTACATGTAATGATAAGGGTTACACTACCCACACATGTAGCAATTGCGGTTCACAGTATGTAGATAATATTGTTGATGCACTCGGTCATAGCTATGGTGATTGGGCTGCTAATAATGACGGTACACACACCAAGACATGTACAGTTTGCAAAGATGAAGAAGGCAGAGTAGTAACAGAAAATTGTGCTGATTCAGATTCAGACAGTGATTGCCTTTGCGATGCTTGTTCAGCACTCGTTGCGCACAGCTATGGTGCTGCAGACTGCCTCAAGCCTGCAACATGTACTGTCTGCGGCACAACAACAGGTACTGCACTCGGTCATAGCTTCACAAACTATGTGTCAGACGGCAATGCAACCTGCACAGAAGACGGCACAAAGACTGCAAAGTGTGACAGATGTGAAGTTACTGATACAGTAGCAGATGAAGGTTCAGCAACAGGCCACACAGCAGTAACTGACGAAGCAGTAGCACCCAAGTGTGAAGAAACAGGTCTTACAGAAGGCTCACACTGTTCAGTATGTGATAAGGTTCTCGTTGCACAGGAAATTGTTCCTGCAACAGGCCACACAGCAGTAGCTGATGCAGCAGTAGCACCCAAGTGTGAAGAAACAGGTCTTACAGAAGGTTCACACTGTGATATCTGTGGCGAAGTTCTTGTTAAACAGGAAGTAATTCCTGCAACAGGCCATGACTACGAAGGCAAAGAAACAACAGCACCCACATGTACAGAACAGGGTGTAATGACATACACATGTAAGAATGATGCAAGTCATACCTACACAGACGATATAGCTCCTCTGGGTCATATTGATGAGGACAATAATGGTCGTTGTGATCGTTGTTCATCTCTTATTTGTGAACATACCGGCTACGGAACCACAACCACTGATAAAGTTGATGCAACATGTGAAACTGATGGTTATACCGGTGATGTGCGTTGTGCTAAGTGTAATGAAATTGTTCAGATCGGCTCAAAAGTAAACAGAACTGGACACGATTATGAAATTACAGACCGTAAGGATGCAACTTGTACCGAAGATGGTTACGAAACCTATACATGTAAGAATGATATCAAACATGCTTATACAGATATTCTTGAAAAATTCGGTCACACATCAGGTGAAGCAGTTCGAGAAAATGAAGTTGAAGCAACTTGCGGGGCAGACGGTTCATATGTTCTTGTAACATATTGCTCAGTTTGTAAAGAGGTTCTCAGCAGTGAGGATAAGACAATTCCTGCAACAGGTAACCATACTCTTGGCGAATATGTGATTGACGAGGAAGCAACTTGCACACATGCAGGTTCAAAGCATAAGGAATGTACAGTCTGCGACTATGAGACAGCAACAGAAGAAATTCCTCAGCTCAGCCATAACTACGAATCAGTAGTAACAGATCCCACATGTACAGAAGACGGCTTTACAACTTACACATGTACAGCTTGTGGTGATAAATACACAGATGATAAGGTTGACGCACTCGGTCACACAAATGCAACAAGAGAAGAAAACAGTGTTGAAGCAACTTGCGGTGCAGACGGTTCATATGTACTTGTAACATATTGCTCAGTTTGTAAAGAAGTTCTCAGCAGTGAGGATAAGACAATTCCTGCAACAGGCAATCATAACCTTGGCGAATATGTGATTGACGAGGAAGCAACTTGCACACATGCAGGTTCAAAGCATAAGGAATGTACAGTCTGCGACTATGAGACAGCAGCAGAAGAAATTCCTCAGCTCAGCCACAACTACGACTCAGTAGTCACAGATCCCACATGTACAGCTGAGGGCTATACAACTCACACATGTTCAAGATGTAGTGATAGCTATGTAGACAGCTATGTGGATGCAAATGGTCACTCATGGATAGCAGCAGACTGTGATTCACCCAAAACCTGCTCAGTCTGCGATGCGACAGACGGTGAAGCACTCGGTCACGATTATGATGCTGTTATAACAGATCCCACATGCACAGAAGACGGCTATACAACTCACACATGTTCAAGATGTAGTGATAGCTATGTAGACAGCTATGTGGATGCAAATGGTCACTCATGGATAGCAGCAGACTGTGATTCACCCAGAACCTGCTCAGTCTGCGGCGAAACCGAAGGTGAAGCACTCGGTCATAAGTGGGATGCAGCAACCTGCACTTCACCTGCAACATGTTCAGTCTGCGGTGAAACAACAGGCGGAGTTCTCGGTCATAATGTTGTTATCAAAGAAGCTCTTGCACCTACTTGTGAAGAGGGTGGCTTCTCACAGGGCAGCTACTGCTCAGTATGCGGTGAGGTCTTTGAGGCACAGATAGAATTCCCCGCAACAGGACATATCGAGGCAACCAGAAAAGAAAATATTGACCCTGCAACCTGTCAGAAGGAAGGCTACTATGATTTAGTTACCTACTGCGAGACATGTGGCAAGGTACTCAGCACAGAAGGCAAGATCATTGAAAAGCTCGAACATGCAGCCGATAAGGAAGTTATTATTGAAGAAGTCAAAGCAACCTGCAAGGCTGACGGTTATCGCATCGGCGTAACAAGCTGCTCAGTTTGCGGTGAAGAAATCAGCAGACGCACAATAGTTCTTCCTGCTCTTAAGCACAGCGTGGTTGAAACCAAGGCAGTTGAGCCCACTTGTGAAACAACAGGTCTCACAGAGGGCACACATTGTGAGGTATGCGGCACAGTGATCACAGCTCAGAAGGTCATCCCCGCAAAGGGACACACCAAGGAAACAATAACCGCTACTGTTGAGGCACCTACCTGCACAAAGGAAGGTGTAAGCGAAATTACAGTATTCTGCACAGTATGCGACAAGACTCTCAGCACAGAGCGCAAGAGCATTGCTAAGGCAGAGCATACACCTGCTGATGAAATAAGAGAGAATGAAACTCCTGCTACCTGCGGAAAGAACGGCAAATACACTTCAGTAATCAACTGTTTAGTATGCGGCAGCGAAATCAGCAGACGTGTGGTAGTTATTCCTTCAACAGGCGAACACGAATTCACCATTGATAAAGGCAGACTAGAGCCTACCTGCACAGATAACGGATATATTGCTTATGCCTGCAAGTGCGGCACTCAGCAGAAAGAAGTTCTCTATGCAACAGGACACACAGATAAGAACGGCGATCTCGTTTGCGATGTTTGCGGTGCAACATTCGATAACGATTGCGGATGTCTCTGCCATAAGAACAACTGGTTTATCAAATTTATCTATAGTATAGTTCGTTTCTTCTGGAAGCTGTTCCGTGTTCATAAGGAATGCTATTGCGGTTCTATCCACTATTAATAAAAGAGACCCCGAATGAAAATTCGGGGCTTTCTTTTTTATCTGTGCAGACCTTAAATAATATTATGATTTATAAGTTAATCTGTCATTAACAATTGAAAAAGAGAAAAAGATATGATATAATGGCACGAGAAAACATTAAGGAGAGGTTATAATGAAAAAGAACGATTATATTCTGTCAGGTCTTATTGCTGCTGTTTGCTGTCTTTTTATTGCCGTTATTTCTGTTACTGTTGGCAACATTGGTTTTGCAGCAGAGGGCACACTTAATATTAAGCACTCAGGTGAAGCCTCTGTGCAGATGCCTGACACTCAAGTGAATGTTCAAACTCAGGCAACAACTCAGCCTACCACTCAGGCTCCCACACAAAACGGCAATTCAGGTGGCGAGCAGGCCACTGCTCCAAACAGCGAAAATGTCAGCAAGGATGCTCCATTAACCTCAACCAAGGAGATAATTGATAAGTATACTTTGCTTGTTGATAAATTCAAAAAGGAAAAGCCCGCATACAAAAAGAAGGAATATCAGGCGCTCCCCGAAGAAAACCGTGAATTCAGCTCAGCTATCAACTCAGTGCTCGGTATAGCTGCAAACTATATGGTTTCTGAGGAGGATTGCGAAGAATTGATCCGTGAAGCAGGTTCAGAGGAAATACTCTATGATATGCCTATCCACGGCGCTGAAAAGGGCTGCACCTTAACTGATTACGATGCAGTTGAGTGGGCAAAATGTGAAGATTTAGGCGACGGTACATATAAAATAAGCTTTTCTCTTAAAGAGGAGCATAACGCTGAGCCTACACCTGCCGATACTCTTGTTGCGCCTTCGGCACACGGTGCAGTTATGCAGCCGGTGGCAATAAAGGATATCAAGGCAGAGGTTGACAAGGTTGTCAGCAAGCTGCCCGGCATAACTCTCAACACCTTTGACCTTATTTACCGTGACTGCGTTTTCAGCTGTGTTTATGACCCGAAAACTGATGAAGTCAAATCAATCACACATAATATAGCAATTGATATTTCAGCAGATGTCAAGGTCTTTTCAGCAGATATTGTCGGCTCGGCAAGACTTATAAACGATATGCTTATATATGATATAACTTGGTAAATTAAATAATTAAAGGACAGGAATTTTTAAGTTCCTGTCCTCAATTTTTTGCTTTTAGTTTTCTCTCAGAGCCTTTTCTGATTTTATGCCGGCTATAAGAAAAACAGTGACAAACACATGAAGAATAACATCAATAAGGCTGTCGGCCGAAAAAGAAGGGGTTGTGATGAGACTGTATATCAAAGCGGCAAAATCAAGAATATACAGTGAAAGTGCATTTGAAAGATATTTGGCCTTTTTAGCACTCACTGCACACAAAGCAAAATATGCCACAATAAATATGGCTGAAAGTGAATAGCCTAAATCAGCACTTGCGGTACCCTCAGCAATTTTTGTCAGCCAGACCTGAGTGAAGCTAAGGCTGAAATAAAAATCAAAATTACCTGTTATAAAGTATCTGACAATGTAAATTATGCCAAGCATTCCTGCAAGGGCAAAAACGCCCTGAGCGGATTTAACATTAGTCTGATGCTTTTTTATTATGTCTTCTTTAGTGAATTTTTTATTCATTCTGTACTCCTTTACCAGTCATATTTAGTCAGCTTGCCCTGACACAGCAGCTCAGGAAATCCCCACTGACGAAGAACCTCGTAAGTGGCAATTGCAACAGTGTTAGACAGATTAAGGCTTCGTGCATCGCCGATCATAGGCATGCGAAGGCAGCTGTCAGGGTTAGCCTTGAGCAGCTCTTCAGGCAGACCTGCATCCTCTCTGCCAAAAACTATATATGCATTTTCGGGGAAGGAAACATCAGAATAAATATGCTGCCCTTTTGTGGTGAAATAAAAAAATTTGCCGTCGTTGTTTTTCTCAAAAAAATCCTGCAAGCTGTCATAATATGTAATATCTAAAAGGTACCAATAATCAAGACCTGCTCTTTTTAGCTTTTTATCATCAACAGTGAATCCCATAGGCTTCACAAGGTGAAGTGATGCTCCAGTTGCAGCGCAGGTTCTGGCTATATTTCCTGTGTTCTGAGGTATCTGCGGCTCAACCAGAACTATATTTAACTTTGACATTTTGTGCCTCCGTGAATTGAACTGTTATTTATTATAGCATTTATTAAAATAAAAAGAAATACAAATACTAAATTTTGTCTGACATAAAATTTTTGCAGTGTAAAAAAATATAACTGTCCCGAAAGGGAACAGCAAAATTACGGGAGAGAAAAGCTATGATGAAAAGTATTATGACAGGTGTAGGCATAGGCATGGCTGTTGGTGGTGCTTCTGCGTATCTCAAGGGTGCTATGGCAGGCAGCGGCATGAAACGCAAGGCAAGAAAAAAGGCTCAGAGAGCAATCAAAAGTATGGAAGGCCTTGTTGGTGACGTTAAGTATATGTTTAAATAAACATCTGTTATCGGTGGGCAAAAGCCTGCCGAGTTACATATTATAAAATAAAGAGGGGTTATATATGAAAAAAATAACTGCATTTATACTGACAGCAAGCCTTGTTTTGGGCTTTGCTTCCTGTGGCAATGACAACAAAACCACAACGCAAAACTATGGCAGTACTGCTCAAAGCGAGACAACAACTGAAAGTTTGATTGACACACCGAGAGTTATTGAGTCAACTGTGGTTGATGATGAAAATCTGTCTTTTCAGAAAAGTAAAATGATTATTACGGGTGCTGCTGACCCTGCCACTCTTTCAGGCTTTGCTCCACTTGAAAAAGTTAGCTATAATATCAGTGACCCTCATAACAGCAGTGGACTTTCAACAGTAAAGAAGAGCCATTCACACGGGCCTGCAAGCGGCGGCACTGCGCATCACACAGTTGTTGCTTTTCAAAAGGAGTTTGACAAATACGGTGCACTCACTCTTGACACTTCCGGTGAAAAGGTGCTTTATCTTACATTCGACTGCGGTTATGAATATGAAAATCTCACAAGCAAGGTTCTTGATG
This sequence comes from Clostridia bacterium, assembly GCA_017452785.1. GTDB lineage: Bacteria > Bacillota > Clostridia > Oscillospirales > Acutalibacteraceae > UBA6857. The sequence goes on along the minus strand of JAFTLT010000006.1, from coordinate 75,339 downwards.
TTCTCAAAGAAAAAGGTGTAACCGCAACCTTTTTCTGCACTCTTGACCACATAAAAAAAGAAACGGACTTAATTGCACGCATGATTAAAGAGGGTCATATTGTGGGCAACCATTCAACCACTCACCCCAGCTTTGCCACCATTGACAGAACAAAAATGGCAAAGGAAATTGAGCAGACGGAAAACTATCTCAGGGAAAAATTCGGCTATGCGGCAAAATATTTCCGTTTCCCGGCAGGGGAGTATAACGAGAGTGCCCTGGAGCTTGTCAAGAGCCTCGGTTATATGAGTGTTTTCTGGTCTGTTGCTTATGATGACTGGGCTACAGATAATGTACGTGGCAAGGATTATGCAATAGAAAAGGTTATGTCCCGCCTACATCCGGGTGCAGTTATATTACTTCACAGTGTGTCTAAGGACAATGCGGCGGCGCTTGCAGAGATTATTGATAAGGCAAGAGCTGAGGGGTACAGGTTTGAATCAATTATGAATTATGAATGATGAATTATGAATTGTGACGGGGAGTAATGCCCCGTCATTTTACCTGTTTCATTTTTTATATTTTTTTCTGTCTTCTTTAGGAACGACCAATATTAATATATATTTATACACCCATGAAAGAAGAGAGTAAGAAAATACCATTCTGAAAATAACCATGAAGGCTGTGAGCAGATTTTTTAATAGCATATAATTATTGTTTATGTTGAAATATGATGCTATTTCGTGAAAAATGGCGAATAAAAAGCTGTGAAGATAATCACATGTGCTAAGCACTACAAAATATACAAGCACAAATGCAAATCGTTTGCGCTCGGTTATTTTATCCCAGATAAGGCAGCATATTAACGGCAGTGCTATTTCAAGAATCTGAGCAGCAATAAGCCCCGGAATGGCAGCTGCTGTGTCGCAAAGTCCGTCAACTAAAAAAATATACCACAACTGACTTGAAATAAAAGCCATAATTACCAAAGATATTTTTTGTTTTAAATGATTACTCATAAGAAGTCCCTCTTTAGATTTTTGTAAATTATAACATTATATAATCCAAAATGATGCAATACACTTGCAATGCATACAAAAGATACTTTTTGCGATACAATGGTATTGCAGAGGTGACTGTATGCGGAAATTTAGAATACCGTCGGTACCACCGACAATTAACAAGTGCATAAGATTTCCAAATGATGTTGTCGAGGAAGTTGAAATAGCTATCACAGGCAAGCAGTGCACCTTTTCAGCATTTGTTATTGAAGCCGTAAGAGTGGCATTGGAAAATTTAAAAGAAGAAGAAAATGTATAAAAACAACAAACCGACAGGGGATAACTCTCTGTCGGTTTAATTGCAATTTCAGCACTGTCGTTGACATATTTGTTTAAAGTGGGTATAATATATATGAAATAATAAAAGGAAAGAGGTGTTTATTTGATGTGCAGTTTGCAAGAGCTTACTGATATAACAAATAAGGTTGCTTTGCTATCTAAAAGCATTTTTGCTAAAAAGCTTAATGCAGTTATTCTTTACGGTTCATATGCCAGAGGTGATGCAACAACTGAATCTGATATCGATATAATGGTCTTGACTGATGTTTCAGCAAAGGAGCTTGCTCTTTATAAAAAGCCTTTTACTGAATTGACATCTGAACTCGGTCTTTTATACGATGTTGTTGTTACCGTCACGTTGAAAGACACCGAAACCTTTAACCGTTATCTTAATGCAGTACCTTTTTATGAAATCGTAAATAAGGAGGGTATAAAAATTGCTGTCTGAAGAAAAACTATCCCTTTCAAAAATCCGCTTGGAAATAGCGAAGGAAAGAATTATGTTTGCCGACGATATTCTAGCATTGGGTGACTACAAAACAGTGGCGAACCGTTCATACTATGCAATTTTTTCTGCTATGAGGGCGGTGTTGGCATTGGATGGCTTTGACTCAAAGAAACATTCAGGCGTTATTGCAGAATTCAGAAAAACATATCTGAAAACAGGACTCCTTCCAAAAAAAATGTCATTTATAATTGATGCGCTTGTGGAAATACGCCAAGGCAGCGATTATGATGATTTTTATATTGTCTCAAAAGAAGAGGTTGCAGAACAGCTTGAAAACGCAAAGCTGTTTGTCAGAGAAGTGGAAAAATTTTTAAATACCAAATACTGAACAATAAAACCGACAGGGAATAACTCTCTGTCGGTTTAATTCATAATTGAATTACAGATGGTAAAGGTTGTCATTCTCATATTCGGGTTCACTTGTCAGGTGAATACCCAACTTGCGGAATATTGCTCTGTCAACACTTGAGGGAATGACGGAAATATGTGCCTCACAGTCTTTGAGCATAGGCAGACAAGACAGCACCTTTGCTGCATTTTCATCTGTTGCAGCACTTACTGATAAAGCAACGAGCACCTCGTCAACATGCAGTCGTGGATTCTTAGAGCCGAGATAATTTACCTTAAGGTTCTGAACGGGCTCAATAAGGTTTGAGGGCAGAAGCAGCAGCTTATCGTCAAGGCCTGCAATTGCCTTCAAAGCGTTGAGTACGCAGGCAGAAGCACAGCCTAAAAGCTCTTTTGTTTTGCCTATAACAATTCTGCCGTCGTGCAGCTCAATTGCAGCAGCAGGGGCACCGGTTTCTTTTTCCACATCATTTGCAACCTTGATAATAGCTCTGTCTTTAACGGTTATTCCTGCCTTGTTCATAAGCAGCAGGATTTTTTCTGTTTCTTTTGCTGTGTCAGCGCCGTGGCGTGCATCACAAAGAGCATTATAATATCTTCTTATAATTTCCTGATTTGCAGCGTTGCAGACAACATCACAATCAATTATGCAGTTGCCTGCCATATTTACACCCATATCTGTCGGTGACTTATATGGTGATGAGCCGTAAATTCTTGTGAAGATTGCGTTGAGTACGGGGAAAATTTCAACATCACGGTTATAGTTAACTGTTGGTTTGCCGTAAGCCTCAAGATGGAAGGGGTCAATCATATTCATATCGTTAAGGTCGGCAGTTGCTGCTTCATAAGCGAGATTTACAGGGTGGTTAAGGGGTAAATTCCATATGGGGAAGGTCTCGAATTTCGCATAGCCTGCCTCAATACCCTTTAAATGCTCGTGATAAAGCTGTGACAGACACACTGCCATTTTTCCGCTTCCCGGTCCGGGAGCAGTGACAACAACGATTTTTCTTTCGGTTTCGACATATTCATTTTTGCCGTAACCGTTTTCAGAAACAATGAGGGGTACATTTGAAGGGTAGCCTGCAATTTTATAGTGGGTAAAAACCTTGATGCCAAGACCCTTGAGATTATTTTTAAAGTTATCGGCAGCACCCTGACCGTCATATTGAGTGATAACAACAGAGCCCACATAAAGCCCCACACTTCTGAAAAGGTCAATAAGGCGCAGAACCTCTTTATCATATGAAATGTTAAGGTCACGGCGCAGCTTCTTTTCTTCAATTGCCTTTGCACTAACTGCAATAACAATTTCAGCTTCGTCTTTAAGCTGCAAAAGCATCTTGAGCTTACTGTCAGGCTCAAAGCCGGGAAGTACCCTTGCAGCGTGATGATCGTCAAAGAGCTTACCGCCGAATTCAAGATAGAGCTTGCCGCCAAACTGAGACAGACGGTTTCTTATCTGTTCTGATTGAGTAGTGATGTATTTGTTATTGTCAAATCCAATCTTTTTCATTTATATACACCCCTTTTGAAAACTACAAAAATAAATATAACATAAATTGATATTTTTTTCAATAATAAAACTGTACATTCTTATAGTAATTATTGTATAATAATTGCACAATAGTTTTTATCGGAGGGAAAAATGACGGAAAAAGAAAAGTATTACATTGATCTTTATAAAAAAGCAAATAAAATGATAGGGGATAAGACCCCGCTGAAAAAAGACTGCGGCACTGTCTGCGGCGGAGCCTGCTGCAAGGGTGACTCTGACACGGGCATGCTGCTTTTTCCTTTTGAAGAGACATCACTCACCGTTAAAGAAAAAGACGGTGTACGCCTTGCAGTTTGTGAGGGCCATTGCAGCAGAAGCGAGCGTCCTCTTTCCTGCAGAATTTTTCCTTTCTTTCCCTATGTGACTGCCAAGGGCAAAATCAAAGTCATTCCCGACATCAGGGGTGTCAATGTGTGTCCTCTTGTGTCACATTTCAGTGAGGTTAAGTTTGACAGAGGCTTTTTGTGGCGTGTTAAAAAGGTGGGTCGCCTTTTGTACGCGGATGAGGCTTGCCGTGACTTTTTGTGTGAAACCGCCCGTGAAATTGACAGTATTCTTTCTATTATGGAATGAAAACACCTGCGCAACAAATTGTGTCGTTGCTTTTTGAGGAAATTTTAGTGACTTTAAGGTGTATAGGTAGTATTATATACTTGACAGAGATGAAATAAACTGTTCTGTCGAAAGGATGATTACATGGCTAAAATTTCAAAAAACATCAAACGGCTCAGAAACGAAAAAGGGTTTACTCAGGATGCTCTTGCAGAAAAGCTCTATATAACCCGTCAGGCTGTTTCAAACTGGGAAAATGACAGAACGCAGCCGGATATCGAAATGCTTGAAAAGCTCTCAGAGGTCTTTGAGGTCAGCATAGAAGAACTGATTTACGGCAAAAAAAGAAATACAGCTCTCGAAATTGAAAAGACAAATTACAACAGCACACTTGTGATTGTTTTCTCGATTTTAGGTGCACTTTTAGTCGGTGCGGGACTTGTGCTGATTTTTGTCACCTTCTGGAAGGATATGCCTATGCTCTCAAAGGGAATAATGTCTTTTATTCCATTGCTTGCCGGTCAGGCTTCGGGTGTGTTTGTGCTGCTTAAGAAAAAAGAAAAAGCACCTTGGTGTGAGGGCGGCAGTGTTCTGTGGACAGCAGGCATAGCTGCAACACTGACAATGATTTATAACATATTTGACCTGCGAATATACTGGTACACCGTGCTGATATTTGTCTGCATATCAATTCTGCCCGTAATGGCACTGCTTAAATGTGTTTCGCCTCTTGCTGTTTATTACGGTTGTGCTATTACATGGATTGTTGCACTTCTTGATGAGCAGAAGTCCTACTTTGCTCTTATTGCCGCAATTGCACTTATTGTGGTGGGTTGTATTTTCTCATCCTTTATGCTGAAAAATGAAAACAAGAGCCACAGAAGTCTTTTTGCGCATTGGCTGAGTATGTTTGCAGTGCTTATTTTTCCGATTTTTATAGGTATAGGAATAGAAGGCGGCTTAGTGTTGCCCTTAATGAGTATAGGTGCAACGGGTATATGTCTTATTGTGCTGTCACTCAAAGACGGTGATATGGCCATGCCTTATAAAATTCCCGGCCTTGTGCTGACGAGCGTTATGATTTTCCTTTACGGTGCATTTTATACCGGCGATATTGAGACCGACAAATATACTGTTATTTTTACAGCAGTGTGCTTCCTTGCAATTCCTGCGGTTATTGCTTATGTCAAGCCGAAAAAAACGGATAAGTTTCTCATAGCCTATCTTGCAGTTGCCGTTGTATCGCTTATTGTTTACACCGTGAGCCTTTATGCTATGCCTGAAAAATATGATGCAGATTTAGCAAGAGATTTCATTAATGAGTTGAGAATTATTGCTCTTGTTGCAAATATTCTGCTGATGATTTCAGGCGGCAGAGAAAAGAAGCTGCTTCCCATAAATCTCGGCTTTATTTCAGTTGCAGGTCTTACGGTGCTTGTGGTTGCACAGTCAGGCTTGTCAATGATGGGCAACGGCATACTGCTTCTTGTTTTCGGCGGCGTGCTTCTTGCAATTAACTTTAAGCTGTCACGTGCAAAGCAAAAGACACCTGTCACAGAGAATAATGGGGAGGTGCAGAGCGATGAATAAAAAGTTCAAGATTATTTTAGCGTTGACACTTATTATTCAGTTGCTTATCCCCGTGGGAATGCTCTATCATCATGCAACAATAAGAAACTTTGCTCTTAACCACAGTTTAGAATATAAGTTCAAACTTCTTGATATTGATTTCTGGGACTATGATTACATGGATGAGGATGCTGATAGTCACAGCGGAACCATAAATTTAGAAGTAGGCGGAGTAAGAAATTTTTATAACCGAAAAATTGCTGTTACCATTGGTGAAGACGGATTTGTGGATTTAGCTGAACTGGAGAACAGAATGCAGACAAACTGTTGGTTTGACTATGATTACTGCCAAAAGAACTGTACTTTACGTGAAGAGGATTACAGTTATGAACCGGGTGTTGATATAGCAAAGCTGAAAAAAGAAATAAACGAAACCCATGGCTGGACAAGCAATTTTCACGAAAACGGCTGTTATGCCTATGTTACAGCCAAGGTCTATAAGGGTGTGTTTATTCCAACGGCAATATATATTGAAGATGAAAAAGTTATAACAATTCATGCGGAAAACTAAAGAAACTGACAAAAAGATTACAATTTCGTTACTATTATTTACAAAACAACCGAATAGTATTATAATACCTTCTGTTATTTAGGAAGGTATTATTTTTTCATAAAACGAATTGGAAGGTATTTATTATGAATAAAACCCTGATACAAAAGAAGGGCACTCCCTTATGGGAAACATGCCTTTGGTGGATAGCAAGAGTTTTTCTTGCCGTGGCTGTTTTCACCGCACCCACAACACCCAAAAAGCTTATGGTGTTATTTGCTCTTGCCGTAACTTTTCTCGGCAGTGTACTTGGCAAGTTTATTAAAAATCTCAGCTCGCACTTTCAGACCTGTGTGTGCCTTACGGCTGTTTTAGGTTCAGGTCTCGGCTTTGGCTTTGACTTGTTTCAACTGCTGCCTGAATACGATGTGCCTCTCAGCCTGTTTGGCGGAATTATCGGTGTGGCAATAGGATATTACATAAGCATTGCACTGAGAAAACCTGAAACAAACAAGGATTTTAATTTCACTGCCTTTATATCCTTTTGTGTTTCTTGTGCTCTTATTGTACCGAAAGAAATTATTCAGTTTTTTACAGACTACTTCACAGGCAGAAATCTTCTTCACTGTGAAATGCCTGAGGATGACCACTGGCTTTTCAGTCTTGTCGGCACCGGCGGCAGCATGCCTGAGCAGTGGTATCTCATAGATTTCAGCGAAGACATCACTTTGGGTATTATCGGTTCATTCATTGCAACAGCAGTGCTTTATATTTATATCCGCCTTAAAAATAAAGGTGCATTTATAAAAGAAAAAATACAGTTTAAAATTTCATTTAGAGATATTCCGTCACGCTTTAAGGCTAAAGCAATATATGAGATAGCCAAGGTGAAACAGCAGACAAATATTTTCGATACACTTTTATGGTGGAGCGTCAGAATAGTAATGCTTTATGCTTTTCTGACAATGGAAAGCAGAGCTGAAGCAACCCTGCTCGGCGCAATTCTTGTCGGTACCTTTGCAATCAGCATAATTCACTTTGTTTTCCCGAAAGAGTCAATGTTCTGCAAAATAAACTACAGAGTGCAGACTCTTATTGTCATTATTGCTTTTCTCGGCTCATACTGCGGCAACTATGTGGGTGTTTATGCCTATGCCAGCAGATTTGACACTCTGCTTCACTTCGTTTCAGGCTTTATTGGTGCGGCGGCAGGGTACTATATAGCCCGGACCTTAGTAAGACCACGTTCACAAAAAGAGAACCTTGTTATCAGCCTTTTTGCCATGAGCTTTGCACTTGCAATTATTCCCATTCACGAAATGACGGAGTTTATCGGTGACTATATATGGGGCACCACAAATCAGGGCTTTATGTGGGAACCCGGTGACAATGTGCTTATTTACAGACTTTTCGGTCACGGAGTGGGAAATGAGTTGCTTATACGCATATACGACACTATGTATGATATGTCGCTTGCCTCGACCACAAGCATACTGTCCTTTTTCATTATCTTAATTACACTTGAAAGAAACAGAAAAAATGAGAAAAATTCAGGACAATATAACAAAACTGTAACCGAAAAAGAGAAAGTCACCTGTTGACAAATCAGGCAAATTATGTTAATATATCTGTTGTTGAGAGAATGCCTTTTTTTAAAAAAAGGGGAGTAGCTCTAAGCTGTAAATCAACATCCGCCGCAAGGCTGGTTTACAGGCCTTTAAACAGGTAGCAAGACCTTTAACGGAACAAAGTTCTGTTAAAGGTTTTTTTATGTGAAAGCACTCCGCAAGATATATTCTCTTAAAAAAGTCAATAATAATAAATCAGTGAAACTGACGAAAAGAAAGGAAAGAATGTATGAAACATTATCTCCACACTGCCGAAGAAGTTTTTGCTGAAGTTAAATCCTCTGCTGCAGGTCTGACAAGCGCCGAGGCAGAAAAGCGACTTCAGGAAAACGGAAAAAACAAGCTGGCAGAGGCAAAGAAGGATTCCATTTTCAAAAAGTTTTTCGATCAGATGAAAGACCCGATGATTATCATCCTTATCATTGCTGCTGCAATTTCTGCTGTAACAGAGTATATTGAAGCCTCCTCAGCAGGTCACAGCTTCTTCCCCACAGACACACTTATCATTCTTGCTGTTGTTATCATTAATGCCGTGCTCGGTGTTATGCAGGAAAGCAAGGCTGAAAAAGCTGTTGAAGCTCTGCAAAAAATGTCTGCAGCAACCACAAAGACTCTGCGTGACGGCAAAATTGTAACTGTTAAGAGTGAAGACCTTGTCGTGGGCGACGTTATTTTGCTTGATGCAGGTGACGCAATTCCTGCTGACTGCCGTATCTTTGAGTGCGCAAGCATGAAGATTGAGGAAGCAGCTCTCACAGGTGAGTCTGTTCCCGTAACAAAGCTCGTTAATGCTCTTATGGGCAAAAAGGATAATAATGAGGTTGCTCTCGGTGACCGTAAAAACATGGCATATATGGGCTCAACCCTTGTTTACGGTCGTGGTAAGGCTGTTGTTACCGCAACAGGAATGGACACCGAAATGGGTAAAATTGCAAACGCTATTTCACTTGCAGAGGAAGGCAAGACTCCTCTTGAAATCAAGCTCGAACAGCTTTCAAAAATTCTGACAAAGCTTGTGCTCGGCGTTTGCGTGGTTATCTTCGGTTATAACATTGCTATGTATTTCGTTGGCGGCTCACAGGGTCTGTTCTACGAGGTAGCTCTTGATTCATTCATCACTGCTATTGCTCTTGCAGTTGCAGCTATCCCCGAAGGTCTTGTTGCTGTTATGACCATCGTTCTTTCTATTGGTGTTACCAATATGTCAAAAAAGAATGCGATTATCCGTAAGATGAATGCGGTTGAAACTCTCGGCTGCACACAGATAATCTGCTCAGATAAGACAGGTACTCTGACACAGAATGTAATGACTGTTGTTGACCACTATGCTCCCGATGAAAATCAGCTTGCAACAGCTATGGCTCTTTGCACAAATGCTGAGGTTGCAGAGGACGGCAAGGGTACAGGTGAGCCTGATGAGGTTGCACTTATCAACTATGCAAAGACTCTTCAGCTTCCCAAGGCAGCTCTTATGGAAAAGTATCCGAGAATCGGTGAGGTGCCCTTCGACTCAGGCAGAAAGATGATGTCAACTGTTCACAATTCAGCTGACGGTATCGTACAGTTCACAAAGGGTGCTCCTGACGAAATTCTCAAGAAGTGCTCACACATTGATATAAACGGTGAAGTCTTCGAAATGAATGACGAATACCGTGAGCAGATTTCAGCCGAAAACACAAGAATGGGCAACAAGGCTCTTCGTGTATTTGCAGTTGCATATAAGAAATATAGTGCAGCTCCCACTGTTTACGATTCAGAATCACTTGAATATGATATGACCTTTATCGGCCTTACAGGTATGATTGACCCGGTTCGTCCTGAGGTTAAAGATGCTATTATTGAGTGCCGCACAGCAGGCATCACACCTATTATGATTACAGGTGACCACATCAACACAGCTAAGGCTATTGCAAGAGAGCTTGGCATTCTCACTGATGACTCACAGGCTATGATGGGTGCAGATATTGATAAGTACTCAGACGAAGAATTTGAAAAGATAGTTGAAAACATCTTTGTTTATGCAAGAGTTCAGCCCGAACATAAAACAAGAATTGTTAACGCATGGAAGAGCAAGGGCTATGTAACTGCTATGACAGGTGACGGCGTTAACGATGCTCCCTCAATCAAGAGCGCAGACATCGGTGTTGGTATGGGTATCACCGGTACCGACGTAACAAAGAACGTTGCTGATATGGTGCTCACAGATGACAACTTTGCAACAATAGTTTCAGCTGTTGGCGAAGGCAGAAGAATTTACGATAACATCCGTAAGGCAATTCAGTTCCTTCTTGGCTCAAACCTTTCAGAGGTTGTTTCAATCTTCTTTGCAACAATTATGGGCTTCACTATTCTTGAAGCTCCCCACCTTCTTTTCATCAACCTTGTAACAGACAGTATTCCCGCACTTGCACTCGGTCTTGAAAAGCCTGAAGCAAACATAATGAGAAGAAAGCCAAGAAGCAAGACAGACGGCATTTTTGCAGGTGGCCTCGGCTTTGACTGTGCATATCAGGGTATTCTTGTCAGCGTTCTCACAGTTGCAGCATTCTATATCGGCGAATGGCTTGAGTGCCTCGAAACAGGTGCAGCCTTTGCATGGACAAATATCCACGACAGCTCAGAAGGTATGACAATGGCATTCTTCACAATGGCTATGTGTGAAATCTTCCACTCATTCAATATGCGCTCACAGAGAGGCTCAGCAGTTGCTATGGTCTTCAAGGGTCACCACAATGTAGCTCTTTACGGTGCTATGATAGGCTCATTCCTTCTCACAACAGCAGTTGTTGAGATTGACTTCCTTTCAAATCTCTTCGGCTTTGCACATCTCGACCTTAAGGCATATCTCATCTCACTCGGCCTTTCAGTTCTCATTATCCCCATAGTTGAAATTGTGAAGGCTATTCAGAGAGCAGCAAGCAAGAATAAGGCATAAACCAAAATAAAATCAAAGCAGTCCGAACTTAATTTTCGGGCTGCTTTTTTGGTACGCACCATAAACAGTTAAAGCGGCAGGATTGTTCCCGCCGCCGAATTATTAGATAAAAAGTGCGCCCCGGCAAACGGAACGCACCGAAAAACGCATTACTTTTGCCGCAACGCAAAATTATTAAATATAGACACTTCAGTGTATATAATAAAGGAATACACTTTTACCTGTGTTACCTATTGTGTTAAACTATATTTGATTTCACATCGCCAAAATGTTTTATCACAGTCGACCCAGAATATCAATATTTTTTCTCAAAAAATACCGATAAAATCCATTGCGCTTTCATAAGAGAAATGCTACAATAACCTTAACAACATTATGAAGGTGATACTATGCAAGAAAACAAAATACACGTTGCTTACGGATTTCATGTCAACTGCTATCATTCCTACAGAGGTGACACCAACGATAATTTAGGCTTCGGGTCAGATATAAGAATAATAAACAAAATTCTCGACACTCTCACCGATTTCAATAAAAGAGGCATTCCTGTCAAGGGTACATGGGACAGCGAAAACTTCTTTTCTCTTGAAAGAATACTGCCCGAATACGCACCTGAAATTATAGAGAAAATGAAAGAGCGTGTGGCAAAGTACGGCGATGAAAATATCATCATGGGCTATAACAACGGTGCACTCTCGGCAATGACTGAGGATGAGTTTGTGGCGAGTATTGAGCTTGCAGTGACAAACGAAGCAGGCTCAGGACTTAAGGATATTTTCGGCGAATATGAAAAAATAGTCAGACCTCAGGAGGTTATGTTCACGCCCTCTCAGGTCAGCCTTTATAATAAACTGGGCGTTAAGGCACTGTGCCTTTATTACAGCTGTGTGCCCTTTGATGCTTTCAGAACAATTGTTCCTGAGCTTTGCGACGAATACGCTTTTAATCCTCTTAAGTATACATATAAAAACGAGAGCATGACGATTATCCCTACCTACAGCAACTCTGATGTCTGTGATGCAGGCACCTTGCGTGCATGGGTTAAGGACCTTCGCAAAAAGCAGGAAAAAGGAATAACCAACAGAGATATGCTTATTTTTATCAATATGGATGCTGATGCAATTTTCTGGGAGACTATGAATCTTGGCCCGCTCACAGGCAAAATTGCAAACACAGACGGCATTAAAGGCCTTGTTGAAGAAATTGCCGACCTGCCTTATGTTGTTTTTGACACGGTTGGCGGCTATCTTAAAAACCACGAAACAGTGGGTGAGATAGACTTTACCCATGACACAGCCGACGGCAACTTTACAGGCTACGCTTCATGGAGTGAAAAGCCCTTTAACCGCAAAATATGGACAAGCCTTGAAAGAGCAAGAGCCATGGCAAAGGTTACGGCAAAAAAAGACAGTGAGTCTCCCTCGTTTTTTGACAGAGTTATCCTTCTTTCAACCACTCACTTCGGTCTTGCAACGCCTGTGCTCAATATTCAAAGAGAAAAAACTGCTTTGGCTTTGGCTGAAAAGGTTATAGCAAAAGAAAAGGCTGCAATGCCAAAAAGTGAGGGCTTCACACTATACAACACAAACGGCAGCAATTTGCAGTGCTTGCAGGTTGAACTTAAAGAAAAGCTCAGCGACATTTCAAAACTTAATGTCAGCGGCAAATATCTTGACAGCTTCACTGCAGTGAGCATGGCTGACGACAACTCATTGGCTTATGTGATGCTGAAATTCAGCGAAAACAAAAAGAAGTACGACATAAAATTTACTCTTGACGGTGAAAAGGCAAAGCCGCAGTTCAGCAATATTTTATCCTCAGGTAAGCTCAGCATATTTTTCAGTGACAAAGGTCAGATTACATGGGTTCAGTTTGGCGATAAAAAGCTTGGCACCGATGAATTTCTGCAGAGCTTCATCACCTACGGCGGCAAGAAGTACGCCTTCCAAAGTGTTTCAGCAAAGGCTCTCAGCGTTGCAGGTACGGGTGAGGGTGTACGCATAAAGGGTGAAATTCATCTGCCCGGTGAAGAAAAAGGCGGCAGCTTCACTTATGATTTCTTCACTGCTGTGGGCAGTGATGCAGTGTTTGTCAGAACACAGATAAACTATCCCTATACACCTGAGCTTGTGTCGATTTCAACTGAAAACTCATCTCTCGGCAGATATACGGATATGAAGTGGCAGGAGGCTGTGCCTTTTCAGATTACCCCAAAATTCAAAGGCGATATAAGTGTAATCAAACGTAATTTTATGGATGATATTTCCTCATTCAGAACACAGTCCTTCCCCGAATGTGACAGCAAAAACAGCTATGTTGCATCTTTCAATCATCAGCTCACGTCAGGTATGGTGGGTCTTTGTGACGGTGAAAGCGGACTTATTATTGCCAATGCAAGACAGGTGCTCTCATCAATGGCACACTGTCCCATGCGCCTTGAAAAGGATAAGACCGTGAGAATGAATCCCTTTGGCACATATTACGGCAATCAGCGTCATCACCGTGGCAGAGCAAAAGATCAGGTGCTTGGCGCATACACCTTGGTTGCGGCTCAGGGCAAACCCCTTGCCCCCTCATATAACGGCACAGGTGAAAATGCGATGCTTGGTCTTTATGCTTTTGAGGGTACTCCTTCAGCTGAGCTTTTCAGTGAAATCTGTGCATTCGCAGATGGTGCTGTGGCGGTGGCAGGCGAAAAGAGCATTGCGTCACCCTTTGATGGGGATAATGTCAGAGTAGGGGAGAGCAAAAAGGACAATAAGAGCGAAAAGGATCTAAAAAATCCCGTTATGACAGGCCTTTACGGCAACCTCGGCAAATATATAACAAAAGGTGTCAGAGGTATAGGTCACATTGTGTGGACACAGATTAAAACAAAATAATTGGGGAGCAGCTTCACTTTTCAAAAGAGTGTAGCTGCTTTTTTTATCGTAATTTAATTTAATAAATTGTAAAACATTTGTTACTGTTGTTACTATTTAATACAAAGTGTAACAAATATAACACAAAGATAAATATTATACATTGACATGAAAATTCATTTCCGATATAATTTGTCACAATGATGTAAAAATCTGCAATAATTACGGCAAAATAAAGGAGTAGTCCCTATGCGTGAATTCAGAATATCAGCCAATAACTATTTACATAAACCGACAGATGAGAGCTGTTATGACTATATGCTTAAAAGCTATGAGAGAATATCAAAGGATATAGGCAGTGACTATACTGCTTTTGTTACGCCTGTAGGCCCCGTGGAAAGTGAAACCTCAATGGAAAGACTTATAGGTGATATTGAAAAAATGGCGGCTTTCCTCTCGTCAAAGGGACTTAAAAAGGGTGATGTTTTCACAGCATTTATGCCCACCTGCGGCCATGCCTTTATAGCGTTTTATTCGCTTATCAAATTGGGTGTTGTTGCAAATTTTGTGCATCCTCTCACACCGCCTGCACAGCTTGAGGATATTATGGCTCACACAAAAAGCAAGGGTATATTTATGCTTGACCTTTTTGCGGCAGGCTATAAAAGCATAATTGAAAATCATATGACGATTGTCTGCTCCACATCGGATTTCTGTGAGGGTATGGCTTACAAGTACGCAAGAGGAAATGAACTGCAGAACGCTCATGTACCCGAACACAAAAATGTTTACAGGTATATGGATATTATGGATATGGACCTTCCGGGAGTTCCGTCGGTAGAGCGTCCGGGCAAGGACGATGCAATTTATCTTCACGGCGGCGGCACCACGGGCAGAAGTAAAACAATTATTCATTCAAACTACTCTTTCAATTTTCTTGCTTACAGTATGTACGCTCTTGACCCGGCACATGATTACACAAATGCATATTCTCTTTGTGTGCTTCCCTGCTTTCACGCTTACGGCTTAGGTGTTTCAATGCATTATGCCCTTTGCAACGCTTACAGACCCATTATGATTCCGAAGTTTGATCCCATTCAGGCAAATGAGCTTATAAGAAAATACTGCGTGCTTGAAATTCTCGGTGTGCCCAAGATGTTCCAGAAAATGATTGAGGCTCCCAACTTTGAAAATGAGGGTGTTAAAAATCTGCTTATTCTCTCAGTGGGCGGTGATTTTGTCAGCAACGAATTTGTTAATTTCTTCAACACAAAAATCGGAGCATTGGGATCAAGGGCATTTCTCGGAAGAGGCTATGGACTGACAGAAATGTGTGCTGTCTGCACAACAAACTCAGGCATTTCCGACCCAAGAACAACCACGGTAGGTGTGCCTATTTTCGGCACAATAATTGAAATATGGGATGATGAATGCAATAAGCTGCCTATGGGCAAAATAGGTGAAGTGGTCATAAGCGGCGAAACAATGATGAACCGCTATCTTCCTGATGATTTTATTCAGGAAACAGGCATTTACACAGATGAAAATGGAAAGAACTGGGTCAGAACAGGTGATGTTGGTTTCATTGACAGAGACGGTCATCTTATGTTTACCAGCCGCAAAAAGAGAATTATTATTATAGCAGGCTATAATATTTACCCCGCAACTATCGAAGAAAAGGTGCTTGAGCTTGATTATATCAATGAGGTATGTGCCTGTCAGGGCTATGATGAAAACGATAAGCCTTATGTCAAATTGGTGGTTTCACTCAAAGACCCTGCTGCAGACCACGAAGAGGTAAAGAAAAAGCTTATGGCATATTGCAAAGAAAATGTTGAAGCATATGCCTGCCCCAGAAAGATTTTTATTATGGATCTTCTGCCCAGAACCAAAATGGAAAAGATTGATTTTGTCAAGCTGTCCGATCCTATTCCTCAGCCAAAAACAATATAAACGATAAATAACCGCTCGGTCTTATGATGACTGTAAAGAGCGGTTATTTTTTTGTATTAAGACTTTGTCTTTTGTCAAAAATTCTAATCGGATAAACTTTTTTAATAATTAAAAAAGTAATAATTTTTTCTCTTTGCTATTGAGTAAGAGATGTTTTTATTGTATAATAAAATATCTTAGTGTGCCCATTAATTTTCATTATCCGGGAGGAGAGTTAATATATGTTATTTTCACAGGATATAGGTATAGATTTAGGAACTGCCAACACACTCGTTTTTGTTAAAGGCAAGGGTATTTTAATTCGTGAGCCCTCTGTTGTTGCAATAAATGTCAGCTCTAAGCCTGCAAAGGTTGTTGCAGTCGGCACTCAGGCTAAAGAAATGATAGGCAGAACCCCCGGTTCAATCACTGCAATGCGTCCACTCACAGACGGTGTTATTGCTGATTTTGATATCACATGCGAAATGCTTAAAAAGTTTATTGCAAAGGCTCTTGGCGGCTCGTACCTTGCCAAGGCAAGAGTAGTTATCTGCATTCCTTCAGGTGTTACAGAGGTTGAAAGAAGAAACGTTCACGATGTTGCCATAGAAGCAGGTGCAAAATATGTCAGCCTTATTGAGGAGCCTATGGCAGCGGCTATAGGTGCAGGTCTGCCTGTTTCTCAGGCTATAGGCAGCATGATAGTTGACATCGGAGGCGGCACATCTGAGGTGGCAGTTATATCCCTTGGTGATATTGTCTGCTCACGCTCAGTCAGAGCTGCAGGTGACAGCTTTGACAGCGCAATAAGCCTTTATATAAAGAAAAAATACAATCTTCTCGTTGGCGAAAGAACCGCAGAGGATATCAAGATAAAAATAGGCTCAGCCATGGAATATGAGGGCGAGGGCAGAATGGAAATTAAGGGAAGAAACCTTGTTGACGGTCTGCCGAAAAACATCACAATCACAAGTGAAGAAATAAGAGAAGCTCTTTCAGACTGTGTCAACCAGATTCTTGATGCTGTCAAGTCCACTCTTGAAAAGACACCGCCTGAGCTTTCGGCAGATATTATGGAACACGGCATAACCCTCACTGGTGGCGGCGCACTTTTAAGAGGTATCGATAAGCTCATCGCGTCCCAGACAGGCATGCCCGTGCATGTTGCTGACAACCCTCTTGACTGTGTTGTTGACGGCACCGGTGTTTATCTTGAGAGCGATGTGCTCGGAAATGTAGGTAAGAGATTTTAAAGTAAGGACAGTATAAAGGGGTGTAAAAATGCTTCAGTTTTTAAAAAGCAGAAAGTTTAAAACCTTTATGTTTGTAATATGTGCCCTTCTGATCGGGGCAGTTATAGCTGTTGTTTCATCTAAGGGAGCTTCGCCTGTGACAAACGTGCTTGGCAGTGCTTTGAGCCCTGTGCAGAAGCTTGTCAGCAGTGTTGCAGATAATGTGAAGTGGCTCGGTGACAGCTTTGAAAGCTCAGGCAGCTATAAAAAAGAGATAGAGCGTCTCAGACAGCAGATAGCAGAATATGAAAATCAGCTTGTTGACTATAACGAAATGCAGCAGAAACTCTCATCTTATGAAACAATGCTGGGTGTTAAAGAAGAAAACCCTGATTTTGTTCTTGAAAGAGCGGGTATTATCGGCACGGACAGTGCTGATATGTTCACATCTCTGATTATTGACAAGGGTTCAAACGATGATATAAGCGTCAACGACCCTGCTGTTTACGGAAATTATGTTGTGGGCATCGTCAAAAAGGTACATCCCTCATACAGTGTTATTGAGTCTATACTCAACCCTGAGGTTAACATAAGTGCCCTTGACAGCAAAACAAGAGAAACAGCATATGTGACCACAACAATTGATTATTCACAAAAGGGTCATTGTGTTTTTTCGGGCCTTGAAAGAACAACAGCTGTCTCACCCGGAGGAATTATCCTCACATCGGGCATCGGCGGCACATATCCCAAGGGGCTCATAATCGGCACGGTAAATGAGGTTTGTGAGAGTGAATATGATCTTTCAAACTATGCGGTTGTTGAACCGGGCGTAAATATCAAGGAACTTGAAGATCTGTTTATAATAACTGACTTTGAAGGTCAGGGAATTGAAGAAATAATAGAATAAGGCAGTTAATTAAAGATAAAAAGCAAGGAAGGTGAAAAGAGTGAAATTCGGTGATAATAAAAAGCTTTATATCAGACGAGCTCTTTTTGTCTTGCTGACGGTTTTGACTGCGGCATTTCAGCACACAGATATAGCTGTGCCTGATTTTTTCTCAGCCAAGGCTATGCTGCTTATCCCTCTTTGTGTGTGCATTGCCATGTTTGAAAGAAGCATGGGCGGTCTTGCATTCGGTGTGCTGTGCGGAGTGCTGTGGGATGCCGCCAGTGCAAGAGGCGATGGCTTTTTCAGTGTTGCCCTTGCAATCACCGGCTTTATATCAGGTGCGGTAATAACCTATCTCATGCGCAATAATATTTTTTCAGCACTTATTATTTCAGGCATTTTTTCCTTGGCGGTTAATGTGTCGTACTGGATGATTTTTATACTTGTGAAAGGCTATGAGGGTGCTTCTCAGGTGCTTATGAGCTTTTATCTGCCAAGTGCTTTTTACAGTGTACTGTTTACATTTATCTATTATTATCTTTTGCGTCTTATTGTGCAGCTTACGAGTGACGATAAAAGGATAAGGTTCAATTAAAGACAGTTTTATATAATGACCATATGATTTTTAAGAAAGGAGCTGCAGGTTATGTCAGGCAAAGTAGGTAAAAAAAGAAATATGATAGTGTTTGCGGTTATCGGCGTGTTGTTTTTCACTTTTCTTGTGCATTTATTTAATGTGCAGGTGGTTGGTACTAACAGAAATAATGACTCTGCAGTTTCGGTTGTTACTGTTTCGGTACCACCCATAAGAGGTGAAATTTTAGACAGAAACGGCTATCCGTTAGTCACAAACAAGCAGGTTAATAAAATAATATTCAACTATCTCGCTTTCCCTAAGGATTACACTGAAAGAAATAAAATTATAATTGAGCTTATCAGAATGTTTGACAAAAACAAGGTTGAGTGGAATGATGAGCTCCCCATTAAAATAACAAAAAGCGGCAAGCTGAAGTTTGACACTGAAAAGGAAAACGAGGTTTCCTATCTTAAGAGCGAGGCGTTCCTCGACCTTAACTATTATGCCGATGTTGAGGACTGCTTCAATGCCCTGAGTGATAAATATAAGCTCACCGATTACAGCCTCAATGATGCCAGAGACATTGCTTCGGTCTACTATTCCATGGTTAAAGACGGCTTTAACACAGGCAGAAACTATGAGTTTGCATCAGATGTTTCAAGTGAGCTTGTGTCAGCTGTTAAAGAGAGAAGCGACCATTTTCCCGGCGTTGATGTGCAGGTTACAAGTGAAAGAGAATATTATGACGGCACATTGGCTCCTCACATTCTCGGCATAGTTGCCAATGTCAGCGAAGAGGAATATGAAGCTAAAAAAGAAGAAGGCTACACCATCAATGATGTTATAGGCAAAAGCGGCATTGAGCTGGCTATGGAAAGCTATCTTCGTGGCACAAACGGCGAAAAGACAATAACAACAGATGCCGACGGCAATAAAACAGAGCAATACACCTTAAAACCCGTGCAGGGTGATACAGTTATCCTCACAATAAGCAGAGATCTGCAAAAGGTGGCTCAGGATGCTCTTAAAGACGGCATTGCAAAGCTGCAGGAATCAACCAAGAGAAGCTACCGCCTTTCGGGTTCAGTGGTTGTTATGGATACAAACAGCAATGAAGTGCTGGCAATGGCTTCCTATCCCACCTATGACAACTCAACTTATCAGGATAACTATGATAAGCTGGTTAAGGATGAAAGAAAACCCTTATGGAACAGAGCTCTTCGCAGTACCTATACACCGGGTTCAACCATTAAGCCTGCGGTTGCAATGGCAGGTCTTGAAGAAGGTGTGATTTCAGGCGACACAGGCGTTGTCTGCACGGGTACCTACAGATATTATCAGGACTATCAGCCGGGCTGCACAGATGTTCACGGCTATCAGAATGTTGTAAAGGCTCTTTTTAATTCCTGCAATATTTTCTTCTATGAAACCTCAAGACTTTTAGGCATAGAAAAGCTCAACAACTATTTTGCAATGTTTGGTCTTGGCGAACCTACAGGTATAGAGCTCACAGAAAGTGAGGGCACAGTTGACAGCGTTGAGCACAGAACACAGAACGGCGTTATGTGGACTCCCGGTCTTACAATTCAGGCAGGCATCGGTCACGGTGACAACCAGTTCACTCCCGTTCAGCTTTGCGCTTATGCCTCAACTATTGCAAACAGAGGCACACGCTATAAAACTCATGTTATAAAGAGCGTCAAAAGTGCTGATCTTTCCGAAACTGTTATGGAAACAGGCAGTCAGATACTCTCAAAGGCAAACTTCTCAGATGAAAACTGGGATCTTGTGCACAGAGGTATGCTTCTTGTCGGTACTGAAAGCTATGCACGTTTTAATAATGTACCCTGTAAGGTTGCGGCAAAAACTGGTACCACAACAGTTGCAAAGCGAGTTGGTGGCAGCATGATAGAAACCTATAACGGCTTTATTATCGCCTTTGCACCTTATGAAAAGCCTGAGATAGCAGTTTGCGTTGCAGTTGAGGGTGCAGGCAGCGGTGGTTCAACAGCACCTATAGCTTCAGCAATTTTAGAGCAGTATTTTGCAGAAAAAGACACTCAGGAAAATCTGCAGAGCGAAAGCAGCCTGCTTAAGTAAATGTAAAGAGGGGAAAATATATGGCATAAAAAATTGTTATAGCCTCCGGCAAGGGTGGCGTGGGAAAAACATCAATTTGTGTGGGACTCGGCAAGGCTCTGAGCACAATGGGAAACAAAGTGCTTTTAATAGATTGTGACTGTCTGAGAAGTCTCGACCTTCTTATGGGTGTGACTGAAAGAATGGTATATAATTTCGGTGATGTCATTTTCGGCAGATGCGATGCACAGCAGGCTGTTTATGAAAATGAAGGACTCAGTGTTATCACTTGCCCTGAAAGCTATGATAATATAAGCGATTATTCAATGACATGGCTGATAAAAAAGTATGAGCAGGATTATGACTATATTTTGCTCGATGCACCTGCAGGCATTGACAGGGGACTTCATCTTGCAGTGACTGTTGCAGACAGAGCAATCGTTGTTTCAACACCTGACCTTGTTTGCGTCAGAAGTGCTTGCACTGCAGGCAGAGAGATAGAAAAACAGGGTGTTGACAATATAAGACTCGTTATAAACAGAGTCTCTAAAAAAGATATAGTCAAGGGCAGACTTCTTAACTTCGACTCAGTTATTGACCAAACACAGATTCAGTTAATAGGCATAGTACCGGAAGACCCGAAAATAAGACTCGGCTCTATGGGAAGAAGTATTTATAAAAAGGGTCAGGTGTCATATAAGGCACTGACTAATATCGCAAAAAGAATAGGTGGCAAATCTGCTGCGCTGAAGGTATAATAGACGAATAAAAATACATTTTTATGTTATTTTTTCACGAAATCTATTGCATTGTGACATTTTTTTTGTTATTATATTATTGAATAACGATAGAAAGGTGGATGTGATTTTGAACATTGCACTTATTGCACACGACGCAAAAAAAGAGTTAATGACACAGTTTTGCATAGCATACTGCGGCACTCTCAGCAAGCATACCCTTTGCGCAACGGGTACAACAGGTAAGATAGTAAGCGAAGCAACAGGTCTGGAAATTACAAAGTTTCTTTGCGGCTATCAGGGCGGTGAGGAACAGATTTCTGCAAGAATTGCCTGCAATGAAATCGATTTACTTCTGCTTTTCAGAGACCCTATCACAGCAAGAAAGGATGAGCCTAACGAAGCAAGCCTTTTAAGACTTTGCGATGTTCACAACATTCCCGTGGCAACAAACATTGCAACGGCTGAGGCTCTTATCCACGCTCTTGAAAGAGGCGACCTTGATTGGCGTGAAATTGTAAGAAACGGCTGAGCCGAAAAGAATAAATAACCTAAAAGCTATGACGGAAAAGAGTAACCTTTCCACCACACTACAGAGAAAAGCACCTTAGGCTGGAAGTGCTTGTGCAGGGGAGATGCGAAGACATTCCTGAGCTGACCGAAAGGTCCGTTTGCCGCGTTAAGGCATCGAGTGGAGCGCACATTATGCGTTCAATCGGGGTGGTACCGTGGAGCAAAGCTTCATCCCCAATGCGGCAGGCATTGTGGATGAAGCTTTTTTAATGCAGAATGCAGAGTGCAGAATTGCGGGGAAATCCCGTTGAGGAGGGAAGGTTTTTCCCGCCGAGGAAGCAAAGTTCTTTTGATTACGTCTTGTCGCCCCTGAAAGGGGAGATGTCACGAAGTGACAGAGGGGTCAACAAAAAAGTAATGCCTGCCCGGCGAGGGCGATAGAGGATGACGGAGGTCAATTATGGCAGACTTATCAAAAGAAGAAAAGAAATTTTTGATGAAAGAATGGAAAACCCAGAAAGAAAATAAGTACAATCTCAGTAAAACAAATGCAGAAGATTTGTTTCAATATTTAGAAACACAATTAGATGATAATCCTTGTGATGATACATTGCGTTATACGAAACAGTGGCTTAAAGAAAATTTAGTTCCCGAAAAAATAGAAAGTGCTATTGAAGAAATCGAAGAAATGGGTGGCTATTGTGACTGTGAAGTTTTGTCAAATTGCTATGAAGAATATGACATAGTTTGATGAAATCAACTTTTTTATCCACGCTCGCCGCGGGGCGTTACTTTTGCTAGCGCCCAAAAGTAACCAAAAGACGCAGATTATTCAATTTATATATTACTACTATGGAGGATAAATAATGGCATTAGTTACAAAATCAATCAAGGGCACACAGGATACGCTGCCCTCAGAGAGCTACAAGATTCAGTTCGTTGAACAGTCAGTTCTCGAAATTGCAAAAAATTACGGCTACAAAGAGATAAGAGTGCCAGTTTTTGAGCACACGGAGCTTTTCCAGAGAGGTGTAGGTGATACCACCGACGTTGTTCAGAAGGAAATGTATACCTTTGAGGATAAGGGCGGCCGTTCAATCACACTTCGCCCCGAAGGCACTGCAGGTGTTGTGCGTTCATATATTGAGCACGGTCTTTTCAATGAGGCTCAGCCTCAGAAGGTTTGCTACCTCATCTCCTGTTACCGCTATGAAAAGCCTCAGGCAGGCAGACTCAGAGAGTTCCATCAGTTCGGCTGTGAGTGCTTCGGCACTGCTTCACCTGCTGCTGATGCGGAGCTTATCTCACTTGTAAACGATATCTTCGCATTCCTTGATGTGAAGAATCTCAAGATTCAGATTAACTCCATCGGCTGTCCCGAATGCAGAAAGAACTATCACAAGGCACTTCAGGAATACTTCGAGAGCAAAAAGGACGAGCTTTGCGGCACCTGTCTTGGCAGACTTGAGAGAAACCCCATGAGAATTCTCGACTGCAAGAGCCCTGTCTGCTCAGAAATCGCCAAGGACGCACCGAAGGTGACAGACTATCTCTGTGACGAGTGTCACGACCACTTCCAGAAGGTTCAGCAGTACCTCGATGCAATGAATATTCCCTACGAGGTTAACCCCTCAATTGTAAGAGGTCTCGATTATTACACCAAGACAGTGTTTGAGTTCGTTTCAACTGAAATCGGTGCTCAGGGTACCGTTTGCGGTGGCGGCAGATATGACGGTCTTGTCGAGGAAATCGGTGGCAACCACACTCCTGCATTAGGCTTTGCAATGGGTATGGAAAGACTGCTTCTCTTAATGCAGGCACAGGGAATTGAGTTCCCGCCCGAAGCTAAATGCGACCTCTATATCGCATCAATGGGTGAAGGTGCAACTCTTAAGGCTTCACAGATTGCATCTGATGTCAGAGGTAACGGCATGCATGCTCAGTTTGATATTGTTGGCAGAAGTGTCAAGGCACAGATGAAGTACGCAAACAAAATCGGCGCAGCTTATACGGTTGTTCTCGGCGACAGCGAAATTGAAGCAGGTGTAGCTAAGGTCAAGAATATGGAAGACGGCAGCGAAACTGAAATGAATATTGATGATATTGCAGAAGAAATTATGAGACTTTCAATCAACGATTCCCTTAAGGGCTTTGAGGTTGAAGGACTTGACATATCAACACTTATGTAAGAAAGGAATATACAGTTATGGATTTTATGACAGGACTTAAAAGAACAGATTACTGCGGCAACTTCACAGCTAAGGATTGCGGCAGAGAGGTTGTTGTAGCAGGTTGGGTGCAGAGACAAAGAGACCTTGGTGCTCTTATCTTCGTTGACCTTCGTGACAGAACAGGTATAGTTCAGCTTGCATTTGACGACACAACAGCAAAGGAAGTTTTCGACAAGGCTTTCACAGTCAGAAGCGAATATGTCCTCATGGCTAAGGGTACCGTAAGAGAGAGAAGCTCAAAGAATATGGAAATTCCCACAGGTGAGGTTGAAATTTTCGTCACAGACCTTCGTGTGCTCGGCAAGAGTGAAACACCTCCCTTTGAGATTGTGGAAAATTGCCAGACTTCAGAGCTGACGAGACTTAAGTACCGTTATCTTGACCTTCGCCGCCCTGACCTTCAAAAGAATATTCTTATGCGCCACAGAATCACAAAGATTATCCGTGACTACTTCGATGATAACGGCTTTATTGAGATTGAAACTCCCATTCTCGTTAAATCAACTCCCGAAGGTGCTCGTGACTTCCTTGTGCCCTCAAGAATTCACAAGGGCTCATTCTATGCTCTGCCTCAGTCACCTCAGCTTTATAAGCAGCTCTCAATGGTTGCAGGCTTCGATAGATATATGCAGATTGCACGTTGCTTCCGTGATGAAGACCTCCGTGCAGACCGTCAGCCTGAATTCACACAGATAGATATTGAAATGAGCTTCATCGAAATGGAAGATATTCTCGGCCTTATCGAAGGCTTTATGAAGAGAGTGTTTAAGGAAGCTCTCGGTGTTGATATCGAAACACCTCTTCCCAGACTCACATATAAAGAGGCTATGGAGCGTTACGGCTCAGACAAGCCTGACACAAGATATGCTATGGAAATCACAGACCTTAGCGAAGAAGTAAAGGACTGTGGCTTCGGTGTATTCACAGGTGCTATTGAAAACGGCGGCAGAGTTTCAGCTATCACAGCTAAGAATGCATTCAGCACTCTGACAAGAAAAGAAGTTGACAAGCTCACAGAATTTGTAAGAGGTATCGGTGCAAAGGGTCTTGCATGGGCAAGAATAGGCGAAGACGGCACAGTTGCTTCATCATTTGCTAAGTTTATGACAGAGGATGAAATGAAAGCTATTATGGCTAAGTGCGGTGCTGAAAACGGTGACGTTATCCTTATTGTTGCTGACAAAACCAATACAGTTCTCAGCGTACTGGGTGCTCTCAGACAGACTGTTGCAAAGAAGCTTGACATTATTCCTCAGGATAAATATAACCTTCTCTGGGTTGTTGAGTTCCCCTTCTTCGATTGGGACGAAGAGCTTCAGCAGTTTGTTGCAATGCATCATCCGTTCACAGCTCCTCTTGAAGAGTGCCTTGAATATCTTGAAACAGATAAGGCTAAGGTCAGAGCTAACGCCTATGACCTTGTGCTCAACGGCATTGAGCTTGCAAGCGGTTCAATCAGAATCACTAACCCCGACCTTCAGAAGAGAATTTTCAATCTTCTCGGTCTCAGCGATGAAGAAGCACACGAGAAGTTCGGCTTCCTCACAGATGCATTCAGATTCGGTGCACCTCCTCACGGCGGTATCGGTCTTGGTCTTGACAGACTTATTATGCAGATGCTTCGCCTTGAAACACTGCGTGACTGCATTGCATTCCCCAAGGTTCAGAATGCAAGCGAGCCCATGACAGAATGCCCTGCTCTTGTTGACAATGATCAGCTTGAAATGCTTGGCATTGGTGTTGTGGCTAAAGATGAATAAATTCTTTTCGTAAATACATTTCTTTCCATAAAGGACATCCGTTAAAGGGTGTTCTTTATTTTTTTTGAAAAACTATTGACAATGAACTGTATTATATGTATAATACAGTTGTAAACCGTATTAGTCAACTAATACACTTTTGAGAAAGGCGGTGTTATTTTTTGATCAGTTTCGATAATTTTATTATGGAAGACTCTTCACCTATTTATCTGCAGATTCTGCTTCATATCAAAAGGGGAGTAATAGCAGGTTCAGTTAAAGACGGTGACGAGCTTCCCTCAAGAAGAATGCTGTCGGCACTTCTTGGCGTCAACCCTAACACTGTGCAGAAATCATATAAAATGCTTGAGGATGAAGGACTTATTGTTTCTCACAGCGGTGCAAAAAGTAATATGGCACTGACACAGGAGAAAATAAAGAAAATCAGGCAGGAGGTACTTCATGCCGATGCTGAGAATGCGGTGCGTACCTTAAAGCAGATGGGCGTGACAAAAGAAGAAGCCTTCGCACTTATCAGCGAATATTGGGATTGAGGTGATTGACTTGAAGAAATATTTATCGGTTTTTATGATTTATATCAGAAGCAGTATTTACAAATTTATTTTGCTTATGACAGCTATGGCGGCAGTGCAGACGGTGCTGTTCCTGAGAACATGGGAGAAAATTAATATGCCTCACAAGTTTGCCGGCGTGGAGGAAACCTTACAAGAAAGCGGCTTATTTATTGTTTTCGGTGTGGCGTTTGTGCTGCTGACGGCAATTCTCTGTTATGCGGGAAGTGAGTTTTCAGGCAAGCAGGGCTACACCCTGAGAAGGCTGAGAATAAAAGAAAAGAAAGTCTATTTAATGCAGTTTTCTGCCAACACAATGTTTTACGCTATGTTCTGGTTTTGTGAAATCGTCATAATAAGAGTTCTTATGCAGTTATATTTAAGCGATGTGCCTGAGAAAATTTACACAAATCAGATGCTGATGCTGTCTTTTTATCGCAACGACTTTTTAGGTGCACTTTTGCCGCTGAGTGATACGGTGAATCTTGTAAGAAACATAATATGGGTTCTGGCTATGGGGGCATCCTCGGCACTTTTTCCTTATATGCAAAGACGAGGAAAAATAGCCTTTTCCCTCGTGATTATGACAGCAATTGTTCTTGTGGGCTTTGCTTCGGGTGACGATGCGGGCACAAAGGTGTTGCCGGCTGTGTGGGCGGTGCTTGTGATAATTTCGTCGCTGTGGCGGACAATGAGAGGTGATTATGATGAAAAAGAAGCTTGAAAAGTATTATCCTCTCGGTTATGATTACAGACCTGAGATAATAATCACGGCTCTGATGTGCATGCTTCTTTCGGGCTGGGCTTTTCTTATGTTTCGTGCAGGCCTGAACTTAGCTCTCGAATCGGTCACCCAAGAATACATAGACGGCGTGAGAATAATTGAGGAAACTGCATTTTATAAGGTACCGACCTTTGTCAGTCTGCTCGGTGAGTTTCAGTCATTTGCTCTTGTGTTCATATTCGCTGTAATTACGGCAGTTTACAGATATTTTTATCACTATCAGCACTCAAAAAGCATTTATCTTATGAAGAGACTTCCGAAAAGAAGCGAGCTTTATAAACGCTGTCTTTCAGGCTCGGCCGTTATATCGTTAATATGTCTTGCGGTTATGGCGGGACTTGTGGCGGTGTGCTTTATGGAATACATCAGTATAGTACCGGAAGAATTTGTAAGGATATTTTAAGGAGGATAATAACTATGCTTGAAATAAAAAATGTAAGTAAAAGCTACGGCTCGAAGCAGGCTCTCTCGGATGTAAGCATCAGCTTTCCAAGGGGCGAAATAGTTGGTCTTTTTGGTGAAAACGGCGCAGGCAAAACCACACTTTTAAAATCAATGCTGAAGCTCATAAAGTTTGAGGGCTCTATAACCCTTGACGGTGAAAGCATAAGCGAAAAAAATATAGATAAACTCTCTTTTGCAACGGCTGAGCATTCATTTATTCCTAATCTGACGCCTTCGGCACACAGAGATTTCTACAAGGAGCATTTTCCTTCGTTTTCGGATAAACGATTTAAGTCTCTTATGGAGTTTTTCTCGCTGCCCGACAAACCTTTGAGGAGCTTCTCTCTGGGTCAGAAAAATCAGTTTGAGGTTATAATGGCTCTGTCTCAGGGGGCAGACTACATTCTCATTGATGAAGCCTTTGCAGGCAACGACATATTCAACCGTGAGGATTTCTATAAGGTGCTCCTCGGCATACTGGGAGAAAATGAAACGGTTATTCTTTCAACTCATCTTATTGAAGAGGTCTCGGATTTTATCGGTAGGGCGGTGCTTATACGCTCAGGTGAAATTATCGGAGATGTGTCCACTCTTGAGCTTATGGAAAAGGGGGATAATCTTGTTTCCTATGTCAAGAGGGCATATAACTATCGTTCTGACAGAGTCAGCAAGGCTCTGAATGACCTGACAGACGGGGAGGTATGACTATGAAAAAAGCTCTTGCAATATTTCTCCTGTTTGCCGTACTGCTCATGTCGGGTGCAGTGTGGACGTTTGCAGATGCCTATAAAGAGCAGGATAATGTGATTTTTGCAGAAAGCACTGTTTACGGCGATATAAAATATGCAGACGGCATTGATGTGACGAGAAATATACATTTAGATGATGCCCGGTGGAAAAGTGTCTGCAGCATAAATGATGGCAAGGTTACGGCTGAGACAGATTTTACCTATTATGATTTTGGCTGGAAATATGAGGGCGGACCTGATTATGACAGCATATGGCTTTCAACAGTCAGTTACCCTGATTTCGGCTCCTCTGTCAGAAATGATAAAAAAATCACTGAGGAAAGAAAAAAGCTTCAGGACGACTTTGATGAATTGACAAAGGATAGCCTTGATAATCCCGTAACTGTAACATTTAAACTCAGGGATTATTATGAATATTATCCCATAGGCATATCATTATGGCTGCCTGAATGTACTAACATTTACGGCGAAGCTGATTATGAGGCTGCTGATAATGTAGTTAAGCAGTTCCGTGAGTTCTTCAAAATTCCCGTACCCGACAGTGAGGTCACTACTGTTAAGGCAGCAGTGAGCTACGGTGCCGGCGGAAACATAGAAACCATTACGGAAAAAACACACAACTATTTTTTCAATACAATTTCAGCTGTCTGTGACAGTGCCGCATACTTTACATTTGATAATAAGTTTCCCGACAGCGACGAGAAAATTGACACAAGCCTTATTCCCGGCGGCTACGGCATTTACCGTCTGCCCTATGACAGAAGCACCGATGAGGATTTGATAAACGATACAGTCCACACAAAGGTGCACGCAGATAAGCTTGAAATGGTTTATGCTCTCAGTGAGGACGATTATATCTTTGAAATGATGGCGAGCTTTGATAAAACGAAAATTTATCTTCTCACAAATGAGGGTGGCAAATATTACTTCACTGTTGTGGACGAAAAAACTATGACAGATTTGCAGAAGTTTGAGCTTGATATGAACGAAGGCTCTGTTTCCTTCCACTCGGCACATGACGGCTATGTTGTCATTACCCGTTACAGCGAGCAGTCAGGTAATGATATTCTTCTTTTTGAAGAGAATAACGGCTCATATGAAAAGAAAGCCGATATTTATACTGACTACACTATTTTTGACTCAAATATATATTGGGACGGAGAAAGACTTGTTGCTGTTAAAAAATATGATGAGTCTAGAGAAGATACAGATTTATGGGGCCATTATGAGCTTAGCTATAACTGTGGCTTTACTCTGACTGTTTTCGACAGCGAAAAGGCTCTTTACTGCGGCAATTATAAAAGCAGCCTTGATGCAGGTGCCGAAGCAAACGGCAGCAGTATTTATTTTTGCACCGGTGTGTTTGATGATGAGGAAGACCTGATTGTAACAATAAAATAAACACTGAGCTGAGAGATGTCGTTTTGCGGCATCTCTTTTGTGAAATTAAGGAAAAATAAAGATTAAAAATTTGAAAAATATTACCTTTTCGGTTGACATATCTTTTAGAAAGTTGTAAGATATAGTATGTATAATTACGAAATTATGTCTTGATATAAACAATATGGAAAAGGAGTAACCAAAATGAAAAAACTGTTTGTTTTTCTTCTGACACTCACTCTGGTTTTTGCAGTGTCGGTTTGTCCTGCCTTCGCATCGGAAGGTCAGATTTCATATTTCAGCACAGTTTCTGTCAATCCCGGTAATGTGCGTGCTGAAAATCCTGTGTATAATTACGCATGGCTTGACAATATGATTATCAGAGATGACCCCATGGCGGCTCTTCAGTCAAAGATTACTCCAAAACCTGATTATCCCTACAGCCATACATATGAAGAGTTTATCGAGGAGTCAAAGAATTATTCAATGCTCCTTACAATTGACGAAAACACTGTTGCGGCAGGGTACGATGAAGTGGTAAACGCAATGTATTATGTTGTTGTTGCTATGGGCATGACCACAGAACTCGACATTATGTGCGAATATCTCACAGAGCAGGGCATTCGCCTGCCTGCAAACTCAGCAGCTTCAAAAGCTGAAATTGCTGTTGTTTATGCGGCTATTAAGTACGACGCAGTTTACGCTCTTTACGGCAAACATGTAACTTTCCCCAAGGGAACAAGTCTTGACGGTGCAGTTGTTACAATTGTTTCGGCTCTCACAGGCACAGTGGTGCCCTCAGGTGTTGATTCACTCACAGGCTACGGCATTCATTGCACAAAGACTTATGTCACATCCTTCAGCGACCTTCCTGTCAGCGAAAACCCTTCAACAGAGGAAATTTTCTATTGGGCAAAGGTTATCAAGGCTGCAACAAGCGATTACGAAGTTCCCGTTGAGGTTTATGAGCTTACAACTCCCGCACAGAAGCAGTATGTTGACTATGCTTATTATGCATCATTGCTGACAAATTTATATGATGTTCAGGTTAATCCCGTTAAGTTGGTTGTTGCTATGCAGAGCAGTGATGACCTGGCACTCCAGAAGCTTATCCTTTACTCCATGCTTGACGAGTCAGGCGTTGACTATGCTATGGATATGAGCTGTCAGGAGCTCTTTGATATGGCATGCAAAAACGGTTGGTTCGCTCTTGAAGAGGAGTTCTATACCGATATTATGAAATATGAAATCGAGGTTGCTCAGGAATGCACTAAGATATGGTTCACTCCGTTCCCTCTTGCAGGTGTGCTCAGCGGCAGCAGCGAAGAGTATCTCACACTTAAGCTGGCAGGTAACAGCGTTGCACCTTCATCAACAACAGGTGTTGTCCTTGACCCCTCAAAGGCTCAGGAAACTGTTTATCTTGAGTGTAATTACAATTCACCCGACAGAAACGACAGTGCAGTTTATGAGTTCCTTATCATAAAAAATCCTGCTCTCAACGGTGAAAACAATTCAAATTCACAGAACGACATGGTTGCAAGTGTTGAGCAGTATGTTAACTCAATTGTACCTGCAGGAAATGAAACAGCAAGCACAATTATTGACGGAGTTTTCCAGAGTGTTGACTCGGCAGTGCAGGATAACACTTCAGCTCAGGTAGGTGAGGGTATTCTCACAACCTATGCAGACACACACAGCGCACCGACCTATGCTTCAAACGAAGGTCTTTCAGGCAGTGGTGACAGATTTGATTTCGACTATCTTGAGGAGCTCATCGACGGTGTGTATGCAACCGATGTCAACGGCAATATTGTAACTTCCCCCACATTCACCTACAGTGAGCAGACAACAGAGCAGAACTTCATCGAAAAGACAGTTGAAGCTGTTAAGGAAAACCCCGAAGTTGTTGTGGCACCCACAGGTGTTATAGCAGTGGGCGCTTTCATGGGCTATCTTATGAACAAAAAGCACCGTGACAGTGAGGCTTATCTTGAGAACGGTAAGGAAACTGAAACAGAAGAATAAATGAACATTTCTCCCTCATTTAAAATATGAGGGAGATTTTTTGTATTGTTTACAAGATATTTTTATTGCCGGGAGAATTTTTATACAATTTATAATAAAAAATAATATACTTTATCGGTTTTTTGCTTGACATATTGCGTGTTTTGTTTTAAAATATACAAGATAGTGTTATTTGTGGCACTGTCGTTCGGGTAATAATACTGTAATTCTTTTGATGACAATTCGGAATGGATTTATTTAATCGCAGCTTATGCTGTGTTACATTAGATTGACCCAAATTTGAATTATGAAAAAGAAGGAGGTGCTGCTACTTGGATTGGATAATTACAATAATCATCGCTGTTGTTGCTGCTGTAATTTTTGCAGTAATCGGTTTTGTTGCAGGTTCAGCTCACAGAAAAAAGACTGCGGAAGCTCTTATAGGCTCAGCTAATGAAGAAGCAACCCGCATTGTAAATCAGGCTGTTAACGAGGCAGAAACAAAAAAGCGTGAAGCTGTACTTGAAGCTAAAGATGAAATTCATAGATTAAGAACTGAAACTGAGCGTGAGCTTCGTGACAGAAGAAATGAAGTTCAGAGACAGGAAAAGAGAATTATTCAGAAGGAAGAATCTCTTGACAAAAAGACTGAAACTCTGGAGAAAAAAGAAGAAACTCTTGATCAGAAGATAAAACAGGCTGAAATCCAACTTTCCGAGGCAGAAAGCATCAAAAGAAGCCAGTGTGAAATGCTTGAAAAAATAGCAGGCTATACAAAAGAGCAGGCAAAGGTGGATTTACTTAATTCACTTGAAGAAACTCTTAAAAGAGAAAAAGCAGTTAAAATTATGGAGTATGAGCAGGAAATTCGTGATGAAAGCGAAAATCTTGCAAGAGAGATTATCACAACAGCAATTCAGCGCTGTGCTGCAGATCACACATCTGAGGTTACAGTCAGTGCTGTTGCACTGCCCAACGATGAAATGAAGGGACGCATTATCGGTCGTGAAGGCCGCAACATCAGAGCCCTTGAAACAATCACAGGTGTTGACCTTATTATTGATGACACACCTGAGGCAATCACTCTTTCATGCTTCGACCCTGTCAGAAGAGAAGTTGCAAGACTCACTCTTGAAAAGCTTATTGCTGACGGACGTATCCATCCGGCTCTCATTGAAAAAATCCATGAGAAGGCTAAGAGAGAAGTTGACCAGACAATCAAGCAGGCAGGTGAAAGAGCTGTTATTGATGCAGGTGTAAACGGCATTCATAACGAGCTTGTTAAGCTCATCGGTCGCCTTAAATACCGTACTAGCTACGGTCAGAATATTCTCACTCACTCACTTGAGGTTTCTTATATTGCAGGTCTTATGGCTGCTGAGCTCGGCGTTGATGTGAAGCTCGCAAGACGAGCAGGTCTTCTGCACGACATAGGCAAGGCTGTTGACCGTCAGCAGGAAGGCTCACATATAGAGCTCGGTGTTGAGTACGCTAAGAAGTATAAGGAAAACGACATTATTCTCAATGCAATTGAAGCTCACCACGGTGATGTTGAGCCCAAGACTATAATTGCTTGCCTTGTTCAGGCTGCTGATGCTATCTCAGCTGCAAGACCCGGTGCAAGAAGAGAAAATCTCGAAAACTATATCAAGCGTCTTAAGACTCTCGAGGAGCTTTCAGAATCCTTTAAGGGTGTTGAAAAGGCATTTGCAATTCAGGCAGGCCGTGAGGTTCGCATTATTGTTAACCCTGAAGCAATCAGTGATGATGAGATGGCACTCGTTGCCCGCAACATCGTTGAAAAGATTGAGCAGGAGCTTGAGTATCCCGGTCAGATTAAGATTAATCTTATTCGTGAAACAAGAGCTACAGATTTTGCAAAATAAGATCGCCTCATCTGTGCATAGAATGCATGGCGGAATTGCAAAAAAAGTTGCTACGCAATAAAAAACTAAGAGTTGTGTCCGAGGATGCAACTCTTTTTTTGAGGGATAATTATGATAATTTATGAAGATAATGAAATAGTGGTTTGTATAAAGCCGAAAGGTCTCATTTCACAAGAGGGTGCACCGGGTACGCAAAGCATGGTGGCGGTGCTCGGTGAAAAATGTGCCTGCCAAATTTACCCTGTGCACAGACTCGACAAAGATGTCAGCGGTGTCATGGTCTATGCCAAAACGCAAAAAGCGGCAGGGGTACTATCAAAGCAGGTCAGCGACAGAACAATGAAAAAGAATTATCTTGCAGTGACGGCTGAAGGTGATATTGCTGCTGAGGGTACCATGGAGGATTTGCTCTTTTTTGATAAGCAGAGAAACAAATCCTTTATTGCAAGGCGTGAGCGCAAGGGCGTGAAAAAAGCAATTCTCCATTATCGTCTTGTTAAAACTGTGAACGGCAGATCTCTTTACTCGGTACGCCTTGAAACGGGCAGAACTCACCAGATAAGAGTGCAATTCGCTTCAAGGAAAATGCCTTTGGTGGGGGATAGGAAATACGGCAGCAAAGAAAACTGTGACATAGGTCTTTATTCCACCTCAATTTCCTTTATTCACCCTTTAAGCGGAGAAGCTATGTTATTCACATCAAAACCGTGCGAAGGTGCATTTGAGTCCTTCAAGGATATATAAAAAGCCGGAGTACCCTGACGGATACTCCGGTAAAATTTGATCTGCTTATTAATCGGCAAAAGCCTCTTTAACTGCATAATATGCGGGTTTCGGATTTCCTTCACAGTCAACAAGTCCCCACTTTGTTTCAACGGGGCAGTCCTCCTGACCGCAGACATAGCAGTCACCGCTGTCAGACCAGCAATAAACTATTGAGCCGATAACAAAGTCAAGCTTTCTTATCTTAGGAATAATATATGAGAAGAACTCAGCCTGACCTTCGGGAGTATGCTCAAAGCCATAAAGACCGTAACCGTCGTGGAGCTCTCTGTAAAGGTGGTTGGAGAATTCGCCTTCAAACATAAGATTAGCTCTGTATTCAGATGTTTCGTCAGCATACTGGTCAAATTCGTCTGCCAGTTCGGGAGGCAGGTTGCTGATGAATTTATCAATATCAGCTCTTGCTTCTTCCTCACTTGAATAGCCGTAGCTTTCAAGAATTTCTTTCTTTTGGGCATCACTCTTAGGTTCACCAAGACCGATATAACCGAATTCGCAAAGGATAATGGGCTTGCGTGTTACCTTTCTGACATAATTGAGAATAGTTATATACTGGTTAGCGTTTTTGAGTAGATTTTCAAAACAACCGAGATAGAGGTCAACGCCAACATAGTCGCAGTATTGGTGATATTCTCTCATTTCGATGGGCATTGTAGCAATAGAAAGAGCTGCAAGATTATAGCCTATGAGAATATCCCCTCTTATGGGGTACATAGCCTCAAGTTGCATACCGATGAAATCATAAGCTTCATCCATAGTCAAAGGATATGTGAAACGGTCTATACCCATTTCGTTGGTAATCTGGAAAGCACCTACAATACCTTTGAGGTCTTCAACATAAAAACGGGCTATATCCTGAATTGCCTGTCTGTTTTCGGGTAGTCTCGGATCAAGGCCGTATTCAATAAAATCTTCGGGGTAGGGTGTAACAGCAAAAATTCTTATGCCGTTATCTGCATAGCCCTGAGCGTACTTTTTCCAGTTAATATAGCTTTGCGAAAGGTTGCCGTCTTTGTCATAGGGGAAGGGAATATCATCACGGAACCATTCGATATTGCCCTCTTTTAAAAGATCATACTGTGGGTCAGCGTGGCAAACGCCTTTGATATAACCGTCTGTTTTTTCGAGGGCGATTTCAACCTGATTGTTACACGGACCTGTTACATCCATAACAATGAAACTTAAAAGAGGTGTGAGTACGGCAAGAAGAAAACCTACGATTTTTGCAAAGATTGGTGGGAATGACATATTGATTTCTCCTTTTCATAATGTTGTGAAAATATGATAACATTATGAATTAAATATTTCAATATCTTTCGGTTTTAATAACAATTTGGTAACAATTTTTGTTGATATTGCATTCAAAGGCAGGGTTTATTTGTTTAAAAGCACAAAAGAAAACCGGAAACACTGGGTTTCCGGCATCGCATTATATCTTTTCAATTATGCGTTTTCTTTTGACTTCTTGAAGCAGTCGTTGCATAAAACATCTCTGCCCTCTGTGGGTTTGAAGGGAACAACAGCTTCGCCGCCGCAATGTGCGCAGGTAGCAGTGTAAGTTTCACGTGCAGGTCTTGCAGCATTCTTACGTGCATTACGGCACTCTCTGCAACGCTGAGGCTCATTCTGGAAGCCTTTTTCAGCATAGAATTCCTGCTCGCCGGCTGTGAAAATAAAGTCAGCTCCGCATTCCTTACATTTGAGTGTTTTGTCTTCGTACATGGTTTTTTACCTCTCTTGATTTTTATTGCCCCTGTCGGAATTGCACCGGCCCTTTGTAATCAACGCTCTACTTTAAGCTATCGGGCATATTACAGGCTGAGACTGTTTCTCAGCTTTTTTCTTGCTCTTTGCAGTGTGCCGTCAACAGCTTTTGCCGTTACGGAAAGCTTTTCTGCAATTTCATCATAACTCAGACCCGTGAGATAAAGTCTGAAAACCTTTTGCTCCTGAGGTGAGAGCTTTTCAATAGCACTGAGAATATCGGTGATGTTTCTTTCGGAAATCAGCTGCTCCTCAGGTGTCAGGTCACTTAAAATGTTTTGTGCCTGCTCCTCATATGAAACTGTGAGCTCTTGGGGGATATTTCCCTTTGCGGCAGATTTTCTCAGCACGCTGAGCATACGGTTTTTAATGCAGACATAGGCAAAGGTTGAAAATTTAGTGTGTCTGCTCTTGTCATAGGAATAGACTGCTGACAGAAAACCGAGCATTCCTTCCTGAACATAATCGCAGGTTTCACTTGAGGGAATGCTTAATGATTTTGCAATGAGCTTTGATGTTTTCATATATCTGTCTGTGAGTGTCTCCAGCGCCTGCTGACAGTCTTCACTGTAAAGCTGCAAAAGCTGTTCATCACTCATAGTCAAATAATCTGTCATTTATGTGTCCTTCCAAATGGGAAATTATACTACCACAGTATAATGATTATTATATAACAATTTTTTTTAACTGTCAATTGAGTTTTTATACAAAATGACGAAGCGGTTTTTGGTGTAAATTACAAATAAAAACATTGTTTAATTTGTATTACACAAATGAAAATAAAGACTTTTATTTATAATTAACAAAAAAATATGTAAATAACTGCATTTTATTGCTTTTTTATTTTCTGTATTGTATAATTATATTATTACATAGATGAAAGGGCGAGAATATGAAGAAGTTTTTCCTTTTTGATAACACGGAAACTGAAACAAAAGTGTCGAATACCCGACTGCTTTCATATGCTGCGGGTCTTACAGGTCAGAATATGACCTACAATTTTGTTTCAAACAGACTCTTTGTTTATCTTAACACCATTCTTAAAATACCCTCAGAAAAAACCGGTATCATCACAGGTGTCAGCACCTTGTGGGACGCTATCAACGACCCTATTGTAGGCGGACTTATCGACCGCAGAAAGCATAAGCCTGGATATAAAATGCGCCCCTTCCTTTTGTGGACACCGGTTATTATCGGTATTCTTGTTTTCCTGATGTTTATTGACTTCGGCCTCAAAGAAAGCCAGACAATCGCATTTGTTCTTGTTTTATACCTACTTTTCGATGTGTTCTATTCCTTGCAGGATATTTCCATCTGGGGTATTGCGGCAATGTCGAGTCCCGACTCGACTGAGCGTGGGCGAGTTATTCAGTGGATTACTATTGCAGCAGGTTTCGGTGGTACTATTGGCGGTCTTTTCCCCACCTTCAAGGATATGTTTGTTAAAAATGACATTATGACCGAAAAGAACACATATGTTTTTGGCGCACTTGTGTTCGGCCTTGGCGGTATGATTATAGCAATGCTCGCTTACAGAATGAAAGAAAAGGTTGAGCCCGTAGAAGATGAAAAGAAAAGCAGTATTCTGAAAGACATCTTGGATCTCAGATATAACAAAACCCTCATTATTGTCTGCCTTGCAAGAACGGTGCAGAGTATCTCAATTGCGCTGCCTTGGGAATATTTCTTTGAAACACAGGGCGTTTCCTATTTTAACGGTAAAATTTCCGGCGGTACGGCACAGGTGGTTTATGGCTTTGTTATGGGCATACCCGGTGCAATAGCAATGTTCTTTGCAATCAAGCTTATCAAGAGACTTGGCGGAAACAAAAAACTGCTTGTTTTCTCTGAGGCAATTACTATCGTAGCCCGTGTTCTTGCTTTCTTTGTTGGCGCAAACGACCGTTTCCTCAATATCGGTGCTCTCGGCATAGTTATGCTTCTTCTCGGTACTGCACAGGTATTCACCAATATGAAGGATATCGCCCACCGTTCACTTCTCACAAACTCAATTGATGAGGTTGAGCTTGAAACAGGCAAGCGTACTGAAGGCATCGTTTTTTCAATGCAGAACTTTGTTTCAAAGCTCACAGCCGCTATTCCCAAGTTTATTCAGGGCTATGTTCTTAAGTTCCTCGGCTTTGACCCCAACATCAAGCATGCAGCAAATCAGACTGTTATCAATGCTCAGGTTGCACCGAGATTTATCAAGTACCGTTGGCATCAGTTCATTCTCGGCCCCGCAATCGGCTCAGTGCTTTACCTCATAGTCATTCTCTTCCTCAAAGACGATCAGACTCATATAGCTGAGGTTGAAAGACAGCTCAAGCTCAAGAGAGAGGCTGCAGCTCTGGAAATGGAAAAGGTGGAAGCATAATGAAGGTTCTTTGTGTAATTGATATGCAAAACGATTTTATCGACGGCGCTCTTGGTACTAAAGAGGCTGAGGCGATAGTGAAAAATGTGGCGGATAAAATTGAAGCCTACCGCAAAAACGGTGATACGGTGATTTTCACAAGAGATACGCACCACGATAATTATATGGAAACTCAGGAGGGCAGAAACCTACCCGTACCACACTGTATAAAAGGCACTGATGGTTGGCAGATAAGCAGCAAGCTGACTGTGGGTGACAGCAAGGTTATAGATAAACCCACATTCGGCTCCACTGAGCTTAGTGAATATGTTGCCGGTTTAAATGGTGTAAGCGAAATTGAACTCATCGGGCTTTGCACAGATATATGTGTTATATCAAACGCAATGCTCTTAAAAGCAAAGCTCCCCGAAGTTAAGATGAGTGTGGACTCTGCTTGCTGTGCAGGAGTTACCCCCGAAAGCCACAACAACGCACTCTCTGCCATGAAAATGTGTCAGATTGAAATTGTTTAAAAACTGTTGATTTTTTATAATCTATGTGATATGATTTTTTTGTAAATTAAAATATTATGAAAGGAGAAAACAATTATGTCAATCCGTGAATTAATCGATCTTCTTATATCTATTTTTGAAGCTCTTGCAGGATATTTTGGCGAGATGTTCCCAAGTGATGAGGAAGCAACTGACGAAGAAACAACTGCAGCTGTTTAATCAGAATATTTTAAGGAACTGTGTTATCGGCACAGTGATATAAGGCAGTGTTCTGAGCAATGCTTCATACTGTGCCGAAACTAAGTTTGCCCTGACGGGCAAGTGAAGTTGCCATGAGGCAGAGAAGTTACTGCGTAGTGAAGTTTGCTTTGCAAGTGCTTTGACTTTGAGGGCGAACTTAACTTCATATTTGCCTGAATAGGCAAATACTTCACTGTAATGCGTTACAGCTTCACTTCAAACCGTAGGTTTGAAACTTAACAGAAAAAGATACCACCTGAAAAAGAATTTTCCGTTCTTCTTCGGGTGGTTTTGTCTTATACAACAAATAGGCGATTTTATGGCGAAACTCTCTTGTTTTCTAAAAAGCTTTCTTATCGGGTGTCAGTTTTAAGCACAGTCCCTTTCAGTTTATTTGCTTTTTGTTATTTTCAGTGCCACGGCTGTTATATCGTCTCTTGTGTTTTTATCGCTGCGAAGCAGGGCAAGAGAGGCTATATGTGAGGCGAGGTCTTCCATATTATTTGTGCTCCACGATAAAAGCTCGTCATTTATCCAACCGCAATCCTTAGCTGTTACACCGTCTGAGACGAGTAAAATTATGTCACCACTTTCGAGCTGCACACTCTCGCTTGCAGGGGAAATATTTCTGATTATGCCAACGGGTAAGGATTCGAGCTTAACAATATAAACCTCATTGCCGCTTCTTATAAAGCTGATGGCAGCCCCCGACTTATAAAATGAAGCAACACCCGTATAGGTGTTAATGCTCACACAGTCCACGCTTGCAATTGACTCGTCAGTTGATTTCATAATCATAGCAGAGTTTAATGTTTTAATTGCACCGGCTACGGAAAAGCCCCCCGAAATCAGCTTTTCTGCTATTGATGAGGTCATGGTGCTGTCAATAGCTGCTCTTGAGCCTGTACCCATGCCGTCACTTATAAGTGCTGCCTTGTTGCCGTCGGGGCACGGAATAAAGCTGACACTGTCCCCGCAAAGACCGCCTTTTTTCAAAGGCTTCTGGCTATAGCCGAACTGAACCTCAAATGAAGCTTTTTCATAAAAGATGATAGTTGTTTTTATTTCGCTGACAGCTATCGTCGGCTCAGAAAATCTGCGCTTTGACAAAAATTCCAGGATATTTTTCAGCTTTTTGTGGTCAGTTTCAAAAGGACGGTCAATAATGCTTATCTCAATTGTGACTCTGCCGTCATTGTCTGTAAAAAAGCAAAGTGCATCGGTGTAAATTCCTGCATCTTGCAAAGCAGTTCTCACGGCAGTGGAGCGTGCCGTGTCTGCAATGCGACTGCCTTGTACCTTGTCAGCAGTTTCCTTAAGAAAATCTCCCATAGCGCAGAATTCATCGGTGAGTACCTTTCGCATTTCACGCACTTTCATTTTCATGGCAATGTTATTGGTGTAATCGGGAAGTGCTGCCTGAATTTCACTTATGAGCAATTCACGGCGAGGGCAGCGTTTTTCTATAGGCAGCTTGCCGGGTGACTTTTTTTCAATGCCTGCAAGACACAGAATGTCACTTGCTGTTGAGTCAAACATTTTATGCCAGCATTTGCTTTTATTGGTGCAGGAAGTGCACACTCTTTGCTGCAGAGCTGCAAAAAGGCGGTTAACCTCAGGGTTTATTATGCCGTCAAGCTTTTCACTCACACCGGTCACTACCTTTGCTACATCATAGATATTGTTTGCTGCTGCGTGAAGCTGGGCTGACACCTGACTTGATAGCTGATTATCTGAAACGATACCGCTTTTTAAAAGATAGTCCTGCAGTGATGTTATCCACCGTGAGGGGATAAGCATAAAAGACGCTGAAGCTATTGCGGTTTCAACAAGACATATAAGCACATCACTTGATGTGTTACCGATAAGGCATATAAGAGAAAAGCTGACACCGTAGGCTATTGCAGTGACAATCTGACCCAGAGGTGAAAAAACTCCTGACACTAGACCGGCAAGAGCATAGCAGGGAAAAAGATATCTGAGTGAGCTGTCTATGCAAAGAGCACTACCCACTAAAACTCCGCCGACAGCACCAAGGCTGCTGCCTTTATAAAGCGAAAGGAACATAATCAGAATACTCGACAGAATGCGGGCAGGGGAGAGCCCCTCAATGTTGAAGCCTGACATGCACATAAGAAATATGCCTATAGATATAACAATGCTCGTGCTGTCTTTTATGCTGAGGGAAGAAATGCCTATTCGCATAACGGGTGTTTTAAAGCTCCTGATAAAAAACAGAGAAGCGCAAAAGGCAAGCAGACTTTCGCAAATAAGCATGAAAACGCTTGTGAAGTTTATGCCTGAAAAGGCAAGAAAGATAATGCCGGGAATAAAAATACAAAGGAAAGCACCTATGTAATTGACCTTGCCCTTATCAAGGTGATGAAAGCGCTTGTTTATTATGAGCCTTAATATGCAGATAGCTGCGCAGGAAAAAGTATATTTCAGTGCACCTTGCCATGGCTGAGAAATAAAGTAGCCCAAAGACCCGAAAAGAAACGCAGGAAAGCAGTATGAATAATCAACTGCAGATAAAAAAGCGGCTGTGAAGGGCGATATGGTGCCAAGACACTCAAGCAAAGAAAAGCAAAGCCCTGCAAAAGAAAACAGAGCAATTTTCAGATAATAATATATGCTTTTTTCTGCTGTATCTTCTGAATGATCAAAATTAAGCTCGGCAGTGTCGCCGAAAGATATATCCTTGTCTTTTATTTTCATTTCTATCTACCTTTCAGATTTAGTCGCTATAAATTATAATCTTATGCCTTATAGAAAAAAGTCATAATCTGTAAGAGAAATATATTTACTTTTCGGTGGCGGATGTGATATAATGCTACTTAGTTTCTTATGAAAGAAGATGTATAAAATGATAGGCGTTATAGTCAATGTTGCCACAGTTTTAATCGGCAGCACAATTGGTCTTATATTCAAAAAGGGTATATCAAAAAAATATACGGATGCAGTTATGATAGGCATAGGCCTTTGCACTGTGCTTATAGGCATTCAGGGAATGCTCAAGGGCGAAAATGTGCTTGTGGCTATTATCTCAATGGTTATAGGTGCCATTATCGGCACTGCTCTTGATATTGACGGCAAGCTCAGCGGCGCAGGCGATTTCCTTTCAAAAAAACTGAAAAAGGGTGACACAGATAAGGTCACTATAGCTGAGGGCTTTGTTACTGCAAGTTTGCTTTTCTGCGTGGGAGCCATGACAATTATCGGTTCACTTGAATCAGGTCTCAAGGGGGACCACACAACAATTTTTACAAAGAGTATACTCGACCTGTTTTCTTCATGCATGCTCAGTGCAAGCCTTGGTATCGGTGTAATTTTTGCCGCAATTTTCGTTTTAGTTTTTCAGGGCGGAATAGTGCTTGCAGCAGGTCTTCTTGAGCCGCTTCTGAGTGAGAGTGCCGTTGCAGAGATAACATGTGTAGGCTCACTTATGATTTTAGCTCTCGGACTTAATCTGACAGGTCTTGCAAAGTTTAAGGTTGCTAACTATTTCCCTGCACTTGTGCTTGCACCTTTTGTGTGCTATCTCTTTGAATTTTTAGGCAAATATATTCCTGCATTGGCATAAGAGGTTTATTATGACACAGACACGAAAAAACAGTTTAATCGGTTCAGTGCTGCTTGCACTTGCAGCTATAATATGGGGCAGCTCCTTTGTTGCTCAGACTACGGGGGCAGAGCACGTTGGCCCTTTCACATTTATTGCTATGAGGAGCCTTTTAGGCTCGGTGGCACTGTTGCCCGTTATATTCGTTATGGATACGGTAAAGAAAAAGACAAGAGCCGACGAATATAAAAAAATGACTAAGGCTGACTATAAATATCTGCTCGTTGGCGGTATCGCCTGCGGTGTTGTGCTTTTTGCGGCATCATCTTTGCAGCAGCTTGGTATTGACAGCGGCACTGCTCCCGGTATGGCGGCATTCATAACAGCACTTTATATTTTGCTTGTGCCCATTTTCTCTGTGGTGCTCGGCAAAAAAATAAGACCCATTATATGGGTATGTGTGGTTGTATCGATAATTGCCCTTTATCTGCTGTGCGTTAAAGAGGGCGGCAGGGTACAAATGTCAGACCTTTATGTTTTAGCCTGTGCTTTTTGTTTTGCGGTGCACATAATGGTTATTGACAAGGTGTCGCCAAGGCTTGACGGCGTGCGTCTTTCGACGTTGCAGTTTTTTGTGGCGGGTGTTATAGCTTCGGTACCCATGCTGCTTATGGAAGATGTGACATTTGAGGCACTCAGGGCAGCGGCT
This sequence comes from Clostridia bacterium, assembly GCA_017452785.1. Lineage (GTDB taxonomy): Bacteria > Bacillota > Clostridia > Oscillospirales > Acutalibacteraceae > UBA6857. The sequence goes on along the minus strand of JAFTLT010000006.1, from coordinate 31,834 downwards.
CCCTCGATAGCATATTCGGGCATAATGTCAAGCGGCATAGCCTACACCTTGCAGATTTTAGGTCAGCAGAAAACCGAGCCCACAATAGCCACCATGATAATGTCGCTTGAGAGCGTTTTCGGTGTGCTGACAGCTATGGTGGTACTTTCTCAGGTGCCCACTATGAGGGAAACTCTCGGCTGCATATTGATGTTTGCGGCAATAATTGTGGCACAGCTGCCGGAGAAGGGGGCAAAGCGGAGCTTTGCTGAAAGAATAGATAATAAAGAATAGATAATAAAAGCGGTTGCGGGGAAGCCTGTGGCTGCTTTTGTTTTTATGCCGCAGAGCAGGTGCTCACAAGGGGGGAAGTGCTGTCGATTGTAACTTTCCAGTCAGTCTGTGCCAACGGTGGCACGCGGCTCCACTGCCGAATTCCATTCGGCACGGCGAACTCTTCGCCGAAAAATCCCGGAGAGATTTTTGCGGAGCCGCCCCCGCCTTCGTCAAATTAACCAAAAATTAAACCTGAATTTTTAACTCGGAGTCACAAATTTTTTCGGTGTAAAATATTGACAGTGAATTTTGACTGTGTTAAAATAGCCTCGAAATTAAACCGCAGTTCAATTTGATTTTAAATTGAGAAAGGAGGCAACATGGCAAATATAAGAGATGCGGCTGAAACTGCTGAAATATATAAAAGGGTCCTGACAGCGGCAACAGAGCTGTTTATGGAAAAAGGCTATGAGCGCACAACGGTGCAGGATATAGCAAAGCTGTCGGGGATACCCAAAACAAAAATCTTTTATGAGATGAAATCAAAAGAAGATATCCTCTGTGCCCTTGTTTCAAAATTTCTTGACGGCGTTACGGCGGCTTCTGATGCTCAATCGAAAAAGCTCACCGACGATAAAATTTTAATTTATATAGCCAATGAGGTTTTGCAGATTTATATGGCAGAGATGAACGAGGATATGCGAAATCTCTATCTTGCCGGTTATTCTCTGCAAAAAACAAGCGAAGCGGTGCTCATAAGACGCACGGATATAATGTACGAAGTCTTCTCAGAGATGTTTCCTAAGTTTGAAAAGAAAGATTTTTATGAAACGGAAATCGCTTCAATGGGCATTATGAGAGCATATATGACTATTCCCTGCGATATGTATTTTACCATAGAAGCTAAAGCAAACAGACTTGTGACAATGCTTCTTCGCATTTACAAAGCTGATGATAAAAAAATTAATGAGGCTATTGAGTTCACCCGGAAAATCGACTTTGAGACGGTTGCAAAAAAAGCTGTCGAAGACGTTTTCAGTGAGCTTGCAATAAAAATGAAAAATAAATTCCCGAAAGGAGCAAAACAATGAAAAACACATTAAAGAAAACCTTATCAATCATCCTTGCAATCTTAATGGTTGCGACATTAGTACCAATGGCTTTTGCAGCAGATGAACACGTATATATAAGTGACTGCGATATATATTGTGATCACTGCGGACTTGAACGTGTCGCGGATGTCGGTCATATTCTCGAAGATGATGGCGACATAAAAACTGATGTGAACTGTGTTTATTGTAGTGAGTTAATATATGAGGCTAGCGACAGATGGTCAGTTGGTGATTATTATGGCAGAACAGGTAATATCTCACATATGGCGAGCAATAGTATTAAAAATGATAGTATCACATCATATCTTGTAATGGATACTGTCCCCGGCGAAACATACAAGTTGGATTTTTCCTGGGCGATAAGTCATGGATTTATTCAATACGGATCATATTATTTAAGATTTTACCACAACGGTGAAGAAAAAATACTCCATGACTTTACGCGGACTCCTAACCCATACGTAAATATCTTAGATGAATCCTATACATTTACCGCTGAAGGCGACCAGCAAGTCTTTAAGTGGGTTTTTGAAAAAGTAAAATCCGGATCCTGGGCAACAGGCGGAAGACCGATTTATCTTGATGAGTTTGAGTTAAAACACTTAGACCACGATATAGTTACTACCGATGAAGCAGTTGCACCTACCTGCACAGAAACAGGTCTTACAGAGGGCTCGCGCTGTTTATATTGTGACGATGCAACAATAGCTCAGGAAGTTGTTCCTGCTCTTGACCATGACATCATTGTTGATGCTTATGTAGCACCCAAGTGCGAAGAAACAGGTCTCACAGAAGGTCAGCACTGCTCACGCTGTGACGATATGACAGTCGCTCAGGAAGTTATTCCCGAACTCGGTCACGATATAATTACCGACGAAGCAGTAGCACCCAAGTGCGAAGAAACAGGTCTCACAGAGGGTTCACATTGCTCACGCTGTGAAGATAAAACAGTAGCTCAGGAAGTTGTTCCCGAACTCGGTCACGATATAATTACCGACGAAGCAATAGCTCCCAAGTGCGAAGAAACGGGTCTCACAGAGGGTTCACACTGCTCACGCTGTGACGATATGACAGTAGAACAGGAAGTAATTCCTGCACTCGGTCACGCTGACGAAGACGGTGACGGCATTTGCGATAACGGCGGCGAACAGCTCTACTGTGAAGATTGCGGCAGACCCGTACACGAAGGCTTCTATAACAACCTTATTTGTCTTATCATTATGTTCATCAACCTCGTTAAAACAATGTTCTAATAAATTAATATCAAACCTTAAGCGGCGGGAAGTTCCTGCCGCTTTTGCATATTATGACGCATACAATAATTTTGCATTTTATATTTTGCATTTACAATTTTAAAAATATATGCTACAATAAACCGAAAGCAAATTCGGCAGAGACCGGAGAAAGGATAAAATTATGAGCGTTACAAAAACACATTATGCCTTTATGCCCGACGGCACTGAGGTGCATCTTTTCACAATCACAAACAATAACGAGATAAGCGCAGGAATTATAACTAAAGGAGCTACCCTTAACTCCTTCACCTGCCCCGATAAAAACGGCAATATGGGTGACATCATTATGGGTTTTGACTCAATTGACAACCATATTACCAGCGACACTTACACAGGTCAGGTTATCGGTCAGTACGCAAACAGACTCTGCGGCGGTAAGTTCAAGGTGGGGGACACTGAATATCAGGTAACTCAGAATGAAAAGGGCAAGACCTGCCTTCACGGCGGAGCCGAGTACAGCAGCGCAGTGTGGAAGGCTATCATCATTGACGATAACGCCGTTGAATTGACATATCACAGCCCCGACGGCAAAGAGGGCTTCCCCGGCAATGTTGATGTTACCGTTGTTTACCGCCTGACAGACAGAAACGAGCTTGAAATAAATTACAAGGCGGTCAGCGATAAGGACACAATTATCAACCTGACAAACCACGCTTATTTCAATCTTGGTACCCCTGCCGCAGGAGATATTCTCGACCATGAACTGCAGCTTTTCTGCGATTACTTCACTCCCACAGATGCCGACAGCATCCCCACAGGTGAAATAAGAGCTGTCAAGGGCACAGCATTTGACTTCACCGCACCCAAGAAGATAGGCAAAGACATTAAGGCAGATGATGAACAGCTTATCATGTGCCGTGGCTACGACCACAACTTCTGCGTAAACGGCGAAGCAGGCAAGCTCCGTCCTGTGGCTAAGGTAACAGACGAAAAGAGCGGCAGAAAGCTGGAGGTTATGAGTGATCTTCCCGGTGTGCAGCTTTACACAGGCAACTTCATTGACGGCACTGAAACAGGTAAAGACGGCATAGTGCTGCAGCAGCATTACGGCTTCTGCCTTGAAACACAGTATTATCCTGACACACCTAATCAGGCCCACTTCCCTCAGTGCACATTCAAAGCAGGTGAAACATTCAAAAGCACAACTATATTTAAGGTGTAATAACAGCGCATTTTTGATTCTTTTTGCGCACCAGCAAAAAGAATGCCACGCGGCGAGCGAAAGTGCAAAGCGAAGCTTTGCTGAAAAACATAGAACAGTAAATAATAAATTAAGCAGCAGTTACCACAGTGGTTAATCTGCTGCTTTTATCATTTGTGTTTCAATTGCCCTCGCCGGGCAGGCATTCTTTCTTGAAAGAAAGAATCAAAGAACTTTACTTATTCCACTTCTTTGCCGATTTTCTTTGCAAATCTCTTGAGCTTAGCCTTCTCAAGAGCTAAATATGTGGACTTGATGGGAGGCAATATTGTAAATAGTACCCCTGAAAGAGTAAACAGAAAGCTGGGATTAACGCTTTTCTTACCCTTTTCAAGAGCCTTGACCATTTTCTTTGCAACAACCTTGGGACTCTGCACAGGGAAGGGTTTTTCAAACTCGACATCATTTGCAGCGGCAAAGAAGCCTGTGTCTGTTGCAATAGGATAAAGGCAGGTCATTGTGATGTTTTTCGGCATTTCAAAGCGAATGCCCTGCTGAAAGCCCTCCATAGCAAACTTTGAAGCTGAATATGTAGTAAATCCGGGCATAGCCATTTTGCCGATAGCTGAAATTGTGATTGCAAAGTGTCCTTTTTTGCCGTCGAGATATTCTCTGTATTTTTCATAGGAATAAATGGGGGAGAAAACGTTGGTTTCAAACATTCTTCTGGTTCTGTCCCAGTCAACATAGTCGAAAAGCTCATAGTAGGGATAGCCTGCGTTTGCATAGAAAATATCAATTGAGCCCAGCTCAGCAATAGCTTTATCGAAAATAGAGTCAACATTTTCTTTGGTTGAAACGTCGCACACATAAGTGATAACATTATCTGAAAGCTTATCCATGTTTTTGCAGTTGATATCAACCGCTAAGATTTTGTTGGTCTTTTCTGCGGCAAGCAGTTTCAATACCTCTAAGCCGATGCCGCTGTCAGCGCCTGTGAGAACAATAGTTTTGTTGGTAATCATATTTCCTCTTTCTCCTTTTCAACACGATTTTATAGATTTATAATAACTTAATTTCAGCAATAAGTCAACAAAACTGTTGCCTTTTGTGGCGAGAAATGTTAATATTTAATCAGTGTGAAAATATTATTTTATTATATTTGCAAAGGGGAAAATTTATGAAGTATGATAAACTGTTTACGCCTATAAAAATAGGTAATGTTGAAATCAAAAACCGCATCGCTATGGCTCCTATGCTTATGGATTTCGGTCAGTTTGACGGCAGAACAACCGAGCAGCTTATGAATTACTATGAGGAAAGAGCCAAGGGCGGCACCGGCCTTATTATCACTGAAATCACCCGTGTCAACGACAAAACAGGTGCTTCTGCTTTTGCTCAGCTTGGTATGAGCCACGACTATCAGATTGAGGGTATGAGTGAGCTTGCAAAGCGAATTCATTCCCACGGCTCAAAGATTTTCGTTCAGCTTCATCACCCCGGCAGACAGAATATGGGCCTTCTCATAGGTACACTGCCGCTGAGTATAGCCTGCGACAAAATGATGCCTTTCTTCAAGGATATGCTTTACAAGGTTGTGCCTGCAGGTAAGCTGCTTATGGAAAAGCACCTTGTGCCCAGAGTTGTTGCCCCCTCAAAGTGTGAAAACAGCTATTTCTCAGACGGTAATAACAGAGAACTCAGAAAGAGCGAAATCAAAGAGCTTATCACTCAGTTTATTGCCGCTGCAGTGCGAGTAAAGAAGTCAGGCTGTGACGGTGTTCAGCTTCATGCTTCACACGGCTATCTTCTTCAGCAGTTCCTGTCACCCAACACAAACCACAGAACCGATGAATACGGCGGATCTCTTGAAAACAGAATGAGATTTATACTTGAAATCATTGAAGGTATAAAAAGGGAGTGCGGTAAGAATTTCCCGATAATTGTGCGTCTGACAGTTGACGAATGTTATGAAATGATAGGCAAAAAGGGAAAGGGTTATGATCTGACAGAGGGTGTTGAAATAGCCAAGCGTCTTGAAAAAGCAGGGGTTGATGCTATTGACGTTTCAAGTGCAGCATATGACACCTTCAACTACTGGCTTGAGCCTACATCTTTCAAATGCGGCTGGAGAAAATATATGGCTGCCGCAGTTAAAAATGCTGTGTCAATTCCCGTTATTGCAGCCAACCTGATAAGAAGTCCCGAGCAGGCTGAAAGTCAGCTTCTTGAGGGCATACAGGATATGGTGTCCCTTGGCAGACCTCACATTGCTGACCCATATTGGGCAAGCAAGGCGGAAAGCGGAAACGAAAAGGATATAAAGAGATGCATATGCTGTCTTTACTGCATTGAAAGCATGCAGAATAATGCTTACATAGGCGACCATGGCTACTGTGCCGTCAATCCATTTGTGGGTAGTGAAAACTATAAACTTGCAAACAACGGCCATGGCAAAAAGGTTATTGTTATCGGTGCAGGTCCTGCAGGTCTTATGGCAGCCGAGCTTCTTGCAAAAAGAGGTTTCAGCGTCAGTGTTTATGAAAAAGACAGCAAGGCAGGCGGCCAGGTTGCTCTTGCAGTGAAGCCTCCCCATAAAGAAAAGCTTAATTGGTGCATTGAGGATTTAGTTTATGCCTGCGAAAAGCTCGGTGTAGATATTAAGTACTCTGCCGAGGTAACAAAAGAACTTATTGAAAATGAAAATCCCTATGCTGTTATTTGCGCAACAGGCGGTAATGCACTTAAACCAAGATCAATCAAGGGTACGGATAAAGATTTCGTTTACACAACAACTGATGTTTTAAACGGCAGTGTACAAATAGAAGGAAAAAGAGTTGCGGTTATCGGCAGCGGTATGACAGGACTTGAGACAGCGGAACTTCTCTGCACCCAGGGTAACAGCGTTACTGTTGTTGAAATGGCTGAAACGGTGGCTCCCGGTGTGTGGCATCAGCATATCAATGACGTTATGCCAAGACTCAGAGAGGCAGGCGCTGATCTTAGGCTTTCAAGAAAGCTGCTTTCAATTGAAGACGGTGCAATTGTGACAGAAAATGTCAAAACAAAGCAGAAAGAAAATATCGCTGCAGATGCAGTGGTGCTTGCTTTGGGCGTCAGACCGGAAAACAGACTCTATGAAGAAATCAAAGACAGAAACAACGTTTACATAATAGGTGACGCAAACAAGGTGGGCAGAATTGCAGAAGCAACAAAGGACGCCTTTGAGTGTGTTAAAAATATAAAATAAGAGGTAATAAAATGAATAAGGTTAATTTTGATGCTGTTATAGACAGAAAAAACACAAACAGCTTAAAGCACGACTTTGCAGTGGAAAACAGCCTTCCCGAAGATGTGCTGCCCATGTGGGTTGCTGATATGGATTTCAAGGCACCGCCTTGTGTGCTTGAAGCACTGCAGAATAGTGTCAACCACGGCATATTCGGCTACAGTGACACGAAGGATGACTATTATGATATAGTTGTGGCATGGTTTAAAAAGCATTTTTCATGGGTACCGGAAAGAGAGTGGCTTGTGAAAACTCCGGGTGTGGTTTATGCTCTTGCCATGGCTGTCAGAGCTCTGACAAAAGAGGGCGAAGCAGTTATTATTCAGCCCCCTGTTTACTATCCGTTTTATAATGTAATCAGAAACAATAACCGCAAGATTATTGAAAGTCCCCTTGTTTATGCTGACGGAAAATACAGCATTGACTTTTCGGATTTTGAAAAGAAAATAGCTGAAAACAATGTGAAGCTCTTTATCCTTTGCTCCCCTCACAACCCCGTTTGCAGAGTGTGGACTAAGCAGGAGCTGCAAAAGCTTGGTGAAATCTGCAAAAAGTACGGCGTATATATTGTTGCAGACGAAATTCACTGTGATTTCACTTGGGATGGTCATCCTCACACTGTGTTCACTCAGGCTTGTCCCGATATGCAAGACAGAGTTATCATCTGCACAGCGCCCAGCAAGACCTTTAACATTGCAGGTCTGCAGCTGTCAAACATCTGGATTCCGAGTGCTGAAATAAGAGAAAAATATCAGCAGGAAATTGCAGGCTCAGGCTATACCTGCATGAATAATCTTGGAATTGTTGCCTGCAAGGCGGCATATTCAGGCGGAGAAGAATGGAGCAAACAGTGCAAGGAATATATCAAGGGCAACCTTGACTATATCCGTGATTTCCTCAAAGAGAATATTCCTGAAATCAAGCTCGTTGAGCCTGAAGGAACATATTTTGCATGGCTTGATTGCAGCGGTTTGGGTCTTACTACAGATGAGCTCGACGACCTTATCATCAATAAAGCAAAGCTCTGGCTTGATGCAGGCAAAATTTTCGGCGAAATTGCAAATCAGTTCCAGAGAGTTGTTCTTGCCTGTCCTAGGGAGATAATAGTCAAAGCAATGACTCAGCTTAAAAATGCAATAAATAAGTAATTAACAAAGCAGCAGAAATCCGTGAAGGAAATCTGCTGCTTTTAATATATGATAAGTTATGCTTTGGTGAAAATTACCGTACCGTCTGTTACGGTGCATTTATACTTGTTTTTTGCTTCAACCTTACCTGAGAGTATTTCTTCCGAGAGCTTATCCTCAACCTTGGTTTGCAGTGCCTTTCTCAGTGGTCTTGCACCGTAGACCGTGTCAAAGCCCGCATCAGCAACGAGGTCTGTTACTTCATCTGAAAAGCTCATTTCTATGTCCATGGCTTTCAGTCTTTGAGACAGCTCCTTTATCATTCGCTTTGCAATAAGACGGATTTCGTCTTTCTGAAGCTGACTGAAAACAATTATCTCGTCAAGTCTGCCTAAAAATTCAGGTCTGAAGGCTTTTTTCAGCTCACCCATAACAGCCGTTTTAATCTGCTCGTCAGTGAGCTTGCCTGCGTTTTCACCAAAACCGATTGAGCTGCCGCCAGAGGCAATATGCTTTGCACCTAAGTTTGAGGTCATAATGATAACGGTGTTTTTGAAATCCACACGCCTGCCCGTGGAGTCTGTGAGTATGCCGTCATCGAGAATCTGAAGCAGCATATTAAAGACATCAGGGTGCGCTTTTTCAATCTCGTCAAAGAGAATTATGCTGTAGGGCTTTCGTCTCACCTTTTCAGTGAGCTGACCACCCTCGTCATAGCCCACATAGCCCGGAGGCGAACCGACAAGCCTTGATGCGTTGTGCTTTTCCATATATTCACTCATATCAAGGCGGATAACTGCATTCTCATCGCCGAACATAGCAGCACCCAGAGCCTTGCAAAGCTCTGTCTTGCCCACACCCGTGGGGCCAAGGAAAATAAAGGAACCCATAGGTCGCTTCGGGTCTTTAAGTCCGCTTCTGCCTCGTCTTATTACCTTGGCAACAGCCTCAACGGCCTTTTCCTGACCTACAATCCTTTCGTGGAGTATTTCTTCTAACTTGAGAAGTCTTTCACTTTCCTCCTGCGTCAGTTCATTTACGGGCACACCTGTCCATGAAGATACCACCTTTGCAATTTCGTTGCTGCCGACTTCGCCGAAGGAATGTGCCGATTCCTCTTTCCAGTTTGTTTTTGCAGCAGTGAGTCTGCTGAGAAGCTCTTTTTCTTTGTCACGGAGCTTTGCTGCCGCCTCAAAATCCTGAGAGTCAATAGCGGCGGCCTTTTCAGCCGTTGTTTCTTTGAGCTGTTTTTCGATTTCTTTGACATCGGGGGGCATGGTGTAAGCACTTAGTCTTACCTTTGAGCAGGCCTCATCTATAAGGTCAATTGCCTTGTCGGGAAGAAAACGGTCACTTATATATCTCACTGACATTTTCACTGCCTGATTAATTGCTTCGTCTGTAATTTTAACCTTGTGGTGAGCCTCATATTTGCTGCGAAGACCCTTGAGAATTTCAGCAGTTTCCTCCTGAGTGGGTTCACCGACCTTGACAGACTGAAAACGCCTTTCAAGAGCAGAGTCCTTTTCAATATATTTGCGATATTCCTCAATAGTTGTGGCACCTATAACCTGCAATTCACTTCTTGCAAGAGACGGTTTGAGTATATTTGCCGCATCAACGGCGCCCTCTGCTGAGCCGGTGCCTATAAGGTTGTGAACTTCGTCAATAAAGAGGATGACATTTCCTGCTTTAACCGTTTCTTCTATGCAGCCTTTTATTCTTTCTTCAAAGTCGCCACGGTACTTGGTGCCTGCAACCATGCTTGTCAGGTCAAGGGAAACTATTCTTTTTCCTCTCAATGTTTCGGGTACCTCATCGGTTGCTATCTTTGAGGCAAGCCCCTCTGCAATGGCAGTTTTGCCCACACCCGGCTCACCTATGAGGCAGGGATTGTTTTTTGTTCGGCGTGAGAGAATTTCAATTACACGCTCAATTTCTTTTTCTCTGCCGATAACCGGGTCAATTTCACCCTTCTGTGCCTTGGCAGTCAGGTCGGTGGCGTATTTGTCAAGGGTAGGTGTTGTGCTTTTTCCGCCTGAGCGTGAGGCTTTTGACGAGGGTGAAGAAAATGAACTTTTGCCTTTTGATGAGTCAAGGTCGCTCAATACGGTGGCAGGGTTCATTCCGAGCTGCATGAGAATGAAGCTGCAACAGCTGTCATCTTCACTGAGCAGTGCTGTCAGCAGATGCTCAGTGCCCACGTATCCTGCATTTTTTTGCCTTGCAATAAGAAGCGAGAGCTCAATAATATGCTTGCTTCTTGGGGTGAAATCATCGGGTGTGAGAACTGTGGGAATGCCTGCGCCGACGGTGCGGCGAATTTCCTGCTCAACGGCGGAAAGTGTTATTCCTTTAGAGGTGAGAATGCTTGTGGCAACACTGTCACCGTCTCTTATAAGGCCGGCAAGCAGATGCTCGCTGCCAACATAGGTGTGACCTAAATTTTCAGCTATTTCAACGGCTGAATTAAGGGCACGGTTTGCTTTTTCTGTAAAGCCTGTGAATTTATACATTGCAAAATCCTCCTGTTTTAAGTTAAATCAGCATAACAAAAGACCGCATGCAACAGCAGAAATCATTGCATTAACGGTCCTTTTTATTATGACACTACATCAGCTCTTCTTTAACCTTTTGTGCTCTTAAAACATCACGCTCACTCTGAGAGAGAGTTTTTCCTGCGGCGGTGTTAAGAGTTGCAGGCTGAAGAGTTACTGTCAGCTCCTTGAGCTTTTCGGCGGGTATTGAGAGTATACCTTCGCTCACTCCAACGCGTACAAAGGATATGAGCTTTATAAGCTCATTGGTGGTGAGCTTATGGGCACTTCTCAATATGCCGTAAGCACGGGAAATGCGGTCAAGGTAATCGTCATCTTTAACAAGAGCAGCACGGGTCTGCTTTTCCTGTGTGATAATCTGCATTGCTATTGAGTTTAAATTTTTAATTGCGGCTTCTTCACTTATGCCGAGAGTAACCTGATTGCTGAGCTGATAGATGTCACCGCTGACCTCTGAGCCCTCACCGTAAGAGCCTCTGAGAGTAAGACCGAGCTTGGCAACAGTTGTGCTCAGGCGGTGTATAGCACCCTTTTGAGAGAGAGCAGGCAGGTGAAGCATAACACTGGCACGAAGAGCAGTGCCTATATTGGTGGGGCATTGTGTCAGATAGCCAAGCTGGTCGTGAAAAGCATATGAGAGATTGCTGCCAAGAATTTTGTCATATTTTTCAGCCTGCTTGAAGGCTTCATCAAGAGAAAGACCGGGAAGGATAGTCTGAATTCTGATATGGTCTTCCTCGCAAATCATAATGCTCACATCTTCGTCCTCTGACAGCATAAGGCTTCTGCCCTTTGTGTCACAGGCAAATTCGGGGCTGATAAGATGCTTTTCGGCAAGTGAAACTGTTTCTGCAGGGGAGAGTGAAGCCATATCAATAAACTTAAGCTCTTCATTTTTAAGTATTTCTTTTACAACTTCGCCGACTTCCTTTTTCTGCTCTGCCGAGAGTCTTGCCGGGAAGGGATACTGTGTGATATTTCTTGCAAGGCGTACTCTTGTGCTGAGACATATATCGCCTTGCTCTGCTATATTACGGTACCAGTTCATATCAGTTTTCTCCTTTCAGCTTTTTTATTTCGTCTCTTAAAACGGCGGCTCTCTCGAAGTTCTGTTCTTCAATAGCCTTGCTCATTTCTTTTTGCATATCTGCAATTTTTTCTTCGTTGGTTTTTTCTTTTGGTACCACCGCATCAGCGGTTGCTTCGGGTGCTGAGCCTGCGTGTTTTACTCTGCCGTGAATTCTCTGAATTGAAGGCAGGAGCTTGGAATAGAATTTTTCATAGCAGTTTGCACAGCCTACATTTCCTGATTTGATAATGTCATCAAAGCTGCTGCCGCACATTTCGCATCGCTCAAGTCTGCTTTCGCCCAGAGCGAGCATGCTGTCCTCAAAAAAGCCTGAAAACAGTGATGGCAGGTTAAATGAAAAATCGTCAAAGAAGTTGTTGTAGCCGAGGCTCTGAGCACAGGCACTGCAAAGGTGACTTTGTGTTGCTTCGCCGTTTATTACTCTTTTAATGTGTGTGGTTGCTTCGTTTTTCTTACAGTTTTGACATAACATGAATATCATCCTCCTTAAAAGGTTTATTGCATTACTGATAAAAGCATCTGCTTAAAAACAGCAGCTCTTATAATATCTCTTATGTCACCGGGCAGACCTTTATAATTTGAATCGCTTACTGCCGCTGACATAATTGCCGCATCACGCTGATTGATGAGCCCGTGCCGCAAAAGATTGATTATGTGGCCATCCACTGTGTTTTCATCAATTGCCGTGCCTATGCTTTTAACAACATGAAGCAGAAGAGAGTTTTCATCATAGCTGACTCTTGTTATTCTTATGCAGCCTCCGCCGCCACGCTTGCTTTCAACTATGAAGCCTCTTTCGGGTGTGAAGCGTGAAGACAACACATAGTTTATCTGGCTTGGAACACAGCCGATATTCTGCGCCAATATATTTCGCTGAATTTCTATTTCGCTTTTATCCTCCAGCATGTCTGTTATCATTTGTGCTATTACATTTGAAAGGTTAATTGTCATCACTTCCTTTTGTGTAATGTCTGTCAAATTTTTGACTTTGACTATCTTTGACTTTCGACATCTTAATTATATACCTTTGACCATCAAATTCAAAGGTCAAAAAAGGTCAAAAGGGATTTATTTTATATCAATTTTTAAATTTAGCTCTCGTTTTCTTTGTTTTTTAATGATTTTTGAGAGTTTTCGCCACATTGAAATCTTTTTTTATGTTCTGCCGTTTTTGACCTTGAGCAGGGCAGGAAAGGGTCAGCAACAATTTCAGCAGCAGGCAGAATCATATCAGGCCTTGAAATATGGTTATTCATAAGATGCCTCCTAAAATGAGCTATATTTATTTTTATCACGCTGACTTTATTTATTCAGTAACATACTTTCAGTCTTTGCGTATAATGACATTGAAGGGTGCAAAACCCTCAGATTAAAGGAGGTCAACACAATGTCTTGTAACAACGGTTTATTCGGTGGCAGTGCTTGCTCATGGATTGTAATTCTTCTCATCTTATCAATGTGCTGCGGTAACGACGGTGGTCTTTTCGGCGGTAACGGTTGCGGCTGCAATAACGGCTGCGGTTGCAACAACGGCTGTGGCTGTGACAACGGTTGCGGTTGCTAAGGTGCAAAAAAAGAAAGCCTCTGCTTTCGACACAGTCATATAAGGCAATATTCTTAGCAATGCATCACACTGTGCCGAAACTAAGTTTGCCCTGACGGGCAAGTGAAGTTGCCTTAAGGCAGTGAAGTTACTGCGTAGGGAAGCTTGTTTTGAAGATGCTTTGAGATTGAGAGTAACTTTATTTCAACCCGCAGGTTTGAAACTTCAAAAAAGAAACCACCCGAAAAAGAATTTTTCGTTCTTATTCGGGTGGATTTACTTTATAGAAATACTCCTTTATCAGGTATCTGCTTTTGCCTTATACATAGCTTGTTACAAGGAAGTCGAGTGTATAAGCTTCGTTAGCAGCATATACAGGCATATTCTGGCTGTTTACTGCGCCTGTGTCATACTTGAGAAGACCCTTGGGAAGTGTGATGGTGAGCTTTGTGCCTGTTGCAGGTGTAGGCACACCGTCAACGAATGAAATGGTGATGAACTGGCACTGTGCACCGTCATATTCCATAGTGTCTGTTGTTATTGAGAAATATGCGGGATAATCTGTGCCGGTAATTGCCTGATACTGGTCACCGTAGAAATTAACATCAACAGTTTCATAAACAGCATCAAAGGTTTTATCTGATTTGATAACTAAAGTGTACTTTCTGGGATTTTCTGCATAGGTGTCATCGTTATTGATGTTGATAATTTCTGCACCGAGAGAATCAATTGAAGAATACTGATAAGTCGGCTTGGGAGCTGCAAGGTCAGCCTTGAAATCATCTATAACCTTATAGAAACCGAAGAAAGCACCGATTGTTCTTCTGAGAGCTTCAATAGCTGTGAGCAGAACTCTTGTTGTGCGGATATGTCCGTCTGTTTTGGGCTTCCACACTGCAATAAGAACTTCCTGACCGTCAATATAGAGCTTGTCGCCTGCATAATAGTGCTTGCCTGTTTCTTCGTGTTCCCAGCAGACAAAATCATAATCAACTGCAAGAGGAGTATCGTTTGTAATGGTGTATGTACCGGGTGATGAGAATGAGAAAGTGGGACTGGGCTTATAAAGAACTGAGACGCCGTCAAGAGTTTCCATCTCATAAACAATGCCGTAAATGATAGGCTCGTCGGGCTCAAGACCGATGTTACCGCCAATGCTGTCTACAACATCGTCAAGGGCTGAAACGGAAATGCCCATGCTTGTGAAGATACATACCACTGAAAGCAGTATAGCTATTATTTTTTTCATAATTAATACCTCCGTGTATTACAGATAAAGTCATTATATAGCAAGGAAACTTTGCTATATTTACGAAAAAGAAATATAAACCAAAAAACTTGCATTTTATATTAATATTTACAAATTTAAAAAATATCCTCAATAAAAATTGATGCAAAAAACTTTACTTTTGAGTGAAAAAGAATTACTATATAATGAATGATGTTAAGATTGGAAAAGATGAAATGAAGATTTTGTTCCTTTGCACGGGAAACACCTGTCGCAGTCCTATGGCTGAGGCGATTATGAAAAACGAATGTGAAAGGCGTGGCCTGCCCTTTGAGGTTTCAAGCTGCGGAATTGCTGCCTTCAGCGGTGACAGTGCAAGTGAAAATGCTGTTGCGGCAATGGCTGAAAAGGGAATTGATATATCTTGCCACAGATCAAGAGCCTTCAACTTATATATGGCAGAGGAATATGACCTTTATGCTGTTATGACCCGGAGCCACAAGGCAGCTATCAGTCAGGCGGTGCCTGAGGATAAAATTTATATTCTCGGCGGGGGAATAAGCGACCCTTACGGCGGTGACCTTAATGCGTACAAAAACTGCAGAGATGAAATCGAAAAAGCTGTTGCAGAGCTGCTCGAAATAAAAATCTGCCCTCTGAGCAAAAAAGATGTGGCTGCTGTGGCACAGATTGAAAAGGAATGCTTCAGTGAGCCGTGGAGCGAAGAAGGCATAAAAAGTGAACTGAAAAATGAAGGCGCAAGATTTTTTACTGCAAAAATAGCAGGTGTAACAGTCGGATATATGGGTATGCATATAGTGCTTGATGAATGCTATATTGCAAATGTGGCGGTTAAAAATAGCTTCAGGCAAAAGGGTGTTGCAGATGCACTGCTGAGCTTTGCAGAAGCAAGAGCAGCAGAAGAGGGCTGTGCTTTTATTTCCCTTGAGGTGAGAGTCAGCAACACACCTGCAATAAAGCTTTATGAAAAACACGGATATATCTCTCAGGGCGAAAGGAAAAACTTTTACCGTGCCCCTGTGGAAAACGCTCTTATTATGACAAAAACTTTTAATGAGGAATGAGAAAGATGAAAATTTTAGCTATAGAATCATCCTGCGACGAGACTGCGGCAAGTGTAGTTGAAAACGGAAGAAAGGTGCTTTCAAATGTGGTGGCATCTCAGGTTGCAGAGCATAAAATTTATGGTGGTGTTGTGCCTGAAATTGCATCACGCCGTCACGCCGAGGCAATAAGCGGCGTTGTGGCTAAGGCACTGGAAGATGCCGGGTGCAGCCTTGACAGCATTGACGCTGTTGCTGTGACCTATGCTCCGGGACTTATAGGCGCATTACTTGTTGGTGTCAACTATGCCAAGGGTCTTTCCTATGCCAAGGGTCTTCCTCTTGTGCCCGTGCACCACCTGCGTTCGCATATTGCCGCTAACTATATAACTCATCAGGATTTGAAGCCTCCCTTTTTCTGCCTTGTTGTCAGTGGCGGAAACACAATGATGGTTGAGGTTAAGGATTACACGGATTTCAGAGTGATAGGCAGAACAAGAGATGATGCTGCAGGCGAAGCTCTCGATAAAGCCGCAAGAACCATGGGTATACCTTACCCCGGCGGACTTAATATGGATAAGCTTGCCAAAGACGGCGACAGCACTGCCTTCAAATTCCCCACACCTAAGGTTGAGGGCTGTCCTTACGATTTCAGCTTTTCAGGTCTTAAAACCAGTGTCATAAACACAATTCACAACGCTTCGCAAAAGGGTGAGGAAATAAACAAGGCTGATTTGGGTGCATCATTTATGAAGGCAGTATCAAATTGCCTTATTAAAAACACGGAAAAGGCAATGCTTGACACGGGATATAAGACACTTGTGCTTGCAGGCGGCGTTTCAGCTAACAGTGTGCTTCGACATGATGTTGAGGTACTCTGCCGAAATCACGGCTGGAAGCTTTATCTGCCTGAGCTGTCTCTTTGCGGAGACAATGCAGTTATGGTTGGCTCTCAGGGCTACTATGAATATCTCAGCGGAAATGTTGCAGGTCTTGAGCTCAACGCATTTGCAGGCAAAAGCATTGAAGAAAATCAGCAATCAGCAATGGTGTGATTTTACCGTCACTCTTAACTGATTTGTGCACAGATAAAGTTCAGCGACAGCAAGTCTCATTGGTATTAAATAAACGGCAGGCACTTTCTTATTGGTAGTGGCCTGCCGAGCTTTTATAACAGAAAAGGCGAATTCTGTTTTGGACATTTTTACACCATATTTTCTTTTATCGGTGTGCCTTCCTTAAAACTCTTTGCATTTTCAAGGGTAGTTTTGCTTATTGCTTCAAGAGCTTCTTCTGTGAGAAATCCCTGATGAGATGTGATTATTACATTTGGGAATGAAAGCAGCCTTGCCGTTATTGAGTTTTCTAAAATATCGTCTTCACGGTTTTCAAAGACATTTTCGTCCTCTTCCTCATAAACATCCAGACCCACACCTGCAAATTTATGCTGACGGATTCCTTTGATTAAGTCCTCGGAGCTTATGAGAGCACCTCTTGAGGTGTTGACGAGAATAACATTGTCTTTCATTTTATTTATTGCTTCAATGTCAATCATATGATATGTGTCCTTTGTCAGGGGGCAGTGAAGCGAAATCAGATCACTGCGGCTGAAAAGCTCATTGAGGCTCACATATTCCACAAAGGATAAATCAGTGCTTTCGTGCAAATCATAAGCAATAACCTTCATGCCTATTCCATGGCAGCTTTTTGCCATGGCTGCACCTATTTTACCCATGCCTATAATTCCGGCAGTTTTTCCGTGAAAGTTGTTGCCTGTAAGCCCCACAAGGCTGAAATTGTTTTCACGCACCTTGATATAAGCCTTGTGGATATGTCGGTTAACAGCAAATGCCAGAGCAAGAGCATGCTCGGCTACAGCTTCGGGTGAATATCCCGGCACACGCATAACGGTTATGCCATGCTGCTTTGCTGCTTCAATGCAGACATTATTATAGCCTGCACAGCGAAGAAGAATGAGCTTAACACCCAGTTCGGCTAAGCTGCGTACAATTTTTTCATTCACATCAGATGCAACAAAAACGCAGACGGCATCGTAGCCTTTGGCAAGGTACACCGTGCGATGTGATATATCTGTTTTAAGAAAGTCAACGGTTACATCCTCATATTCCGGCATTACTCTTTCAAAGGACTCTCTGTCATAGGGCTTGGTGTCATAAAACAATATTTTCATAAACTTACTCCTCGGTTAATGTATGTTTTTAGTTTGTGAATAAAGACATTGATTTATCCATAAGATATATGGGGTGATAAATATGAATAAAAGCAAAATAAAAACCTATGCTGTTTCTCTGCTTATAGCTTTGGGTGTTGGCGGAGTGTCTGCACTGCTTACTAATATGGGTATGGAAAATTACAAAATGGCGGAAAAGCCTGCGTTTACTCCGCCGGATATTGTTTTTCCGATTGTGTGGACTATTTTGTTTCTACTTATGGGCATAAGCTCTGCAAGGATTTATCTTTCACCGGTGAGCGTACACAGAAGCAGGGGACTGCTTATTTATGTGCTGCAGCTTGCAGCTAATTTTATATGGAGTCTTCTTTTCTTTAATCTGCAGGCTTACGGTCTTGCTTTTTTCTGGCTGATTTTTTTGTCGGTACTCATTCTGCTTATGATTATAGTCTTTTCAAAGACAGATAAGATTGCGGCATATTTACAGATACCATATCTTTTATGGGTCAGCTTTGCAGGAGTGTTAAACTATATGGTGTGGATGCTTAACAGATAAGTCCGTCTTGTACGGGCTTTTTTATTTTTATGTCGGATTATGTGAAAACAACAAAATGTGAAAAGATAATGTAATAATATTTAAAGATTTGTACATTGATTTATCAGAAAAATAAATGTATAATTGTAGAAACTTAAAAAATATGCTTGAAGGAGGCCGGACTGTGAAAAAAACAATATCACTTTTAATATGCTTACTGATGACTGTTTCCTGTTTTACTTTTACTGCTTCGGCAATGAGTGTAAATGAAGGACTGGAAGCGCTTGAATCACAGTTTGCAGACGGCAAAAATAATTTTGACTATGTTTACTATACACCGGTCAAAAAAACAAGTGACACAACAAAATATCCTCTGATAATCTGGCTTCATGGTCAGTTCTCAGGTGACTACAAACGTTATCAGCTTGAAAACTGCGAGGTTGCTCTCTGGTCAAGTGAAGAGTATCAGGCAAAAATCAAGGGCACAGGCGGAGCATTTATTTTCCTGCCCCGTGACCCGACACTACAGCTTGATATGGCATGGAACGGCCCGGTCAGTGATTTGAAGAAATCTATTGACCAGTTTGTTTCTAAGTATAAGAAGAATATTGACACGAGTCGTATTTATCTCGGAGGCTTTTCAATGGGTGGCAAGGGTACTATCAGACTTGCAGCAGCATATCCCGGATATTTTGCTGCCATATTCCCTATGTCTTCCGTTTATAATCCATCAAACTCAGATCTTAAAGCCCTCAAGGATACTCCCATTTGGATGTTTACCTGCAGAAGTGACTACATAAACACAAGCCTCAATGCACATGCTATTGCAACCAATATGTGGAATTACTGGAAGACCAATTCCTCTTGCAAGGATTTGAACCGTTGGACATATTTCATTTCTCCTCTTGTCAACCCAAACGGTATCACACCTGTGCTTGACCCGATTTATTCTGTTTTTCAGCATAACTCATGGGACGCTGTTGCGCACGACCTTATTATGAATAACGGAAAGCTTTACAGTAACATGATAACACTTAACGGCAATGGCGAGGCTGTGTCACTGACTGTCAATGACAGCTTCTTGTCGTGGCTTTCAAGTCAGAGTCTTGACGGAGTGATAGGTGGCAATGACGAGGATGAAGATAAAGAGCCTGAGGTGGAGGTGCCCTCAACATCGGTTCTTGAATCTATAAATAAGATTTTCAAATTCATTCTTAAGTTTATTGAAATACTCTTTAAATAACAATAAGCGGCAGAGCTCAGGTGCTCTGCCGACTTGGTTTATTTGGTGCATGATTTGTTAATAAGGCTGCATGGATTTGAGTTAAAAATTATGACTTAAAGCATCTTTTTTAGTGGCAAAAATATTGACAAATAATTAAAAATAATTATAATAATATACAGTTAGCAATAGCTAACTGTATATTTTGTTATGTTGGTTAGCTACGGCTAACAATGTTTTTGCGATTGAAGTTAGCTTTTGCTAACTGCTTTTGTTAAGCGTTCAGTTAGTGCTGACTAATAATATGGAGGCCTTTATATGAAAAAATTTTTATCCGTTATTATCACTCTTTTTATGCTTATGTCTCTGCCTCTTTGTGCAGCTGCAACCGATTTATCTGACGGTACTTACGAAGTACCCGTAGTCCTTATGCATAAGGAAGATGATAAGGAGTCTTTCGGCAATAAATATGTAGCTCAGACTGCTTTGCTTGAAATTGAAAAGGGTAAGAGGACTGTGACTATACTGCTTACAACCGATATGAAGGGTATTGAGTTTTCATATTACATAAACGGCTCACTTGAGGGCGATGTGGCAAAAGGACAGCCTGTCAGCGATGTTAAGATTGCAGGTGAAACATATAAACAGGGCTTTGAAATTCCAGTAATGGCTGACGGTGATATTGGTCTTCAGTTCAGCGTACCGGTTATGCCTATGTCACCTTCAGCAAGACTCAGAATAGATTACAGTAAAGCTGTCAAGATTTCCGAAGGGGAAACAACTGCATCTGACAAAGCACCTGAAGCTACAACAGTATTGGTGACAGAACCCACTGCTGCCGTAGCTGATACAACAACAGTAACAACTCAGCCAACGCTTGCAGAAACAACAGTACCAACTGTACAGAGTACATATGAAGAAACTACTGTATATGTAAACGAAACAGCAAAAGAAGAAGCTGACAGCAAAGGTATTCCGTCTTTTGTATTTATTCTGCTTGTTATTGGTGCCGCAGTTATGTTAACCTTGCTCTTAATCTATGATGACTCAAAGGAGAAAATTAAAAATGATGATAAATAAACGCCTGATTTCTCAGGTAAGCGAAAGCAAAAAATATGTAGCCGGAAATGTCATATTTCAGTGGGTGGGACTTGCATCCAATATCACAATGATGGCAAGCATAACAAAGCTTTTAAGTGATGTTTTTGAAAACAATATTACAAAAGAAAATGTGACAACTGCTCTTGCGGCAACTGTGACTGCACTTATTGTCAGATTTATCTGTGCCATCGGCTCAAGCAGAATGGGTTATCTTTCCTCTAAGTCAGTAAAGCTTAAGCTTCGTGAAATGATATACTCAAAGCTTCTTAAAATCGGTGCGGCTTATAATGAAAAGGTGCAGACCTCAGAGGTAATTCAGGTTGCCACCGAAGGTGTTGATCAGCTTGAAACCTATTTCGGAGCTTATCTGCCTCAGTTCTTTTACGCAATGCTCGCTCCCCTGACATTGTTTGCTGTGATGAGCTTTATAAGTTTCCCCTGTGCGGTAGTTCTTCTTATATGTGTACCGCTTATACCTGTAACAATTGTGGCAATTCAGCGTTGGGCAAAAAAACTTCTTTCAAAATATTGGGGACAGTACACTGCCCTCGGTGATACCTTCCTTGAAAACCTTCAGGGACTTACAACTCTGAAAATTTATTCTGCAGATGAATATAAAAATGAGCAGATGAATGAGCAGGCTGAAAAGTTCAGAAAAATCACTATGAAGGTTCTGACAATGCAGCTTAATTCCATTACCATTATGGATCTTATTGCATATGCAGGCGCAGCTCTCGGTATTATCATTTCCGTAAGTCAGTTCAAAAACGGCAATCTCAGCCTTTGGGGCTGTCTTCTTATCATTCTCCTTTCAGCTGATTTCTTTATCCCGATGAGGCAGCTCGGCTCATTCTTCCATATCGCTATGAACGGTATGGCAGCAAGTGATAAGATTTTCCGCCTTATCGACCTTGAAGAAAGTGAAGCTCCCTCAGAAGAAATTCCCCTTGTCAGCAAGGATATAGCAATCAATAATCTGACCTTTTCTTATACCGAAGACAGAGAAATACTTCACGGCATTTCCATGAGATTTCCCGAAAACAGCTTTACTGCCATTGTCGGTGAAAGCGGATGCGGCAAATCAACAGTTGCTTCAATTCTTATGGGCAGAAATAAAAATTACGGTGGAAGCGTAACTCTCGGTTATGTTGAACTTTCCGACATCAAAGAAGAAGCCCTGATGAAACATATAACCTATATTGGTCATAACAGTTATCTTTTCAAAGGTACTGTAAGGGATAATCTTCTTATGGGTAATCCCTTTGCAAGTGATAACGAGCTTTGGAGCGTACTTGAAAAAGTAAAGCTTGCATCTTTTCTTAAAAGCGAAAAAGGTCTTGATACCGAGTTAAAAGAAAAAGGCAGTAACTTCTCCGGCGGTCAGTGTCAGAGACTTGCTCTTGCCCGTGCAATACTTCACTCATCACCTATATATATCTTCGATGAAGCGACTTCAAACATCGATGTTGAGAGCGAAAATGACATTATGGAGCTTATCCATACTCTTGCCAAAACCAAGACGGTAATCCTTATTTCCCACCGTCTTGCAAATGTAAAAAATGCTCATAACATTTATGTTCTTGATAAAGGCACAGTAAGAGAAAGCGGTACTCACAGTGAGCTTTTGGAAAAGCATTCACATTATCATAAGCTGTGGACAGCTCAGCAGAAGCTTGAAAACTATACAGGAAAGGAGAAGCTATAATGAAAAGAAGCGGATTTAATATTATGACAAGGCTGATAGGTCTTGTGAAGCCCCTTGCTCTGTATATGATCCTTGCAATAATTATGGGACTTATCGGTCACCTTTGTGCGAGCTTTATTACTATTTTCGGTGCCGTTGCAGTAACCAAAGCTCTCGGCACAGACATTGCCCTTTCCTTTGGTGTAATTACTCTTTGTCTGATAGTTTTTGCTGTTGTAAGAGGCCTGTTAAGATATGCAGAGCAGTCCTGCAACCACTTTATTGCATTTAAGCTCCTTGCTCTGATAAGAGATAAGGTTTTCTTTGCCTTGAGAAGACTTTGTCCTGCAAAATTAGAGGGCAGAGACAAAGGTGACCTGATTTCCGTCATTACTTCAGATATAGAGCTGCTTGAAGTGTTTTACGCTCACACTATTTCACCAATTGCCATTGCGGTACTGTTCACTCTTTGCATCTGCGTTTTTCTCTTCTTTTTCAGTCCCGTATTTGCTCTTATTGCCCTCTTGGCACACTTTACTGTCGGTGTTATCATTCCCTTGCTCATATCAAAAATGAGTGGTGATGACGGACAGAAATTTAGAGATAAAACAGGAAACATCAGCTCTTTTATTCTTGACTCTTTAAGAGGTCTTAACGAGATTATACAGTACGATGTCGGAAAAAGCAGACTAGGCAAAATGACAAAACTGACCAAAGATGTTTCGGGGGATGAAGAGCGAATGAAAAAAGTTACCGGCAGAAATGTTGCTCTGACTAATTCCGTCATTCTTATTTTCGACCTTGTAATGCTCTTTACAGCGGTTTATCTTTACACAAAAGATGCTGTAGATTTTAAGGGCGTGCTCATTGGTGTTGTAACTCTTATCAGCTCCTTTGGCCCTGCAGTTGCTCTTGCAAATCTCGGCAGCACCCTTCAGAACACCTTTGCAGCAGGTAACCGTGTACTTGACATTCTTGATGAAGAGCCTGTAACAGAGGAAATCACGGGTAAAAACGATGTAACCTTCAGCGGTGCAAAAGCAGAAAACGTCAGCTTCTCTTACGGCAATGAGCAGATACTTTCCAATCTGTCTTTAGAGATAACGAAAGATAAAATCATAGGCATTGTCGGCAGAAGCGGCAGCGGTAAATCTACACTTTTAAAGCTCTTTATGCGTTTCTGGGTAGTGCAGCAAGGTGCTGTGAAAATATCCGATGAAAACATAGACAGCATCAATACAAAGAATCTGCGTGATATTGAAAGCTTCGTTACTCAGGAAACTCATCTTTTCAAAGATAGTATTAAGAATAATATAAAAATTGCAAAGCTTGATGCTACTGACGAAGAAATTGTGGAGGCTTGCAAAAAGGCATCTCTTCACGATTTTATAAAGAGTCTTCCCGATGGCTACGATACCGATGTAGGTGAGCTTGGCGATACTCTTTCAGGAGGAGAAAAGCAGAGAATAGGACTTGCAAGAGCATTTCTTCACGATGCACCTTTCATGCTCCTTGATGAACCGACGAGTAATCTCGACTCACTTAACGAAGCTGTTGTCCTCAAATCTCTTAAAGAAGAAAGCGAAAACAAAACTACTGTTCTCGTTTCTCACAGAGAGTCAACAATGAGAATTGTCGATAAGGTTTACTGTGTTGAACACGGGAGGATGAGCTGATGAAAACGGCAGAGTACAAAAGAGAAAAAGAAAAGCGTATTGTTGGCGAAATGATTAAGCTTTATTGCAAAAAGCAGCATAAAGTGAAGAACGGTCTTTGCCCTGAATGTCAGGCACTTAAGGAATATGCAGAACTGAGAAGCGACAAGTGTCCCTTTATGGAAAACAAAACCTTCTGCTCAAACTGCAAGGTGCACTGTTACAAAGCAGAAATGCGTGAGAAAATCCGTCAGGTTATGCGCTTTTCAGGGCCGAGAATGATATTTCATCATCCGGTAATGGCAACAAATCATCTTGTTGAAAGTAAAAAAGAGAAAAGAAAGATGGAGGCAGAATTATGAGTCCCAAGAAAATATTTTTTGTAGTTTTAGGCTGTATCGGTGTGGGTTTGGGTGCAGTTGGTGCTGTGGTACCGATGATACCTGCATTCCCGTTTCTGCTTCTTGCGGCATACAGCTTTGCCAAGAGCTCAGAAAAACTCCATACATGGTTTATAAATACAAAGCTCTATAAAAACAACCTTGAATCTTATGTTAAAGGTCAGGGTATGACATGGAAAACCAAAATCAGAATTATGATAACCGTAACACTTCTTATGAGCTTCGGATTCTTTATGATGTTCAGAAAAGATCTTTATATTCCCTGTGCAATTTTAGGCGGTGTCTGGCTGTTCCATATTCTATACTTCTGTTTTGGGGTTAAGAAGTATGAGCCTGAAGAAGCTGAAACAGTGAGCGAGAATTAATATAACTAATGTATATTTAAAGACAAAACCACCGACAACCGGTGGTTTTGCTCCTTATTTGCAGTTTTTGTCAATAGCCGGATTAAAGGCATAGAAGTTCTTTTCGTTAAGCTTATCCGTTGCCAGTCTCAGACCTTCACCGAAGCGCTGATAGTGAACGACCTCTCTTGCTCTGAGGAACTTAATGACATCTTTTACATCGGGGTCATCAACGAGTCTGAGAATGTTGTCATAGGTGGTTCTTGCCTTCTGCTCAGCCGCCATATCCTCGTGAAGGTCAGTTATCACATCGCCTTTTGACTGCAGGTACGCTGCCGTAAAGGGTACCCCTGATGCTGAAGCAGGGTAAACACCTGTTGTGTGGTCAACGAAGTAAGCATCGAAGCCCTGCTTCTTGATTTCCTCACATGAAAGGTTTCTTGTCAGCTGATAAACGAGAGTACCTATCATTTCAAGGTGGCCGAGCTCTTCGGTGCCTATATCCGTCAGCAGACCCTGAAGCTCGCAGCAGGGCATTGCAAAGCGCTGGCTGAGATAACGCAGTGAAGCACCTAATTCTCCGTCGGGGCCACCGTACTGCGTCATTATAATTTTAGCATACATAGGGTTGGGATTTTTAATATTGATAGGGTACTGTAAGATTTTTTCATATTGGAACATCAGCAATCACTCCCGCTGTTTACCCAAGGAAAGGGTGTGCAAAGCCATTTTTCGGCGTTATCATCTTTAATTGAAATAGGGCCGTACTGACAGATGTATTCATCCATAAGCTGTCTGAGCTGCTTTTTATATTTTTCTGTCAGCTCAAGTGCCATGCAGTCACCAATATGTGTGTCAAGATAAAGATGTAAGTCCCATATAGCAAAGCGTATTGCCATAATTCTGTGCTTAAGGTTTGATTTTGTGTTAATCATCTGCATCTGCCCCCTTGGGTAAAAGGAAGGTCGAGCATGGGGAAAAGTGTGCCCTGACAAAGGGCTTTATCTGCGGTGTAAATATTGTCACACCACTGCTGAAAAGGTACATATGCCATAGCGAGACTCAGTTCACGGGGCAGCTCCTTTAGCTGTGAGCAGCACTGTGTATCAGAAGACATCCTCAGCTGAGAAGCGTATGCACATTTAGTGTTATTCATTTTTATCGCTCCCTTAATATTATTGCAGCTTAAATTAACTGCCTGATACATTCTATGCCTGCAGCTCAAAAAAAGTTACGGCAGTGTTAAAGGGGAGCATGTTAGGAAAAATCTGTTTTTTATAAAAAACTATTGACAACACAGGGCACCGCTGATATAATATCACGGTAAAATTAATATTTCCTTATTAAGAGAAGCTGAGGGAACAGGCCCGTTGAAGCTCGGCAACCTGCGTTTGCAAGGTGCTAAATCCTGCGGTCTGACCGAAAGATAAGGCTTATATCTGCGGTCGGGATAGGACTGCAGTTTTTTTATTTAATTATGAATGAGGAATTATGGATGTTGGGATCGGCGTCCTCGACGGCCCTCTGCAATATTGTTGCAGAAAAAATACAGTAACAAAATAGTTTTAATATAAAGGAGTAATTAAAATGGCAAGATTTCTTTTCACATCAGAATCAGTAACAGAAGGACATCCCGATAAAATCTGCGACCAGATTTCAGATGCTGTCCTCGATGATATTTATTCACATGACCCACAGGCAAGAGTAGCCTGTGAAACAACAGTAACAACAGGCCAGGTGATTGTTATGGGTGAAATTTCATCGGTCTATAAGCCTGACGTAGCCAAAATAGCAAGAAAGGTCGTCTGCGACATCGGCTATGATGAGGGCTCAAAGGGCTTTGACGGCAACACCTGTGCAGTGCTTGTTGCCCTTGACGAGCAGTCACCTGATATTGCAATGGGTGTTGATAAGTCACTTGAGCTCAAGGGCGGTGAGGAGGATGCATATAACCTTCACGGTGCAGGCGATCAGGGTATGATGTTCGGCTTTGCATGTGATGAAACAAAGGAGCTTATGCCTCTTCCCATTTCACTTGCTCATAAGCTCTCAAAGAAGCTCACAGAGGTGCGCAAAAACGGCACTCTTCCTTATCTCAGAGCAGACGGCAAAAGTCAGGTAACAGTGCAGTACGACGAAAAAGGCAAGCCCGAAAGCGTAACAGCAGTTGTTGTTTCATCACAGCACAGTGCAGATGTTGAGCTTTCACAGATAAGAGAAGACATTACAAAATATGTTATCGAGCCTATTATTCCCGCTGAGCTTATGACAGAGGAAACAAAGATTTATGTTAACCCCACAGGCCGTTTTGTTACAGGTGGACCTCAGGGCGACAGCGGCCTGACAGGCAGAAAGATTATTGTCGATACCTACGGCGGCTATTCACGCCACGGCGGCGGTGCTTTCTCAGGCAAGGATCCCACAAAGGTTGACAGAAGTGCTGCTTATGCTGCAAGATATGTTGCTAAAAATATTGTTGCCGCAGGTCTTGCTTCAAAGTGTGAGGTTCAGCTGGCATATGCTATCGGTGTTGCAAAGCCCGTTTCAGTTATGGTTGACACCTTCTCAACAGGTAAGATAGGCGACGATAAGATAAGCGAAATCGTTGATAAGGTCTTTGATCTTCGTCCTGCAGCTATCATTGACACCTTAAAGCTCAGAGCTCCCATTTATCGTCAGCTTGCTGCTTACGGCCACGTGGGCAGAGAAGACCTTGATGTTCAGTGGGAAAAGACAGATAAGGTTGACGCTATCAAGGCTCTCGTTTAATTTTCGGGTACGCAAAAGGGTGAAGCCTCAAAAGAGCTTTTTCTGCTGCCCATAAAGTGAAATCACAAAGGATACACCGCCAAAAACGTGTATCCTTTTTTACATTAAGACAAATAAAGCCTTCTTGTAAATCTGCATATTTTTTTGCTTTTTTGTTGTAAAAAAATGATTAGTATGCTAATATAACATATATGTTTCTATTTTATCAGATTAGGGGGATAAATATGAAAAACAAAAAAGGCTTATTCAAAAATGTGATTTCACTTCTGCTGGTTGTTATTCTGGCATTTTCATTGCCCGTAACAAGCCTTGCAAGCGGAGGCTTTATCATTTCTGCCGAGGAAAGTGCAATTTCACCCGAAACCACCGAAAAGGCTAAGGAAATAGCAAAGCAGATTGAGGCTGAGGGCATCGTTTTGCTTGAAAATGAAGATGATGTGCTTCCTCTTAAAAATAAGAAGGTCAATGTTTTCGGCTCAGCTTCATGCTCTCTTGCTTTTGCAGGTGCAGCAGGCTCAGGTGCAGTGCGTGCTTCGCAGGCTGTTGGCTTTTATGATGCCCTGACAAATGCAGGCATAGAGTATAACAAGGCTCTTTATGACATTTATGCAGACTATACCGATGCTGAATCAGACGGCGGTCTCATTGACTATGTGGGCACGGTACTTGAGCAGTTCTTCTCAGGCGGTCAGTCTGAAATGCCTATTAGAGACATCAGCGACAGTGTTATGAGTCAGGCAGCTGCTTATTCAGACACGGCAGTTGTTGTTATCGGCAGAGTCGGCACAGAAATGAAGGATCTGAGTGTGGAAGACCTGAAGCTTACAGAGGAAGAAAAGGCAATGCTTGACAAGGTCTGCGGCGTTTTCTCTGATGTTATTGTTGTTCTGAATATTTCAAATATTATGGATATGTCATGGCTCGACGATTACGACAGCATCAAGGCTGCACTTATTATGTGGCTTCCCGGTGAGGTTGCAACGGACAGTGTCGGCAGAGTACTTTCAGGTGAAATCAACCCCTCAGGCAAGCTGGCTGACACTATTGCATATAACTTAGAGGATCATCCCTCAAATATGAATTTCGGCAGCTACACCTATAAGGGAGTTTTCGGCATACCTAAGTATTTCGTAAATTACAATGAAGGCATTTATGTGGGCTACAGATATTTTGAAACCTTTGCACCTGAAAAGGTTATGTATCCCTTTGGCTATGGCCTTTCATACACTGACTTTGACTGGGATGTAAAATCCTATAAGGCTGACGAAAAAGAAATCAGCGTTGAGGTTGAGGTTAAAAATATCGGCACTGTGCCGGGTAAGGAAGTTGTAGAGGTTTATTTCTCAGCTCCCTATTATATGGGCGGCATCGAAAAGAGTGCCATTGAGCTTGCAGGCTATGACAAAACAAAGCTTCTTGCCCCCGGTGAAAGTGAAGTGCTCACAATTAAATTTGCCACAGAAGATATGGCTTCTTATGATTCAAAAACTGAGCAGGCATGGGTTCTTGACAAGGGTGAATATAAAATTCATGTTGCCCGTGACATTAGAACATTTGAGGAGAGCTTTACATATAACGTGGCTGAAACCGTTGTTTATAAGACAGACAGCTATTCAGGTGCTGAAATCAAGAACCTTTTCGGCTTTGCTGAGGGTGACTTGACCTATATGTCACGTGCCGATGTTGAGGACACATATCCTACAGCTCCCACAAACTATCAGGCAACTGAAGAGGTTAAAAACAGCGATAAGAGACCTGCGCCCACCAAAGAGGGTGTGGCACCCAAAACAGGTGTGGTTTATGATGACGGCCCCATTATGCTCAGCGATGTTGCAAAGGATGATAGCTTATGGGATGCATTTCTTGACCAGCTGACAGTTGACGAAATGATTGAGCTTATCAGTGACTGCGGCTATGAAACAGCAGGTCTTGACAGACTTGGCATTCCCTCAACATCAGATAATGACGGCCCCTCATGCATCAAGGGCTCAGGCGGTCTTCTCTATATGGATTCAGGTCTTGCTTATCCCGTTGCAACAGTAATTGCATGCACTTGGAATGATGAGCTTGCAGAAGATTTCGGTGAAATTGTGGGCCAGGAAGGCGTTGAGCTTGGCACTCATGTCTGGTACGCACCGGGATGTAATATTCACCGCAGCCCCTTAGGCGGCAGAAATAACGAATACTTCTCAGAAGATCCTCTGCTTTCAGGCAAGATGTCAGCAGCCGTTACAAGAGGCGTGCAGTCAAAGGGTATTATCGTTACTGTCAAGCACTTTGTTGCAAACGATCAGGAAACAAACAGACAGTCAAACGGTCTTTACACATGGCTTAACGAGCAGTCACTCAGAGAAATTTATGCAGAGCCCTTTGAGATTTCATTTAAAGAGGGCGGCGCCAAGGGTATAATGACTGCATATAACAGAATAGGTAACCAGTGGTGCGGCGGCTCAAAGGCTCTTGTAACAGACCTTCTCAGAACCGAATGGGGCTTTGACGGCTTTGTTATCACTGATGCAAGCATTGACCTGACAGGTGGCGGTTATCTTGACCCTGCTCTTGCAGTTTACGCAAGAAATGATGCAATTCTGACAATGCTCTATGTCATTTCAGCTGTGCAGACAAGAAATGCACTTAAAGAAACCTATAAGGCTGACCCTATCGGTATGGGCAACGCAATGAGACTTTGCGTATATGATATCTGCAGAATGAAAATAGAGTCAAATGCATTTACACCTGAGGGCGACCTCGCAGTACCTGAAAATCCGTCAGACAGCACAGTGGATGACGACAATGCTGTGGTGACATTCATTAAGGATATAGTCAATAAGGCTGTGTCAGCTTTTTCAGGCATCTTTGATAAGATTAAAGGTTTATTCTGATGCTTTGAAAGCAAAAACTAAGAAAAATTAAGAAACAGGCGGTTTTATTGCAAGACCGCCTGTTTTTATGCTAAACTCAGCTTATAAAGGAGGGATGAAAATGAAAAAAATTATATCATTACTTTGCAGTATTTTAGTTATTCTGGGGGCACTCAGCCTCACTGCCTTTGCAGCTGAGCCTTATTCGGCAGGCATAGAGGTGCTCAAAACTCAGTTTAAAGATGGTGCAGGGTCTGAAACAGAGGGCTTTGCAATTGATTATCTCTATTTTTCACCGGTGCAGGAAAACGATAATAAAAAGTATCCTCTCGTTGTGTGGCTTCACGGCATGTGGGACGGCTCCTACAGCGGCAGACAGATTAAAAACAACAACATTTCCTATTGGACAAGTGCTGAGTTTCAGAGCCGATTTCCCTCAGGCGGAGCATTCATTATGGCTCCACGTTCACCCGAGGAAAAGATAATTTATTGGGAAGACAGAACCGTTTATCCTCTCAGAGCAGCAATAGATGATTTCATAGCTCAGAATAAAGAAAATATAGATATAACCCGCATTTACATAGGCGGCTACTCAATGGGCGGCAAAATGACCCTTAAAATGATTACTGCGTACCCGGAAATGTTTGCGGCGGCTTTTCCTATTTGCCCGGCGTGGTCACCTGATGAAGCAAGCCTTCAAATAATAAAGGATATGCCCATATGGCTCACCTGCGGAATGAACGATAATGCCGTTAACTATAAGGGCGTTGAAAAAACATGGAACAATATCTGTGCTGTGTCTAATAAGAATTCAGTTAACCGTTTTTCGTCAATGACACAGACAGTTATGCCTGACGGCAGCCCCGCCCCCAGCGGTCACGAATCATGGCAGGCAGTTGCTCACGATATGTTTTCATATGAGTGGGGTGATTATCCCAATATGTCAACGGTTGACGGAAAGGGCAACGAAGTTAAATTCACATATCCTGACGGAATGATTTCATGGCTTTCACAGTTCACATCTGATTTTGACGGCAGTGCTGCTTCAGACAGCGGTAATATTGAGGTGCAGGATGATGAAAGCTGTATTGCAGGATTTTTCAGAAGTGTTTTCGGAAAAGTCTTTGTTACCCTTGTAAAAATAATTGATAAGGTTTCAGATTTATTCTGAAAGCAGTCCCCACAATGCGCAGGGTTGCTAAGGACAGAAATAAATAGTCATACAGTTGGGGCTGTAAAAAAACAAAAAGCTCCGCAAAGCCTTTAAAACAGGCAAGTTGATATGACAAAATCCATTGTAAAAGCTGATTTTTGAAGCTTTTACAATGGATTTGTGCTTTTCAGATGTATTTGCAGCAAGTTTTATACC
>JAFTLT010000026.1 GCA_017452785.1 Clostridia bacterium | reverse complement strand
TTTTGAATGTCCTCCTTTTGATTTATTTGATGCAGTTGGTAGCCGCATCTTTATTGTATCAAAAGGAGTTTTATTTTTATATGCAACGCTAAAGCTTTTTTTGAACTCCCCGGCACAGCCGGGGGTTTTCGTTAACAAAAATTACATCCACCTGAAACCTTTCATCTCAGGTGGATGTTTTCTATTTTTTTGGCAAACCAACAAATTCAGCGGCATCGCATTTCATTCTTCTATAAGACTTTCCCGCAATTCCGAATTACCTGCAAAACCTATGGTTGCCTATAACTGTGATAATAGGTCTTGAGTGCATAAAGGCATTGCTTGTCTTTTTCGGGTTATAATAATATATGGCTCCTCCACTCGGATCCCAACCGTTTATGCAGTCTCTTGCCGCTTTTTTAGAGGTTTCATTGGCAGCTACACCCCAGTTGCTGTCATTGACGCAGGAAAAAGCACCCTTCTGATAGATAACGCCTGCAATTGTGTCAGGAAAGGATGAATGCTCCACACGATTGAGCACAACGGCACCAACAGCAACCTGACCGGTGTAGCTCTCCCCTCTTGCCTCTGCAGCAATGAGCTTGGCAAGCAAGTTTATGTCACTCTGACTGTATCCGCCTGATGAAGAGCCCGAAGAAGATGAAGAACCAAGACCGAGGAACTTAAGGGTTTTAGGCCCTGCTATGCCATCGGCAGTGATGCCGCAATTTTTCTGAAAGGCCTTCACTGCCTTTTGAGTAGCGCTGCCATAGATGCCGTCAACCGAGCCCTTATAATATCCCAGTTCCTTAAGTTTCTTTTGCACCCGTCTTACTTCTTCACCACGTGAGCCAAGCTTTGACAGTGCTGAAATTGCTGAGCCTTCACCCTGATAGCTATTCACTATGGCATAAGAGCCTGACATCATTGTTGCCACCACAAGCAGTGCACACAAAAATATCTTCACTTTTTTATTTAAACGCATAAAAACACCTCTGCAAAGAGTGTGTGCCAAAATGTGCAAAATATGCAGAATATTATAAAAAGAAGCTCCGTCTGATAAAAAATTCAGGCGGAGTGTTTAATGATGAATGATATATTTGCCGTGGGCAAATATGATATAATTTCATTCTGAAATTGTGATATAATATAAATTCCTTTTCATATCCGAAGGATATATCATACCGCAAGGTATATCACAGTCAACGGCTATATCACAAATTCCGTCAGGAATTTATATCATTGCAACGCTTTAAGCGTTGCTCATGACGGATCCATATTAAACCACGCATGGAAACGGTCAATATCATAGATATTATTTTTCTTTTTGCGTGGAACGTGCTTATAAGGCTTATAAGGCTGCGGGTAAAGTGCTGTTTTAAAATAGGTGTCTGCTGTTTCAGCTTTTACAGGTACACTGCCGCAAAGAGGGCATTTACTATACTCCTCGCCTATTCTCACACCACACTCACTGCACATTTTAGGCTCAGCTGCAGTGGCGGCTTCAATGCCGTTTTCATCTGAGCTTTCCACACGTACAGAAATGTCGTAAGAAGCAAGTATGCGGAAGAACTCACGGCAGAAACTGACATCCTTGGTGCTGTAATTGAAGCCGATATGCATATAACCGTTAACGCTGATTGCTGAGGTGAAAACGCTCATATCATAAACTCTTGCATCACCGCCCACAAGCTCAAAACGCTCAATGGCATCACTCATAACCTGAGGCATTTTTATATTGCCCATATTGGTGAAAACAACTGTCATTTCGTTGTTGTGAGTCTTTTTCTGAATTGCATTCATGCCCCACTGCTTAAAGATTGAAAGTATAAGCTGAGCAGCAAGACTCTGCGTCATGGCAAAGCTGTGATTGATGAATGCCTGCTGATTTTCTTTGGTGTTATATTTTTTAAGCTGACCTCTTATAGCCTCAATTATTTCTTCGTGAGTCACATCAGTTCTGCCATGAGGATTGAAGTGAATCGGCATGGGTGAAGTGAAGTTTCTGATTGACTCACTTGGGAAAAACTGACGAAGATTAACAGGAATGTCGATAATGATAGTCTTGTTTATGGGTTCTCTTGCCGTTCTGATAATGGCAAGAATCATAACCGAAGCTATAAACTCGGTAACTGTCAGGTCACGCTCTTTACAAAGAGGCTTGAGCTCGCTAAAGGGCAGAATACCACAGATATAATTCTGATAGTCCTTCACATAGTCTTTAGGCAAAACATAGGATTCTTCTCTTTTAACCTTGGGAAGCTTTTCCTTTGTGGCGTAGCGTCTGAATGCGTTTTCAAGTTCTTCCTCGCTGCCCTTTTCATCACCGAAGCGGACACCCTCGAAGTCAGCCTTGTCAGCACCGCCTAAAACCATATATTCAGCCACAACGCTCTTGAGGATCTCAACAAAGCCTGTGCCGTCACCGTAAATATGGTTTGCTTCAATTGAAAGTCTGCGCTTGTAATAAAGGAAAACTATCTCAGGTGCGCCGTCTCTGCCAAGTCTTCTCAGCTCTGCCGGGCGGTTCTCTTCAGGCAGCACTGCCGGGAGCACATCACATTTTTCAAGATATGCCCAATAATAGCCCTTAACATCACGGTACATCAGAAGCGGATATCTGGGAATTATATTCTCAACTGCTTTTTTCAGTCTTTCGGGGTCTATTTCTTCGTTTTTGAACACTGCCGAGAGACGGAAAAGTCGTGATTTCTTTGAGCCCTCAATAGCCGAAAACATAATGGCGGCAGTATCATTTTTCATCCACTCATATTTTTTCATAGGTTCTCTTTCCTTAATCTTTTATTTGCGAAAATCGCTACTGTGTTTTATTATACATAAAAATATTATGAAACGCAATTAAATTATTAAAAATTTTTAAAATGCATAATATAAATTTAAAAATCTATAAAACAGCAAGCCTCCAACTGCTTTCATAAAAGACAAAACAACCACCTGAACCGACCGGCGCAGGTGGTGCTGCATTTTTATTTCGATAAGAGTGCTCTGTCACTTGCAAACTCTGTACCGCTTGACTGAGTGAATTTTTCAACCAACTCATCAATTGTCAGTTTCTTTTTTTCTTCACCGCTGACATCAAAGATTATTCTGCCCTCATGCATCATAACAAGTCTGTTGCCGTGTTTGATTGCATCGTTCATGTTATGTGTTACCATCATGGCTGTAAGCTTGCTTTCACTGATAATCTTATCACTGAGTTCAAGCACCTTTGCCGCTGTTTTCGGGTCGAGTGCCGCCGTATGCTCATCAAGTAATAACAGCTTTGGCTTCACAAGAGCCGACATAAGAAGTGTGAGAGCCTGTCTCTGACCGCCCGAGAGAAGACCGACTTTGCTTGTCATTCTATCTTCCAGACCTAAATCAAGCTTTTTGAGTTCTTGCTTATATAACTCTTTTTCTTTTTTGGTTATGCCCCAACCAAGACCTCTTGCCCTGCCACGTCTGTAAGCAAGAGCCATATTTTCTTGAATTTCCATATCTGCGGCAGTGCCCATCATCGGATCCTGAAAAACTCTTCCGAGATACTTTGCTCTTTTGAATTCGAGCATATCAGTTACATCAACACCGTCTATAATGATACTTCCCTCATCGATATCCCACACACCTGCAATGGCATTGAGCATGGTGCTTTTGCCTGCACCGTTGCCACCGATAACAGTTACGAAATCACCGTCATTGAGAGTGAGATTAAGTCCGTTAAGGGCTATTTTTTCGTTTACGGTACCGACATTGAAGGCTTTCTTTACATTTTTAATTTCGAGCATTTGCGGCACCTTCTTTCTTTATGTTTTTTTTCATAAGTTTCTTTTTATATTTGGGATAGTAATAACTCTTAATATAAGGCACTGCAAGGAAGACAGCAACAACAAGAGCTGAAAGGAGCTTGAGCAGGTCTGCGTCAAGACCGATGCAGATAATTATCTGATAAACTATATAGTAAACTACACCGCCCAAAGCTGTTGCAAGAAGCTGAACTGCAAAGTTTTTGCTTATCTTGCCAAAAATTGCACCGCCGATAATAATAGCGGCAAGACCTGTAACGATAGCACCTCTACCCATTGTAACTTCGGCGTAGCCCTGATATTGAGCGAGGATTGCACCCGAGAAAGCTACAATACCGTTAGCAAGCATAAGGCCAAAAACAGTATTCATCTTGGTGTTAATGCCCTGTGCTCGGCTCATGTTAAGGTTTGAACCTGTTGCTCTGAGGCTGCAGCCATAGGCAGTACCGAAAAACCAATAAAGCACTGCAATTATTGCAAGCACTAAAAGTGCAGTAATTAATATGGCATTTTCATAAAGAGGCACGCCTTTTACGTTACGAAGTGACACAAGCAAATCATATTTTGAAGCGTTAAGTACCTGATTTGCTTTGCCGAGTATTTTAAGGTTAACGGAGTAAAGTGCAAGCTGTGTAAGAATACCTGCAAGAATTGCGGGAATTCCCATGATTGTGTGAAAAATGCCTGTAGCAAGGCCGCAAAGCATGCCTGAAATAAAGGCGCCCAGAAGTGCAAGAGGCATGCTGTAGCCATTGATTATCATCATAACACAAACGGCGGCACCTGTGCATATTGAACCGTCAACGGTAAGGTCGGAAACATTTAAAATTTTATATGTGATATAAAGACCTATTGCCATTATACCCCATATGAGACCCTGTGCCACTGCACCGGGCAAGCTGTTAATAATACTTGTTAATACGGACATAATCTAAACTCCTGAATAAGACTCATTGCAGCAGCCGGAAAAGCTGCTGCAACAGTCACCAATAAAAATTCTTGCTTTATATTATTATGCATCGAGTGAAATGTATGTATCGGGAACTGTAATGCCGAGCTCTTCGCAGATTTCAGCATTATATTTTGATACGACATTTTCGTCATACTGAATAGGCATTGTTGAAATATCAGCTTCGCCCTTGAGAATCTGAGCAGCCATTTCACCGGTCTTCTTGCCGAGTTCATAGTAGCTGATTGAAAGTGTTGCAATACCGCAACCGCTGCAGATGCCTGCTTCGCCTGCAATTACGGGTACCTTTGCCGGACGGCAGATACCGTCGATGATGCCTGTTGATGCTGCTGCCTTATTATCTGTGGGGATATAGATAGCATCTGATGCGTCACATGCTGCCTGAGTGATAGCGGGGAGATCATTTGCATCTGAGAATGCGAATTCTGTAGCTGTGATGCCTTTTTCTTCAAGATATTCCTTAACAACTTTAACCTGATAAATTGAGTTAGCCTCTGCTGAACAGTAGAGAAGACCAACATTCTTTGCATCGGGAACAAGGTCAATGATCATCTGTGCCTGCTGTGTGAGAGGAGCAAGGTCTGATGTACCGGAAATGTTGCCGCCGACAGTGCCGCCGAAATCATCAATTTCAAGTGCAACACCATATTCTGTAACTGATGTGCCGAGAATGGGAATAGTAGTTGTAGCAGCAGCTGCTGTCTGAAGAACAGGCGTAGCATTTGCCATAATAAGGTCAACTTCTTCTGCAACAAAGTTACTGATGATCGTTGTGCAGACACCGGGATCTTCTGAAGCGTTCTGGTCAAGGAACTCAACATTACCCTCGCCGAGAGCTGCTGTGAGAGCATCTTTGAAGCCCTGAGTTGCTGCATCAAGTGCATCATGCTGAACCCACTGAGCGATACCTACTTTGTAAACTTTTGTCTGGTCTTCACCGCTGCCACCGCATGCTGCAAGTGTGAAGAGCATTGTCACTGCCAAAAGAACTGCGAGAATTTTTTTCATGATAATTTCTCCTTTGATTTATTGATTTAAAAGTTTAAAGATTTAAACTTTTACTGCATTAAAGTATATCACTTTGTTTTTTTCTTGTCAAGTACAAAATAAAAAAACATATGAGGACACAGCGCAAACTGCATCCTCATTTTGTTTATCAATAAGCAATCTTTTTATATCCTGACGGAACTTTAAAAACTGAGCTTGATGGTGTGTCGTTAATTTTAATTGAGGAAAAGCTCTCTGTTGAACCGTCAGCATACACAACCTTCATGCCCGAAAGCTTGTCGTTAATGAAGTAATAGGTCTTCTTGATGCCGAGCTCCTTATCGGTATAAATCTCTGCAACTGCCTTTTTGCTCTTATAAATAGTTGTTTTTGCAGTTACACCTTTAGCTGCACTCAGATCCATAATAAGAGGAAGAACAAGAAGATTTGCGGCAGTATATGCAGCCTCTTCATCGGGAAGAATGCAGTAGGTCTTGCTCTTTTTGTTAATCATATAAACTCTTTCTTTGTCAAGCTGAACAAGATACTCCACATCAGTCTCTTTTTCATTTTTGAAATCGTATCTTATGAACAGGTTATATCCTCTTACTGCAATTGTGAGATTAACCTTTTCATTGCCATCGAAAACAAAATTATTGATTTTTACCGACCAGTCACCGTCTGTAAACTGCTTCTTGAGCTTGCTTATTCTGCCGGCTTTAACTTTCTTGCCGTCCGTTCTGACAGTTATGGTGTCACTGTATGTGCCCCATATAGTTTTGCCGTCTTCTTTGAAGAATGCTCTTACCTTGAACTTATAGTTTGTTGCATCCTCAAGGCTCTTGACAGTGTATTTTTCTGTCTTGATGCCCTTATAGTATGTCCACTTATTATTTTTATAGACATAGACTCTGTATCCGCCTGCGCCCTCTACCTTGCTCCATTTGAGAGTTACTGAGGAGCTTGTGGCTGATTTTGATGTTATCTTTGCTTTAGTGAAATCCGGATAAGTAACAGTTCTTTCGGTTAACATACCCCATTTGAGGCCTTTTGTGCCCTTGACAAAGGATTTAATTGCAAATCTGTATTTGGTTTCTGCTTTTACATCGGTATAGATGTATTCAGTTTCCTTAATATCGTTAATATCTTTAAGCTTTACCCACTTATTGTCTTTTCTGACATAAATGCGATAACCCGATGCTCCTTCGCAAACATCCCAATTGAGCTTAATTCCGCTTTTCGTTGCCTCTAAAGTAAGGTATGCGGTTCTTACAGATGCTGAGGTAGAAATTGTACCTGTGCAATATTCTTCACTTTGATACTTTTCACCGTCAACCATTATGTACGACTTAATGGCAACCTCATATTCACTGTTTTGCAAGAGGTTATATATGTATTCACTGCCTCCCTGTGAGCTTCTCTGATAGACCCATTCATCGCCTACTTTGAGATAGATGTCATAACCATCAGCACCTTCAACCTCATCCCAAATTACACATCTGTAACCAAAGCCTCCATTACCGCCTTCAATTTTGGTCGGTGCCTTCGGGAGCACTATCTCAGGCTTTTCAGGCTCTGTGGTTTCCTCTTCGGGAGTTGCGGTTGTTGTTTCGTCTTCTGCAGGTGCTGTGGTCTCTTCCTCAGGCTCAGTTGTAGGCTCTGTGGTTGTTTCTTCCTCTTCGGGTGCGGTTGTTTCTTCCTCAGGCTGTGTGACAGGCTCTGTGGTAGTTTCCTGCTGAACTTCGGTAGTAGTTTCTTCCTGAACTGCAGCTGTAGTTTCCTCCTGCACCTCGGTTGTTGTTTCCTCATTTACTGAGGATGTGGTCTCCTCCTGCGGCAGAGTACCCTCAGCAGCCATAGAAACGGTGCTAAAAACAGTAAGGCACACAAGCAGTGCCGCTAATAGCTTTGTAATTTTTTTCATATTATATCCTCCTTTTTGGTTTACTAAATTATAATACAAAATCCCCCAAACTGTCAATAAATTTGACAGTATTGTAATTATTTGGCAATTGCTCTTAACAGGACACTGCCGAAGCCGTGCCCTGTTTTGCTGTTATCAGTAAGCTACCTTTTTATATCCTGACGGAACCTTGAAAACTGAGGAAGATGGTGTATCACTTATCTCAATGGGAGAAAAGACCTCTGCCGTGCCGTCTGTATAGTTTATTTTAAGACCCGACAGTTTCTCATTTATGTAATAATAAGTTTT
This sequence comes from Clostridia bacterium, assembly GCA_017452785.1. Taxonomy (GTDB): domain Bacteria; phylum Bacillota; class Clostridia; order Oscillospirales; family Acutalibacteraceae; genus UBA6857. The sequence goes on along the minus strand of JAFTLT010000026.1, from coordinate 37,839 downwards.
CTTTTTTATACCTATTTCCGGATGTCTATAAAACTCTGCAACAGCTGTTTTCTCTTTATAAATCGTGGTCTTACCCGTTACATCATTCACATCTGACATATCCATGACCAAAACGACATTCAGCAGACTGTCTGCCACCTGAGCAGCCTTATTCTCAGGCAAAATCACATAGGTCTTGTTATCATCGAAAATCATATATACCTTCTCTTTGTCAAGATCGACAAGATATTCGGTATCTCTCAGGGCCTTGTTATTTTTATAATCATATCTTGCAAAAATGCTGTTACCTTTAACAGCAAGGGTGAAATCATATACATTACCCTTTTCATCCGTCTGAGAGCCGAGCTTTACACACCAATCACCGTCAGTGAAATACTTTTTAAGTTCCTCAAGTCTGTAGGCTTCAACAAATGCCTGACATGTTGTGACAGAAACCACATCACTGTAGGCACCCCACTTTGTTTCGCCGTCAATCTTAAAATAAGCTCTGACCTTGAATTTATATTTTGTTGAAGGCTCAAGTCCTTCTGCCTTATATGTAAGACCCTTGACAGTTTTCAGGGCACTCCATTTATTATCTTTGAAGATATAAATTCTGTAGCCGTCAGCATTTGCAATTTCTGACCACTCAAGGTCAACTGTCCGCTCGGTTAAGGATTTCTTATATGTGATTTCTGTTTTTGTCAGGTCCTTGGGATAAGTAATGCGATATGTGTCAATACCTCCGCCTGAGGTGTAATAGCCTTTGACAAAAGCCTTAACAGCAAAATAATACTTTTCGCCTGCTTTTACATTCTTGTAAAGATAATCACATACACTGTTGTCTTTGATATCCGTAATCTTTTTCCACTTATTATTTTCTCTTATGTAAACACGGTAAAATGAAGTGCCGTAGCAGCGATCCCAACTGAGCTTTATGCCTTCAGATGTGGCAGCAGCCTTCAGGCCCTCTACAGGCGGTAAGCCTCCGAACTTGCCGGTCTCTCTTTCTCTCATTTTTTCACTTTCATGCTTGACACCGTCAATAATTACATAGGACTTTACACCTATTATATAAGTTCTGTTATACATCAGATTGCCTATTGTTGCTTCGGGGGTGGTGACAGATGTATGATAAGTCCATTCACCCTTATACTCTTTCAGATAAACATCATAGCCGTCAGCGCCCTCAACCGCACCCCAGCTGATATCCAGACAGTCCTGATATTTGCTGTCAACAGATATTTTTTCGGGCACTCCGGGAAGAATTATATCTTCTGCGGCAATTGTTTCCTCTTGCGGCAAAGTGCCCTCAGCAGCCATAGACACAGTGCTGAAAACCGCAAGACAAATGAGTAACACAGCTAAAAATCTTGTAAGTTTTTTCATAGTTATTAACCTCCTTGGTATTTTTTACCATCTGCATAATAACACCTCTGTGTGTAATCTGTGTGAAAAACAGAGGATTATTACAAAATTGTAATATATTTTTTAAAAATACCATCACACGAAAAAAAGAAGACAATTTCTTGCCTTCTTTTTACAGCTTTATTTTGTGAGTGAATTGATTGTGATTTCTGCTATCTGTGGGGCAAAGGCTTCCATGCCGTGAAAAACAGTATTGCCGCTGTTTGTAAGAGTAACATTATTCTCGCCCTCATTAAGCTTAAGATTAAAAGTCATAGTCTTATAGGTAAATCTGCTGTTTGTGTTACGGCAGAAAACATCCTGACTTTCACCGTTTACACTCACTGTCAGATACCTCTCAATAAGGTCAACATTATATGAGTGCACACCGCCCTCTGAGTTATTGGCATAAAGCAGTGTCACACGGTAAGTGCCGTCTTCGGGCACGCTGACAGTAAAGCTGCCCTCACCGCCAAGATTTGAGATATTATCAACATATACTGTGCCGTATTTATCTGTAAGAAGCTCTGCTTTGCCGCTGAGAGAAATATTCTGGGGCTGTATTGTTGCCGTAAAGGCACTTTCCTGAGTTTTGCTGAGTACACAGGTCATACTCTTATTAAAAGAAATCTCGTTTAACCCACGTCTGAGATAAAGAATTGCGTCGCTTTCAATTTCTTTTTCAATTCCGTCAACATTTATTTTTGCACTGACACCATTTGTGTCAAGACTGTAGTAACCGTCATAGGGTGCAACCGCAAGAAACTTACTGCCGTCTTCACTGTCATTGAGAACGTATATTTCATCCTTTTCCTCATGAAGTGAAACAAGCATACTGTCAAGCACATAGGTACCCTCAACATTGTAAAGCTCTATTGTGTGAATTCCTGCACAAAGCTCTGCGGTCACTGTTTTTCTTGTGGTGTATTCGCTCTTTATGGTGTTTTCCAGCCTAAGCTCGGTTTCTTTGCCGTCGAGCACCATTTTAACCGTGGCATAATCTCTGCCCTGAGGGTTACCCCATGCATCATTATGCTTGCCGAAAATTATATCAAGGTCATATTCACCTTTTTTGCTGACAGTGAAATTGAGCTTAACACCGTCGCCCTCTTTTTCCATTCCGCCGACCATGCCGATAATTTCACCTGTTGTTGCATAGGCACTGTCATAGGTGTAAGCATCACCCATAAGCTTTCCCTTTTCAAACTCATATCTTTTGGGAATATTTGTGTTTCTGACAGTTTCTATGTCTTCTTCACTGTCTGTAACACTGACAAAATAAACTGCATCCTTATCTGTAGCAGGCAGGTTTATGTTAATTTTATCAGAGGTGATTTTTTTGCTGTACTGTCTTAAGAGCACAGGCTCTGTAACTATGCCTGAAAGTCCCTCATAATAGACACACTCAACCTTAATATCGGCCTTATCTGTGATATTTGTCTTATCAAGATTTTCAACCTTCACAAAAGCTCTTTTATCACTGCCTGTCACAATCATATTGATTGTTTCGCCGTCATCAGTGAGCGAAGCCAGTCCGTCAAGTCTTTCCTTTGGGTTATATTCATTTTCTGTTTCGCTGCTTGTGGCAAGAAGCTGCTGCCCCTTCATCTCGGCATATCTGCGATAAAGCCACCAGTTAGAGTTGGGAGAATTATCGTCAGCGCAGGTGTCGTTAAGGTTGTTTGACAGTCTCCAATAAGCCACATTGCCCCAGATGCCTGTTTCTTCCATTGCAATTATATAGTGAAGCATATCGGCAGGGTTGCCGCATTCTTCCATTTCACCGTATTCGGTAACAATAATATCCAGCTCATCAATACCGTTTTCTTTTTCTATGCGGCGATAGTCTTCATAATGCAAATGCCAGTCAGGCACTGACCAATAAGCAAGCTCGTGCCATATCATAATCTGAGGCACACAGTCATTTGCACAGCAGTAATCCATGAAGCCTTCGATCTTTGTTGTTTCATAGTCACAGAAGCCGGGACCGCCTATTTTAGCCTCAGGAGCAATTGACTTGACAAGGTTATATGTTATTTCCCAAGCCTCATAGAAGTTTGCTCTGCCCACATCGTCATAGTGGCAGACTCCGTCAGTATAGTTGCCGAACCAGATTGCGTTGTCACATTCGTTGAATATGCAGTAAACGATATTGTCTTTATAAGGCTGACTTTCTATGTATCTGACCTTTTCCTCAACAATAGGAAGGTATCTCTCATTTAAAAACTTTCTCCAGTCATAGGTACCCTGCCGACGCATTTCCATTATTTCATCGTGGCAGTAATACCATGTGTCAAAGGCATCCTGAAGATAAACAACAACATAATCGCAGCTGTCAAGCTGAGCCTGAATGTTTTCAGCATCACCTGTAGGGTGCTGAAGTCCGCCCGGCACCTTTTGAGAAACGGATGAAATTTTAAGCGAATCGGTCATAGCTTCACTGGGCACACCGTTTTCTGCGAGACCGTAAAGAAAGCCCGTTGCTTTTGTGGTAGCCTCACCCACTATCTCGCCGGCATCAACCTCAAGCACAGGCACACCCAATGCGGGTACCGACTCAAAAAGAAGAATAAGTGAAATGAAGAAGGCAAATATTTTGGTCATAATATGTTCTCCTTATGTTTTATTAGGGTAAGTATATCACAAAAAAGAAATAAACTGCAATAGCCAATTGATAATATCTGCAAATTTCGACTTTTCTATTGAAAATGTTTTCTTTTGTGGTATACTTCAATTAACAAAAGATGACGGAGGATTTTACCGTGACAGAAAAAGAACTGAAAAAGCTCGGCAAATCAGAGCTCATAGCATTGCTTGAAGATAAAGACAGAGAAGCTGCCGTACTGCGCTCACAGATTGCTTCTTTAGAAAGACAGCTCAGCGAGAGAGCATCGGGAACAAAAAAAATAGGCTCCATAGCTGAGGCGGCACTGAGTATTAATGGTGTTTTCTCTGCAGCGCAGAAGGCAGCTGATGAATATCTTGCCACAGTGATGACAATGAACGCTTCTGCTGAAAAGCGCTGTCAGGAAATGATAGACCAGACAAGAGACTATTGCGATAAACTTCAAAGCGACACACGCTATAAATGCACCGCAATGGAAACAGATGCAAAAAACCGCTGCGCTGAGCTGCTTTGTGAAGCACAGGAAAAAGCAAAAACTTCTCTGCAATCTGTAATGTCTGCACTCAGAGACTATTATCTCAGACACGAGGACAAGCTCAGGGAGCTTCCTGCAGATTTGCAAAGACTTATCAGAGCACCGAGATAAACAGACTAAAAGAGAGCTTGAACGGCTCTCTTTATTTATTCAATTATATCATATCAGTGAGTATATCTGACGCACAGAATTAACCGGCAGGATTTATCCCGCCGGTTTGAGTTAGATTATTCGGTAGCGTTTTTAAACATTGTTTCAGCTAAGTCAGCTGTGAGCTCAGAAAAACTGGGAGCATCTTTGCCTGAAACAGATGCAATAAACCACCACATGGGATATATAATTGCTGCGATGATAGCGCTTAAGCCTGCCATGTTTTTCTCCTTTCATTTAATTTTTTCTTATATGTCGCGACAAAAGAAATTACTTAATTAATAGTGAGCTTTTCCGCATTCACAAAGGGTATTCATTTTAAACAGTTTCCAGAAAAAACGCACAAAGCTCCAGAGAGGAGCTAATGCTCCGCCTTTATGGCAAAGGCAGTCACATCCAACGGTTGTATCAGTGCCACAGACATCACACAATCCGTCGTGGTTATCATCTTTATGGTTGCCTGTTGCAGGAATTACTTTGCCGTAAACAACCTGCTTTGAACATGCATCGCAGAATATATCTCCACTATAACCGTCTTTTCCGCATGTTTCTTTTGCATAGCCTACTTCACGTGTATTTGCATGGTTGTTGGGATTTTTTGAGGTGGGAACTTGTTTTGTTGCATCGCAACCTGTGCAACCGAGTGTAAGCAAACCGCTTTTGACACAAGTAGCATATAAATCAATTGATAATCTTTCAGAAAAGTTATGGCTTCTTACAGGAGCTGTTTTTTCATAATATGATGATCCGCAATCTACGCATTTCATAAGACTGAGACCTTCTGCACAAGTAGGTTTCACTATAATTTCTTCTTTATATTCATGTGAGTGTGTATAATGCATAGTGCCTGTGAAATAGCTTCTGAACAGAGCTGCATCAATATCTAACCACTCGCTCTCTGTGCCAGAAAAATATATATCTGTAAGACCTACACTGGTTCCGCCATCGGCATTAGAAACATTAAACGCTGTAGGATCTATTTTCTCAACACCTTTTTCAAAATATGCTTTCTTAAGTGTCTGTGTATCTGAGAAGAAAGCAGTTGTTCCAATACTTTCAATACTTGCCGGAAAATGAACTGTTTCTAAGGCTGTAAAAGAAAATGCGCTTGTTCCTATATTCTTTATACCTTTGCCGAGATCCAACGATGAAAGGTTGTGGCAATAGGCGAAAGCTTCGATTTTAATTGTCTCTACACTATCGGGTATTTCTATTCTAGTGAGGTCTTGGCAGTGATAAAAAGCTCGGTCGTGAATAGCAGTAACGCTATCGGGTATCTCTATTTCATCCAACGCCAGACAACCATGGAAAGTTCTGTTGTCAATTATTTCTAGATTTTCACTTAACTTTACATTTTTGAGATTTGAGCAGGTCTCAAAAACACTTATACCCATTGTAGTTACGCTGTCAGGAATTACAATTGTAACTAGATTATAACAGCCTCTGAAAGCGTCATTGCCTATAGACACAACAGAATCAGGAATGGTTACTTTACTTATTGCACATGCTTCAAAGGAATTACTACCGATATGTGTGATACCGTCTCCGATTACAACTTCTTTTATTGTCGCTTTATAAAGATTCCACTGTGTTGGTCTTATTGTGCCGTAGTCATACATCGGACCCCAACCTGAAAACTTAATAACATCTGTTTTAGTGTCATAAGTCCATGTTACGTTTTCGCCTGCTTCACCTGAATAAACAAGGGCACTCGCACTAATAGGCATTACTGAAAACACCATAAGCACCACTAAAAGCAAACTTATCAATTTTGTAATTTTTTTCATTTATATTGCCTCCTTAAATTATGCATCGTATTCCATTACAAAGCCTTCGTTTCTGTAGCCTTCAAGACTTGCAGTCAAGGTTATTGCAGATATTTTTGCAGTACCTTCACCCTTAACAGGCATATTGATATCATAAGCAATAAGTCTGCCCTTGGCGTCTGTCTTAGCGGTGATTGTTGCACCGGGATAAACAATTTCAGCTGTCTTGATTGTAACGGGATCAAGGTCCGCATATTCAATATAAAGTGTGTCAGCCACATAATCATGCTGAAGGTTTGTCTCAGTGATTTCACCATCTACAAACTTCACGCCTGTGGTATAATTGCCGTTATAGTATGCGGCTTCTTCAATAACTACAAACTTATAATCTGTTGTACCGTCGGCATTTACCGTTTTTGTTGCCTCTGCAAGACCTTCAGGATAAAGCTCAGTGGACTGAACAGTGTATGCATAATCACCTGCAACATAATAATTTGTTGTGGAATCATTAACGAGGAAGCTTTCAATAATGTCGTTTACAATATTTGCCGCAATAGCAGGAACATCACCAACAGTAATACCTACATCTACCTTTTTAGTTATTGTAACCGGTTCTTTCACTTCTCTTGCAGTCTCTACGAGTGCATTGAACTCATCACAGAGAGTCTGAGTTTCAGTATTACCTTCCAGTGTTGCCTGTGAGCCATCGGGGATAAAGTCGCTGTTGTCAGGGTCAATGGGCTCAACGGGTGTATAATCACCTGTTTTGAAGATTCTTTCAAAAAAATCTCTGATTCTTGCAAAGAATAATTCAATTCTGTATTTCAGTTCATAGGTGAAATTATCCCATTTATCAAAAATTGTAGGCTCTTCGTAAGCATTTACTCCATCATAGTAGCCCTCATAGTACCCTTGCCAGTAGCCGTCGTATTCACCGTCGTCATAGCCGTCATCATAACCGCTATCATAGTCTTCGTTTTCAATGTCTTCCACACCGTCATAATACCCGTCGTAGTATCCGTCCCAATATTCATCGGAATATTCGCCGTCGGTTGTGGGTTCGGTTGTGGGTACTTCTACGGGTACGTTTGTGGGTTCTTCGCTTCCATGTATTACAGTTGTTGAAACAACCTCTGTTGATGCATGGTGTGTGGGTGTGGTGGTTGCAGCATCGCAGTCAACAGCAGCTACCGAAAGAGTGCTGAAGAGCATAGCAATTACAAGCATTGAACCTGCTGCAACTGTGAGTTTTTTGTTTTTCATAATCTGAGCTCCTTTCATAGACATTCGTCTTGGTAGTATTTTATCCTACTTTATCGGATTTGTCAATGCTAAGTGTCAAAAATGTTATTATATCTGTTATAGATTTGTTGGAGGCATTAAGATGAAACCCTTGAAAGAAAAAGTCAGCATAACTCTTGACAGCGACATTGTTAAAGAAATAAGAGACCTTGCAGAAAAGGATGACCGTTCCTTTTCTCAGTTCATAAACAAGGTGCTTAAAGAATATGTCACTCAGAAAAAAAACATAAATTAAATTCATGGCAAGTCATTGCATATCACAAGGGCAATAAGACTTGTCCTTTTTCATGCTCTTTTCATTGACTTTTATTCTATATTGATATATTATGTATGTAGTCTTAAAGAAAAAAAGGAGGACAAATATGCAGCATAAATTATTAGCTTTTCTCAAGAAAATATCAGCAGTGTTTATTTCACTTCTCACTGCACTTTCAATTATCGGTGGTGAAGATGCAGACATTATCACCTCTCGCCCGAAAGAAAACACTGTTACAGCCTATGATGCGTCTGAAAGCGTGGCAGATTACACCCTTGACATTGATGCAGGTGACGAAATTCATGACATCAGCGACCTGCTTTACGGCATTTTCTTTGAGGATATTAACTTTGCCGCAGACGGCGGTCTTTATGCTGAAAAGGTAGTTAACCGTTCATTTGAATACGGCACTCTTGCCCTTGACGATGAGCTTCACGGCTACATTGGAGTCGGGGATGCTTCTCTTGAGGTTGTAAAGGATGACCCTGAGGGCTGTCTTAACGAAAACAACACTAACTATCTTGTTATCACCAACGATTCAGGTACCCCTGCCGGAATTGCAAACAAAGGCTTTTTAGAGGGTATGGCTATAGAAAAAGGCGAAGAGTATGACTTTTCTGTTTATGCTAAGGCTCTTGACGGCTACAATGGCAATATAACTGTCAATCTCGTTGCGGGCTCGGTTGTTTCCGCAACGGGCACAATCAATGTTATAAGCGACGAATGGACAAAGTATGAGCTCAAGCTCACATCAGGCCGTACTGCATCAAGCGATGTTTTCCTTCAGGTGCTTATCGACAACGGCAAGGCTGCTTTCGATATGGTATCTCTTATGCCACAGACTTTCAAAGGTCACGGTATGCGAATGGACCTTGCTACCAAGCTCTATGAGCTTCAGCCCGCATTTCTTCGCTTCCCCGGCGGCTGTGTAATTGAAGGCTGGGACTATGACAGCGCGTACAACTGGAAGGACTCAATCGGTGTCGGCAGAGACGGACTTCCTCTTGAATTTGAGGGAAGATACGGTGATGTTGCAGCACGAAAATACGGCATCAACCTGTGGACAAATGTTGCCGCCACTGACGACCCCCTGCCCTGCTATATGAGCTACGGTCTCGGCTTCTTTGAATATTTCCAGCTGGCTGAGGATATCGGCGCTGTAGGCGTACCCGTGCTCAACTGCGGACTCAACTGCCAGATGAGAGGCAAGGGACCCGTTGACATTGACTCAGATGAATTCAGACAGTATCTGCAGGATATGCATGACCTTGTTGAATTCTGCCGTGGTGATGAGAGCACCACTTGGGGCAAGGTGAGAGCTTCTCTTGGTCACGCTGAGCCCTTTGAGCTTAAATATATCTGCATCGGAAACGAAAACGAAGGAGAAGATTATTTCGAGAGATATGAAATCTTCCTTGAGAGCTTTAACGAAGCTAAGAAGAATAACCCCGAATTATATGCAGGTCTTGAGCTTATCTATTCCTCAGGTGCAGATGATGCAACAAGCGGCGCAAACTATCTTGCATCCTATGAATATGCAAAGGACTATATCGAAGCAAACGGTATGACTGCCGATGAATTTGCAGGTGCAACAGACCACCACTATTATAATGAGCCCTCATGGTTCTTTAAAAACGTTGACCATTATGACGAGGATAACTATTCAAGAACAGTGGAAAATATGACCGACACCTACTACGGAGGCGGACTCAAGGTCTTTTTAGGTGAATATGCCGCAAGATCAAACAGACTCGAATCGGCTCTTGCTGAGGCTGCATATATGACAGGTCTTGAAAGAAACAGCGATATAGTTGTTATGGCGGCTTACGCTCCCCTTTTCGGCAACCTGACAGCAACTCACTGGTCACCTAACCTTATATGGTTCAACAATCACCTTTCAACCGGGTCAATAAACTACTATGTGCAAAAGCTCTTCTCAAATAATCCCGGTGATACACTTATTTCCTCTGAGCTCGGCGGTGCTGATATTCCCGCAAAGGATCTCAGCGGTATGGTGGGTCTTGGCACTTGGTGGACAAAGGCTCAGTTTGACAACGTAAAGGTTACAGACAATGAGACAGGCAAGGTTCTCGATAAGGATAACTTCTCAGTTAAAAACTTCTGGTGGAACTGGCTCGAAGCAAGTGACGGCGATTGGGAAATCAAAGACGGAAAGCTGACACAAAAAGCAACTGAGCTCCCCTATCACGAGCTTGGAGCATCAGCTTATTTCGGTGATAAAGAGTGGTCAAATTACACCTACAGCTTTGAGGCAACCAAGCTTGAGGGTGCTGAAGGCTTCTATATTCCCTTCCTTATTCAGGATGAAGCTAACTGCTTCTATTGGAATATCGGCGGTTGGGACAACACAAAGTCAGCTCTGCAGAGAATTGAAAACGGCGCTAAGACAGGCATTCTGCCCGGCACTGTTTCAGATTTCACCGTCGAAACAGGCGTTACCTATGAAATTAAAATTGTTGTTGACGGCACTAATATCAAAGGCTATATTGACGATGAATTACAGTTCAGCTATGACGCAGAGTCAGACTGCAACGCAGAGGCTTATCAGGTGGTGTCAACCGATGAGGAAACTGGCGACATCATTGTTAAGCTTGTTAACGTAACAGGTTCAGACAGAGTCTTTGCAGTTAACGTCAGCGGTGCTGAAATTGAAACAAGAGCCGATGTTGCTCAGGTAGCAGGCGACAGCCTCAATAACGATAACATTCTCGGCGCAAAAGAAGACTGCATTATGGAAGAATTCAGCGTTGACGGCTTCAGTGAAAAGTTCAACTACACAGTGCCTCAGTACAGCGCAACTGTGATAAGACTTCACACAAAATAAAAGATAATTACATACAAAAACGCTCACGATTTTTTCTTCGTGAGCGTTATATTTTTTATTCTCAGCTTGCAAGACACTGTGCAAGTGATGTGTCCTCAAGAAAGGTATTCAGGTTATAAAGAAAAAGGATGTGAGTGAAATCGTTTTCCTTAACAATGCTGTCAAGGCTGTCTGTAAGGTATCTTGGGTCAAGCACCACAATTTTGCCGAAATAAGGTGTCAGCATAGGAATCATACAGTTAGCATAGGAATCCTTGATTAAAAGCAGTGTGTTCGGTGACTGCGAAACAGTAGAGATAATCACCTTATCATAGTTTCCACCAAGGAAAACCTCATAGTGATTTTTCTGCTCTAACTTTTCCTCAAAGAAAAGCGAAGGCGTTTTAAGTGAGGACGACTCAAAATTCACAACATATGTGCCTTCGGATTTCTTCGGCACGCAAATTTCCACAGTATCATAGGCGTCGTGTACTCCTGCCGTAGAGGAAAGAGTTCCCTGAAATGTGGCTGAAACTGTATAAAAATTATATTTCGGTTCAGCTTCGACATTCTCATAAATGTTACCTGTTGTGGTGAGTCCCCACTTTTCTTTAAGCACATTAAACACTTTTTTTGCTGCTCTTGTTGTCCAGTGATGGTCTGTTTTATAATAAAGCAGAGTGTCATTTTCTTTTACGCTTTTTTCAAAAAGGCTGCAGACATTAACCCATGTCAGGCTCTTATCTTTTTTCAGCAGATTATATATATTTCTTATCTGATCACGCTGATTCGGCATTTCAAGGTGCTTCGGCAGCTTATCGGAATAGATATATGAAGAATTAGGTGCCAAAAGAAAGGCTCGTTTTACACCCTTATTGGATTTAGTAAAGGACACAATTGCATCGGTTATTTCCTTTACCTGAGCCTCGTTATATTCACTCTGAGAGTCAAAAAGAAAATCGTCCTGACCGATATAGACACCGTTTTCTTCGTTTTTGCCAACAACTCTGTCGGCATAGGTTTTTAGTGAAATTATCTTATCTCTGAAAGGGAACTGATCTGTAAGATAGCTTTCAAAGCTTTTCATAAAGCTGCCGTCGAATATACCCGAAAAGGTGAGCTTCGGCATGTCGGTAAGCACTCTGTTTTCGCTTTCAGAAAACTCCTTGTCATCAACGAGTATATGAAGACCTGCCACACCGAAAATGCTCATAAGAAAAATCAGAATAACTGCAACACTTATCATTGCACCCCTTTGAGCAGGAGAATATTCAGATGTTTTTCCACCGTTTATGTTGTCATATTTATCTGAATTCATAGTAAATATCCTTAAAATTAAAATCTGAAATATAAGAAGGGATTATAGGTTTCACTTATAAGATAGGCTATGCACAACGCAAAAACAGCAATATAGCCTACGCTGTAGCATATCTTTTTCTTTGTGCCGTGCAGCAAGTTGCCTGCTGTTTCAAAAACACCTGTAGCACTCAGAGACATAACAAGAATAAGGAATATATTCTCTGAGAAAAGATATTTAGCCTGAGCATCAATAAACGAGCCGCCAAAGCCGACCATTGAGCCTATAAGCGTCATGGCATCGCCCAGATTTGCACTTGAGAAGAAAACCCAGCCTATCATCACCACTATCATGGTACCGATATATTTTGCGGCGTAGGGTAATTTTTGAAGAAAATCCTTCAGCACATATTTTTCCAATATGAGAAGCACACCGTAGAACATACCCCAAGCGATGAAATTCCACGCTGCACCGTGCCACAGACCTGTAAGAGACCAGACTATGAAGGTGTTTATTATCGTTCTCTTTGTGCCTTTTCTGTTGCCGCCCAAGGGAATATAAACATAGTCTCTGAACCAGCTGCTGAGGCTTATATGCCATCTGCTCCAAAAATCCTTGATGCTTGTTGCCTTATAAGGAAAATTGAAGTTCTGCACAAACTCAAAGCCGAACATTTTGCCAAGACCCACAGCCATATCACTGTAGCCGCTGAAATCAAAGTAAATCTGCAATGTGTAGCAGATAACGGCAATCCATGAGCTGAGAACAGAAAGAGACGAGATGTCTTCTGCAATCACCTGAGAATAGACAGAACCGATAGTGTTTGCAAAAAGCACCTTTTTGCCCAGACCTCTTATAAAATATATTATGCCGTCATAAAACTTTTCAATAGTTACTGTTCTGCTTGTTAGCTGCCTTTCAATATCGCTATACTGCACAATAGGACCTGCAATAAGCTGAGGGAACATTGAAATATAGGCACCGAAGGCAACAAGATTTTTCTGCGCTTTTACTTCGCCCTTATAGACATCTATGACATAAGAAAGTATCTGGAATGTATAAAAGGAAATGCCCACAGGCAGAGGCAAGCCCTCATATTCAATTTTATTGCCTGTAACAGCGTTTATATTCTCAACAATAAAGCCTGAATATTTGAAAAAGCCCAACATAAAAAGATTGAAGATCACGCCGAAAATCAGCAGGTTCTTTCTTTTTTTGCGTGAATTTTTATGGTTTTCAATATCTATTCCGAGATTATAGTTAAAGAAAATGCTTATAAGCATAAGCACTATGTACACGGGTTCACCCCATGCATAAAATATTAAACTTGCAAGGCACAAAACAAGGTTTTTCTTTGCCATATCCTTCTGCGGATCCTTTGAAAATCCGGGAAGATAATATAGCACCAGCATAAGCGGGAAAAACACAAATAAAAACACGGCACTGCTAAAGACCATTATTACACCTCTCGGGAACTATCTGACGCTTGATTTAAAGGCTGCGAATGCTTCGTCGGCGCTTTCGCCAACTGCATAGAAAATAAAGCCTTTGTCATATTTTAATATATATTCCTTTAAAAGAGCACTCTGCTCCGGGGCGTACCCCTCAAACAGAACCTGTTTATCAGCGGCTCTTTTTGCAATTTTTTCACTTATTTCATCGGGTTTTACTTCCTCTTTGAGCTTGATAATCATAAGCTCGTCAACTGTCATAATTGAGTCGCTTGCATAATACTCAAAGGATTCCACCACACTGAAATCAATATCGAATTCTTCTCTTATTTTATTTTTCTTTATGTGCTGCAGCTCACTGACATCATAGCTTTTTATCACGCTTTCCGCCACCTCAGAGGCGGTTTTATCACTGTATGTGGATTCAGCTGACATAAAGCCGATAAATATGACAAGAGCCACTACACAGACTATTTCAAATATTCTTTGCCTGTTCATTAGACAATCTCCAACTCTTTAATTAAAAATCTGAGCCAATACTTATCATAAAAAGCCTTGGACAGATGTATTCCGTCACTGCCATAGCACTCAGGATGTGCTTTGAGAACACTTGAGGAATTTACAAATTCAATTTCAAGATCCTTACACATGCTTTTAAGCGCCTTATTATAGTCACCTATTTCACCGAAACGCTTTGCGGAGGCAATGTCTCTGTCAACCGGAAAAAGTCCGCTTATAACAATGCGTGTGTCAGGCAGAGATTTTTTCAGTTCCTTAATAATTCTTGAATACATTGAAATGAAATTATCAAGGTATTTATCCCCCACAGCTATCATATTGATACCATAGTGCAGTATAAGCACGGGAGGGTTCATTTTAATTATCTTTTTAACATTTGAGTCAAGATGATAAAGGCTTGCACTGACCTGAGTGATAAGGTGATTTGAGTTAAGAATGTTGTATGCCTCAAGGCCGTTCATAAGCGAATCGCCCACAATATAAACATCTCTCAGAACTTTTCTGTAGGTAGTTTTACCATTTTTAAGGTCATATAACACCATTTGAACTTTTTCAGAGGAAACTGACTCATCTTTTCTCTTTTTTTCAGCCTTGCGAACATTGCTTTCTGCTTTTTTTACATCAAAATCAGAAAGGCTCTCTATAACGCTGCCACCCTTTGAAATATCTTCATCCGATGGTACAGCTTCATTTTTTGAAAGGCCCCAGATATTAAAGACCGGATAAAGACAGAGCAAAGCTATAAGCACTGATATGATAATAATTTTTTTCAACTTTTCTCACCTGTATAATGATAAATTATATATAAATACTGCTTAAACAACATAAAGCGACACAGTTTTACATTCACATTATAGTTTACATCTTTTTGCAGCGTAAATCAATAGAAAGTGAGTTTTGATATGTAAAAAATATATTAACCTTACAGTAATTTTTTAGTCTAAATTGCTTATTAACTTTTTGTGTAAAAATATGTAATCTTGACTTGATAAAATATTAGTGATATTATAATTGCAGAAAAAAGCATGTTAAGGAGTTGATAAGTGTTGACTTTAGAAAAACTCAGAGCATACGAGCCTCTTTTCGGTTCATGGTTTATTGATTCAAAACTATCTGAAGGCAAAGCCTCAAAATTCTATAAGGTTTATAAAACAGAGAGCGGCTCACTTCACTATATGGGGCTGAAAACCGTTAAATTTCCATCAAGTGAACAGGAAATCAGTGCAGTTATTGCTTCAGGCAGATTCAGAAATGTTGACGAATATCTAACTGCACTTCAAAGCGACATAACAAAAAATATGCAGACCATGCTTTCTCTCAGGAGCAACAAAAACATTGTGCGCTTTGACAATTTCACAATAGTGCGTGAAAGCTCATGCTTTTATGTTGTGATGCTTATGGAGCTGCTCACTCCCCTTAATTCATATCTTCAGCTTGACACGGCAAGTGTTACGGAAGTTCTTAAGCTGGGTCAGGATATATGCGGTGCTCTTGAAGGCTTCAGACAGGCCGGAATTGTACATCACGATATAAAAAGTGAAAACATATATGTTGACTCTTTCGGCAACTATAAGCTCGGCGATTTCGGCATTTTCGATTCAATTTTTCACAATGTCAACGATCCGTCAGCCTATATAGCACCTGAGCTATATAATAAAACAGCCACGGCTGACAGTGCCTCAGATATTTATTCACTCGGCATTTTGCTTTATAAGCTGCTTAATAATAACCGAATGCCTTTCCTGCCCGATTTTCCTGACCCTGTTTCTCTTGCAGACAGAGAGCAGGCGTTTATGAAATGTATGCGAGGCGATCTGCTGCCTGCACCGAAAAACGCAGGATATGAGCTTGCAAGCATTATCTATAAGGCAACTTCATTCAAACCCGGTGACCGATATTACACCCCCTCACTTTTTGCAGCCGAGCTTCACAGATATTCACTTTCACCTGAGCTCAGCTCACCTGCCGGGGTACCCCTTGGAGCTGCGGCAGACACCGGCACGGGTACCTTTGAAATAGGCAATGACTCTCAGGTGCATTTTGACACATATGAAGCACCGGATGAATATGATGACGATCCTTACGATGAGGATTATTCCACCGAAGAGGAGGCTAAGCCCGACAAGCATTGGTACTTTATAGTTCTTGCCCTTGTTGTGGTGCTTGCCTTGCTGGTGGCACTCATAGCCGGTGGTGGCAATAAAGACGAGGAGGAAACCACCACAGCTCCCACCACACTGAGCACCACAGTGCCCACGCAGACCACCACTGAGGAAACCTCAACCGAAGAGGAAACAACTGAAGAAACCACCGAGGAAGAGACAACCACAGAGGAAACAACCACTGAGGAAGAAACAACAACCGAGGTGACAACAACTGAAACCACCACCGAGGAGACCACAACTGAGGCCACAACAACAGAGCCGCTGACAGCTCCCACTCTTGTGACAAGCAACAAGAAAAACGGTGATAAATCCGAAGACGGCAAAACCTATCTGAAAATAAGCAGCTATAAGCTCACAGAAATCCCCGAAGATGAGTTTTTCCGTCAGGTGGTGCTGACAATAGGTGATAATTTAGGCGAAGCACCTCAGGGCGGCACAGCCTATCTTTATCAGATGTCGGGGGCAACCGTTATACAAAAGGTTAACGGAAAAATAAACTGTGAAGTCAGTGAAGATCACGGTGGAGACATTCTCTGCACAGTGAGTGTTGAAGATTCAGACTTTTATTATGAGCCCGAAAACTTCCAGTATTATCTCTGTTTTGAGGAAGGTGCAATAGTTTCTGATACAGTTATCAGCCTACCGCTGCAGATAAAAATTAAATAATATCAGTGGCTGTTACCAAATGTAGCAGCCACTCATTTTTTCGCAAAAAAGAACGGATCATTTCTGACCCGTTCTTTATAATTTAGTTTGGAATTAATAGTGATATGCACCGCAATTGCAGGTTCTGGTGATCTTGAAGAGTTTCCAGAAGAAACGGCAGATTGCATATATAATTCTCATAATCAAACTGTCCTTATGGCAGATACAGCCGCAGGATGTTGATGCTGTTGTGGGAGCTGAACACTCATCACATTCACCATCACCGTCGTGATCGTGGTGACCTGTGGGAGCAATAACAATTTCTGAAATAAGCTTGCCGCAATCGCCGCAGGTTTCAGTTACCTTGCCGTGGCTGAGGCATGTGGGGTTAACAACTGTTGTAACGATGTTTGTGTGTGCACAGCCGATATTTGTTGTGCAATCGTCACAGATGCCGTCACCGTCTTCATCATTGTGCTCTGTCATGGGCAGCTCTTTATATGTTGTGTAATCACATCTTGTGCATTCTTCATATGCTTCCCAACCGATTTCCTTGCATGTGGGTGCCTTTGCAGGATACTCAACAAGGTTGTGTTCAAGTGTGGGAATAGCTTCATATGATGTGTAATCACAATTCTTACATGTCTGATAGGGCTTCCAACCTTCAGTGCTGCAGGTTGCATCCTTGCCGTCGTGATTTACATATTCATGCTTAAGAGCAGGAATTTCTGTCTTTGTTGTGTAGTCACAGTTTTCACAAGCTTCATATGCTTCCCAACCTGCCTGAGCACAAGTTGGTGCCTGAGCCTCATATTGCTTGATTGAGTGGCCTGTAGCAGGAATTGTTACCTTTGTTGTGTAATCGCAGTTTTCACATGCTTCATGTGCTTCCCAACCTTCCGATTCACATCCGGGAGCCTGAGCTTCATATTGCTTGATGCTGTGCTCAAGAGCAGGAATTTCCGTCTTGGTTGTGTAATCACATCTCAGACACATTTCATATGCTTCCCAACCTGCAACGCCACATGTAGCAGCCTTAGCAGGAATATTAACGATGCTGTGCTGGTATGCTGCAACAACCTTGTAGGTTGTGTAATCGCAGTTTTCACAAGTCTGATATGCTTCCCAACCGTCCTGTGTGCAAGTGGGAGCCTTGCCTTCGTGGTCAACATATGCGTGGCCCTGAGCGATGATTTCAACCTTAGTTGTGTAATCGCAGCGCTTACAAGCCTCATATGCTTCCCAGCCGTTTTCTGTGCAGGTTACTGCCTTAGCGTCAAAATACTCAAGGTCGTGTCCGCCGTTTGTGGGAATTTCAACATATGTTGTGTAGTCGCACTTCTCACAGTATTCATATTCTTCCCAACCGATTTCTGTGCAGGTTGCAGCCTTTGCGGGAATGGTGATAATGCTATGGTTAGTTGCAGGAATTTCTTCATAAGTTGTGTAGTCACACTTTGTGCACTTCTCATATGCATCCCAACCGATCTCTTCACATGTGGGAGCCTTAGAGCCGACACTGATAATGCTGTGGCCTGCTGCGGGAACCTCTTCATAGGTTGTGTAATCGCATCTTGAGCAAGTCTCGTATGCCTTCCAACCGCCTTCAAGACATGTTGCATCCTTGCCCTCATGGTCGATATAATCGTGGCCGAGTGAGCCGATTGCTTCATAAGTTGTGTAATCACATCTTGAGCAGGTCTCGTATGCCTTCCAACCGCCTTCCGTGCAGGTTGCATCCTTGCCTTCGTGAGCGATATAATCGTGGCCGAGTGAGCCGATTGCTTCATAAGTTGTGTAATCACACTTTGAGCAGGCTTCATATGCTTTCCAACCGTCCTTGGTACAAGTTGCATCCTTGCCCTCATAGGTTGTAATTGAGTGACCGCTTGCTTCTATCTTCTCATAGGTTGTGTAATCGCATCTTGAGCAGGTCTCGTATGCCTTCCAGCCGTCTTCTGTGCAGGTTGCAGCCTGACCCTTATGGCTGATATAGTCGTGATCGAGAGCTTCAATTGCTTCATATGTTGTGTAATCGCATCTTGAGCAGGTCTCATATGCCTTCCAGCCGCCTTCTGTGCAGGTTGCAGCCTTGCCTTCGTGGCTGATATAGTCATGGCCGAGAGCATTGATTGTCAGGTCTTTAAGCTCTTTCTTGTCAGCATCAAAATACTTATTACATACTGAGCACTGATAGTGGCCTAATGTACCTGCGTTATTGCAGTCAGCTTCAACCTCAGCAATCCATTCGCCATAATCGTGACCTGCTGCAGGCTTTTCTTCATAGGTTGTGTAATCACATCTCGAGCAGGTCTTATATGCATCCCAGCCTTTTTCTGTGCAGGTGGGAGCCTTAGCAGCGTGGTCGATGTAATCGTGATCGAGAGCATCAATTGCCTTATATGTTGTGTAATCGCATCTTGAGCAGGTCTCATATGCTTCCCAACCGCCTTCTGTGCAGGTTGCAGCCTGACCGGCATGCTTTACGATAGCGTGATTGAGAGCTTCTATTGCAAGGTCAGCAATTTCATTCTTGTCTTCGTCAAAATACTTACCGCAAGCTGAACATTCATAGTGACCCTTGATACCGCCTTCAAGACATGTTGCGCTGTCTTCTTCAATCCATTCACCGTAAGCATGACCGGGTGAGGTTATCCTGGCAATGTACTTTGCGCCGCATCCGTTAGCTGAGCAGGTGTAAAGCATTTCGCCGTCTTTTTCGCAGGTAGCTTCAACGCTTACCTCACCGCTGTTCCATGTGTGAGCTGCATTTGCACCCTTGACACCGCAGACGTCACAGTTCTGATAGTGAGTAGCATTGATACCGTTACCGTTTGAAATATAAGTGTCTGACCAGTCATGGCCCTTAGCAGGAACTTCCTGCTGAGCTACAAGTATATCCTTACAAACTGAGCAGCGCTTACCCTCTGTCTTACCGGGTGTGGTGCAGTCAGGATCAATTGCAGCTATAATTTCTTCTGTGTGATCCTTAAGAGGAAGATCCTGCTGCGCAGTAATCACTGCACCGCAATCTTCACAGTGTGAGCCTTCGGTCTTACCGGGAATCTTACAGGTTGACTCGTAAGCTTCATCTGTAACAACATTGGTGTGCTTGCTGTCATCAATATCGAGAGTCTGAACTTCTGTAGCTGTGCAAAGGTCACACTTCATTTCAACACTACCGTTCACTGTGCAGGTTGAATCAACTCTTGTGCCGGCAACTTCAACAACATAGTTGTGAATGCCTGTTGCAGCAATATCTTCTGTTTTTGTTGCACCGCAAACAAGGCAGGTATATGTCTTTACGCCTGCTACTGCACAGGTGGGAGCTGTTGTCTGCACACCGTCATCCCAGTTATGTGCAATAGTTGCGGTGTAATTGTCTTTGTAATTATATCCGCAAACGCTGCAGGTGTAGGTTGTGTAACCCTCAGCTGAGCAGGTGGGAGCTGTGATAGCTGTTGTATAGTTATGTGCTATCTTTGGGATTTCTTCTGTTTTTGTTGCACCGCAGGTTGCGCAGTTAAAGAGCTTTGAGCCCACAGCAGTACAGCTTGCAGCTTGTGTTACAGTACCTGCATCCCAGCCGTGAGCAGCTGTGTTTGCAGCTTCAGTTATGGTTATATCGCCACTGACGGTGTAAGCCTTAGAAGCAGGCCATGTGTAATATGTATGAGTGCCGTCACCGTTATCTTTAGTTGTTGTGTTAGTATAAGGGGCTGCATTTGAAGTATATGTGCTGTTATAGTAGCCGGCTGTTTCTGTTTTGACAATTGCACCCGTGGTTGCACTCTTATAATAAGCAGTATACTGCGGGCAGGTAATAGTAACTGTGCACTGGTTCGAGGTAAGACTACCGTACTTTGCCCAGAGCTTATATTGCACTTTGCCGTCTGTTGATGACGAAGTAAGCTCCTTCTGCACATCTGCATTGACAGTAACTGTGGCTGTAGAAGTGCCGTTTGACATATTATCATCAAGAAATACACCTGTATAACCCATAGTGTTTACCAAAGCATAATCGTATGTGATTCCCGATGAAAGAGGCATTACAACACCGTACTGGTCTTTAATTGTAACGCTTGTTGATCCGCTTACCGTCGATGTACTATCAATTTTCGGAACAGTAAGGTTAATATCTGAGGGATTTGAAATAGTTTTTACATATGGCAATGCCCAGTCAGACGGAGGTGACGCATTACCCCAGTTGCCCGTGCCATCATATTGCCAATGAACTACTTTATTTTTTATTGTCCATGTGTCATTCATAACTGTCAAGTCGCCAATCTGCACTTTTTTCATTACATACTCCGTGCTTGCAGCTACATACATTTCAATTTTGTAGGGTATACCGGGAACATTACCTGTAGCGGAACCGGTACCTCTGTTATCAGACGTGCTGACAGTCTGAGAACTTGCAGTGAAGTTTTTAAGCGAGTTAATAAACAGATACTCTTTTTCAACACCGTCGACCAATGTACCATCGGCATTTACTTCAAAATAGAGAATCTTGATATAACCTCCGTTACTACCACTGTTATGTTCAAAAGTAATAGTAACAGGATATGATATAGCTGATGCTGCTTCAGCCTCCTGAGGTGCAACAAACACCCAGCATGTCATAACCATGAGAATTGCCATGAGAAGCGAAATAGATTTTTTGAAATACTTATTTTTCATAAAACATGTCTCCTTTTTTATTTTTTATAATTGGCAATTGCGCTTTAAAACGGATACACAAATTCAGCTGACCTCCGATTACACCCTTTTAAAGGCACAACTATGTCAATATTTTATAGTTTATTATAACACTTTTTTAACAATTCGTCAACATTTACCAAAATTTAACACGGTGTCAAGTTGTAAGAAAAATTAATCTTTTATTTGTTTATGATTAACAATATTAAACAAACAAAGAAAAACAAACCAAACATTTCAGCTTGGTTTGTCGATTATTTCTGCGTTTTTGCTTTGTTTTCCAATATATAAATTAACTATTAATTAACTCGCTTGAAATTTCAGTTTTTGTAATAGTCTTTGAGTCTGCTGTATTCCTCTTTGGTTATCTCAACAATTCCGCCGTGCTTGAAGCCGTAAGGGAATGAAAATTTCTCTTTAGCCATAGTGAAATTGCTGTCACCGGGTTTGGCTGACACAAAAGGTACATAACCCATTTTCGGCTTTTCACAGCCAAAAAAGTCAAGCATAAGGCACCATCTGCCGTCGGGCAGCACGAGAGTTGTGGGAGCCTCATAGCTTCCCGGCTTTTCGAGGGTAGCCATGTATTTTTCAAACTCCTCATCGTGCTGATAAGGACCGTAAAGACTGTCTGATGTGGCGTGCATATTCATTGACGGTCTTTCGGCATTTTTATAAAACATATGATATACTCCATCAATTTTTCTTATGTGAGTATCGAGAATTTCATTGTCTTTTGTAAAGAACAGCTTCGGCTCTGAGAAGTTCTCAAAATCCTTGGTTACACTGCAATAAATTGACATATGGCTGTAATCATCCTCTTTTACTGTTGAGCCCCAATGAATAAGATACTCCCCTGTTTTCTCTTCAAAATAAACCTCAGGTGCCCACATACAGCCAAAGCTTTCCATGCCTATGGGAGAAAGGATTTCCTCAGAAAAATTGATAAGGTCGGGAGTCTTCCACATACGAAGGCACTTACTGCCTGTGCGGTTGACTTCCTTCCAGTTAACCTGATAGTTTTCGTCCATTCTGTACGCAATTGAAAGGTCGGTTGTGAGTAAAACAAACCCGCCCTCTTTAAGGCGTACTATTTCGATATCACGGCAACCTTTTTCGCCTTTTTCCGCTGTGAGTATAGGCTCGCCGCCGTTTAACTGTTCCCAGTTAAAACCGTCACGGCTGACTGAAAAATATACCTGTTCTCCGTCGGGAGTAATTTTTTCTTTAAAGTGTGTGAATAAATACGGCATAGTGGTTTTCTCCTTTTCTTGCTGCTGCATCGGCAGCATATCGACAAAGTGAGTATATCATATTTATTTCTGCATTACAACAAAAACATCTTGAAAAATAAAAGTATTTGTAGTACAATTCTTTCATATTGAAGCAAAGGAGATTTATTATGCTGGAATATAACGAAATTAATGAAAACGGCGAAAGAATTATCTGCGAAATGGGTAAAAAGCACGCCGATATGCTTATGACAATCAAAGTCAAGAAGTTTAAAGATAATGAAACAATCACCGTCCTTGACGATAAGTGCGAAACTGCTTTTCTTATTCTTTCAGGTGAAGCCTCAATCACTTGGCAAGGTACAACCGAAACAATGAAAAGAAGCCGCCCCTTTGAAAAAAAGCCATATTGCCTTCACGTGCCGAAAAATGTTGAAGTGAGAATCACAGCAAAGCAGGACACTGAAATTCTTATTCAGCAGACGGATAACAACAAGGACTTTGCTCCTGTTTTCTATAAGCCTGAGGATATTCTCTATCAGGAATTCGGCAAGGGTCAGTGGGGCGGTACAGGTCACAGAATCTGCTCAACTGTTTTTGACTATGATAACGCACCCTACTCAAATATGGTGCTCGGTGAGGTTTTCAACCAGCCGGGCAAATGGTCAAGCTATCCTCCCCACCATCATCCTCAGCCTGAGGTGTACTATTATCAGTTTGATAAGCCTCAGGGCTTTGGTGCCTGCTTTGTTGGTGACAATGTTTATAAGAGCGTTCAGGGCTCAGCTTCATATATCACCGACGGCAACGACCACCATCAGGTTGTGGCTCCCGGCTATGAAATGTGCTATGTGTGGATGGTAAGACACCTTGAGGGTGATCCTTGGTATAAGACCACACGCTTTTATGCTAAAGAACACGAATGGTTGGCGAATTCTAACTGATGCAAACCATTGACGAGGCTCTCGATAAACTCAGAAAATCGAAATTCCGCAGCTCTTTTCACCTAAGCGAAAAAGACAAAGCCTATATAAGAGAAAAAGGCATGGATACAATAAGGCTCCACGCCACAGACTTTATCACAAACCGTCTCGCTCCACAGTACATTGCCAATGACGGCAAGCAGACACCTATGAGAGGGCATCCCGTTTTTATTGCACAGCACGCTACGGCCTGTTGCTGTCGGGGCTGTCTTTATAAGTGGTACAAGGTAAAACCCGGAAAAGAGCTTAATGATATTCAGATTGAAAAAATTGTCAATCTCATTATGGCGTGGATTGAGAAAGAAATGAGCGCAGAGAGCAGAGCTCTCTGAATGCAAAGTGCAAAATGCAAAGTGCAAAATTGCGGAGGAATCTGAGTTTAAATATCAACTCTCCCGATTATAAAAACCGGTCACTGTCTATTAGCGGTGACCGGTTTTTATTAAGATTGATGAAACTTCAAGTTTCTGAGCTTCAGCTCTGCGGACAGCAACTTAAAATTGGTCGGGAATAAACCTGCGACCACAATTCTGCACTCTGCATTCACTTAAATGGGAACATTTTCCTGAAACGCCTCTGCCATTTGTTCAGATAGACAACAACTGACATTGTGAGAAGATAGTCAAAAGCAATAAAGGTTACATTTCCGATTGCCAGTGTTATAGGCACAGCAAACTCTACCCACCAAGCGGTTTCGCCCTCAGTGCCCAAAAGCTCTGCAAGAGGCATGCCGAAAACCTTAACCATTATAAACGCCGCCGCTAAAACAGATGCGTTGAATATGACAATTTTTATAACCCACTCTAACACTCTCGGCATATTTCTGCCTTCGAGCATTGCCTTTATTATGGGATAGTGCCCGAAAAAACAGGCATAAAACACAGCTGCTTCTTTATTTGGCAGAAGTATAAGACTGAGAATTGACACGGCGATATATATGCCCAGCGCCCATTTTTTATCAAGCTCGATTATGGCGAACATTATAAGTATTCCTGCAAAGGCAGGCAGGGCATATGTCCAAATGCCCATAACCGTCGGCAGCATAAGCACCACAGACAAGGCCGCTGTCATGCCGCCTATAGCAGTTTTTGCACTCTGACTCATAAGCTATTACCTCAACAGCAGGGAATTAAGTCGCCGCCGAAGCACTCGCAGCAGCAATCTGCACATAAAAGGCCCTGACAAATACTGCAGGAGTCGCAGTCACTGCCCTGATTATGTCTGCCGTTTGTTCTGAAACCGCCTGCACGCTGACGGCTTAAGTTTTCATAAGCGTGTCTGTATTCCGCATTATTCGGCTCCATATTATAAGCGGAAGCAAAATATGTGAATGCCTGATCAGTCCAACCACGCTGATAGTTAATCTGACCCTTGAGATAATACCACTGAGCGTCTCTTGTGTTCGGTGACATATTTTCAAGCAGCTGCTCTGCCGCATCAAGCTTGCCAAGGCGCATAAGGTCACGAACCTGCTGATAGCTGTTAAAGCCGTAGTTTCGTGAAGAAGAGGATGATGAATATGATGCACCTGCAGTGCCTGAAATTATAGCGTCATATGCCTCATTGATTTCCTGCATTTTTTCGTTGGCTGTTTCTGCAAGAGGACTATCCACATAGTTATCGGGATGATATTTTTTTGCAAGCTCTCTGTATTTTGCTTTAACCTGCTCTTTTGAAGCGCCTCTGGGCACTCCGAGCACTTCATAAGGATCTCTCATATTAATCTTTTCCTTTCGATTTTTCTTTGTTTAATATACTGTTAAGAGTTTTATACATTCCGTCATAGATTATGTTTTCCATTATGGCGGTCAAGGATTTATTTTCTGCTTTTTCATAGGCCTCACCAAAAATAGCCCCACACATATTCATTGTACCCGTCAGGGCTGCCTTTATATCTGAAACACTGTCCCCGGCACAAAGGTCATATTTATTGACAAAAACATTGTAGTTACCTGATTTTATATCTTTTTCAATATCGTAAATGGCATCAGTGAGATAAACCCATTTGCCTATTCCGTAACCGAAACGGTAAATATTATCCTCGGCGTCATTCATATTATATGCCATTATCCTGCCGAGAGCATGAGCACTGGCATGTGCCGCTTCATCGGGAATATCCGTATTTTTCTTTTCGGTCTCTTTTTGCAAAGCCATTGACTGCTCAATTATTTCTGCAATTTCACTGTACATTTTCTTTGCCTTTTTATACTTGAAAGTTGCCCAAGGCAAAATAAGATACATAAGCAATCTTTTAAATATATTGCCGTCTGAGATATTATCTTTCACTTTGAAATAAAACATCATCATTGACACTGCTGCGGCATAGCGGAGTTCTTCATTGCTGTTGTTGCAGTAATTGCATTTTTTTGTGGGATTAAAGGGACATCTGCCACCCTCAAAGCAGGGCACGGTACCACTGAAAGACAGCCTTGCGAGCACCAGAAAGGTGATGTCATAGCTCAGAGTCAGCCGTGAGAGCACACCGAAATGCTTGCCCATTGCACTGCAAAGAGAGCAGTATAGACCTTTATAGGCTTCATAATCTTTAATTTTCATTTCAGGCTTATCGGTTTTCACATAGCCAAACATAGTTAACCTCTCTGAGTATTATAATCAGCATATATTATATACCATTTTAGTTAAATTGTAAACTATAATAGTGCCGCAACCTTAAAATTACATAAGTTATTGATTATTTTTAATTTTTATATTATAATGAATAGTAATATAAAAACAGCGGAGGTTTAAAACATGGCTATCATAAAAAAAGATGCTTATTTTCTTTCCTCAACAGGAGTTAACAAAATCTATTGCCGTATATGGCAGGATGATGAAAAAGAGCCTAAGGGTGTTTTTCAGATTGCTCACGGCGTTTCGGAACATATTCAGCGCTATGACGAATTTGCCTGCTTCCTTGCAAAAGAAGGCTACATAGTCTGCGGTAATGACCACATCGGTCACGGCAGAAGTGTTGAAAGTGAAGAAGATTTAGGCTTCACTGCCGAAGAAGACGGCGACAAGAGAATGATTGATGATATGCATATTCTCTATAATATTATGCATAAAAGATACCCCACGCTTCCCTATTATCTTTTCGGTCACAGCATGGGCTCATTCTGTGCAAGAGTTTATGCCACAAGCTTCTGGCATGAGCTTTCAGGTCTTATTCTTTGCGGCACAGGTGAAATGCCCTCAGCAGCCGTTGTATTTGAAGAGCCTATAAAGCTTGCCTGCAAAAAATTAGGTGCTCACGCTAAAGTGCCCGTTGCTCTTATGGATAAGGCACAGGTTTTTCTTTCAGGCGGAAAAGGCACAGGCAAGGAATGGCTTTCACAAAATGAAGAAAACATAATGAATTACATAAGCGACCCTCTTTGCGGAGCAGACTTCACTATGTCTCTTATACGTGACCTTATGTCAATAGCAAACTCAGCCTGCACCAGTGAATGGGCATATCTTATCCCTCCCTCACTTCCCATTCTTCTCGTTTCAGGAGCAAAAGACCCCATCGGCTTTAACGGGAAGGGTGTTATCAATGTCTGCGATAACCTTGAGGATGCAGGTCATCAGCCAAGCGTTATCCTCTATCCCGGTGACAAACACGAAATTCTCTTTGAAGACGACAGAGAAAAGATTTTCGCCGATATTCTTTCATGGCTCACTGAGATTGCAAAATAAAAATTCAAGGACTGCAATGACGAAACATCTTGCAGTCCTGTTTTTATGTTCTGAAAATAATGCCGAGAACAAGAAGGTGAACGGGATAAAACCAATAGAAAAACCACTTCGTGAATTTGCCCGTCTTTCCGCCTTCACCGTTGTAAGAATAAAGTATAGGCAGGGCACCGAAAGAGCCCAGCTGCCACAAGGAGTCATACCAATCTGCGCCATTGTCAAAACCTACCACACAGCAGCGAATTACCCAGAAGGCACAAAGCACCGAGTACCATAGAGCCATTTGTTTTTTGTTATCCTTGCAAAGATAAAAGCACATCACCCAAAGCGGTGCCATAAGTCCCCAGTCACAAAAATAACCAAGAGATGCAAGGCAGGCTATAATAACCACCTTAAGAAGAATGTTTTCCACCTTTTCAAGGGTAAGCAATATCATAAAACAGAGAAACAGAGTGGCAATAAAATTAAAGTGTGCCACCCAGAAATAACCTTTCATCATATAAATAAAAGGAATCTGTGATATAAGTGCAAAAGCAAACAGCCTCATGCCGTATTTCTTTTTTGAACTTGTGTGAGTAAAGCCCTCAGCTAAAAAGAAGCACATAATCGGTGCTGTCAGTCTGCCGATAACTCTCATAGCAGTGCCGAGAGGTGTGGAAATAGGCACAAACAAAAGACCTATATGATCAATGAGCATAGCCGCAACGGCTATGTATTTTATTACAGTTCTGTTCATAATTTTACCTGAATATAGGGACAGTCTGAGCTGTCCCTATATAATTATTTCTTAAATCTGATAACATTGAATGAAAGAGGCTTAAGCTCGCAGACAATGTTTTTGCCGTCCTCTGTGGGAAGTGCATTATCGTGCATGGTTACGGTTTCGCTGCCGAATGTGTTTTCCTGTCTAACGTCATAGCCATCCATCGACTCGAAGCCTGTTACCTTGTAGCCGTCAAAGCCTAAAAGTGAAATGTCAAGCTGCATGCTTTCTTCCATTGAACGGTTAACGCAGAAAAGTGCCACCTCGCCGTTTTCCTCGTCATATGATGCAACTGCTTCAAGATAAGGCACATCTGTAAATTCCTTACAGTCATATTTCGGGCAGTCGATAAGAGGCTTTATTGCGTTACCTCTTGCGTACTTTGACATCTCTCTGAAAGGATAGAATATTGTCTGACGGAAAGCACCACCGCCTGTTTTTGTGAAGATAGGTGCAATAACATTGACAAGCTGTGCAAGGCAGGCAATTTTAACTCTATCTGCATGGCGAAGCAGAGTAATAAGCATACATGCAGTTACAAGTGCATCCTCAAAGTTATAGATATCCTCAAGCTGGTTTGGTGCGGTTGACCATCTTTCTATAGGGGCACCGTTTGAGTGGTACCACACATTCCACTCGTCAAAAGAAAGATTAATCTGCTTTTTGGTACGCTTTTTAGCCTTAACGAAATCGCAGGTGCAGATAACACTGTAAATGAAATCGTCAAGCTCCATGCTTTTTGCAAGGAATGAAGCTGTGTCGCCGCTGTGATTTCCATAGTACTGATGCAGTGATATATAATCAACATTGTCATAAGCAATATCGAGAGCTGTTGCTTCCCAGTCACCAAAGGTTTTCATGCCTCTGCTTGAGCTGCCGCAAAGCACTGTTTCAATAGAGCCGTCAACCCACTTCATAAGCTTAGCTGCTTCATTTGCAGTTCTGCCGTATTCGTGAGCAGTTTTTGCGCACATCTGCCAAGGGCCGTCCATTTCATTGCCGAGACACCAGAGCTTAACTCCCCACGGGTCTTTATAGCCGTTATTTATACGCATATCAGCATATTTTGAGCCACTCTTATGGTTGCAATATTCAACTAATGCTCTTGCTTCATCAGGGCCTCTTGTGCCAAGGTTAACAGCCATCATAGGTGATGTACCTGCCTTACGGCACCATTTCATAAATTCATCTGTGCCGAACTTATTAGGCTCTGTCACACCCCAAGCCAGCTCAAGTCTTGCAGGACGCTTATCGACAGGACCGACACCGTCTTCCCAGTTATAGCCGGAAACAAAGTTGCCGCCGGGATAGCGTACAACGGGTACACCAAGCTCATTTATCATTTTAATGACGTCCATTCTCAGGCCGTCTTCATCAGCCTCAGGGTGACCCGGCTCAAAAATGCCGCCGTAAACGGCTCTGCCGAGGTGCTCAATGAATGAACCGAAAATTCTTCTGTCAATTTCGCCGATTTTAAGTTCACCGGCAAGGGTAATTTTTGCTTTCATATATCTTTCTCCTTTTATGAGGTTAGGTTTAGTTTAGCATAAACCGATTTTAGTGTAAAGATGAAAAGGAAAAATAATTTCCTTTTATTGCAAATCTCTTTTCCCTGTGTTAATATATATCTATATGATAAAAATAAGGAGAATCATTATGAAAAAACTGACTGCTCTCATTCTGGCTTTGGCTCTCATCTGCACACCCACAATAGCACTTGCAGCGTCGGATTCAAAAGCAGAAAATGAATCATTCATTTCAAAATCTCTTGATAACATATGGAATGTCAGAACAAGTGACATTCACCCTGAGCTGCGTGTTATCGGCAATGCAATAAGAATTATTATGCCCCATTTCACAGAAGGCTTTTTTAAGCTTGCCAACTTCTTTATGGATAACTTCATATGCGGAATCAATCTTGCAGATGTTAAGTTTGAAGAAAAATATATAGAACGTGCAGACGGCACATCGCTCAGAATATGCGTGTATTCACCAAAAGAGAAAAAAGAAAATGTGCCGGGTCTGTTGTGGATTCACGGTGGCGGCTACGGCCTCGGTGCACCTGAGCAGGACTTTTCATTTGTTGAAAGCTTCGTTAAAGAAAGTGGCTGCGTTGTGGTTGCACCCGATTACACTAATTCACCCGTTGCTCCCTACCCTGCTGCACTCAACGACTGTTACAGTGCTCTCGAATGGCTCAAGAAAAATGGCAAAGATTACGGGATGAGAAGTGATCAGATTTTTGTTGGCGGCAACAGTGCCGGCGGAGGTCTTTGTGCAGCAGTGTCACTTATGGCAAGAGATAAAGGTGAAATAAACATCGCTTTTCAGATGCCTCTTTATCCCATGATAGACGACAGAATGATCACTCCCTCATCACAGAATAACGACGCACCCATATGGAACACAAAGTCAAATGAGCTGGGTTGGAGACTTTATCTCGGTGATGCTTACGGCACAGAGAACGTTTCAAAATATGCTGCCCCTGCCCGTGAAACCGATTATTCAGATCTTCCTCCCACACTGACTTATGTGGGCGATATTGAACCTTTCACCGATGAAACACTGCAGTATGTGGAAAACCTGAGAAATGCAGGCGTTAAGGTTCATTTTAAGCTCTTTGAGGGCTGTTTCCACGGCTTTGATTTATTTTCTTTCACCACACCTGCTAAAGAAGCAAGACAGTTCCTTTCAGACGGCTTTATGTATGCTGTAAAGCATTACACAGCTGAGCAAAACTGATTGAGTTAGGGAGATTACATTATGAAAAAAAGCGTTTACTTAAGGGGTACCACGGCAAGATATTGGTATAACTTCACAGAGCTTCTTGCAATGGCAATACTCCACAGAAAAACACCCGAAGATATACTCTGTGAAAAAAGAGTGAAGTACGGTGAGGGCAAGGCTCAGTATATTAATATCTTTTCACCGAAAAAGACGCAAAAAGAAAAAAATCCGCTGTTTATTTATGTTCATGGCGGCGGTTGGATTTCAGGTGTGACCGATATGAGAAACACCTATGTTTCTCAGTGGGCAAAGCTAGGATTTTTCTGCGCCTCAATAAGCTATACCTATGCTCCCGATAAGATTTTCCCACATCAGCTTCACGAGATTTTCAGCGCCGTGGACTTTCTGTTTGAGCACGCTTTAGAGTACGGCATAGACACAGAAAATATTATTATCGCAGGTGAAAGTGCAGGCGGTTACTATATCTCATATATGTCAGCCTGCTGTGCAGATAAAACCCTTTATGACAAGCTGGGAATTAACTTCAAGCACCGTGATGACTTTAAAATAAAGGCTATGATTTCAATATGCGGCTGTCATAATCTGACGAGGCTGACGGATAAAAGCAAGCCTCAATCGAAATTCCCCGATATAAAAATGATGGTTTCCTCCTTTGCAGGCGTGCCTTATAAGGAAATTCCCGACTATCTTATGAGTGAAAAGGGCAAGCTCTTTTCTCCCACGGTGCACAAAAACTATCCGCCCACATTTCTCATCTGGGGTGATAAAGACTTTCTTCGTTATGAAGCCTTTGACTTTGAAAAAGAGCTTAATGCTCTCGGCGTGCCCTGCGCTCTTTATAAAGCAGACGGAATAATAGGCATGCACGCATGGGCAATTGCAACCATAGTTAAAAAGGGCAGAGATTGCCTTGAGGCAGCCTTTGACTTTACCCTTCCTTATCTCCCTGATTGGTTTAAGAAGGAAAAGGGTCAGTGGAAAATAAAGAAAGGCGATGACTGTAATGGCTAAATTCAGATGGGCATATATCGGCTGCGGAAGCATTGCTGACAAAACAGCCCGAAGCATTCTCAAGGGTGAGCATAAAATCGTCACCGTTTATTCAAGAAACTATGATAAGGCAAAGGCATTTGCAGCAAAGCACGGCGGCAGAGTCTGCAAAACAGCCCAGGAAGCTATCTGCTTTGAGAGTGTTGATGCCGTGTACATTGCCACACCTCACACCTCACATGTTGAGTATAGCCTTATTGCCCTGAAAAATAAAAAGCCTGTTCTTTGCGAAAAGCCCGTAGGCATATGCACAAAGGATGTGGAGCTCTTGATAAACACAGCAAAGGAAAATGACACCTATTTTGCCGAAGCTATGTGGAGCTGGTTTTCCGACACATCCCTGACCCTTAAAAGATGGATTGAAACGGGCAAAATCGGCAGAGTACAAAAGATAAAAATCCACCACGAATATCCGGGGCTCAAAAAGAAACCCGACTCAAGGGTTCTCGACCCGATGACAGCAGGCGGTGCACTGCTTGATATAGGCATTTACCCTATAACATATTGCTACAATTTTTTCGGCGTGCCCGATAAAATTGAATGTGAGGGCGTGCTTGAGGGCGGCATTGACATTAAAGAAAATATCCGTCTTCATTACGGCACAATGCAGTGTGAGCTTCATGTTTCCTTTGAAAGGCTCAATGAGAGCTTTGTTGCTGAGGGAACTGAAGGCAAAATTCACCTGCCTATGTTTCATGTTGCCCCTGCAGTTATACTTAAAGGAAATAAAATGAACCGTGTTTCTTTTGGTAAAACCACCTATCTCAATGAGTTTGACCGTGTTGCCGATGAAATCAGGCAAGGCAAAAAGCAATCAGACTATGTCCCCTTTGAAAGCACACTTGAATGTATGAAGATTATGGACGAGTGCAGACAGCAGCTCGGACTGAAATATCCTATGGAGGTATAAAATTATGAAAAAAGTTATAGCAGCAGTTCTTTGTTTAACAATGCTTTTCAGCACTCAAGCACTTGCCTGCAAGGATGAAGGCAGCAATATGAGCCAATCGGTTTTTATAAGCGTAATAGCTGATTTTTTTGAAAGATTTATCAGTGTTTTTAAAGGCAGCACCAATGAAAAAAGTGATATTCAGTACACCGCTGAAACAGGTCAGCTTTTTGAGAATAAAAAGCACTTCAAATCTTCTCACGCTTCAACTATTGTAAAGATGAATGACGGCAGACTTATGAGTGCATATTTTGCAGGCACAGGTGAAGGCTACGATGATGTAAGAATATGGTTCAGTGTTTATGAAAACGGCACTTGGAGCATTCCCTCTCAGGTACCGTCAGAGGACACTGTTGCTCATTGGAATCCCGTGCTTACAAATTATGGTGACTTCATAAGACTTTATTATAAAGTGGGCGAAGAAATCCCCTATTGGGTAACAAAATATACCGATACCTATGACGGTGGCAAAACATGGACTGAGCCAAAGGAGCTCGTGGCAGGTGACACAAGCGGCGGCAGAGGCCCCGTAAGAAACAAAATTTTTGTCACTGCTGACGGAACACTCATTGCAGGTGCTTCAACAGAACAGGGTCAGTGGAGAGCCTTCTTTGATATTTCCGTTGACGGCGGAAACACATGGGAAAAGACAGATTACATTGTGGCAAAAGGTGTCAACAAAAAAGACATCGGCATGATTCAGCCCACTATCTGGCAGGATAACAATGGTGTAGTTCATGCAATGTTCAGAACAGACTGCGGCAGAATTTACAGAAGCGATTCTGTTGACGGCGGCAAAACTTGGTGCGAGGCTTATTCAACAGGTCTTATGAATAACTACAGCGGAATTGACTGTGTTATGACCGATGATGGACGCTTGTGGCTCGTTCACACTCCCGCAGGCATGAAGGTCAGAAACAGACTTATCCTCTCAGTTTCAGAGGATAATGGCAAAACATGGAAAGATGTAATGACTCTTGAGGAAAGCAAGCTCAATCTTTCGGCAGAATATTCCTACCCTGCAATTATTGCCGAGGGCAACAGACTTTATATAACATATACTCACAGCAGAAAAACAATTAATTACGCATTTATTGAGTATCAGGAATAAACAAATTGTATCGGCAGCAGCAGATTGTTTCAGCAAAACTGCTGCTGTTTTGTTATATTCACAAATAAGGTTAAATTCCAAAAATACAAATGTCGATTACGCTACACCTGCCGAATATTAATATTTTTGTTAAAATTTCACTAAAGTTTCTATACATTTTAGATGATTTTATTTATTTTTTACGAGATGATAATATATTATTTTTTTTGTGTTAATATTTGTGAGATATTCTATGAACTGAAGAAAATATTTTGATGCAGGAGAACAATATGAAAAGAAAAGCAACCCTTGCATTAGCCACAGTACTCGTTGTTGTAATACTTTTCAGCGGCATATCTCATATCGTTTATAACCGTTCTGTTATGGCTTCGTTATCGGAAATGTATATGATACTCACAGACCGTGACAAGATTTATGAACAGGGTGACGGCTACTATAAAAACCTTGAATTACGTGCTGAGGAAAACCTTAAGGATTATATCAAGCCTGACGAAGTAAAGGTCGATATCCCCTATTATGACACTTATGAGCACGGCATGCAGGTTTTTTATTTTAACGAAGATACCTTCTCTGACACCGTAATTATGTACATACCCGGCGGAGCATATGTCAACAACCCTCTTAAGTACCACTGGAAAATAATCAACAGACTCTCAGGTGAAACCAATTGTCCTGTAGTGATGCCTATTTATCTTAAGGTGCCTAATTATACCTGTGAAGAGGCATACGATGCTATGGTTGAGCTCTATCTCGACATAGCTTCAAGGCAGGGCGTTGAACAGATTATTTTAATCGGTGACTCTTCAGGCGGTGCAATGTCATTGGTGCTCGCACAGCTCATCAGAGATAATTACCCCAATGCTATTCAGGCTGAGGAGCTTATTCTAATAGCCCCGTGGATGGATGTCTCAATGGAAAATGAGCAGATTCTTGAAATTGAACCCATTGATTGCATGCTGGGTCTTTTCGGTACTGTTGACCTCGGCAAGCAGTGGGCAGGTGACAAGGATGTTCACGACCCTATGGTCAGCCCTATTTACGGCAATTTCCATCACCTTGGCAGAATAACACTTTTTGTTGGCACAAGAGATATGCTTTATCCCGATGTTGTCAAATTTTCCTCAATACTTGACGAGATGGAAATAGACCACACCATAGTTATTGAAGAAAATCTCGATCATCCCTATCCCCTTTTCCCCATACCTGAAGCCACAAAAGCTCAGGATATGATGATAGACATTATCAACTCACACATAAATACCGATCAATAACGACCTACCCAAAATAAGAAAGAGCTGCTGCATCAAATGTGGCAGTTCAGACTGTTGACAAGCCCTCGTTTCTCACCGATTCGAGGGTTGTTTTTTTCGCCGAAGCAAAAATAGCAATGTATCATCCACAACACATTGCTATTTTTTTCATATTTGAGGCAGCTGCCGTAACCGTTTTCTTTCCTTGAAATATTTATTAGTCCTTCTTTTTCATAATAGCGTATATTGGCTCTTGGAGTATTTAATAACTCTTCAACTTCGTTGATTTTCATATATAACACACCCTTTCACCGTTAAAATACACCATAAAGTTACTTTACAGTCAATACTTTTTTCTAAAAAAAGTCTATGTCGTACAAAAAAACACAAAACACCTTATTAAAAACCGGACAAAGTTTTAAATTCTCTGCTCGGTTTAAATAAATTTACTGATTTAATTAAAACAATTTAACTTTTCAATATTACTCTTTCAGTGCCGCTAAAATTTCGCCTGCATCCTGCAGTACGAGATGAGGCTTGTCCACGCTCTCATTCAGTATTTCCTGTGTAGTTTCTCCGCTCATAACAAGAATAGCGGTGATGCCTGCATTCAGACCTGATTTAATATCGGTGTAAATACGGTCACCTACTACACATGCCTCGTCAGCAGAAATTCCCAGTGCTTCCATTGCAAGCTGAGGCATCAGGGGTGACGGCTTGCCGATAACAACGGGGCGCTTTTTTGTAGCGTTGTAGATCATATCGCAGACACTTCCGCAGTCGGGCACTGAGCCGAACTCTGTGGGGCAGACATAATCAGGGTTTGTTGCGATATATGGCAGCTCAGGGCGGGTGAGCAACATAAAGCTTACATCGTGAAGCTTCTGAAAAGTCAGCTCAGTATCAAAGCCCATAACAATACATTCCGTTTCATTCACATCCGTTGTCACTGTAAATCTCTCACGGCGCAGTTCCTCTTTGAGTGATTCAGTACCGCAGACATAGAGCGTCTGACCCTCGTGGTGCTTATGAAGATAATAAGCTGTAGCCTGAGAAGATGTCATAAAGTCTTCTCTGCCGGCTGTAATTCCGAGAGAAGCGAGCTTTTTAACATAATCATCAACACTCTTTGAGGAGTTATTTGTCATAAAGAGGTATCTGCGACCTGTTTTCTTGAGAGTTTCCAACAATTCCAGTGTGAAATCATAGAGCTGGCTCCCTAAATATAAGGTGCCGTCCATATCGAAAAGGTAAAGTTTTTGCTTGCGGATCAATTCATTTTTTTGCATTAGTGAATCTCCTTTCGGGTTTTGCTTTGTCCATATTATTTTGTACTTTTTTACTTAACCCGGACATTATAGCACAAACCGAACAAGACTTCAATAAATTAATGGTATAATAATTTAGGAGTTTAATATTGACTTTGAGCAGTTTATGGTGGGTATTGATAAGGTGGCGTAAACAGAAAGGCTCCCCGTAGCAAAACTACGGAGAGTCTTTTGTTAGAATGTGAAAACTTCACGCAAATCATCAACTATATTATATTTTATTGTCTGTTTAATCATTTTATTATAGTCAACATCAAATTCTTGGTTGTATTTTTTTGCATAAGCCTTTGATACTCTTTTATACAAATCAACAATGTCCTCAATTTTTTTATTGTCTGAAAGCTGATTTCTAATTTCATTAAAATCCCTATTTTTACATTCGTACCTTGCAAAAAAGTCAATTAAGTAATACGGGATAGGAGCTCTGGAATCTTCCGTTTCTTTTTTGTCTGTTCAGCTTTTCTGTACAACATATATAAATCGAGAAGTGTGTCAATTGTTATAACATCATTTTTAATGAAATCAACCGCTGTATTATAAGGTTCGCTGTCAAATTTAAGCATTAAATTCTTTTTCACATAAGCTATATATCCACCAGCAACAAAAGTTTTTTTGTCGATAGCATTTTGTGAGTTGTTGTATTTTACGATGTCTTTATATAATTGATTTTCTTCGTCATCGTTTCTATCAATAACTAAAATTTTAAGCATTACAAAAGTATCCTTAAACTCTCTTTCTAAATCCTGTGGCGGAATATTTTCAAGATACTCATATATACTGTTTACCGTTTGACATCCATTTACAATTTGAGGATTTTCTATCTCAAAGAAAGCATTCATATTATATTCAGAAGACTGTGGTTTAATTGGAGTCATAGAATCACAGATGATTGTAATACCATTGTTATAATAAAAGAAATTCTTCCGGCAGCCCCGAAAATTTTGTGTAAAAGCAATTCTCCGATCAAGCAAATAATAACGGGATTGCTATGCAGTCAGACTGCGGGATTGGTCTCGTATTAACTATTTTTTCCTGTTTGCGGAAAGTTATGCGTGCGTAGCATGAATAACACTTCCGCAGGCAGGAAATGCTTTTTTTACGAGACAAATTACGCAGAAAGCCTGTCTTCG
>JAFTLT010000005.1 GCA_017452785.1 Clostridia bacterium | reverse complement strand
CTTTTTTCTTGCTTCTTGTGTTAAAATATTCATGAGAAGTACTTCTTTCTTTGGTAAATGTGTTTGTGGTGAATTCATTATACCATATTTTGAAGTTACTTCTCTTTTTTATTGGGTCACATCATTTTAACACATGCAGCAGAGTACCAAAAAATAACTCTCACCCACTTTATCTCTCCCTCATTTTGTGCTATAATAAATTTCAGAATATATTTTCAGGGGGAATTTTTATGTTTAACACCGAAAAAGTAACGGCTGAGGTTATTGATTGGATAAAGAACTGGTTCGAGGTCAACGGCAAAGGCTGCAACGCTGTTTTGGGCATTTCAGGCGGCAAAGACTCAAGCATTGTTGCCGCACTGTGTGTAGAAGCTCTCGGTAAAGACAGAGTTTACGGCATACTTATGCCAAACGGTGTGCAGAGCGATATCGATGATGCTTTGCAGCTTGTAAATCACCTCGGCATTAAATATTACATCTGCAACATCAAAGAGGGCTACGATGCCACTGTGCAATCACTTCTTGACAGCGGAATAGAAATAAGTGAACAGACCAAAATCAACCTCGCTCCACGCCTTCGCATGACAACGGTTTACGCCTTCTCACAGAGCCTGAATGGCAGGGTTGCCAACACCTGCAACCTCAGTGAAGACTTCGTGGGCTACTCCACACGCTACGGTGATGCGGCAGGCGATTTCAGTCCTCTTGCAGGTCTGACAGTTCAGGAAGTCAAAGAAGTAGGCAAATATCTCGGACTACCAATAAATCTCGTTGATAAGGTGCCCTCAGACGGTCTTTGCGGCTCAACGGATGAAGACAAATTAGGCTTCACCTACGCCGTACTTGATAAGTATATCCGCACAGGTGTTTGCGAAGATGAAAAAACAAAGGCCCGCATTGATTATCTCAACAAGCTCAACGCATTCAAGCTCAAGCCCATCCCCGGATATTTCCCCGATAAAAGCTTACTGTAAAAAATTATTACCACACCTGAAAACAGATGTGGTAATTTTTTTAAATATCATTAATGTCATATGGTGTTCTCTGATAAACAAAGTAGTTCAGCCAGTTGGTGAACATCAGCGTGCCCACATTGCGCCATGTGATAATAGGCTTTTTGGTCGGGTCATCATCAGGAAAATAATTATAAGGCACCTTGATATCAAGCCCCTTTTCTTTATCACGGAAATATTCCTTGGCAAGGGTGTCAGCATCATATTCACTGTGACCTGTTGCATAAAAATTACGGCACTCAAGGTCTGACACAAGATGTATGCCTGCCTGCTCAGAATAGGAAAGTATCTGCAGATCCTTGCAAAGGGCAACATCGTTGAAATTTATATCCGTGTGCCTTGAGTGAGGCACAAAATAAGTCTCGTCAAAGCCTCTCATAAGAGGATGATAAAGGTCAAGGGGTCTGTGTGGGAAAACACCAAACATCTTTTCAGGCAGTGTGTGCTTGGGAATTCCGTGGTGATAATAAAGGCCTGCCTGAGCACCCCAACAAATGTGGAAGGTGGAGTAAACATTGGTTTTTGTCCACTCAAAAATTTCGCAAAGCTCGGGCCAATAGTCAACCTCTTCAAACTCCATAAGCTCAACGGGTGCACCTGTGATAATCATGCCGTCATATTTTCTGTGCTTTATCATATCAAAGGTGTAATAAAACTTGCTCAGGTGACTTTGTGAAGTGTTTTTTGACTGATGTGTTGCCATCTGCAAAAACTCAACATCCACCTGCAGCGGTGTGTTACTCATAAGACGAAGCAGCTGAGTTTCTGTCACAATTTTAGTGGGCATAAGGTTGAGAATAAGAATTTTAAGCGGACGAATATCCTGACTTTTAGCACGTGATTCCGTCATAACGAATATGTTTTCCTGCTCAAGCATTTCTCTTGCAGGCAGTCTGTCATCTATTTTAATAGGCATAGCTTTCACCTTCTTTATTGCTTTTTATTAAGTATATCAAATTGTGTCTTTCTTTTCAAGTCTTACATAAGATTATCGTCATATATTGCCCTCACTCCCCCAATGCATTTTGGTCTTGTGCGTGCAAAGGTGACGTTGGCACAGCCGATTTTATCTACGGCAAGTCTCATTGGCACTGCCACATGCTTTAAGTGCATGCCTATAAGGGTTGAGCCTATATCCATTCCTGCATCGGCTTTTATGAACTCCACAGCAACAGGCACCTCAAAATTTTTATATGCTGTGGTGGCAAAGCTGCCGCCTGCCTTTGGTTGAGGCACAACATTGACAATTTCAAGTGAGTGCTTCACAGCATATTCTCTTTCAGTTATAATGGCACGGTTAAGATGCTCACAGCACTGTGCCGCAAGATATATGCTATTTTCTTTGAGTACAGGATAGACAGCACCAAAAACTGCCTGGGCAGCTTCAAGGCTGGAACCGTGACCTATCTGACTGCCGACAATTTCACTTGATGAGCAGCCGACAACAACTATATCACCCTTTTTAAGTGCAGCTTTTTCTATAAGTTCTTTTATTGCAGCTTCAGCCTGCAAAGCAATATTTTTCATAAACCTTCACCCCTTGTTTTTACCAAAACAGTTTAGCAGAAAAGCCGTAATAATTCAAGTACCGGAGAGGTTAAACGCAAATAAAAAACTGTTGATTTTTTATTTTAAGAGTGCTAAACTTATATTGTCTCAACCCAAACGTCGAAAACAATTCAGAAAGGAAGAACACTATGACAAACTTTTTCACGGTACTTATTGCATTTTTCACTGCCCTGTCAGCCGTTATATCAGGCGGTGAGCTTGCTGATGAGCTTAATAACAAAGGCTCTATTCTCGGCTATAGCGAAACCCATACAGTACAAAAAACACTGCCCGACCTTTACGCAGACGAAAACGGCGATTTCACCGTTTTGCAGGTCAGTGACACTCATTTCACAACGGGCATCACCTTCTGCGACATCAGCCTGATGAATAAAATTAAAAATCTCACAGACAAGTATGACCCTGACCTTGTTTTTATGTCAGGCGATATGATTGATGACGGCAACGACGGCAAATTCAACAAGGCTTATGTGCTTCGCATGGTGGCAGAATATTTTGAAGAATCAGATCAATACTGGGCATATGTACCCGGCAACAATGACAACCGAAACTACGGCACAAGTGAAGATATAACCGCTTATCTTGCTCAGTATGAACACTGTCTTGTGTCTGATGAGCCTGAAATTTCAGGCGGTGCTCAGTACAGCATTGACATTATTGACGAAGGCAAAACAGCCCAC
The DNA here is from genome assembly GCA_017452785.1 of Clostridia bacterium. Taxonomy (GTDB): domain Bacteria; phylum Bacillota; class Clostridia; order Oscillospirales; family Acutalibacteraceae; genus UBA6857. The sequence continues at coordinate 24,217 of JAFTLT010000005.1, read as the reverse complement.
TCTCTCATTTTCCTTGACACTATGGACTATGACAACGAAGACCCCGATTACACATACGGCTATGTCCATGCCGATCAGGTCAACTGGTGCAAAGAGGAAATTGAAAGTAAAAAAGCAAAAAATGCCGATGTAACCGTCAGCGTTATGATGCATGAAAACACACCGAACTTTGACCGTGCGTCAAAAGACGGCGAAAGCTATAAATTCGGCTTTCCCGAAGTGCTGCCTGTCATCAAGAGCAACCGTATTCCTAAAAATCAGTCCCTTGATGATGTGCTCACCAAAAGCGGCTGTGTAGGCCTTGTGACAATCGGACATATTCATCCGCCGACAGCGCAGTGTAGCTTTTACGAGAACACCTATTATCACGTTGCACCCAAGGCAAATATTGCAAGCACCCTCATTACCATACATACAAGAGAAGATAGTGTCAGAGATATGTATGATTTTGACAGCCTTTACCGTTAAATGCAGAGTGGCGGTAAAGTTTTTACCGATAATAGTTTTCTTTGGCAAAAAAGCAAGGATAAAACACTGACTTTTCCGATAATAAATAATCAAGCAGGTTGCTACCATTAATTCGGTAGTGACCTGCCTTTTAATTAAGATTGAAAAAATATCAAGTTTTTGAGTTCTCACTTTGCCGGCAGAAGCTTACTGTTGGTCGACAGCAAATTCGCAACCGCCGTTCTGCACTCTGCACTCTGCATTCTGCACTTTATTCTTCGTCCTCGTCTTCGTATTCTATTTCGAGAATAACATCCTGATTTGTGAAGAACTTAATTTTATCTATGGGAGTGCCGAGCACTTTTTCGCAGCTTGCACTCAGAGCACTCATAAGATTTGATTCGATAACTGTATTAATTGCAGCAAAGTCAAGAAGCACTTTAAGCTGAGCCTTGAAGAATTCCTCATCCTTATCTGCAAAGAAATCCTCCTCAACCTCACAAACAGTAACACCTGTAAGAGCCATATCCTGATCGTAGATTTTTTTGTTGACATTGAAGCATTTCTGCATGATATTGAGCATCTGCTCTTTTTTGCCGCCCTTGAGAGCGTTGCTTATAGCAGTGCTTTTCATCTGAAGTCTGAATGAAAGCTTACAGCTTTTCACGATTGCATTTGCCAGCTTCACAAGGTCAGGATTAATTTTTTCGGGAATAAATATTTCCCCGTCCTTCTTATAAAAATAAGTCATTTTACATTCTCCGTTCTTTTATCGGCAGTGTACCCTGCCGAGATTTTAAGTTCCCTATATTTTAGCAAGTTTTGAGATGTTTGTCAATAAATAAGCACTTTAAAGGGCAATTATCTTTCCACTCTATGAATCATAGGGTGACTTTCAGAGCGTCACGTGCTATAATCAAAGCGAAAAAACATAAAAGATGGAGTGATCATATGAACGTGCAGAAAACAGATGAATTTATCAAAGCGTTAAGAAAAGAAAGCAATAACTTTTATCAGTTTTTTGATGACAACATGTAAAGCACATAAACAAATAAGCTCCGAGTAGCCATAACTACCCGGAGTTAATTATATCTGTGTTTCCCTTTTATTTTACATTAGCTGCAAGAAGCTCTGCGATGTCACCAACAGTCTTAATCTTTTTAATAGATGTGTTTGTTACAGACACATTGAAAGTTTCTTCAACTGCATTGGCAACATTCATAAGGTCAAATGAGGTGGCACCGAGATCGTAACGCAAAGAAGAATCTTCTTTAATATCGTCGGCCTCTACCTCAACATACTCACAAATAATTTCTTTAAGTGTTTCAAAAATTTCTGACATTTATATTTCCTCCATTATTTCACCTATTGTTTTATCGGGATTTCTGACACCTGCAAGTATTGTGCGGACAACACCGTCATGGAAGCTGTAAACATCCTCGTCTTTAGTAAGGAATAAACGATGAATATAAGAAAAGACAAAGCGTCCTGTTGAAGCTTCCTGCATCGTAAGAGTGTAAAGCGGCATAACATAGTGTCCGAAATTATACGCCGTAAACTCGTACCTTCTGTCACCGAAAGCATTTTCACCGGCAGGCAGATATGAAAACATCATACTGTTGGAAGTCTGCATAAGTGAAAGGTTATACCTGTCTCTTTCCATCTGACGCACTGCCGTGAAAGGCACATCACAATGACGGAATAAAAATATCTGCGACTCACTTAACTGGTGTATTGTTTCCATAAAGCTTTTTTCATCATCGATTATCTCACGCCAAGGCATCGGAGAGGCAAGGGTTCCGCCGCAACGCTTTTCCTTGACTGTTCTTCTTCTGGGGCAAAGCACCCAGAAAAGAGTATCGTTGGTATGGCGATTTATTTTTGACAAATAAATACGGAAGCCCAACTGAATAACCCACTCAGCACTAAGCTGATTTTCTTTGATAAAATCTGAAATCAACTTGCTGTCTTCGTCACTCAAATGACACTTTACGAGATTTGTAGAGTCAAAAACAGGAAGATAGATATGGGGCATATTAAGATCTTTTTTTCTCAGGAGCTTGCTTTGCATGTCAAGCACCTTTGTTCCGTTAATTGCATTATAAAACGGACGGCGATCCTTTGCTACCCATTCATCGAGAATTTTTGTTTCTCTTGCAATGCGATCTTCAAGCTCAGGATTATCCTGTTCTTTTTTAATTATATCTTCATATTTTGTTAGCGGTTTCGGTAACGCCGCACCATTTTTCAGGCTGTCATAAACAGCCATAAGATCCTTGAAGAACATAAACGATGCCACAAAATCCATAATCATATGTGAAGCACAAATAAAGATACCACACTTTTTTTCATATGTACGGAAGAAAATTATGCGAAAAGTTTCCCCGGCAAAAACATTGAGCTTGGTGGAGGCAACACTGTCAAAATATCTGACCTGTTCCTCTTTCGAGGAAAAATCCTTCACAAGTATCTTATCGAGCTTAAATTCATCCAGAAAGAACTGCTTTATTTTAAAGCCTTCACGGAATATACGAAGTCTCATACAGTCGTTGCGTTCGATTTCGATATTCACGGCATGGGCAAGAACTCTGAAATCAAGCTCCTCTTCAAATGCCATAGCAACAGGAATCTGGGTGGACTGCATATGAACGGAGTATTTCCACATATACTGAACCATTTCCTGTGAATGAATCAGTTTATATACCTGCTCACCATTCTTCGGCTTCATCAGGCATCACCTCTTGAGTTATCGTTGTTGGTACGCTTGATTTTTCCTGTTGATGTCTTTTCAAAAGCAGTGTCACGGATAACTATTCTTTCAACTCTGTGAGAAGGAAGTGCAGTTTCATTCAGTTTATCAGTAAGCTCCTCAAGAGTACCTTCAATATCAGTTATATTTGCCATTTGTGCATATTCTTCATTAGGATAAATTTCAGCAACAATAACATCCTTTTCCACATAAACAAGAACTTCGCTGACTAATTTATTCTCTTTGTATTTATTCTCTATTCCCTCAGGTGAAACATTTTCACCGTTAGACAGAATAATAAGATTTTTTAATCTGCCTGTGATAAAGAGAACACCGTTTTCATCGATATGACCTATATCACCGGTACGAAGCCAGCCGTCCTCTGTAATAACTTCAGCTGTTTCCTCCGGACGCTTGTAATAACCAAGCATAAGACCCGGAGTGTCTAACTGTAATTCGTTATCTACTATACGTGCATTGATTGTGCTCATAAGTCTGCCTGCACTGTTGATGGGACATTCGGGGTCCGGAAGTGTTACCTTGCCGCTGGCTTCACTCATGCCGTAGCCTTGTCTGAGCAAAATGCCGTATTCAGCAAAGGCTTTGCACAAAGCGGCATCAAGATGTGCACCGCCTGAAAGCATCATATCAAGGTTACCGCCTGTTACCTGTGCGGCTGCTTCTTTGGGAGAAAGGTCGGGATTTTTTGCCTGAACAGCACGAATACGTCCGAGAATTGCCTGAGCAATCATGGGTACAACACGTATCTGATCGGGCTTGAATATAAGCATATTTTTGAAAAGATCACGCATTTCACCGTTAAGGCAAACGCAGTTACCCACATTGAGAGGGCCGATATAGCCACAAATGAAACAGAAAATGTGATGGAGGGGCAAAACAGAAAGGATGGTATCCACACGGATAACAATAGGATCATACGGATCAAAAATAAGGTTACTCACAAGAGCTTCACTTGATAGCATAACACCCTTTTTATCTCCTGTTGTGCCTGAAGTATAGATAATAAGTGCACAGGCATCGGGGTCCATCTTGAAATCTGACAAAGCAGCATAAGGAGAGGTTTCGGAATATTCTTCATATACCTTGTTAAACTCCTCAGAATAGCTTATAACCATTTCAAATTTTACTTTGGGGCAAAGAGCCTTTACAGCATCAATTCTGTCAGAAAACTCCTCGCCGTATAAAATTGCGGTTGAATCGGAATCGTTAATAATTGCTGCAGCTTCCTCTGCTGTTGAATCCGGATCAATAGGCACAGCCACATGACCGCCCACAAGAACACCTGTCATGCATACGATATATTCATAAGTACTCTTGCTTATAATGGAAATGTGGGTTCTTTCCGGCAATTGATGACGCAGCTTACGGCAGAATGCAAGTCCGTCACTTCTGACTTCGCTGAATTTTTTATCAACAATTTCACCGTTTCGGATAAATCTGATAAATGTTCTGTCGTTATGCTTCTCAGGAGCCACATCTAACAGATCTCTTATTGTAGGTACATTTTTAAGTTTCATTTTTGTTCACCTTTAATTCTTTTTCTTTTCAAAATGCTTAAATTAAAATATAACTGATTTATTATAGCACAAAAAATGCCTTAATGCAACAAATCTGTGAAAATCAAAGCAAAATGCACTGATTTTCACAGATAAAATATAATTAGGTTTTATGTTCTTCTGTTCTGGTTTCAGTGAGCTTCAGGAAATCAACCTTTTCAAGTCTTGTTCTGGGAAGTGCATCTATAACACGGATATCACGGGGTACAGAGAATGTGCTGAGAGTTGAGCACTTTTCAATGATAATTTCCTTGTATTCGTCAAGCTTTGTTTCATCTGCTTCAGGTGAGAGTACAATATAAAGACGAACAATAGGCTTCTTATCCTCATCATAGCCCTGAACTGCACAGCATTCTGTAAGGAAAGGAAGAGGTTCAAGAAGATTTTCAATATCGGCAGGGAATACATTGTAGCCTGAAATGATAATAACTCTCTTCTTTCTTGCGATGAATGTGATATAACCATCTTCATCCATTTTGCCAAGGTCACCTGTAAGAACCCACTGCTTTCCGTTTTTGTCAGTATAAAGGCCTTCACCGAGTCTGCCGTCAGGCATAAGATAACCCTTCATAAGAGTGTTGCCTGAAAATGCAATCTCACCGACTGTGCCTAAAGGAAGCTCGTTCTGTTCTTCGTCAAAAATAGCAGCACGAACAGTTTTGAGGTACTTGCCGACTGTTCCGGGCTTTGTGAGCCAAGGCATATTGATGCAGTCAACCGCACCGCACTCTGTAAGTCCGTATCCGGGCATAAGTGTTGCTTCTGCGCCGTACTCAGCCATAAGACTGTTGAATCTTCCGAGGAAGTCAACAGGAACATAATCACCGCCCGCAAAAGCGTACTTGACATATTTGAGGTGTTCACCTGCAAAATCAGGGTGTGCAAGAAGTTTACGGAACATATTAGGAACGCCGACTACTTCATAACATTTATTAGCCTTAAGATAAGTAATATATTCATCAGCTTCGAAACGAGCCATAGGAATTGACTTCCAGCCTGAAACCATTGTGGTTAAAAGACCGGCAACAAGACCGTATGCGTGGAAGAAGGGAAGAGCAAGAATCTTTGAAAGCTCACCTGCCTTATATTCACTCAGAGTTGCGGCACCAAGTGCATTTTTTGTAACTGCATTGAGAGCTGTTGAGGAAAGCATAATGGTTCTGCTGACGCCTGTTGTACCGCCGCCGTTCATATAAACAGCAACAAGATCACCGCTCCTGTAGCGGCCCTCGGTTTTCTGTCCTTGGTACTTTTTTAGAATATCACCGAAGAACTTGACATTTAACTTGTTGGCCTCTGCAACGGCGAGAGCCTTTTCGTCGGGACGCACATAATATTTCTTTGCAACCGGTGCTGCATAAAGAGCAGGAGCAGTAACAAGAATATCCAGGTTTTCGATTGTTGCAAGTGTTGATGCGTGCTGATGAATGAACATATCATAAACCAGAACACCCTTTGACTTTGTGTATGTAACAGAAGCCTTCATAGCTTCTGAGGGAAACAACGGATGAATAAGATTTGCAATGCATCCGATTTTATTCAAGGCAAAAAGGCAGACAACCTCTTCAATTGAATTGGGAATGAAAAGAGAATAAGCGTCTCCCGCCTTCATTCCGAGCTCTTCCTTGAAATAAACTGCCATAGCCTCAACATCTTCAAAGAACTCACTTTTCATATGGTCGGTGAGCTTAAACTGAAACATAGGATAGTCTTCCTTATGTGGATAAAGGCAAGCAATAAGATATTCATAAAGGTTCATATTCCCATAATCGGGCAGAACATCATCCATTGTAAACTGTGGTAATTTTAACATCATTTTTCCTCCGTTGTTTTATAAATCTCGCACAAAACATCTCTATTATACATTTGTAATTTTGGGCTGTCAACAAACAAAACGTTATTATTTATACCAATTGTTACTATTTGCAATGAAGTGTAATATTTTTTACAATTTGTTACGAAAATTTATTGAAAATTATTTTTATTTTAACACACTTTATCATAGCTAAAAAGACGGAGCACCCCGCTCGCTCGGTTTAGACTGATGACACCCCCTTATTATCACCTATTCGAGGATTGTTTTTTCGCCAAAACAAAAGAAATAGCAATGTATCATCCACAACACATTGCTATTTTTAATATTTAGGGCAGCTGCCGTAAGTAGACATTGTTCGACAACCTTGGAAAGTCCACGCATTCTGCAATAGCGTAGCCCAAACGGCTCTTTTGAATCGGCGAAGCCTTGTATGTAATCCGTCGCAGACAGAATGTAATCATCCCGTAGGGATGCATGTAATCCTTTCGCAAAAAGGTATGTAATCAATCCGAAGGAGGAATGCACCTGCGGTGATGCCATACGCCTACGGCGATTACATACCAATCCTTCGGATTGGATAAAAAAATCGACAATCTTCTGTCGAAGATTGTCGATTTTTTTGTGTTTACAGCTCAAAATGGCAACATTCAATTTTATAAGTTTTAAGTGATATTCTGACCTTGCGGTCAGAGTGATATTTTCACTACCGTGAAAGTGTTATTGAAGCCTGCGGTTTCAGTGTTATTTTATTCGCCAATAAACTCGCAAAGCGAATAACACTGTGCGAAGCACAATAAAACTGCGAAGCAATAAAACTCGCCGCAAGGCGAATAAAACTGAAAAAGCACTTCTTACGAAGTGCTTTTTCATGGCTGCGGAACTAGGATTCGAACCCAGACAAACAGAGTCAGAGTCTGCTGTGCTACCCTTACACAATTCCGCAACGAACATTAGATATTATACACATTAGGTACCGTCTTGTCAATAGTTTTCCGAAAGTTTTTTTTAGTTTTTATCATAAATTTTTCAGGGCAGTGAAAACCTCACTGCCCTATTATTCTTATCAGAAATATCAGTTGTCCATTGCCTTTAATTTTGCTTTAAGCACAGGCATCCAAAGGCCTCCCTGAACAGTTCTGTGGTCAAAGTCATACTGCTTTGCCTGCTTGGTGTCTATCCAGTCACTAAAGCAGTTTCTGTCTTTGGTGTCAGCAAGATAGCTAACTAATCTGCCTGAGAACAGCTCTATATTCTTTTTAGTTTCATCAAGGCAGGCTGCCCAGAGCATCCAGTCAGTTTTAGTGAAGTCACGTCTGTGATCAAGAGGCACGCCGTAAGCATTAAGTTCTTCCTGATACTTCTCAGTTTCTGCCTTATATATTTCCTTCGGGAAAAGCTCGAAATTAAACAGTATATCCCAGACCAGATTATATTTAAGGCTCCATGTGTCTTCCTTATCCACGCTGAAAGGCAGATAGCCCTTTTCGGTTTTCTTGCAAGCGGAAATAAGCTCCTGAGTATAGGATTTTGCAGTTACAGCATAATCATTTCCTATCTGAAGCTCATCGCATATTCTGCCGAAGCAGGCAAGACCCATAATGCCTTTGATAGCAAGGTTGACATTCTTTTTGCTGTGACCTGCAAAGTCATCTGTGCAAAGCTGATTATCAAGGATAACGCCCTTATTTTTAAGATATTTTGCCCATATGCTCAAGGTATAGAAATGCTCTGTGAGGAAATCCTTATCCTTTGTCATTATGTAATAGGCATAGCTCATTATGAGCATATTGCCGCACTCCTCAACGGGCATCTGGAACTGAGGCATATAGATATCCATTGACTTCTGCTTATATATAGTCTTATAGCTTATCTTATGAGGTATCAAGTGCTGATGAGGCTTTAAGGCATAAACCTGACCGCAGGCAAGAGGATATCTGCCTATATCGTGGGGAGCGAATTCTGCATTCCACAAATCGCTGTCTGCAAAATAGAAAATGCCTGTCATCATAGCCTTAACAAGCTCCGGTGCATAAAGCAGGAATAAAGGAATTGCAGGATAAGACACGTCAACAGTGTTAATGCAGCCGTTTGAGTGACATTCCTTTGACATATAAAGAAGCTCACCCTTGCTGTTTCTGACCAGCTTATGACCTGCAAGAACCTGTCTGACAGCTGCTGACAAAATCATCTGATAGTTTTTACCAAAGGACTTTGCATCGCTGAGTATTGTCTTTTCCCAAGCCTGAACTCTGCCGAGCAGCACTTCACGGTTTTCTTTAAGGTACTTCATTGCTGCTGCAATATCAGCAAATTTTTCAGTCCACACACCTCTAAGATACTGACCGAAATAGTTAATTGAATAAATATCATCATATGCAATAACCGTGCTGAAAAGAACCTTCTTTACAGCCTTTTCACTTGCAACGGTTTTGATGCCCTCTTTGCAGACACTGCTTTCCTGACCTAAAAGGCACACATAACCCCAATCGGCAGCGTACACGTCACCTGAATCGTTAAGAGGATGCTGCTCATAAAGACCCATTTTAACAAGCTTTGTGCCCTCATAATTATCGGTGTATTTTGTCACGGGCTTATTCTTTTTGCCCTGACACATATCTTTATATGCAGTGAACTGAACGCTGACATCATGCTTTTTTCCGTCAAGAGTTGACACAACCGTGTCAAGATAAGCGCAAGGGGTACTCAACAGCTGAAAATCGTCAAAAAGGAATGGTGACCATGTAGAAAAGACAAGACGTATTTTTTCATTTTCAAAGGTATATGAGCTGACAAGCGGCTTAATTTCAGCAGATGTCTGTGCTAAAGCAGGCTCCTTACCCGTACCCAGAAAACGGTAAGTTTCACCGTCAACCGTTATTTTGCCTTCAAGTCTTTTTTTGAAACCGCACCAGAGATTAGTGTCTGTGTCTGTCAGCTTATCACTTCTTGTCCAGATGCTGAAATGCGGATCTATTGTTACTATGGGATATGCGGGAAGTTTCATTTTGTTATCTCCTTTATTGTCTTTAAATTAACAGCCGACGGCTTATTCAACCGCCGGCTGAACCCTTTGTAATTTTGCCCTTAAGCAGCAAGAAGCTCTCTTGAATATACAAAGAATATACTTGCAGCAAGAAGCACCTGCGCAATGTAATAAGTCACTATGTTGACTATTCGTGTTATTCTCTTTATAGGCACATCAGACTTGAGAATGAAAATAAGAATAAGGTCTGAAATAAAGAACAACAACGCACCGAGGAAGACAGTAACACTTATCATCACCATATGGTCATTTGTGCCATAGGCAATTTCACCGGCAACATATCTTGTTGCCTTTGCAAGCATTGCCATAAGCATGCCGCCGTAAATAACGGCAAGTGCCACAAGATGAGGCTTAGTCTTATACATATTCTTCACAGCAGCATAAATGAGAATTATAACTTCAAGTATGCACAGAGCTAAAATCTCATACCATTCAAAAAGATTTGAACCGGGATATGTGGTGTAGATAGCTCTCTGGAAAGCCATGATATAGAAAATATGTCCTGTGAAAAATGCAACGACACCTATTATAAAGGGATAAGGCTTTTTGGTCAGGGAATGTAAAAGCAAATCGCCCGCAGCACCTAAAATAAGTCCCCAAAGAATGTAGTCAGCATAAAGAGTGTTGTTTCCCGTAAACTTCATTGCAAATACGCCGCAAAGACAGAAAAGAAGTGAACAGACAGTCTTTGTTGCAAAAGATTTTTTGGTTCTGCCGGGCCAATAATAATTCAGGAATATAGGCACGAAAATAACTTCGAGCACAACACATAAAATAAATAAGATTTTAAACATTGTTTTTCTCCTTTAAAGATATTTCTCTCACCTGAAAATCAGGACAAAAGCTTAGTTTTTCTTAAATCTGTGAGCAGGTCCGTCAACCTTTATCTTGCCTCTCTGAACTGCATCAACCAAAGGCATAAGATGAGGAATTGCACGGCTTACGGCATTCTGGAAAACAGGCTGCTTAATAACATCCTTGACTGTGTCCTTGAGTGTCTCGCCCATTACTGTTACATTAGGCATTGACGAGGGACGCATAATAACATTATCGCCGTTAAACTTGAAATGGATAATTCTCTCTGCAACAGCTTCAACACAGCGTATGTGAACCTCCAGCTCGTTTTCACTGTTCCAACAGCCTGTTGCACAGGTAGTAAAGGGCATCTGACCTACAACTATATTATCCCAACGGTATTCGCCGTCAAGACCGATAGCTAAAGAGTTGATTTCATCGCCCTCAGCCCAGCTCATCTGCATATCGTTTTCACGGAAGTTGAAGGTAACATCACTGATATTACCTGCCTTGTCAGCTGCAATAAAGAGTGCAGGCAGAGGCACAACACTGACGGGATAGCCGATTGCATTGACAACGACGGGCTTTCTGAACTTAATTTTCTTGCCCTCTATTCTGCTTTCAAGTGCAAGGTTACGGGGCTTGGGATCAAGCTTCGGGAAGGCAGGAGCATTGATTGGGAAGGTTTCTGCGTTTTCATCTGCTTCAATAAATGCCTTCGGGAAGTGATTCCATATAACATCACGCATACCCTGCTCACTGATTTCACCGCCTGTGAGTGAAATGCAGGCATCAAGGTCTTCAAAAACAATGCCGAACTGACAGAACATACCGTCTGCACGGTAGGAATTTTCATAACCGGCATTTCTCCAGAAGCAGTAGCCGTAACCGACAACAGAGTCTCTCGTGTCGCTTGTACCTGAATTATCTGCATGATATGCCGTTGCTTCTTTTACCCACCATTCGGGGATAACCTGCTTGCCGCCGAATTTTCCGAGCTGCTGATAACAGTAGGTAAACTTGGCAAGATCCTCACCCGTAATCATAAGACCCCAACCGCCGGCTTCAATGCCGCTTGGACACTTTTCCCAGAAGGGATCCTCCATGCCAAGAGGCTCAAAGAGTCTGGGCCTGAGATAGTCAATAACACTCATACCTGTCAGCTTATGTATGCAGCAGCAAAGCAGATACATATTTTCGCTGATATACAGGAATTCTGTGCCCGGCTCAGAAATCCAAGGTGAATCAACAATATCTCTGAACCAGCGGTCCTTTGTTCTGTCAAGGAAAATGCTGACATTTTTACCGCTTCTCATTGTAAGCAGGTCTTCAATTGTCATCTCCTCAAGATATTCGTCATGCTTATCTGTTCTTGCCTCAGGGAAAATATCAACAAAGCGTGTTTCAACAGTGAGATAACCTTCTTCAACTGCAAAGCCTATTGCTGTGGATGTAAAGCTTTTTGAAACAGAGTACATCATATGTCTGAGGTCAGGTCTGAAAGGGTCTCTGTAGGCTTCACAGGCAATTTTTCCGTGACGGATAACAGTAATTGAATGAAGCTCCTTTTCTTTTTCAATACATTCGTCAATAAAAGCCTGAATTTCCTTTGAGCTGACACCTACAGCCTCAGGTGTTTTTGCGTATTCGAGCCAACTGCTCTTTTTTTCTGTCATAATTTTACCTCCTTATAGGCGGGCATTTACCCGACCTTATACTTTATTTCAAAAATGCACCGATTATCTCTTTTTCTCCTTTTGCATTTTGTGTACATATATCTGCGCCGCTAAAATTAAAGCACCCACAAGCACAGCGGCAATAACCTTGCCCGTGGTTATGTTAAGAGCACCCTTTTGTGTATCTTCACCCTCTGAAAGGGTAAGATTGTTTATTGATAACTGAAGTGCCGAATGTGCACTCTGCAGTTCATCACATGAAGCCATTCCTCCGACAACAAGTATTTTTGCTCTGTCAATGCTGTCGGCAAGATTTTCCTTGCTGACAAGAGAGTAATTCTCCGGGTCTATAGCCTTAGCCTTTTCTAAAAGAAGGCTAAGTTTTTCTTTAAGCACGCAGGCATTGTCTCTATAAGTGATAAATGCATCAAGATTGTTAGTTTCTATTATGCTGAAATTCTTTTTTATAAGATCATTCCAGCCGTCTTCGCTGTCACTTCTCTGTCCGCACAAATCGGGGTTATACATAGGTGCAATAGCTCTGGTGCCTACGCGTGAATCATAATAGCTATAGCAATATGCGCCGTACATAACATTAAAGTAGTTTTTGCTCTGAAGCTGAACGGCAGGCATATGACGGAGTTTTTCCACAAAGCTCTGCACTGTGAAAATATTAAAGCTTGAGCATACACCTATAACGGTAGGCTCTTTCTCTTTTGAAGAAACCCAGTTGTTTATATTTTTTTCACTGTCTTTAATTCTCAGCCAAGCTCTTGACAGAGCATTTTCGCCTTTGATGAGATTATAGACTTCATCTTTCAATGCACTGTCAAAGTCAAGTATCAGCACACTTCCCTCATCAATGAGAGTGAGCATTTCTTTAAGGGTGGTGCCCTTCACCTCAGTGGCGTTTTCACTGCACAGCACAAGCTCACCGCTGTCAGCTTTTCTTATGTTTACACTGACAAAATCTGCACCCTTTTCATAGGCTGATAAAACTGCCTCTTTTGAATTTTGCTTATATAAGGCCGTGTCACCTCTATAGGCAATGCACAGCACATTTTCAGGCGGATAATATGTGTCATCTTCTTTCACTGCTGATGCGAAAAAGGTAAAGCACATAAGACAAACTATTATAAGTAAAAATGCGTTAATTTTCTTAGTCATATTTAAACCTTTCGGGCAACTTCGTACATATAGTTAATAATAACATAAATAAAAGCTCTTGGCAATAATTTTTAGTGATATTTTTCTTACAATTTCTTAACAAAAAGGCGGTCAGGAATGATCCTATACCGCCTTTTATACTATAAAGAATTATGCTTTTGCTTCACAGTACATACATCTGTAAATTTTCTTATCCTTATCTGTCAGCACAAATACCTGTTCAAGCTCCTGTTCGCAGGAAGTTATGCACCTCGGATTTTTACATTTAAGCACTCCGTGGAGCTTTTCGGGAAGGTCAACACTTCTTTTTTCAACAAGCACACTGTCTTTGATAATATCAATTGTTACACCGGGGTCAATATAACCAAGAGCCTCAAGGTTGATATCAATGTTGCTGTCGATTTTTATAATGTCCTTCTTACCCATTTTTTTGCTTGAAACATTCTTGATAATTGCAATGCTGCATTCAAGCTTATCAAAGCCGAGAAGAGTGTAAATTGTCATAGCGTTGCCGGCAGTGATATGGTCAATAACAATGCCTTCTTTAATTGAATCTATATGCATATTCCGTCTCCTCCCTTAGTCTAAATGTATGCCTAAAAGTTCCATAATGAGAGCCATTCTGACAAACTTGCCGCAAAGTGCCTGCTCAAAATAGCATGCTCTGGGGTCATCGTCAACATCAACGGAAATTTCATTTACTCTTGGCAGAGGATGAAGTATTGTAAGACTCTCTTTAGCAATTTTCAGCTTTTCACGGGTGAGAATATAGCTGTCACGAAGTCTGATATATTCCTCTTCGCTGAGGAAACGCTCTCTCTGCACTCTTGTCATATAAAGCACATCAAGCTCAGGCAGCACACTTTCAAGGTCTGTTGTCTGCTTATATTCAATACCGTTCTTTCTGAGCACATCATGCTTAATATATGAGGGTACCTTAAGCTCATTGGGTGAAATGAGAATAATTTTGATGTTCTCATAGCGTGAAAGTGCCTGAATAAGTGAGTGGACAGTTCTGCCAAACTTAAGGTCACCGCAGAAGCCGATGGTGAAATCACTGAGCTTACCTTTTTTTCTTCTGATTGTGAGAAGGTCAGTCAGAGTCTGTGTGGGGTGATTATGTCCGCCGTCACCTGCATTGATAATGGGTACGGTTGAATTCATAGAAGCCACAAGAGGGGCACCCTCTTTCGGATGACGCATTGCAATAATATCGGCATAGCAGCACACTGTTCTTGTGGTGTCGGCTACACTCTCACCCTTGGCAGCTGATGAAGACTGTGCCTCTGAGAAGCCGAGAACATTACCGCCGAGCTCATACATAGCAGCCTCAAAGCTGAGTCTTGTTCTTGTTGAGGGTTCAAAGAAAAGTGTTGCCAACTTTTTGCCGTGGCAAACCTCAGAATATTTTTTCGGGTTTGCAATAATATCATCGGCTGTGTCAAGCATTTTATCAATTTCTGCAGTTGTCAGGTCGAGAATATTGATAAGACTTCTCATGCGTTGCCACCTATCCAGCTTTCATCAGAGGGGTTGTCTCTGAACTTGAGAAGACGTGCAATGTCTTCCTTTTCGATATATCCTTCTTCAGCTGCAACCTCTGCAACTGCATCAAGATTTGAAAGTGAGTAGTTGATAACATCGGCTGCTGCCATTCTGTCAATACCCTTCTTCATGCCGTAGGTGAAGATTGAAGCGATACCGAGCACCTCTGCACCTGCTTCACGAAGAACCTCAACTACTTCAAGTACACTGCCGCCTGTTGAGATGAGATCCTCAACAACTACTACCTTCTGACCCTTTTCAAGCTTGCCTTCAATCTGGTTGCCTCTGCCGTGATCCTTATGGCCACTTCTTACATAGCCCATAGGAAGGCCGAGAATGTGGCCTACGATAGCTGCATGAGCAATACCTGCAGTTGAAGTGCCCATAATAACTTCGCAGTCGGGATAGTACTTAAGTATTGTCTTTGCAAGACCTGTTTCTACATCTGTGCGCACTGCGGGTGATGTGAGAGTAAGTCTGTTGTCACAGTAAATGGGGCTCTTGATTCCGCTTGCCCATGTGAAGGGCTGCTGGGGACGAAGGAACACAGCTCCGATTGAAAGTAAGTCTTTTGCGATAAGTTTTTCCATAATTATATCATCCTTTCGGTTTTAATTACTGATTTTTAGTTTCTGTCGGAAACAGCAGGCGGCTCCACAGCCGAATTTCATTCGGCGCAGCGACAACGTCGCCCAAAATCGCAATGCGATTTTGGTGGAGCCGCCACACTGTAAATCCACCGCTGTCTTTATATTATCAGCCAACGAACTCGTTGAGGCATCTCTCATAAGCTGCCACAGGGTCTGCTGCTGCAGTGATAGGTCTGCCTACAACTATATAGTCTGATCCGATTTTCTTAGCCTCGGCAGGAGTCATAACTCTCTTCTGGTCGCCTATATCACCGTCTGCAAAGCGCACACCGGGAGTGATTGTAAGGAAATCCTTACCGCAAGTCTCGTGTACCTTACCTGCTTCAAGAGGTGAACAAACAACACCGTCAAGACCTGCATCGGCAGCGTTCTTTGCATAGTGCATAACAACCTTGTCGATAGGCTCTTTGATAAGAAGATCATTTTCCATGCTTTCCTGATCAGTTGATGTGAGCTGAGTAACAGCAATAAGCAGAGGTCTTGTGCCGTCTTCTCTTGTCAGACCCTCAAGTGCGGCCTCCATCATACGCTTTGTGCCGCTTGCGTGAAGATTTGTAATATCAACATCAAGGTTTGAAAGCACGTTCATTGACTTTTTAACTGTGTTGGGGATATCGTGAAGCTTAAGGTCAAGGAAAATCTTATGACCTCTCTTCTTTATTTCTCTTACAATTTCGGGACCTTCTGCATAAAAAAGCTCCATACCGATTTTTACGAAAGGCTTTTTGCCTTCAAACTTGTCAAGGAACTTAAAAACTTCCTCTTTGCTGCTGAAATCGCAAGCAACAATTACATCTCTACCCATTAGTGAGCACCTCCGATAATTTCATTTAAGTCTTTGATATTATATTTTTCCATGACTGCCGGGAGTTCATTTATTATATCACGGCAGGCATAAGGATTTACTAAGTTAGCAGCACCGACCTGAACTGCTGTGGCACCTGCAAGCATCATTTCAATAACGTCTTTTGCTGAAGAGATACCGCCCATACCAACAATGGGGATATTAACCTTTTCATAAACCTGATAAACAGCCCTCAGAGCCACAGGCAATATTGCAGGACCTGAGAATCCGCCCATTTTATTGTGTATAACAGGCTTCTTTGTTTTAAGGTCAATTCTCATGCCGAGAAGGGTGTTTATCATACTGATGCCGTCTGCTCCTGCCTCTTCACAAGCAAGGGCAATTTCGGTTATATCTGTTACATTAGGCGTAAGCTTTGCAAGTACGGGTTTAGTCGTCACTTTTTTAACAGCCTCGATAACCGTCGCAGCACCTTCAGCAGAAACACCGAAGTTTTTTCCGCCTGCGTGAAGATTAGGGCAGCTGATGTTGATTTCAAGTATACCAACCTGCTCCTCTTTGTCAAGAAGTGATGCACACTGCTGATATTCTTCTATAGAGAAGCCGCCAACATTTGCAATAACCTTTTTGTTATATACTGCCTTGAGCTTGGGAAGCTCTTCACTTATAACCTTGTATACGCCCGGATTCTGCAGACCAACTGAGTTAATCATGCCCATTGTGCATTCTGCAATTCTGGGTGTGGGGTTGCCGAAGCGACTCTCCAAGGTAGTACCCTTAAAGGAAATTGAGCCGAGACAGTTGATATCATAAAGCTCTGCATATTCATAGCCGAAGCCGAAAGTACCTGAAGCAGGGATAACAGGATTATCAAGCTCTAAGCCAAGAAGATTAACCTTTGTGTTTACCATATTATCTCCTCCCTTTCGAGCACGGGGCCGTCTTTGCAAATTCTCTTGTTGCCGTATTTTGTTTTGCAGCTGCAACCCATGCAAGCGCCGAAGCCACAGCCCATTCTTTCCTCGAAGCTGTACTGACCGCCCCCAACGGCAGTGTTCTCAATAGCCTTGAACATAGGCATGGGGCCGCATGTATAGAAATAAGTATAGGTCATATTTTTCAGTGCATCAGTAACAAAGCCCTTAATGCCCACTGAACCGTCAACGGTGGTCACATAGACTGACGCACCGATTGACTCGAAATCCTCTTTGCAGAAAATCTCACTTTCCTTATTGAAGCCTAAAATGACCTTAACCTTTTTGCCCTCAGCGATAAGTCTTTTGCAAAGACCGAACATGGGAGGAATGCCCACGCCGCCGCCGATAAGCACAGGTGCGTCACCGCTTTTTGACATATCAAAGCCGTTGCCGAGACCTACGAGCACATCACATTCATAGCCTTCCTGCCACTTAGCCATTTTTTCTGTACCCTCACCTACAACCTTATAGATGATTGTAACTGTATTTTCGTCCCAATCAAAAACTGAAATGGGACGTCTGAGATAACAGCCTTCAACTGTCAGATTGACAAACTGTCCAGGTGCGGTAAGTGCTGAAGTATCGCCCTGAAGCACCATTTTATAAACACTGTCTGTGAGAGCCTTATTGCTCAGCACAGTGTAAATACCCTGTGTCATAAACATCCTCCTTTAAAATATTTCCTTGCCGTCTATATAGGTATGAATTATCTTACCTTTGACCTTCCAGCCCTCAAAGGGTGTTGCTTTGCCCATTGAGTAGAAAGCTTCACTGTTAATTGTATATTCTTCATTCAGGTCAATAACCGTAAAATCTGCCTTATCGCCTTCGTTTGTGCCACCGGGCAGACCAAAGCGTTTTCTCGGATTATCACTGAGAAGTGCAATGAGCTTTTCAAGAGTTATTACACCTTTTTCAACTAAGTATGTGTAAAGCAGAGGGAATGCAGTTTCAATGCCAACTATGCCCATAAGACTTTTTTCAAGTCCCTTACCTTTTTCTTCGGCTGAGTGAGGTGCGTGGTCAGTGGCTATCATATCGATTGTGCCGTCTTTTATACCCTCTATAAGAGCAAGTCTGTCTTCCTCGCTTCTCAAGGGCGGATTCATCTTAAATCTGCCTTCTTCCTGCAGATTGCTATCGTCAAGTATGAGATAGTGGGGACCTGTCTCACAGGTAACATCAAGACCCTTTGCCTTTGCCTGACGGATAAGCTCTACGCTTTCTTTTGCAGAAATGTGACATACATGATAGCTGCAGCCGGTCTTTTCAACAAGCTCAAGATCTCTCTTTATCTGAGCCCATTCACTTTCAGAGCAGATGCCTCTGTGGCCGTGTGCCGCAGCATATTCTCCGTCGTGTATATAACCGCCTCTGAGCAGGTCATTCACTTCGCAGTGAGCAACTATCATTTTGCCGAGTGCTTTTGCTTTAAGCATAGCCTTTTCCATAAGCTCATCGCTCTGCACGCCTCTGCCGTCATCTGAAAATGCAATAATATTCTTTGCCATAGCATCCATCTCCGAGAGCTTTTCGCCCTTTTGCTCCACCGTGATAGCACCGTAAGGATAAACATCTATGCAAGCATCTCTTTCAATAATGTCAAGCTGCTGCTTTAAGTTTTCTTCACTGTCAGGCACAGGCTTTAAGTTAGGCATTGAGCATACGGCAGTGTAGCCGCCGTGAGCACTCGCCAGAGTACCTGTTTTAATTGTCTCTTTATAAGAAAAACCCGGCTCTCGCAAATGAACATGTACATCTGCAAAACCGGGAAAAATATATTTATCATCAAAAGAAATAATATCCCCTGCCATATCGTTTCGGGAAACAACTATTCCGTTTTCTGTAAATAAGGGAAGAGACACGAGTGAACCGTTCTGATATATAGCCTTTGCTTTAAACGCTTTCATAATCTACCTCCGTTTTCGTAAAAAAAGAACCCCTATGCAAGGAGTTTACTACACTTTGCACACCGAGTTCATGCCGCAAGTCTGCCTTGCTGATTCTTTCTCTATTTGATTTCATATCATTTTATCACAGTTATAATTAAATGTCAATGTTAAAAATGATATTAATAAAACTTTTATTTTTGTTACGGGAAGTCCGATGAGGAAACGGCAGGCGGCTCCACTGAAATCGCAAAGCGTTTTCACGGCGACATGTCGCCGAGCCGAATAAAATTCGGCTGTGGAGCCGCCGTACCTACCCGCCGGTACCCTGCTTTATAATAGCCCTTGCACTTTCTTTTTTTTCGCTACGCTACTTGATAACTGCTGTCTTTTACATTATAATATAGTCATAATAAAAATCTGGCGGTGGATTATGACTACAGTTAACCTTGACGGAAAATGGATTTTACACGACGAATACACACAAAAAGAATACAAGGCAACAGTTCCCGGTCTTGACCTTAATGACCTCATCCCTCATGGGGTACTCCCCGACATTCAGCAGTGTGAAAGTGACAAAGTTTATTTTAAGATGAGTGACTTTGACAGAAGCTACAAAAGAACCTTCACTGTAACCAAATCTATGCTCAAAGAGGAAAAAGCCATAATACACTTTGACAGGCTCGACACTCTCAGTGAAGTATACATAAACAATATCAGAATTGCCGATACACATAATATTCATCTGCAGTATGACTTTGACATCAAGCCTTATATAAAAGATGGCGAAAACGAAATTGAAGTTAAGTTTCTCTCTCTTCGCAGGCACATAAGAGAAAAGCAAAAGACCCTTAAACTGCCTTGGAACTCAAACGGCACTGTCGGTCATCCCCACATAAGAAAGTGCGGCTGCCATTTCGGTTGGGACTTCGCCCCTGAGCTTGATGTGCAGGGTATAAGCGGCCACTGTGAAATAAGATTTTATTCTCACGGGGTCATCGACTTCTTTGAAGTAAAGCAGAGCCTAAACAAAAGCACAGGTACAATCGAATGTAATATCACCCTTGCAGATTCAGCAGAAGAAGAAAACCTGTCAGTAATTATGACATCCCCTGACGGAAAAGAAAAAACCTACAAAATTCCCGAAGGCGAAAGTTCTGTAAAAATAAACGTTGACAACCCTGAGCTTTGGTGGTGTAGCGGCTACGGCAGTCAGCCCCTTTATACGCTCAAGGCAGTGCTTAAAAAGGGCAGAAAAGTTCTCAGCGAAAAAAACAAGCGAATAGGCTTTAGAACCCTGACTCTTGACAGAAGGCAGGATAAATACGGCACTAACTTCTGCTTCGTTCTTAACGGCAAACCGATTTTTGCCAAGGGTGCTAACTATATCCATATGGACGGTCTTTATACCAATATAACAAGCGAAAGACTTTATAATCTTCTCTCCACCTGCAAAGAAGCCAATATGAATATGCTTCGTGTATGGGGCGGCGGATTCTATGAAAGCGATGAATTCTATGATATGTGCGATGAGCTCGGAATTCTTATTTGGCAGGACTTTGCTTTTGCATGCTGTGCTTATCCTTTTATGAGAGAAGACTTTCTTAATAGCGCACTCGAAGAAATCAGACAGAATGTGCCCCGTCTCAAGCATCACGCCTGCCTTGCGCTGTGGTGTGGCAATAACGAAATTGAGAGCATGTCTATGGCTTGGCTTCCTATGACAAGCTTTATCAATTCAGCAGGCGATTTCTTCTACAAAACTCTGCCCGATATGCTCGAAAAGCTTGACGGCATAACACCCTATCACCCCACAAGCCCAAGCTCAGGCGAATATATGAAAAATATGAACTCCGATAAATTCGGCGACACTCACATTTGGAATGTATGGCACGGCTACGAGGATAAAAACTACTGGAAAACACGCAAAACCCGTTTCTGCAGTGAATTCGGTATGCAGTCTTATCCTCATGCTTCACTTAAGCCCCATCAGAAATGCGATATGGGCGAAGAAAGACTCAGCTATTATCTGACAAAGCACTTTGCACTCACAGGCAAAGAAAAATACAAGGTTTATTTCACTCAGCTTCTGCAGATGGAATATATGAAAGAAGCCGTGGAGCACTTTAGACGCATAGGTGACATCTGCCATGGCACCCTTTACTGGCAGCTCAACGATATATGGGCAAGTGCTTCATGGGCAGGCATTGACTTCGGTGCCAACAAAAAAGCCCTTATGTATCACTCAAAGCATTTCTATGAGCAAATACATATAAGTGCCACGGAAGAAAAAGGCAGAATAAACGTATATGTAACCTCAGAGCTTGACGATAATTTCAGAGGTACCGCAGTGCTCAGGACACTTTCACTAACAGACGGCGCTGAAAAAGAAAACATCCTCAGAGTTTATATGCCCGAACCCGCCACCAAGCAAATTTTCAGCTTTGAAAAAAAGAAATTCAGCACGAACTCAGATATTCTGCTTATGAGTCTTTATGATGAAAATGACAATATCATAAGTGAAAACAACAGAATTTTCTGCGAAAACAAAGATCTTGCTCTTAAGCCCTCAAATATCGGTTACACTGTGAATGTTGACGGTGACACAGCAGAAATTACACTGACAGCCGACAACTATGCAAGATATGTTTTCCTTGATATTGAAGGAGAAACAAACGCATTCAGTGATAATTTCTTTGACCTTTGCGAAGATGAAATCAAAACTGTTTCAATTAAAGTCAAAGACACGGAAAATATCCCTGAAAGGCTCAGAATTATCACCCTTTATGATGCTATGGACTCTGCCGATAAAAAGAAGGATATGCTTCTTCATATAAGGGAATTCGCAAGACCCTTGGCACTCGGCAACAGAGTTTCACGCTGGTTTGAAAGATAAGGAGACAAACTATGAAAGTAGCAGTTAAAGCCTACGCAAAAATAAATCTTATGCTCGACATACTCTCACGCCTTGATAACGGCTATCACGATCTGTTTATGATTATGCAGTCGGTGTCACTTTATGATATGGTTACGGTTGAGAAAACCGAAGGCAAGGATATAAAAATCACCTGCAATATTGAAGACATCCCCACTGACGAAAAAAACATCGCTCACAAGGCAGCGAAAGCCTTCTTCAGCTTCAATAATATTGAGGACACGGGTTTGCACGTTCACATTGAAAAGCATATTCCCCACGCAGCAGGTCTTGCAGGCGGCAGTGCAGACGGTGCGGCAGTTATAGTTGCTCTTGATAAGATTTTCTCCACCAAGATCAAAGAAAGAGATATAATCAGAATAGGTGAAAAGGTCGGTGCCGATGTGCCCTTCTGCACCTTAGGCGGCACAATGCTGGCTCAATATACGGGCACTGTACTCTCTCACCTGCCTGACCTCAGTTTACCTTATATTATAATAGTGAAACCCCTGCAGGATGTTTCAACGGCGGCGGCATACTCTGCCTTCGACACAGCTGAGCGTGTACGCCACCTTGACAAAAACGGCATGCTTCAGGCAGTGATAAAAGGGGATATGAAAAGCGTTTACAACAATGTTGACAATGTTTTTGAGCAGTTTATTGATGTGAGTGACAGAGTAATAATTAAGGGTATTATGCGTAAACACGGTGCAAAATGTGCCTGTATGAGTGGCAGCGGTCCTAGTGTTTTCGGCATATTTGAGGATAAAGCTTCAGCTGAAAAATGCCTTGAGACACTTAAAAAAGATTATAAGGAAAGCTATCTTTGCTTTGCTGTCAATGACGGATGTGAAATCACGGAGGACTAAATGGCAACTTTACTCATTGTTGTAATTTATATTTCATATATAAGCCTCGGCATACCCGATTCTCTTTTAGGCGCAGCTTGGCCTGCAATTTACGGTGAGATGAGTCTGCCCGTTTCTTATGCAAACTTCATTACAGTTATACACGCAACGGGCACCATTGTTTCAAGCCTTGTGAGTGCCACAGTTATAAAGCGCTTCGGCACAGCGAAGGTTACTTTTATGAGCACAGTGCTGACCTGCATTGCACTTGTGAGTTTTTCATTTTCCGATAATATTATTATGCTCTGCCTCAGTGCAATTCCATTAGGTCTTGGTGCAGGCTCAATCGACACAGCACTCAACAACTATGTTGCTGTTAACTATAACTCTTCACAGATGAGCTTTCTTCACTCCTCTTATGGTGTTGGAGTTACAATGAGCCCTTATCTTATGTCCCTTGCCATTGGTGACGGTAACTGGCGTGGCGGCTTCAGAACAATGTTTTTCATACAGCTTTCCATTGCCTTATTAGTGTTTTTCACCTTGCCTGTATGGAAAAAGGTCAAAGAAAAAAAGGCAGAGCCTGAGGTTGTACAAAAAACCGTAAGCATAAAAAAGGCAATATCCATGCCTAAAGTAAAGCCGACCCTTCTTATATTCATCGGCTCATGCGCAATTGAATCAATCTGCCTCGTATACGGAGCTACATTTTTAGTTGAGTCAAGAGGCATCACAGAGGAGCAGGGAGCTCAGTGCATAACCTTTTATTTTCTCGGCATGACCCTTGGCAGAATACTCAGCGGTTTCCTTTCAAAAAAGCTCTCACCAAAGGGAATTATTATCCTTGGCGAAAGCATAACCTTTATCGCAATTATTCTGCTGCTGTCACCCCTTAATCTCACCTTTGCCACAATCGGACTTTTTATGATAGGTCTCGGCAACGGGCCGATTTTCCCGAATATGACTCACCTTGCACCCGTTCATTTTGGTCAGGAGCTTTCTCAGTCCCTTATAGGACTGCAAATGGCTTCATCAAACTCAGCCATACTCTTAGCTCCGATTATTTTCGGTCAGATTGCAGAACATATCGGTGCACACCTTTTCCCGCATGTGCAGATGATTATGCTGATACTTACCGCAGGCGCAACATTACTTCTTTTTAAAAGAAAAAAACATATATAATAGTAACCCCCCGGCTAAGCCGGGGGTTCTTCATATGCGGGCAAAGCCCTATGATACTGGCATCGCCTCAAGGCGTACCCTACGACTACCAAATGCAAAAGATTGTTACTTGTTACCCGTAAACGGGTCTACATATT
>JAFTLT010000061.1 GCA_017452785.1 Clostridia bacterium | reverse complement strand
ACTTTCGTCCATGGATTCGACCTCCTTTTTGGTTTTGTTGGTGTCGCTACCTTCATTATACCATAGGAGGTCTTTTTTATTACAATGAACGCTTCCGCTTTCTCGTTCCCACAAGTAAAACTTGTGGTTGTTATAGATAAATCAATCCCTCTGTTTTTTGACAGAGGGATTTTTGTTATGTTGAAATCTTTATTGATTTATTTTATAATTATTGTAACGTTTTGTTTCTTTTTTTATCTGATAAATGAAGGGTGGTGGATTTGTGTCCGACTTTGAAAAGCTTTTTTCTGAAAATCAGGACTTCATATATAAATATCTGCTGAAGCTCTGCAAAAATTCAGATCTTGCGCAGGAACTGACACAGGAAACCTTCTTTCGTGCCTATATCAACATTTCAAAACTGAGAGATAAAAGCAAAGCCTCCTATTGGCTGTGTCAGATTGCAAAAAATTGCTATTTTGCTTATTATAACGAGCAAAAAAAGATTGCTCCCTTATCGGGAAATGAAGCTGACTACTTCACCGTTACCCCGGAAGACACTTTTATAAACAAGGAACTGACTTCAGAAGCTATGAAATGCCTTTACCGTCTCGATGAGCCTTATAAAGAGGTTTTTATGCTGTGTGTGTTCGGTCAGGTTTCACTAAAAGAAATAAGTCACCTTTTCGGCAAAAGCGAAAGTTGGGCACGGGTCACCTTTTACCGTGCAAAACAAAAATTATCAGAAGAAATGAGGAACAGCTATGAATTGTGAAATTGTTAAAGACCTTCTTCCCCTTTATATTGACAAATGCTGCTCAGCGGAAAGCTCTGCCGAAATCGAAAAACATCTCAAGAAGTGCGACGACTGCAAAATCATTTTGGGCACTATGAAAACTGATTTAGTTTCAGAAAAAGATCTTGCCACCCCCGTCACACCAATTAAACCCATTAACTATCTTAAAGCTTCCCTGCTGCAAACCTCACTGCTTTTTGTTTCTTTTGCCCTCATTACTCTCGGAGTTTATCTCGAAGCAAAAACTCCCTCAGGCTGGACTAACAGCAACTATGCTTTTTCTTTAGTTGTTCCTTTTGCCGGCTTTATGCTTTCTCTTGCTAATTGGCACTTTATACGGCTTTACAACAGCAAAAAAGCCTTTTCTAAATACTCTTGCTTAATTACATTATTAATCATTGTGCTTTTAGGGCTATGGACAGGTTTTTATTATGACTTTTCAATATTTGATTTTGTAAAAATGATGTTTGATGCCGGTTTAAAAGATACTGCCGAGGCTGCATTGTTTTTTTCCTCGTCTTATATTATCGGACTTATAATAACCCCTATTCTGTGCCTCGCCTCAAAACTTTTTTCTGCTAAATACGCTGATTTTCTCGGCAAGGAATAAATTTATCCCTCTGTTTTTTGACAGAGGGATTTTTCATTAAACTTCAACCTTTTCTTTTTCCTTCTTCTTCACCAAGGTAGTGAAATTAACAACGAACATAAACACTTCCATAAGCGCAATAGGCACCATTTCCATAAGTGCACTCTTGCCTACCGTGGCAAATATAACTACAAAAGTACCGAGTATTATAAAGGTACACACGGCAAGAATATTAAAATGCTCGAATCTCTTGCGGTACGCAATAAAGAACAGAGCTATCGGTGCCATTGTGAAGACAATAAAAACACCTGTTGCTATCCAGTGTGCAAGGCGTTTCTGGTTCCAATCCTCTATACTGTGGCCGAGGGTCAGTGCAATAAGGCACATACTTATAAAGCCGAGAGCACACATGGCATCAAACCACTTATTTTTTATCTTGTAGCTTTTGTACATATACTGTGTGTTCAGAATGAGACTGCCTGAGGTGAGTATTCCCCAGAGCCAGAACCAGCCCTTTCTGTCCTCACACAGAAGTGACAGAGTGCCGAGCTCAGAGGCCGGGTCATTGCCCCACAAAAAGGGAAGCACCAGACCGTAAACAAAGGCACAGACGAGAAAGCCTATGCAAAGAGGTTTAGAGAGAATTTTGTCTGATTTCATTTTTTATAAATCCTTTCAATCATTTACCTTCATTATAACATAACCTGCAATATCTATATATCTTATTAAGATAAAAGGCCCTGCAAAGCAAGGTCTTTTATGAAATTATTTTATCTTATATTCCAGTCTTGTGTAATCGCCCTTGATATACTCGCCCGAAATAAACTTACGGGCAGTAAAAACAACTCTGTCATCATAAACTTCACAGTAGTAGCCCACACCGCAGTCCTGGATACCGAAGTTGTTGGGCTTTCTGTAGCCGGGGATGCTTATTGAGTGAACACCCTTTTCTTCACTGAGGGTTTCGGCAACCTTTTTATAAATGCCGCCGTGAAGATGTCCGTTGATAAAGAAAACATTGCTGTATTTTTCCATCACCGCACGCACATCGTCGTTCTGTTCGCCCATATCGCCTGTTTTCCACACCTCAGGCAGACCGTGTGTGAAAGCAAAGGGCTGATGGCACATAACAAACACGGGCTTTCCGTCTTTTGTGCCCCTTGCAAGCTCTCTGTCAAGGAAGTCAATCTGTTCTTTTGAGATATATGCCTTTTCCAGCACTCGCTTCTCGGTACACAAAACAACGAATGTGTAACCCTTTAAGTCATAGGAGTAATAGATTTTTCCTGTGTTGTCCTTCAGGTACTCTGCCGTCTTTTTCACCATTATCTTCTTGTTTTTCTTATAGAAAAGACGTGCATCGTGGTTACCCATTGTCACAAACATATTAGGAATAACCGTCTGATTGTCAAGGACCCTGAAAAATCTTTTGTACTCATTATCGGTGCCGTAATCGGCAATATCACCTGCAATAAGAAAAGCATCAAACTTTTCCTTTGAGTTTTCAATATCGATAAATGTGTTTTTCAGGTTGACTTCTGCACTCTCTCTGTTTGGCAGATGTGTGTCAGCAATAATTGCCATAGAGAGCTTGACATTGTCACTGTCTTCAAACACTATGGGATCATCCTTTTTAACCTCATAGATAACATCATACTTAGGTGACATAGCCTGAATTTGTTTTGCATATTTCATAACGAAAAGTTTTAAGCCCATAATAATTCTCCCTATATAAAAATCTGAAATACATTATAGCATCCGTTGTAAAATTTTTCAAGTGCAGAAAACAAGTAGTTTTTTATCAGACATCATTTTACAAAAAAGAGCACCCTGAAACAGATATTTTCTGCTTAGGACGCTCTTTTCAATTTTAGTTTATTCCGTTTTTGCTGTTATTTTTCTTCAAGATAAGCAACGGAACAGGGGAAATACTGCTCATTGTTTGTCATATATGCTACAGCTTTTTCAGGAATTTCAATATTGCTGATAGCTTCGCCTTCTTCAATAAAGGAATCACAGCCATAAACAAACAAAGGAACATTAACACCTGAGTGGCTGCCTGTTGTCCATTTATAGGAACCGTCTTTCTGTTTGGTTACAGAGCCTGTTTCGTGGTCTGCGGTGATAATAACAAGAGTGTTGCCGTCTTTTTCAGCAAAATCAATAACATGGCTTATAGCTTTATCAAATTCCATCACAGCCTTCATAGCACCGTCACCGTCCTGAGAGTGGGAACGCTTGTCAATATGCGCACCTTCAATCATAAGGAAGAAGCCGTCTTCATCTTCATTCAGAAGCTCAATAGCCTCGGTTGCAAGCTCGGAAAGTGTGGGGTTATCGCCGTTGTCTGTTCCCTTCCACATTGTGTCACAGTTAAACTGACCTATAGATTTCTGACCGTACTCAAGAGCCTGCACTTCGCTTAATGTGGTAACATATTCTTTGCCGTTTGCTTTGGCTGCGCTTTCTGTTACTTCACCTGCAACTGCACCCCAGATAAGGTCAATGTCGGTTACTACCTGCTGAGCGAAAATTTCTTCAGCCATGTCTCTGTCCTGAACATGAGCAGAAAAGCCAGCCGGAGTTGCACCCATGATAGAATCAGAAGTCACAATACCGGTGCTCTTACCGTATTTCATGGCAACATCAGTAATGGAAGCAGGGTTAGCAATAACGCTGAGCGGATCAGTGGGATAAACACCGACAAAGCCGTTCATTGTGCGGTGACCTGTGGCAAGGGCTGTAGCACCTGCAGCAGAATCTGTTACAGGAGAGCTTGCTGAACGTGTCTTTGCCTCACCGTGATATTCTGTACGGGTAAACATAGCAAGTTCAACACCATATTCTCTCTGCGTGGAATAAAGATGATTGAATCCCATGCCGTCACCTATCATAATGATAACATTTTTAACTTCGGCAGCATCTTCTGCGGGAACAGTGGTGTTAAGACCGAAGGTTGTTGAAAGCATTACAACAAGGGACATAATCATTACAACTAATTTTGTAAACATTTAAATTTCTCCTTTACACTTTATTGGTAATATTTTACCAAATGAAACCGCCCGTGTCAATTAATTAATATAAAAACAGGCTTTGATTTATGACACGGTTTGCTTATTATAACACTTCCTCAAAGCTCTGCATTGAAAACAGCCACGGCATAGTTACCGACAAGCTCAAAAGCAGCATGACTTATCGTCATTATGCAATAAAACAGCAACAATCTTTTGTCAAAAAAGTAAAAATTTAAAAATAGATTTGAAATAAGAGTAAAGAAGTGTTAGTATATAGTGGAAATAATATGTGGAGGAATATTACTATGAAAAAACTTATCGCTTTACTCCTTTCAGTGCTTATGATTTTACCCTTTGCTCTTGTACCTGCCACAGCTGCTACATCAGAAGCTGCACCTGCCGTAAAGGTTGCCGACAGCATGGAAAGTGTTTTTGCCGAGGGTAAAAACAGCCTTGTTGTTTTTGTTACCGGCATTGGTCAGAGCTACTCCTATCTTTTTGATGAGAGCTACACCGCAGAGGGTGCATTTGAAAAGGGCACACTTCAGGACTATGAAAACTATGCACCTCTTATCGCTGAGGACAAGCATATAACAAGATGGAATCTTTTCAACAGCTTTGATGAAGCCTTTTCAGACGACAGCACAATAAAAACCCTTGTCAAGGTTGTGCTCGGTCTCCTTTTCTCATCAGTTATAAGAAGAAATGTTATCAATGAGGAAGATGTTCAGTCCCTTATCAGAGCACTTTTCCATTTCAATCTTGTGGGCGAAGACGGCAACGGTGACCCAAGAGTTGTAACACCACGCTACACAATGCCTGTTTCCGAGTTCCCCGGCGCAATTCAGGCAGACGGCACCTATCGCAGTGAAGCAAAGGAACGCTTCTATTCTTCCATTCCCTGTAAGGATATTGCAAGAGAAAAATTCGGTGAAAACTTTGAGGACTATCTCTATGTTTTCAACTATAATGCATTCTCATATACCTCAAAGAATACTTCAGGTCTTCACGATTTTATTGAGACTATCCTCAAAGAAAACAAAGTCGGTGCTAAGGATATCGTACTCGTGCCTATGAGCATGGGTGCATCAGTTGTCACAGCATATATGGATGCTTACCCCACAGTAGCAGAAAACCACATCAGAAGAGTTGTCAGCATCGTTGGCGCATGGGACGGCAGTGATGTTGTGGCTGACCTTCTCACTCAGCAGTACTGCGACAACTCAGCAGACCTTTTCTATAACGGTCTTATTGCCGACCTTGTAGGTGAGCCTTGGGGCTATCTTATCAATATTGCACTCAGACTCTTCCCCAAAAAGGTGCTTCGTGATTTCATTGATATGGCACTTCAGGCTATTGCAACAGATCTTTTCTGCGTGACTCCCTCTCTTTGCAACCTTGTTCCTGTGGACAGATATGCAGAAATTGAACATCTTATTGAATCTCCAATTGTTAAGGCTGAGGCCGATAAGTTTCAGAACGCAAAGAAAAACATCGGCACCACAATGGCAAACCTTGAAAAAGAAGGCGTAACCTTCTCATTCATTTCAGGCTACGGTCTTCCCTTCGGTGCTATCACAGCTGACTACAGCATGTTCGGCTTTATGAAGAGTGCACCTCTCACAAACTCCGATGAAATTATCAACATCGACTCAACTGCACCCGGCACATCCTTTGTTGCTGCAGGCACAAAGTTTACCGATACCGAAGGCAGAGAGCTCTCACCTGACGGCTCAATTGATATTTCAACAACCTACCGCAAAAATGCATCATGGTTCTTCTATGAGCAAAAGCACGAGCTTGAATATAACAACACAGCTCTTGCGCTCGCTCTTGAGCTTGCAACGGGCAACATCAAGACTGTTGATGATTGCGACAATCTTCAGGAAGACGGCTATTACTTCCCCCAGTTCAACGGTGCAAGAAACTTAAAGCCTCTCAAAAACAGCTATCTCCCCGACCTTGAAAGATACTGCAAAAATACTGGCTATGTTCTCACTGCAGACCAGCAAGCGCTTCTCGCAAAGGCAGATGCAATGACAAAGAGCACAGTTAACAACTATGAGGCTGACAACGCAATCATCGGCGAAGTCAGAGAAATGCTTGTTGAGATTGGTGCCTACGCTCCCGACGCCGAGCCCGAAGCATTTGACAAGGTTCTTAACGGCGCACTCAAGGGCGCAAACGACATCACCTATAAGATTTTCGGTGCAAAAGGCTTCCTTGATTTCGGCATTTAACAAATAAGATTAAGACGGCGAAAACTGCTTCGCCGTCTTTTCTTGTACCCTGCCGAGGGAGTGGGGTTGCTGATAAACAAAGATAACCTCCTTGTATTTGGTAATACCATTTTACAAGGAGGTCTGTGTTTTGTCGAATGTGTGGATGATTATATTTTGCTACAGTTTTCAACAATCAATACACTCAATTTCACTTTCTGCTTTCCAAAAAGTTTTATTATCCCAAATATTTGCTTTTTCAAAGGCTTTTATGCATTCAAATGCAGAACTTTTTGTTGCTGAAAATACGGTTTTATTATCGGTCAAATCATAAACTTCTAAAGTAACACTTATTACATTTCCTTTTTCATCTTTTTTGGCTTGGCATCCATTCAAAAAGAATTTTTTGCCTTGAAAGACGACATAATGGTCTTCGTATGAAAGTTTATCTATAAATTCAGTTGCATTTCCATCAATCATTTTTATCTTCCTTTCATATATTTTTTGTATTTTTTTAGAGTATCATCATCTAAATATGCGGCATCAGTTCTATTAAAACTTTTATCATAGTAGTGAATGTGTAAAACCGGCTTGTAGTTACCAGTTAATTGAGGCTCTGGGTGATAACCGATTTCTGCTTTAAGGTAGTGATCTTTACCGTAAATTCGAAGCATATTCATTGTACCATCGCTATGAAGCTTCATATACATATTACTTGAATGAGCTTCAGCAGGTAAATCATGTAGCCCGGTTCCTTTTATTCCTTGAAGAATTTTAACACCTTCAAAAGAATCAACGGCTTCATACTTGTAAGCAACATTATTTCCGCTTGCATAAGTTCCTCTGCCACCCATATTATCGCACCACCTTTCGTGAATCACGATAATCAACAGTGATAATGTTGCCTTGCATTTCATCAAACGGACTACCAAAACAGATGATTTTTTCAGGCTCAAGTTTTCTTAACATTTCATTGTAGCCACGCATAAAGTTAAGTTTAGACTGTTTACAACCTATCATACCGATAGCAACTGTTGCTCCTTTCTCTACACCGTCAAAGCAAAACTCATAGCTTTGAGAAAGTCCCCAACTTATAGTTGGAATAACCGTTAAACCTTTACTTTGCCAATATGCTCCTACCCAACGATTTTTAGCAACACTCTGAAGCTGTCGCCATAATTCCATGTCGGTATATGTTGAAAAATCAGGTGAGAGCAAGAAGGAATATTGTGAGTATCTTGCAAGCGTTCTGTCGGGATTGTCATAAATACCATTAAAACGGTAGTCATCAACAAAAAAATGAACACCTTTTTGTTTGTTTTCTTCGTTGTCATTGGCTCTTGTATCTGAACAAGCTACCAACATAATATTATCCGTAGATAAATTTTGCTTTTGTATAAGTGGAAGTCCCCACTTGCCTGAAGCTTTGAAATTGTTACGCATAAAAAGAGGGTTGTCCCTCATTGTTTTACTGGTCATATTATGACACCTCCGGAATTATTTTTGTTTTTTGCATAACATTATCGCAACAAAAAGTCACACTTTTTGTGTGATATTTGTTGCATTTTTCTCCGGATAGTGCTATTATGTACTTACCAAGGTACGAATGGCAACATTCGGAGAAGAGCATTGTATTGATTGCGCCAACAATCTTTACAGTGCTTTTTGTTTTTAAAACCAACACACTCATAATTACATCACCGTCCTTTGCTGAAAGAATATTTTAATATGTTGATCGTTTTTGTGCGGCTGCTTTTGAAACACCATAAGTATTCATCAGTTCCGCAATCGACATATTTTTTGTTGCTTCATATGGCATCATCACTTCTCCTGCAAGAGCCATAACTATCCACTCAAGCCGTCTAAAACAAGGAGTGCTTTTGGTTAATTGTCTTGAAAAAACAGGCTTAAATCCAAGCTTGTCTGCAAACGGGTGCATAATCTCATGCATAATATGCATACGGTCACCACCTGAATTTTTTTCGTAAGCCCTATTATATGTAGATTCTTTAATTTGAATTAACCAACCGAATTCATCTTTTTCACACTGGGCAGGAACATTACCGGGAAGCGCGTTATTATAAACTATTTCATATCTAACATCCTCGAACCCCTCAAATTCAGGTAGCTTATCAAGAAGTTTAATAGGGTCAATAGGTTCGGTCTCAGAAACTCTGCATATTGAACGGAATAGTTTAGCATATAATCTTAACTCGTTACGGCTGGCAGGTTTGGTTTCGTAATCCATTAATTGTCCTCCTTGTTGAGAAGTTCAATAATTGCACTGGCAGTATTTTCATCTAGGTTTTCGAAAGAACGCTGAAATTGTATAGCGGCTCTGCGTTGCACAACATTCGCACCGGTAAGTGGTATTTTAACTTGAGTTTTAGAGTGTTCAACTGCATCTCTAAGCTCAACTTGTTCACTTGCACTTAAGTTGTAGTATTCAATTAAAGTGGGAATCCACTCTTCCGGTACATTTCTTTTTCCGTTTTCTACTGCTGAAACAAAGGGTAATTTTACATTAAACAACTTGGCAGTATCTCCCATAACCTCGTGATTCTTTATTCGCAATATTCTCATAAATTCACCAAATTTTGTATAAGCCATTTTTCATTACTCCTTTCTTTATAAGATATAATAACACATGTGAATCTAAAAGTCAATAAAAATATTAATCAAATTTCGGTTAACACAAAACTATGTCAACAAGTATATTTACTTAAAACAACCACTCACACAAAAACTCCCCACCGATTTCTCGGTGAGGAGTTCATTTTAAATATACAGTTTTACTTCAATATCTCGCCAGCATTTTACTCTGCGGGTTGGGGAGATGGAATAGACATATTCCTGTGCATTATCAAGCGTCAAAGTAACTTCAGCGAACTTTGTGAAGTGAGTAGGAATTATTTCCCACCATTAGCAACAGCTGCCTGTGTCGCAATTCTGCTTGGTTGGCAGTTTACCGCCAACCACAGAAACAGAACTGTTTTTTCTTCTTTTACCCTCGGTTTTCATGTGCAGAGGGTCATTGGGGTCGCCGTCAAAGCGGAGATACCAGTCAAAGCCGTCCCTCTTTGCAACAATCTTCACTACAAAGGCCTCAATCACACTTTCAGGGATGTCTTTTTCATCCGCATTTGTGTACTGCTCGAGAGCATATTGAAGCACCGTCAGCTTATCCTT
>JAFTLT010000060.1 GCA_017452785.1 Clostridia bacterium | reverse complement strand
TTACGGCTTCAGTGTTATTTTATTCGCTAAAACTGTCCGAAGGACAATAACACTGTGCGAAACACGATAAAACTGCGAAGCAATACAACTCGCCGTAAGGCGAATAAAACTGCCGAGTGTCCTTAGGAACACTCGGCTAAATCTGTGGGGAATTTTTATTGACAAGCTTTGCAGTAAGTGATAAAATCAAACTGACAAGACAAACAGAAAGGATGTTGATATTATGGCAGGACCCGGTGGAGGAAGAAGCGGCGGAGGCTTCGGCGGTGGCAGCTTTGGCGGCGGCTCAAGAGGCGGCGGATTCAGTGGAGGCTCATTCGGCGGGGGACCAAGACCCGGCGGCTTCGGTGGCGGACCGCATCCCGGCGGATTTGGAGGGCCACCTCACAGACCCCCTCATCATCACCACCATCATCACGGCCCGTTCTTTCACGGCCCTCGTTGGCACTTCGGCGGCGGTTACGGTGGCATCGGCACAGGTTGCCTGACAGCGGTTATTTTGTTTATATTCTTTGCTTTTCTTGCTTTTTATCTGCTTATGCCTGCAGGCAATGTGACTGTCACATATGAGGACGGTGTAGTTTATGACGAGGCAACCATGCAGGACTATGCCAACGAAAAATATATGCAATATTTCGGTGACTCAAGTGCAGTGGAGGATAACATTCTGCTTGTTTTCCTCACTAATGAAGAGGGCGACGGATATTATACAATTGCATGGGTTGGTGATAATATTGATTACAGTATCAATTCTATGTTCGGCGAATATACCGAATACGGCGAAGCAATGAATAAGTATATCAACACCAACTATTTTGGCTATTCACTTGACACGGATTATGCTGCCGTTATCAAGGAAATGACAGAAAATATCAAAGGCTTGGGACTTTCTTCAAGCTTTGTGAGTATGAGCGACAAGAGTAATATGGCTGAGTCGGAATTTGTCAATTTAACTACTTTTGAGCTCAGCGGAGATGTTGTTGACACAGCACTCGAATATTTCACATCAGAAATAGGCATCCCTTGTGTCATTGTTGTGGACTATGCAGAGCGTGTCTTCGGCTCTGTGGGATCTCAGGCAGGTGAAACTGTGGTAACAACCGGTAAAATTTCAGGCGGCGTTGGCATAAGCATTGTGGCTGTTATTGCAGTGGTGGCAGTAGCCGTTGTAGCTATTGTGATTATTATGAATAACAAAAAGAAAACCAAGGCAACCAAAAAGGATGACAGTGTGCCTTGGGAAGGATAAAATAGCAAAATAATAAGAACCATCCGTTGAGGATGGTTCTGTTTTTATGTTTTGTTGTCTTCTGTAAAGAGAAGAACATCTTCGACCTTGCAATGTAATATAGTGCAAAGATCATTCAAAGTGACAGTGCTTATGGGTTTGTTGTGCTTTAAGCGGTCTATCAGACTTCTGCTTATTCCGTATTGATTAATTAATTTGTATGTAGATATATTTCTTTCTTTTATTGTTTTATAAAAAGGTTCATAAGAAATCATGTAAATCACCTAAAACAATAATAATTTATACTCTTATTATTGACAATGCTCGATATATCGAGTATAATATGTATACCGAATTTTGGTGAATACAAAAAAATAATGGAAAACGGAGGAATGATTATGTATTGCAGAAATTGCGGTAGTGAAATGGCAGATAATGCTGCTGTATGTGTGAAGTGCGGTGTTTCAAAAGGAGCCGCTGCAAATTATTGCCCAAACTGTGGAAGTGAAACTAGTGAAATGGCGGCAGTATGTGTAAAATGTGGTGTTGCGCTCAAAAAGTCAAAAGGTTCGGCTTCGAATTCAGGCACTGTTGGAGAGAAAAGTAAAATTGTAGCCGGGCTCTTGGCAATTTTTTTAGGCAATTTAGGATTGCATGAATTCTATTTAGGAAACAAGCAAAAAGCAATTTATAAAATAGTTGCTACTGTAGCATGTCTGCTTCTTACTTTTATAGGAATTGGTGTTATCGGCTTTTTTGCAACATGGGCATGGAATATCTATGATGCTGTTATGATATTTATGGGCAAAAGAACAGATGCAGACGGCAACGAATTGTCATAAACTATGAAAAAAATAATATCTGTTATTTTAATTGCTGTTATTTCAATCAGTGCTTATAAATACTATACAGAGAATATTTTGAATTCGTTTCTTCTGACTTCAGGCAGCAACAAAGAACGTATATATGATACAGTCGAGAAGTTTGAACAATCATACAACGACGGCGATTTTGACAGTTTGTTGAAGTGTTGCACAGCACGCTTTAAATCTGAGCTTAAAGCAGAAATGAAGTTAGGTGGATATGTCGGAGGCAAGATTTTATCCTTCTTTTCTTCAGGCTTGTTAGGACTTGACTCAGATGTTTTTGAAAGTATGTGGTCTATGGGAACGGAGTACTGTCAAATGGAATTGGATATAAAGAATATTAAATATACATCTGATAGTATGGCTGAAGTTGAGCTTGATTATATCGAAGGTGAAGGAAATAATAAAAAAATAACCCGCGCTTTCCTTGAAATGAAAAAAGAAAATGATGCGTGGTGTGTTGCAAGTGATTTTTATGAATACAGCAAGATGTGAAAAATTCCCTGTGCTTGTTTAAGCGCAGGGAAAACTTTTAGTGTTATTCTGCCTGAGGGCAGAGTGATATTATTGCCTTTGGGCAATAGTGTTATTGAAACTTAAAGTTTCAGTGTTATTTTATTCGCCAAAAACTTGCAAAGCAAATAACACTATGCGAAGCATAATAACACTGTGCAGCAATAAAACTCGCCACAAGGCGAATAAAACTGCTGAGCGTTCTTGAGGAACACTCGGCATAGCAGGGAAATTTTTATTTTTTTGTTCTTGCTTCTTTAATGCCCGACATTATGTGAGTTTTGGCTTCAAGTGCCTTTTCTTTTGATGTCGGCAGAGTACCCTCAAGAGGATAGCTAAGCCCCATTTCTTTATATTTATTCACGCCTAAGGTGTGATAGGGGAGCACATCAAGATAGCGAAGGTTTTTCAGTTTGCCGATAAATCTGCCAAGATTTATCAGGTCATCGGCGTTGTCGGTTATACCCTCAATAACAACGTGTCTTACGCAAAGCTCAACATTGGTTTTTTCAAGGAATTTTGCAAAGGCAAGGATATTTTCGTTGCCTGAGCCTGTGAGAGCTTTGTGTTTTTCGCTGTCAATATGCTTGATGTCCAGCATAACGAGGTCTGTGACCGCAATGAGCTTGCGAAGGCTGTTTTCATAGTCGCTGTCATTTTCACGGTAGGTGATGCCTGAGGTGTCAATGCAGGTGTGAATGCCGTATTGCTTGGCTTTTGTGAAAAGCTCCGTGACAAAACTGAGCTGCATAAGAGGCTCACCGCCGGTGACAGTTATGCCGCCCTTAGAGTAAAATGCACGGTTTTTCATATAAGAGTCGATAAGCTCATCGCTTGTCATTTCTGTACCCTGCCGAAGAGCCCAAGTGTCGGGGTTGTGGCAGAATTTGCATCTCAGGGGACAACCCTGCAAAAACACAACAAAGCGTATTCCCGGCCCGTCAACGGTGCCGAAGCTTTCGACTGAATGGATATAACCTTTCATTTAAACGTCACTTCTTCAGATATTATCGTGGAAGGTTCTTGAAATAACCTCGTCCTGCTGCTCTTTAGTCAGCTTGATGAAGTTAACGGCATAGCCGCTGACTCTGACTGTGAGCTGAGGATATTTTTCAGGGTGAGCCTGAGCGTCGAGAAGAGTTTCTTTTGTGAAAACATTTATATTGAGATGATGTCCGCCCTTTTCAACATAGCCGTCAAGAAGGGAAACAAGATTGTCAATCTGGTTTTGTGTTGCTGCCATAATTATGACCTCCTTTGTTTTTTAGTCGATATTATCTGCATCAAGACCCTCAAAAAGGGTGGGGTTGCTGCAAGCACCGCCTATGCAGTCTATGTCAATGTCGCCGGTGAAAATTCTGTCATCCTTGCCAAGGGCACCGGGGATAATTGAGAAGGTATTTGAAATACCGTCCTGTGCATCAAGGAAGGGAAGCTTTGCAACAGAGGAAAGAGATGCAATTGCACCGTGTGTGTCTCGTCTGTGCATCGGGTTAGCACCGGGAGCAAAGGCTTCGCCACGCTTTCTTCCGTCAGGTGTTGAGCCTGTAGCCTTGCCGTAAACAACATTTGATGTGATTGTGAGAATTGAGGTGGTGGGTATACCGTTTCTGTAGGTGTGATTCTTTCTCACGTGCTCCATAAAGATATGCACTATATCGTGAGCAATTTTGTCAACACGGTCATCGTCGTTGCCAAACTTGGGAAAGTCACCCTCAACCTTATAGTCAACAGCAAGACCGTCCTCATCTCTGATAACCTTAACCTTTGCATATTTGATAGCTGACAGTGAGTCTGCAACAACGCTGAGGCCTGCAATGCCTGTTGCGAACCAGCGTGTTACATTTTTATCGTGCAGAGCCATTTGAAGTCTCTCATAGCAATATTTATCATGCATATAGTGAATGATGTTGAGAGTGTTGACATAAACCTCTGCAAGCCAGCGCATCATTGCATCATACTTTCTCATAACCTCGTCATAATCGAGATATTCCGATGTGATGGGTGTGAACTCAGGGCCAACCTGCTTTTTGGTGATTTCGTCAACACCGCCGTTGATTGCATAAAGCAGACACTTTGCAAGGTTTGCTCTTGCACCGAAGAACTGCATCTCTTTGCCAAGTCTCATTGATGAAACACAGCAGGCAATTGCATAGTCGTCACCGTGAGTGAATCTCATAAGGTCATCGTTTTCATACTGAATTGATGAAGTTTCAATTGACATTTTAGCGCAGTAACGCTTGAAGTTTTCGGGCAGTCTCTTTGACCAGAGAACCGTGAGATTAGGCTCAGGCGCAGGACCTAAGTTTTTCAGTGTGTGAAGATAACGGAAGGACATCTTTGTAACCAAGTGTCTGCCGTCAATTGCACAGCCGCCGATTGACTCTGTTACCCACTGAGGGTCACCTGAGAAAAGAGCGTTGTATTCGGGAGTACGTGCAAATTTTATAAGACGCAGCTTCATAACGAAATGGTCAACCATTTCCTGAATTTCCTTTTCGGTAAAGGTGCCGTTTGCAAGGTCACGTCTTGCATATGCATCCAGGAAGGTGGAGGTTCTGCCCAGTGACATTGCTGCACCGTTCTGCTCTTTAACTGCACCGAGATATGCGAAATAAAGCCACTGAATAGCTTCTTTTGTGTTTTTTGCGGGCAGAGAAATATCATAGCCGTAGCTTTCAGCCATCTTTTTAAGCTCCTCAAGTGCTCTTATCTGCTCTGAGAGCTCTTCTCTGTCACGGATAACGTGTGAATACATAGCTGAGCGTGTTGTGGCTTTCTGCTCCATCTTATCTTCGATAAGTCTGTCAACACCGTAAAGAGCAACACGGCGATAGTCACCGATAATTCTGCCTCTGCCGTAAGCATCAGGAAGACCTGTGATAATATGGCTTGAACGGCAGGCTCTCATTTCGGGGGTATAAGCATCGAAAACACCTGCATTGTGAGTTTTTCTGTGAATTTTAAAGAATTCACTTATCTGAGGGTCAACCTTATATCCGTTGTCGGCACATGCCTTCTCTGCCATGCGTATGCCGCCGTATGGCTGAAGTGCACGCTTGAAGGGCTTATCTGTCTGAAAGCCGACAATCTTTTCTTTGTCTTTGTTAAGATATCCGGGACCGTGTGATGTAATTGTGGGAATGATGCTTGTGTCCATATCGAGCACACCGCCTGCTTCACGCTCCTGACGGGAAAGCTCAAGAACCTGATCCCATAAATCTAATGTATTCTGTGTAGGCTCCTCAAGAAAGCTTTCGTCGCCGTCATAAGGCACATGGTTGTGCTTGATGAAACTTCTGACATTGATTTCATTTGTCCATGTTCCGCTTTCAAAGCCGGCCCATCCTTCATAACTTCTTTTCATAATTCTACTCTCCTGATTCTTTTTGAACTATTACCCTTATTATACACAAAAGCACAGAATTTTTAAACCTTTTAGTGACAAATTTTTTATTTTCGTTGGCATATCTAAAAAATTTCTGCTGTAGAATTATTTTGTTTGCAAGTTAACGAGGATTAAGGAAAAAATTGCTGAAGAATTTCTTTAAAAGCAATGTTTCGGTTTGGTGCTTTTTGAAATAATATTAAAATTCAGCAGTTTGTTGCTGATATTTATAAGCCCGTCAGAAAACGGAAGAAGAATAACTGTGGACAGCACATTGAAGATTATATGAAACAGTGAAATTTTCATGCTGTCGCTGTCTGCGAAAGACAATAATCTGCCTATGGGTACAAATTCCATGAGTACAATAAAAATAACTGTGCCTATAAGGTTAAACAGCAGATGTATCACGCCCACCTGCTTGGCTGTTTTAGCTGTGCCTACAGATGAAATTATAACGGGTATAACTGCACCTATATTCTGACCGAGAATAATGTAAAAAGCACTTTCTGTGGGGATAAGCCCCTGCATGGCAAGTGCCTGCAAAATGCCCACCGTTGCTGAGGAACTTTGCATAACCGCTGTCATAATAAATCCGGTGATTACACCACGGAGCTTGCCCTGAGAGGCGGTAACAAAGGATAAAAAGGCAGAGCTGTCCTTTAGTGACTCGAAGGAAGAAGCCATAGTGTTAAGCCCCACAAACAAAATGCCGAAGCCGCTGAGTATTATGCCCACGCTCTGCAGCTTTTCATTTTTACACAACAATTTCATAAAGGCACCTATAAAAATTGCAAGGGGAGCAACATCAGAAAAATTGAAGGCTATAATTAAACTTGTGACTGTTGTGCCTATATTTGCTCCCATTACAATTCCCACAGCGCCGGTCAGGGCAAGA
Source organism: Clostridia bacterium (assembly GCA_017452785.1). Lineage (GTDB taxonomy): Bacteria > Bacillota > Clostridia > Oscillospirales > Acutalibacteraceae > UBA6857. The sequence continues at coordinate 15,990 of JAFTLT010000060.1, read as the reverse complement.
AGACCTGCATCAACAAAGGAAACGGCTGTCACTGTGGTGGCGCAGGAGCTCTGTATAACACCTGTAACTGCAAAGCCTGTCAGCACTCCGCTGATTTTATTTTTTGTCAGACGTGAAAGAATATCCTTCAGCTTTTCACCAAAGGCTGCCGTGGTGCTGTCACTCATAAGTGACATGCCTATAAGAAACATTCCTATTCCGCATAAAAGATTGATAATGCTATACATTGTTATCACCCTGAACATTATTAAATAATAATAAATATTCCGTTTGCGGTTGAATTATCTTAAAAAATAAAGTATAATCAAACTGATTAAGTGTGCAAACACATTTTTGAGGTGAAAAATATGATTTTGAATGTTATCCCAAAGCCGAACAGCATTGAGTTTACAGGCGGCGAAAGCTGGCTCGATCTGAACAGTATTGAATATAGCCTGAACGAAAACTTTTCAGATGAGGCTTATTATCTTAAAATTGACGAAAAGGGTATTCAGGTTGTCTCAAAGGGTGAAAAGGGCAGATACTACGCAGCTAAAACTCTTGAGCAGATTGCAGCAACAGGCAAAGCACCCCACTGCACAATTTATGATGCACCTGCTTTCCCTTACAGAGGCTTTATGATTGACTCTGCAAGACATATGCAGACTATTGACGAAATCAAAACATACATAGAGGCTGCAGCAAGATATAAGTTCAATATTTTCCACTGGCATCTTTGCGATGATCAGGGATGGAGGATTGAAAGTGAAAAATATCCTCTGCTTAATGAAAAAGGCTCATGGCGTGACTGCCACGGCTTCGGCTCAAAGAATATGGAAAAATACGGCGGATACTACACCAAAGAGGAAATCCGTGACGTTATAGCCTTCTGTAAAGAAAGATTTATTGAGGTTGTGCCTGAAATTGATATGCCCGGTCATGTTACAGCTATGGTCTCCTCGTACCCCGAGCTCTCATGCAGAGGTGTGCAGATTCCTCTTGAAACCACAGGCGGCATCTTCAAGAATATCCTTTGTGCAGGTAAGGAAGAGGTCTTTGATTTCTGCTTCGGCATACTCGACGAGGTTATGGAGCTGTTCCCCTGTAAGTATATCCACATCGGCGGTGACGAGGCTCCCAAGGCACGTTGGTGCAACTGCAGTGCCTGTCAGCAGAGAATTAAAGACGAAAAGCTCGGTAATGTTGAAGAGCTTCAGGGTTATTTTGCCAACCGTATAATTGCCTATCTTGAAAGCAAGGGCAAGGAAGTGCTCGCTTGGAATGAGAGCCTTAACTCAGGCATCCTCAACAAAAACACAATAATCTGCGACTGGATGGACAGAGCTCACAAGAGTGAAGAGTTTGCAAATCAGGGCGGCAGAATTATTATAGAGGATTTCTATCATTATTATCTCGACTATCCCTACGGCATGACACCGCTGACAAAGACATATAACTATGAGCCTTATCTCGAAAAGCTCAGCAGCACAGGCAGAAACGGTGTGCTCGGTGTGGAAACTCCCATCTGGACAGAATATATTGAAGACTTTGACAGAATGGGTTATATGTGCTTCCCAAGAATGATTGCTGTAGCTGAAAGAGGCTGGACAAAGTCAATGAATGCTGACTATGAGTCGTTCAAGGTCAGAGTCAGAAATGAAGTTCCCGTGCTTCGCAAAATGGGAATTAAGCCTGCAGATGAAAGTGAATGGGATCCTCCCTTCAACATCCGTTTCAGAGACACTTGGGGACATCTCAAAAAGAACATCACTCCCTCTGCAATTAAGGCAACCTTATTCCCAAACAAGGAAGAAGACTGATTTAAAGTATACCTGAATAATTTCAGCAGACTGCTTTTTACGGTAGTCTGCTGCTTTTTTATTCTGATTTCTTTTTTGCTGCCTTATGCTTTATGAACTCTTTGGCTTTACCGAGGAAACTCAAGAATTTATCCTTTGGCATAAAGGCGATGAAAAGACCGACTATCAGCATAAGCCAGAAGATTACAGAAAGAAGTTCTAATCTGTATTCTTCTATAAAATATCTGTAGCTGTAACCGTCACCCCAAGTATGCCAATAAGAATCCGTTTCGGAGTTGTAGTACCTGTGCGGAACATCCACTGCGATAAAACGAGACATCACATAAATAATAAAGTTGCCCGCAAATCCGAAGCCGGCTGCGCATAAAGATATAATTTTATTGACAAGTGTGCCTGCAACAGAGCTGACGGTTCTGCTTTTAATGGGTGCAGGTGCTTCGCCTTTGTAATCATCATTGAGCAAATAATCTGCTGACACGCCGAAAAGCTTGCTGAGCTGTAATATATTTGATGCATCAGGGAGGGCAGAGCCGACTTCCCAACGAGAGACCGCCTGACGGGATACTCCGAGTTTTTCAGCTAATTCTTCCTGCGACATATTCCGTGCTTTTCTCAAATTCAATATTTTTTCTGACAGTTTCATAATAAAACCTCCTTTAGTTTTCGACTAACGTCACCCTAATTGTAGCATTGTGAATCTGAAAACTCTACCGCAACTGCTTTACAATGGCGCAACAAAAGTTTACATTTGAAAAAAACAACCGCCACACTGCTGTGACGGCTGGAAATTGCAGGGATATTTTTACCTTGTGAGTATTTCGCCTGTTTTTGCATTGATGATGTTATTGAAAACGCAGATGTGTGTGGTGGAAATAAATTTATCCATGTGCAGTGAACCGAAGTACCAATGCTTGAACTGACAAATTCTGCTTACATCCTCAAGATAGGTGTTGATTGCAGTGATGCTTGCATCTGCGCCTGTCTGCAGCATAAGGAAATCTTTTATCTTTGCAGGGGGCTCATGGGTGATAACTATATCAACCTTACCGCCGTACTTCTGCAGGTTTTCTACGCCCTCCACAAGCTCTTCTCTGGTGGGAATTTCCATATCCGACCAAGTGTCCATTTCAAAGCGTATATCAATATCAGGACTTTCTCCGCCGCCCATGGTGAAAATTTTGGTACCCTCTATCTCAAAGACCTGACCTCTCATAAGGTGAAAAATGTTTGAGGCTATGTGGTGCACCTTGCCGCCGTTCCACTTTTTGATTTTTATAGCAGAGAGCATATCAAAGTTTTCGTGAGTGCCGTCAACAAAGCAGATGTTATATTTTTTCTTGCTGAGCTTTTTCAGCACATTAATTTCATCCTTGCTGCCGTTCCATAAAAAGCCAAAGTCACCGCAGACAATGAGGGTATCGCCCTGCTTTAATTTTCTTAGTCTGGGGTCATTGAAGCGTGAGGCAATGCCGTGAGTGTCACCTGTAACATATATCATAATTTAACACCGTTCCTCTGATATTTAACAAAAAGTTATTTTAAAGGTCTGTACTTTTCATAAAGCAATTGGTATAATAAGACATTAGAACATTGAGTTCCCGTTTATAATATCATATATTTAAATTTATTGCAAATATATAGGGGAAATTTCACAAAATTTACACATGAGGTGATTATAATGAAAAAGTCAGTTTCGTTGTTACTTGTTTTATTGCTCAGCTTATCAGTTTTTGCATCGGTTTTTTCATCAGGGGCAATTTTCGCTTCCGAGGATGTGACGGACAAGCTGCGCTCGCAGGTATGTTATCTTGAAAGTCTTGATGAGGAAGGAACAGTCTTTTTCAATAAGGGCGCAGATAAAAAGGTGCCCATAGCAGGCTTTATCAAGCTCATAGCTGCCGTTGTTGCAATTGAAAAGTGGGGCGATCTTGACGAAAAGGTCAAGGTCACCGACAAAAACCGCTCACTTGTGAAATATGATTACGGTGTGAGAACGGCAGGGTACAAAGAGGGCGAAAGGGTCAGCAAAAAAGATCTTGTTGACTGCATGGTCATTTACAGTGCCAACGATGCTGCAAGCATTATTGCTTATGAGATTTCAGGCTCACTTGAGGGCTTTATAGGCGAAATGCAGGCTCTTATGACCAAGCTCGGCTGCAGCAGCACCGTAATAAAAAATATTCACGGCTTTGACGAAGAAGGACAGTACACCACTGCAAAGGATATGGCTGCTTTTCTTAAGTACGCCCTGAGCTATCCCGTCTTTTCCGACGCTTTTTCCGCCAAAAGCTTTGTAATCAAGGCTTATGATGATAGAGAGGAAAAAACAGTTACATCAAACAATAAGATGATGAACGCCTCAATCAGCGACTATTATCACAAGTCCGTAACGGGTGGAAAATACACAATGACAGATGAGGCAGGCGAGTGTGTTGCCGCTGTGTCAAATATGGACGGCTACTCATATCTCACAGTTGTTATGGGCGGCAAGCTGATGAATATTGACTCAGACGATTCTAAAGAAAACACCGGCTTTAACGATGCACAGACAATGCTGAACTGGGTTTATGACAATATCAGATACAGAGTAGTTGTCTCACCTGAGCAGAGCGTTGCATTCGTTGATGTCAAAGCAGGCAAGGATACAGATAAATTGAGACTCATTCCCGAAAAGGAAACCTCAGCACTTGTGCCCTCAAAGGTTACCACCGCTGCAGTGTCATTTGAGATAGTTGACGGCAGCGTTCCCTCAGAGGTTACGGCACCGGTCAAGGCAGGCACCATTATGGGGCAGGCTAAGGTTTATTATGCAGGTGAAGAAATTACCACCATAAACCTTATAGCTTCTCAGGATATTGAAAGAAGTGCTGCAGGCTTTATAATGGGCATAATTTCATCTATAGTCGGCTCAAAGCTGTTCCTTGTTGTTTCTATACTTCTTTTCCTTGCGTGTGCAGGCTATCTTGCCTATATGCTGTGCAAATTTTTCGGAGTAATTGATGATAAAACAATAAAGGCTCTCACAGCGAAGGCTAAAAAGGCAGCTTCAGGCTCAAAAAATGCAAAAAGACCTCAGGCAAAAAGTCAGAGTGCAAAAAGTCAGAGTGCAAAAAGTCAGAGTGTAAAAAGGCCTTCGCAGAAAAAGCCTCAGCAAAAAAGATCTCAGCAGGCAAAAAGACCTCCTCAAACAAAGGGTAAGCAATAAGACAAAATGAAACAATTCTTGTTGAAAGGATAAGTATTATGAAGCGAATGATAAAAACACTTCTCACATTTGTGGCAGTTGCAGTGTGTGCTGCTATGGCACTGCTGTGTTCTCCCGAAGCTTCAGCTGCAGCGCAGGATGATGGAAAGTGGATTTGTGCATGGGGCACTGCGCCCACTCAGGTGCAGATAGACGGTCTGGGTGAAGCAGGCTCAATAATCGGCAGCCTTATAGGTGATGACAGCCTGACAGAAGTGACTGTAAGATCGGTAATCACGCCCACTGCAAGCGGTTCAAAGCTGAGAATTAAGATATCAAACCACTATAACACAAAGCCTGTTCAGATAAACGGTATGACAGTTGCCAAGAGTGTGAAGGACAGAGACGGAAGCGTTAAAAGTAAAATAGATACAAAATCTCTTAAATATGTCACTTTCAGAGACGGTTATCCCGGTGTTACTCTTGCTCCCGGTGAAGAGCTTTATTCTGACCCCATAACATTTGATGTTGTGGCTCACGAAAAAATTGCAGTAACAACCTATGTGGACTCTTTTCTCGAAGTGAATACAATGGGTCTTTCGGGTGCTGACACCTTTATTGCCACAGGCGATGCTGTTAAAGAAGAAGACTTCGATATGCTCAAAAGCGTTATTGACGATAAAGAGATGTTGGATGTGCTTGCAGGTCTGCTTGAGGGCTTCGGCATGGGCAGCAGCATAAACTTAAAGCTGACATACAGCTTTGTTAAGATTGTTCCTTTGCTTGCAAGCCTTGATGTTCTGTCAGGTGATGCAGGCTACAGCGTTGTGGTGGTTGGTGACTCAACCGTTGCAAATGATTTTCCTCTTTATCTTGCTCAGGCACTTTATGAGGATGAAAACATAACAAATGTGGGTGTTGCAGGCAAGGGCATTATAGGCAACTGCATGCTTTATCCGGGTTTGGGTCTGGGCTCATATCTTTATGCAGAGTCTTTGCTTCAGAGATTTACAAGAGACGTGCTCAATCAGTCTTCAGTGGAATATGTTGTGGTTAAAATAGGCGTCAACGATATTATACATCCTGTTTGCAATGACAGCACACAGCACTATCCCGGTGTTGTCCAGCCCTCACTCAATGAGCTTATAGAGGGCTACCGTGCAATATTCAAGGCTTGCCATGATGCAGGCATAAAGGTTATTGCTGTTGGCATAACTCAGTGGAAAGGCACAACGAGAGATTATTTCGGTGACGGTGGCACTTATGTGAGAACTCCTGCCGAATTTGAGGCAGACTGGCAGCTTGCTAAGGATGTCAATGAGTGGCTTGCTACAACCACAGAGCATGACGGATATGTTGATTTCTGTGCTGTTTCAGCAAATCCTCTTGACCCTGACGCACTTCTTCCCGAATACAGTGAAGACTGCATACATCCCTCAAGCTCACTGCAGAGAGTGTGGAGTAACACCTTCCCTCTTTCACTCATTGGTGTTGGCTCTAAGCCCGGCGGTGTGGTTATGGATAAACAGGAACATGAAGTCTATGCCGGCGAAAGCAAGCAGCTCACAGCTACGGTTTATCCCGAAACTGCTGACAATAAAGAACTTGAATGGGTCAGTGAAAATCCTGATATAGCCACGGTTGACGAAAACGGCGTTGTCACGGGTGTTTCTGACGGTACTGCTCTGATCAGCTGCAAAACTGTAATCGGCGGTTATAAGGCAAGCTGCAAGGTAACGGTAAAAATAAAAGCTGAAACCATTATACTAAACTACGGTGTCAACAGCATTTATACCACCGAAACCTTTAATCTTAAAGCAACCGTCTTCCCTGAAAACACAACAGATAAAAGTGTTACCTATTCAAGTGACAACAAAGCGGTTGCAACTGTTACTGCAGACGGCAAGGTTACAGGCATCGGCAAGGGTACAGCAATAATCACCTGCACAAGCGCCGACGGCAGAATAAAGGCAATATGCACAGTAACGGTTAAAAAGAAAGTTCATGTTCAGAATATTGAGCTCACCTTCGGTGATGAAACGAATTACAGAAGCCACACTCTTTATAAAGGTCAGTCATTCACTCTCAGCCCTGAGGTGTCGCCTGCTGATGCAACCTTCAAAAATGTGAAGTGGTCAAGCTCTGACAAAAAAATAGCAAGTGTGGATAATGAGGGCAGAGTCACAGCTGTAGGCGGTGGCAAGGCAGTTATCAAGTGCACATCTGAAGATAACCCAATGGTGGGTGCAACCTGCACAGTTACTGTCAAGGTTAAGGCAACAGGCATTAATCTTAGCAACACCTCTCTAAAGCTCTATGAGGGCAAAACAAAGACACTGTCAGCAACAATACTTCCGAGTGATGCCACAAATCTTAAGGTTACATGGAAGTCTGAAAACAGTAAAATTGCAAAAGTAAACTCAAAGGGCAAGATAACTGCTGTTAAAGCTGGCACAACTTATATAACAGGTACCACTGCCAACGGCAAGTATACTGCTAAATGCAAGGTTACGGTTCTTAAGGTAATTGACACTAAAAAGGTTACTCTTAATAAAACAAAGCTTTCAATAAAGCACGGCAGCACATATAATCTTAAAGCCACAATTTCACCCTCGAATGCAACCAATAAAGCTCTTATCTGGACATCCTCAGACACAAAGATTGTCAAGGTTACTGCTGAGGGCAAAATCATAGGTGTAAAGCCGGGAACAGCATATGTTACCTGCAAGACAATAGACACGGGCAAAACTGCCAAGTGTAAAGTAACAGTCAAGGCTGTTGTGCCCACATCGGTCAAATTTTCAAAGACAACAGTTTCAGTACCTTACGGTGAAATTGTGAAGATTAAAAAGCTTGTTACGGTTTCACCCTCAAACGCAACGGATAAGACACTTAAGTGGTCTTCCAGCTCACCCTCCACTGTTAAGGTTTCTCAGGCGGGCAATGTCAAGGGCCTTAAGGCAGGCAAGAGTGCTGTTATTACAGTTACAACAAATTCAGGCAAAAAGACAGCAGAAATCACCGTTAAGGTTACTCATGTCAAGCCCACAAGCATCAAGCTCAATAAAACCTCCCTGACCTTGAGCAAGGGTGGCACGGCAACTCTGACTCCCACATTCTCACCCTCCAATACAAGTGTAAAGACAGTTACATGGTCATCAAGTGACAAGAGCATTGTTAAGGTAAGCTCAAAGGGCGTTGTTACAGCTGTTGCCAACGGCACTGCAGTTATCACCTGCAAAACCTCAAACGGCAAAACAGCAACCTGCAAGGTCACTGTCAAGGTTATACCTGTTACAGGCGTGTCTATTAAGGAATCGGGCGGTCTTATAATGAATGTAGGCTATGCTTACACTCTGACAGCGGTTGCTAACCCGACAAACGCAACCAACAAAAAGGTGACATGGCAGTCAAGTAATCCTGCAGTTGCAAGTGTTTCATCAAGCGGCAAGGTCACTGCAAAGAGCAAGGGCAGTTGTGAAATTATAGTTACAACGGCTGACGGAGGCTACAGTGCATCTTGCATAATAATTGTAAATTAAATTAATATGTCCACTCTCAGAAATGTTTTGAGAGTGGATTTTTCTTTTAGAATGTGCTAAAATATAAAGGTCAAGGCAGGTGATAATATGAAATGCAATATGTGTCCGAGAATGTGTGGTATAGACCGTGATGAAAATTCAGGCTACTGCAAAATGCCGTGGGATTTCAAGGTGGCACGAGCTGCACCGCATTTTTGGGAGGAGCCTCCCATAAGCGGCACAAAGGGCAGCGGTACTGTTTTCTTTTCAGGCTGTAATTTAGGCTGTGCTTACTGCCAGAATTATTCAATAAGCCACTGTGGTGAAGGCAGAATAATAAGCGAAGAAAGGCTTAAGGAAATCTTCTCGTCTCTTATTTCGGCAGGGGTACATAACATAAACCTTGTCAACCCTACTCACTATGCTTTGCCGCTGAGGAAGGTGCTTTCAGAATATAAAAGTAGCGTGCCCGTTGTTTATAACAGCTCAGGCTATGAAAGAACTGAAACACTAAAAAGCCTTGAGGGACTCGTTGACATTTATCTGCCTGACCTTAAATATATTGACAGCGAAAAAAGCAAGCGATACAGTGAAGCAGAGGACTATTTTGCCTTTGCCTCAGAGGCTCTCATCGAAATGAGACGGCAGTGCAGCGAAAATGTATATGATGAAAAGGGGATAATGCAAAAGGGTATGATAGTGCGTCACCTTATTCTGCCTAAAAACACAAATCAAAGCATAAAGGTTTTGCAGTGGATTTATGATAATCTCGGCAGTGAAACAGCGGTGAGTCTTATGGCTCAATATACTCCTTACGGAAAAATTGAGGCTTTGCCTGAGCTCCAGAGAAAAATCACTCAGCGTGAATATGAAAAGGTTATAGCATTTGCAGAAAATCTCGGATTTAAAAACATCTTCACTCAGGAGCCAACGGCGGCAAATGAAGATTTTATTCCCGATTTTGATCTGACAGGTGTATAAAAGGCTTTACTTTTATATAAAAGATGTGCTAAAATAAAGCGAAAAATATTTTCAGGAGGAATTATAAATGAAAGGTTTTTTAAATGAATTCAAGAAATTTATTATGAGAGGCAATGTCATTGACCTTGCAGTGGGCGTTATCATAGGCGGTGCTTTTCAGGCTATTGTCAATTCACTTGTTAACGATATCGTGTCACCCGTTCTCTCGCTTGCAACAAAGGGAGTTAACCTTGCAGACAAGTTTATTGTGCTGACAAGTGAAGATGTAACCTTTGCAACAGTTGAGGCTGCTAAAGAAGCCGGCTACGCAACACTCAATTACGGCGGATTTATAACTGCAATAATCAATTTTCTCATTATGGCATTTGTTATTTTCCTGCTCGTTAAAGCTATCAATAAGGTTTCAGAGCTTGGCAAGAAAAAGGTGGAAGAAGCTCCTGCTGCCCCCACAACAAAGATCTGCCCCTATTGCAAGAGCGAAATCAGCATAGAAGCTACAAGATGTCCTCACTGCACATCAGAAAATATTTGACTTGTGGGAGGTAAGACTGCTATGCTTGGTTTTATCGGTACGGGCAACATGGCAACTGCCATTATCAAAGGCGTTATCTCATCGGGAATGCTTAGCGGTGAGGAAATTGCTGTTTTCGATATATGCGCTGATAAGGTAAAGGCTCTGGCTGATTTGTACGGCGTTAAGGTGCTGGCAGACGCAAAGCAAATCGCCGCCGAATGTGATAAGGTTGTTCTGAGTGTCAAGCCCAATGTTTTCCCCTCACTTCTCGGCGAAATCGGCAGTGTGCTTAAAGAAAAAAATCCCCTTATTATCTCGATTGCAGCAGGCAAAACCCTCAGCTTTATTGCAGAGTATTTGCCTTATGAGGCAAGAATTGTCAGAGTAATGCCTAACATTAATGCCAAAGTGGGAGCTGCTGTGTCAGCATATTGCGGCAACGAAAATGCTGCTGAAAGCGATCTTGCTTTTGTAAAAGAGCTTTGTGAGAGCTTCGGCATTGCCGTGAATATTGAAGAGAAGCTCTTTTCAATTTACAGTGCAATCGGCGGCTGCAGCCCTGCATTCGCTTATATGTTTATTGATTCACTTGCAAGAGCTGCCGTTAAAAACGGTATGCCTAAGGCTCAGGCTCTTGAGGTTGCTGCAGGTGCAGTTATGGGCAGTGCAAAGATGATTCTTCAAAGCTCAGAGCATCCGTGGGCACTTGTTGATCAGGTCTGCTCACCCGGCGGCACAACAATTGAGGGTGTTGCCGCATTGCAGAAGGGTAGCTTTGAGGCACTGGTCGGTGAAGCGGTAGAGGCATCTTACAATAAAGATAAGAGATTATAACAACGCGTTTTTGATTCTTTTTCCGCAGCAGGAAAAAGAATGCCTGTGCGGCGAGCGCACTAACAGAAAATAACAGCTTCGTTCATTTGTCGGACGAAGCTGTTTTGTATTCAACTATTTTTTACAAGCTCATAAAGCTTCTGCTCAAAGCCATATCTTTCTATAAGTTCTTTAACCTGAGATAAATCCGGAGTGAGAGGCTTTTTCATTTTACAGCGTAGCATAAGGTTTTTAGGTGAGTGGGCGAAGTCCACAAACTCGATAATATCAACCTCATATCCGCACTTTTTGAGAATTTCAGCTCTTATGCTGTCTGTGAGCAGTGCCGAGAAACGCTCTTTTATAAGTCCGTGAGTGAGAAGTAAATCAAAGTCGCCACCCTTTTTAATTGAGGAGCAGATCTCGTGCTGACAGCAGGGTACGGAAAAAATATGCTTTACGCCGTGGCTTATTGCGTGATAAAGAGCGAAGTCCGTTGCAATATCGCAGGCGTGCAGTGTAATAACCATATCAACATTATCTTTGTAGACTTCACCCTTTGTTACATCGTTGACATAAAACTTCAGGTTATCATAGCCGTACTTTTTTGCAGTTTCGTTGCAGTGCTTAACAACATCCTCTTTAAGGTCATAGCCTAAAACCTTGGCTTTGACCTTTTTTATTTCAGTGAAGTAGTAATAAACAATGAAAGTGAGATAAGACTTTCCGCAGCCGAAATCAAGGATAGTCACCTCATCCTTATTCATCTTTGAGAAGCTGTCATCTATAATTTCAATGAAGCGGTTAATCTGCTTATATTTGTCATATTTGCTTTTGACTACAGTGAAATCCTTTGTAAAAACGCCTAAATCTACAAGGGCAGGAATATTGGCACCCTGAGGCAGAATATAGTTTTTCTCTTTGTTATGCTTTGCTGTTTCAACCTTAGTTATATCGTTGCCTGTTACTTTGCGTTTGGTTTTATCGGAAAACATTGTGTATTGCACAGTGGTACCCTCGGCAGTGAGACATGCCTGACGGAAGGTGTCTTTGCCCAAAGTTTCGCACCATGAGAGAAAATCGACTTCGCTTAAATTCTCGTGAAATACCTGATTATTTTTATGCTTTTCAAGCTGCCATTTTATTCCCTGCTTGGTTTCAAAGGGTCGTGCAGTTATTTTTGTGTACTCGAAAGTCTTATCCTTAAGGTCACTGAAAGCCAGCTTTTTTATTTTGCCTGAAAGAGCAAGTATATCGTCATTTATAATAAACATTTTGCACCTCTTTTGTGTTGGTGGAAATATAATAGCACAAAAGATATTAAAAGTACAGAGTTAAAGTGTGTTGACAAAGAAAAAGAGACTAACTATAATTAGATTATATTCTATATTGTGGGAGGAAACTTATGTTCGCATCATTTGAAAAAGACTATATAATGCGCATCGTAAAAGAAATGGTACGCATGCTTTTAAAGCTGCTCTTTGACATTGACACAACACGCCCTATGGATGAAGTAATAAAAGAAGCCGAAGAACAGCAGATGCTTTCAAGACTTATAAAAATGATAGATGATGGCCTTGTCAACGAAGCGGAAAATGAGCTTTACGAGATAACTCTTGACGGTGACAGACTTCACCTGAAAACGGCTCTCATATTTTATTATCACCTTGCAGAAAAAGACGAGGACTTCCTTTTACGGCACGGGTACACTAAAGAAGAAGTAAAAGAGGGTGTTGAGGATTTAATAGAGCGATACGGTGTGAAAGACATTGCCGATTTGTTTATTGAAAACTAAAAATCGGTTGACTAAAATATGCAAATGAGTTATAATATATCCATTACGGAGAAAGGATTTGAAAATTATGGAAAACAAATTTTCACTGGACAAATCTAAAAAAGTATTTCCTATAATCCTTATGGTTATAGGCATCGGAGTTATGGCGGCTCAGCTTATCACAAGACTTAACATTGTGGCACTTGTAGGACTTATCTACTGTTGTGTTATGTCTGCTGTCATTTTCCTTTCACTTATTATCAAGAAAAAAGTTTATGCACCTATGATTTATGGCTATGCTTTTGCTTTTATAGGTCTGTTTCTCTTCCATGTTATCTGGGGAGCAGACGCAGGTTTTGGTGCTTTTTCAACAGGTTATACCGGTTGGTCAACAGTTGATAACCCGCTTTTTGCAGGTGAAGGAAGCGTATTTACAAGAATTTTAGGCAACCTTCTTTTAGGTTTACCTGCTATTGCTTCATTGCTAGCAATTTTCTTTGTTGCAAAGAAAGTCGGTATGAAGACGAAGGCTAAAGGCACTGTTTCAGCTGTTTTGAGTGTGCTTCTTATGGCATCGTCCGTTCTTGCGGTCCTCACCGGCAACATGAGAACAAAGCCTGTAACAGAAAGACTCTGGGACGGCCACGACGATTATCTTGACGGCGTTGACGAAAACACCGAAGGCAAGCCAAATGTTCTGTTTATCCTTATGGATGATATGGGTTACGGCGACACCTCACTCAACGGTTCAATTTATGATACACCCAATATGGACTCTATCGGTGAAAACGGACTTAACTTCGAGAATTTCTATTCAAGCTATTCAGTTTGTTCACCTGCTCGTTTTGCAGCTCTCACAGGTCGTTATCCATACAGAGGTTATGCAGATAATGTTATTTATCCCACAATTTCAACTTTCAGTCCCTTCGCACAGACAAGAGTTTTCAACTCCTATGAAATGGGTAACAATGTTGATGGTATGCTGGGCGATGAAATAACTATAGCTGAAGTGTTCCAGCAGGCAGGCTATGCAACAGGTGCTTTCGGAAAGTGGCATCTTGGTGACTATGGCGAATACCTTCCCACAAATCAGGGCTTTGACTATTTTTACGGTTCGCACCATGTTAACGATATGGCTCCTTTCTATCATGTATCTGAAGAAAATGGCGAATACACAATCGTTCATGGCGTTGAGGAAATGAAAGACGAAAACGGTAATAAAGACCAGAGCAAGCTTACAGAGTGGATTCACGAAGAAATCACTACATGGATTACAGATACAGTTACAAACAGTGATGAGCCTTTCTTCGCTTATTACGCATCACCCTGGCCTCACGGTCCTGTATTTGCAGGTGACGATTATGATGGTGTCAGCGGCATGGGTACATATGTTGACTGTATTACAGAGTTCGACACATATCTCGGTCAGCTCTTCACCACTCTTGAGGATTTAGGCGTGCTCGAAGACACAATCATTATCTTTACAAGTGACAACGGCCCTGCACTTGAGGGTAGCACGGCAGACCTTCGTGGTGCAAAATATCTGCCCTATGAAGGCGGTCAGAAGGTTCCCTTTATGATAAGATGGGATAACAACGGCGGTCTGTTTGAAAGCGGTGAAACAAGAACAAACAGCGCAACCTTTGTTGACTTCTTCCCCACACTTATTGAGCTTTGCGGTATCACAAACGGCGGAAATGAAAATGCAATGCCTGAAGACAGAACTATTGACGGAGTTTCCTTTGTTCCTGTAATTGAAAAGGATACTCCCGTTCACACTCAGGAGCATCCCATTCTTCATATGAAGCGTGAGGATATCAAGGCTATTCAGTATACTGTTCCCTCTCAGACAGTCAAGGATATGTATCCCGACTATGACTATGAAATACTTGACAGTGAATATCTCACACTCAAATATTTTGATAAGGCACCTAACGATAACTCAGCTTTCTTTGATAAGAGCCGTAAGAATTGGCTTCACATCCTCACCGATGACTATCAGGAAAACTACAACCGTACCACAGTTTATCCCGAAATTTCTGACAAAATGAATGCTGAGCTCAAGGCAATTCAAAAGGATTTCGGTGCTAACAGAAGAGGTATTATAGAATAATGCCACCGCTGTCTATAATGATTAAGCCGGCTTCGAGTCTTTGCAACCTTCGCTGCAAATATTGCTTTTACTGCGATGTTGCCGCCAACAGAGAGGTTTTCTCTCTTGGCAAGATGAATGAAGCAACGGCAGAAAAACTCATAAAAGATGCCCTCGGTTTTGCCGGGGGCTCAAGTGTTGCCTTTGCCTTTCAGGGCGGAGAGCCTTTAATGGCGGGCATAGACTACTTTAAATTTTTCACTAAGACAGTCAATGCGTACAACGATATGGGCAGTGAAATTTTCTATTCAATTCAGACCAACGGCACTCTTATCACAGACGAGTGGGCACGCTTTTTCACTGAGAATAAATTTCTTGTGGGGCTGAGCCTTGACGGTGACTATGAGGGCAACAAATTCCGTGTGGATGCGAACGGGCAGAACTCCTATTATAAGATTATCACCGCCGCCAATAAACTGAAAAAGCATAAGACGGAGTTTAATATTCTCACGGTGCTCACGGGCTATTGCGCCGAAAACGCAGAGAGAATTTATAAATATTTCCGTGCTCAGGGCTTCGGATATATTCAGTTTATTCCGTGCCTGAGACCAATGGGGGACAGAACTGAAAGTGAGCTGTATATGACTACGAAACAGTATACAGACTTTCTTATCCGCATATTCAACCTTTATGTCAAGGATTTTGTCAGGGGCAATTATATCAGTGTCAGACAGTTTGACAACTGGGTGAGAATGTATTTAGGTGAAAAGCCTGAGCAGTGCGGTCTTATGGGTCACTGCACACATCAGTTTGTTTGTGAGGGTAACGGAAACATTTATCCTTGTGACTTTTATTGCACCGATGAATGGTGTCTCGGCAACATTAACGAGATGACTTTTGAAGAAATGGCGAAAAGCAAAACAGCCTTTGAATTCATCAAAGAGAGCATAGCTGTGCCTGAAAAGTGCAAAAGCTGTAGGTTTTATCCCATGTGCCGTGCAGGGGGCTGCAAGAGAAACAAAGAAAGCGCAGACTACTGTGAGAGCTACAAGGCGTTTTTTTCGGCATGTCTGCCACTGTTCAGAGCCTTTGGAAAGTAAAAATAAACGTCAGAACAAGCAAGTTTTTTTGATTACTTTTTTTACAAAAAAAGTAATGCCTGTCCGGCGAGGACAAAATCAAAACCACCGGTGAGAACCGGTGGTTTGCACTGCCCCTAGAAGGGGCTATTACTGGCTTAACCCCTAAAAGGGGTACAGAAGGCATAGCAACGCATTACTATCTCAGGCAGCCGCTCACGTGCGGCTGTTTA
>JAFTLT010000059.1 GCA_017452785.1 Clostridia bacterium | reverse complement strand
ACTTTCGTCCATGGATTCGACCTCCTTTTTGGTTTTGTTGGTGTCGCTACCTTCATTATACCATAGGAGGTCTTTTTTATTACAATGAACGCTTCCGCTTTCTCGTTCCCACAAGTAAAACTTGTGGTTGTTATAGATAACGGCAGGTCACTACCTAAAACTTGTAGTGACCTGCTGAGCTTTTATAATTTACAGAGTCGGTATCTGATACACGCTGTATCTGCGGGTAAAATCTTACTAATCAGTAAAAACTTTTCCGTCGCTCTGCGTTCTGCGTTCTGCACTCTGCACTTAATAATTATTCATTCTTTGTTGCAAAAAAATACAAACAGGGTTGACTTTACCTCTTTATAATGTTAAAATAGCCACACAAAAAACATTGTAAAATTATCAGGAGGTAAAAACCCATGAAAAAGTTTTTGGCAATCGCACTTGCTGCTATTATGCTTTTCTCACTTGCAGCTTGCGGCGGAAACACAGATGAACCTAAAGATGTAGTTAAAATCATCGACATTAATCTCACAGAAGAGGAATACGCTTTCGGTGTTGACAAAGATCAGCCTGAGCTTCTTGAAGATGTAAACGAATTTATCGACAAGATTATGGCTGACGGCACATTTGATGAAATCTGCAACAAGTATTTCGGCGACGGCGAGCCCACACCCGTTAAGTCAGCAACAGAAGACCCCTCAAAGGATCAGCTTATTATTGCAACAAATGCTGCATTTGCTCCCTTTGAATATATGGAAGGCGATTCATACTACGGCATCGATATGGAAATTGCTGCACTTCTTGCTGAAGAGCTCGGCAAAGAGCTTGTTATCAACAACATGAAGTTTGACTCAGTTTGCCTTTCAGTCGGCGAACACAAGTGTGACATCGCTATGGCAGGTCTTACGGTTAACGAGTCAAGAAAAGAAGTTGTTAACTTCTCAAAGTCATACTATAACGCTTATCAGAAGCTTATTGTTAAGGCTGACGACACAACATTTGATGCTTGCACAGATGCAGCTTCAGTTGATGCAATTCTTAATGCAAGCGAAGGCGCAAAGACAGTTGGCTTCCAGAACGGTACAACAGCTTACTACTATGTAACAGGCGATGCTGACTGGGGCTTTGACGGTCTCAATGTTCAGCCCAAGGGCTATGACAACGGTGCTCTCGCTGTTCAGGACCTTATCAACGGCAACATTGACTATGTTATGATTGACGCTGACCCTGCAACACGCATTGCAGAAAACTACAACGCTATCGGCTGATTTCAAAGAACTTAAAAATCTTAATACGCAGTGCCTTACTCCCCTAAAAGATGTAAGGCATTGTTACTGTTAAAAAGGAAAATTAATATGAATTCATTTATGTTTAAAGTCGAGAAGTTTCTCGATATATTTATAGACAAGGGTGGCTACAAAGAGGTCCTCATAGGTCTTCAGAACACAATGATCATTGCCGTTGCAGGTCTTTTAATAGGTATTGTTATTGGTACTCTCATAGCAACAGTGCGTGTAATGCCGAAATATAAAAGAGTGGTCAGAGTTCTCGATAAATTCTGCAGCTTTTATGTTGCTCTTTTCAGAGGTACCCCCATGGTGGTGCAGCTGCTTGTTTTCTATTATGTTATGCTCCCCCTTATTGGCATCAAAATGTCTTCCGTACTCGTTGCGATTACCGTCTTCGGTCTTAACAGCGGTGCTTACATATCAGAAATAATGCGTGGCGGCATACTCAGTGTTGACCCCGGACAGATGGAAGGCGGCAGAAGCGTTGGTCTTAGCTACGGTACCACAATGATGAAAATTGTTATCCCTCAGGCAGTAAAAAACATTCTGCCCACAATGGGTAATGAGTTTATTACTCTTATTAAGGAAACTTCAATCGTTTCTTTTGTCGGTGCAAAGGATTTGTATCTTGCATTCCAGAGCATCGGCTCAGGCACATATGAGTATATGGTGCCTTATCTTGTAATGGCAATAATTTATATTGTTATTGTCTGTCTCATTGCACTGCTTATAAAGGTTATGGAAAGGAGGCTGCGTAAGAGTGATAGAGGTCGTTAATTTATGCAAATCCTTCGGTGATAATGAGGTTCTCAAAAACATCACCACCACAATCAAAAAAGGCGAAAAGGTCGTTGTTATAGGCCCCTCAGGCTCAGGCAAAAGCACCTTCCTTCGTTGCCTTAACTGTATGGAAGACCCCACAAGCGGTTCAATTATCTTTGGCGGTGAAAACATAGCTGACCCCAAGGTTAACATCAACATCCACCGTCAGAAAATGGGCATGGTTTTCCAGCACTTCAACCTTTTCAATAACAAGACAGTTATTGAAAATATTATGATGGCTCCTGTTTATGTGGGCATCAAAAACCTCAGAAAGCAGAAGAAAAACCCCGATTACACAGGCCCCGCTACAAAAAAAGAAGTAAAACAGCAGGCCTACGATAAGGCTATAGAGCTTCTCAAGAGAATCGGACTCGAGGACAAGGCTGACGCTTATCCCTCCAGTCTTTCAGGCGGTCAGAAGCAGCGAGTTGCTATTGTGCGCTCCCTTGCTATGGACCCTGATGTTATCCTCTTTGATGAGCCTACATCAGCTCTTGACCCGGAAATGGTCGGCGAAGTGCTTGAGCTTATGAAGGACCTTGCAGACCAGGGAATGACAATGGTTGTTGTTACTCACGAAATGGGCTTTGCAAGAGAAGTCGGCACAAGAATTATGTTTATGGACGAAGGCAGATTTGTTGAAGAAGGCACTCCCGAAGTTTTCTTCTCAAATCCGCAAAGTGAAAGAGCTGTTGAATTTTTATCTAAAGTGTTATAAGCATAAATCAGCTGTTATTTTGTCAGTAACAGCTGATTTTCTTTATTAATAAATTGTTAATAGTTTTACAATGTAAAGCAAAACAAAATATGGTCTTATATATGTGCACTGAAAAATGGAACAGAGTGTTCTATTTTTTTGAAATAAAAAACATTGACATTGCTCTGTATTTTTGGTATTATATAATAGTTAAAATCCGGCATTATAGCTTTAATTTAATACTATCGTTGAAAGAAGTGATCATAATGAAGAAAACTACTCCAGAGGTTTTATATGACCTTATTCCCTCTCAGGAAACGATGTACCTTATGTTCAAATACACCTTCAGCAAGCAGATAGCTCAGATTGCAACATCGTTTGCCCTTGAAAATGACATTGACTTTGATCTGCTTACAAAGGCTCTTAACATCGAACTTCAGAGAAATGACAGCCTTCGTCTTAAGTTCATCAAGGCAGACAAAAAAATCAAGCAGTATTTTGTTCCCGAACTTAAAATCAGTAGCGTACCCAAGAAGTACTTCCGCACAATCGAAGAGCAGAAGGCGTTCTTTGAAAAGGACGCTCAGACTCCCGTAAGATTTGACAAGGGCGAAAACTTCAGAATTTACTTCTATAAAAACGCAAACGGCACAAACGGCGTTTATTTCAACGTCAGCCACCTTAATATGGATGCTATGGGTGCTGTTATATTTTATCTTGACCTTTTAGGCATTTATTCATCTATTAAAAACGGCAAAGAACTTCCAAAGCCTCTGGCTTCATATGAAGAATACATAAAACATGAGCTTGAAATACTCAAAAATACCAAGAAGATGGAAAAGCACGAGCAGTTCTACCGTGAGTACTTTGCCAAAGGCGGTGAGCCTTTCTATGCCGGCGTTCATGGTCCTGCGTTCCTTGAAAAGCACAGAGCAAAGAAAAAGAACCCGGATCTTCGTGTTCCCCCTGCATACAACCCCCTGCTTGATAAGTGCAACATGATTAACGGACACATCGGCCCCGATGATGCAGCCAAGATTTTTGCTTTCTGCAAAGAGAGAGGCATCGCTCCCGAAAGTCTGTTTATGTTAGGTCTTCGCACACACTGCTCTGCAATCAACTACAGAACAGATGACGTGTTTATGATGGCAACCTGCTCAAAGCGTGCAACTGTTAAAGAAAAGAGAATGAGTGGCTGTCTCGTTCAGCCCGTTCAGGTTCGCACAATTATTCCTGAAACTGCAACCTTTGAGGAAGGTCTCAACGAATACACCTCAGTGAGAACAAAGCTTTACCGTCACACAGACTATCCTTACATCACAGCCCGTGACCTTTCAAGAGATATGTATAACTACAATCTTATTCAGGGTCCTGCCTGCATGATGTTCTCATGGATTCCCGTACCCATTGACCTTTCAGAAATGGGCTTCGATCTTAAATTTGATTTTCAGGTTTATGACCTTGGCAGATATTTCACTCCTCTTTACACTATCTGCTCACCCGACCCGAAGGATAAGGGTATTAACCTTAATTATATGTACCGTGTCAAGCTCTCCGAAAAGAGCCACATTGATGCCCTGCACAAAAACTGCATGAAGGTTGTTATGGCAGGTATTGAGAACCCTCAGATCACAATCAAAGAGCTGCTTGATATGTGCAGCAGATAATCAGGTAACCTAAACAGCAGTTTGCTGTAATAAAATATAAATCAGGAGAATCAGAAATGACAATTGAACTAACCAAGAAAGAAATAAGAGAGCTTAAAAAGCTCCGCAGACAAATTCATCTCAGCGGCCCTCTCGGCACAATTAAAGACATCTTCACAAGAAGTGAAGCTTTCGCTAACAATGTTGCTGTTGTTGAAAAAATCAAGAAGCAGCCCGTTGTATACACAGTTAAGCAATTCCACGATAAGGTTAGAGAAGTAGGCACAGGTCTTTACGCTCTCGGTCTTGGCGGCAAGCACATTGCTATTGTCAGTGAAAACTCATATAACTGGATTGTTGCTTTCTTTGCAATCGTTTGCGGCGGTGGTGTTGCAGTGCCCATCGATAAAGAGCTCCCCGATAAGGATATCAGCATGCTTATCACAAAGGGTGATGCTGAGGCGGTTTTCTGCAGCAAGTCATATATCAGCATGGCCGACATTCACATTGAGAGTGATGACAGATGCCAGAAGGTATTCCTTATGAGCGGCAACAAGGATGCCGACAAGTTTATGACTATCGATGCTCTTGCTGAGCTTGGCAGAGCTGAACTGGCAAAAGGCAACAGAGGCTTCATTGACCACGAGGTTAAAAAGGATGACCTTGCAGCTATCCTCTTCACTTCAGGCACAACAGGCACAAACAAGGGCGTAATGCTTTCACATTACAACTTTGCTTCCAACGTTGAAGGTGTTCTTGACTTTGTCGGTTCAGAGCTTTCAACAATGTCAATTCTCCCCATGAACCACGCTTATGAGCTGTCATGCAGTGTTCTGACTGCTATTTATATGAACGGTATTATTTATATCAATGACAGCCTTAAGAATATTCTCAATAACATCAACGAATTCAGACCCAACGCTATGTGTGTTGTTCCCCTTGTTCTTGAAGCTATCTACAACGGCATCTGGGCAAAGGCTGAGGCAAAGGGTAAGGCTGACATCATGCGCAAGATGGTTAAGATAAGCAACAAGCTTCTTGACATCGGCATCGACATCAGACCCATTGTTTTCAAGCAGATCAAAGAAAACTTCGGCGGTCAGTTCCCCACAATGTCATGTGGCGGTGCTCCTGCAAGAGCCGACCATATCAAGAGTCTTAGCGAGCTCGGCTTCAGAATTATCAGCGGTTACGGCATGACAGAAGCATCTCCCACAGTTACACTGCAGGATAACGGCAGAAAGAAGCCTCTTTCAGCAGGTTATGCCTTCCCCAGAGCTAAGTTCAAGATTGACAATCCCGATGAAGACGGCATCGGCGAAATTCTTCTCAAGGGTGACAACATCACAAAGGGCTACTACAAGGATCCCGAAGCAACAGCAGCATCCTTCACAGAAGACGGCTGGTTCAAGAGCGGCGACTACGGCAGACTTGACGAAGACGGAGAGCTTTACATCACAGGCCGTAAGAAGTTCATCATTATTCTTCCCAACGGTGAAAACATCTTCCCCGAAACTGTTGAAAGCAACATAATGGAAAATCTTCTTTATGCACACGAGGTTGTTGCATTTGAAGAGAAGGTTGAAGTGCGTGGTAAAGAAAATGTAATCATGGCTGCAGCTGTTTATGTTGAAAAGGGCGACGCTGCTTTTGAAGGCATGACAGAGGATGAAATCATTGCTAAGGTTAAGTCAGATGTTGCACTTTCAAATAAGGGTCAGCCTTCATACCGCAAGGTGCAGAGCGTATATGTTTCCTTCAACGAGTTTGAAAAGAGCTCAACAAGAAAGGTTATCAGACAAAAGGTTATTGATACATATACCAAAGATAAGGCAACTGTATAATTAAAATAATTAATTTACAATATTAAACGCTAAAAGGAGGGCACAAAAATGATCGAAAAACTCAGAGAAGTAATTTGTAACTTTGTAGACATTGATCCGAATTCTTTGACTGAAGACACAAACATCAGAACCGAGCTTGGCCTGAATTCCCTTGAGCTTGTTAACATTGCAGTGGCAATTGAAGACGAGTTTGACGTTGAAATTCCCGACCGTGAAGTTATAAACATCGAAACTCTCGGTGATGCTGCAAAACTTATAGAAAAATATATGGAAGACTGATTATTTTCAAGGCCTCCCCAAGTGGGAGGTCTTTTTTTGCGCTTTAATTGTTTTTTATTGACATAATGTTAAAGTTAGGTGT
This sequence comes from Clostridia bacterium, assembly GCA_017452785.1. GTDB lineage: Bacteria > Bacillota > Clostridia > Oscillospirales > Acutalibacteraceae > UBA6857. The sequence goes on along the minus strand of JAFTLT010000059.1, from coordinate 1,334 downwards.
ATAATCTGTGAAGAATATTGAAAGGAGAAACAATATGAAAAAAATTATATCTCTCACACTGGCACTGATTATGGCCTTTTCATTGACAATAGCAGCCTTTGCTGCTGACACTGCAAGCTTTGTGCTGCTGGGCGACTCTATCGCCTACGGTCACGGACTCAAGGATAAGGCTAACTACTCTTACGGTGCCCTTATAAGCAGTGCAAACGGCTACAGCTACACCAACCACGCCCACAACGGTGACACCACCTATGACCTGAACGATAAGCTTACCCGTCCCGATGTTATTGCTTCGTTGGACTCTGCCGACATTATTGCAGTTTCAATTGGCGGCAACAATTTCCTTACCGGAGGCATTGCTCTTATGGCAATCACCGGCCTTTTCGGAAACTATGACCTGATTAATGACACTGCCGATGATTTTTATGAAAATTTTTCACTTGCAATTGACACTATAAAAAGCATCAACCCTGAGGCAACTCTTTTAGTGCAGACTCTTTATAATCCGAGAAACGATTTTCTCAAGGGTGTTTATCAGCACGGCTTGGACAGACTCAATGCTTATATAAGACAGGCAGCCCCTGAAAAGGATTTCACTGTTATTGAGGTTGCAGAAGCTTTCTCCGGTCACGCAGGGGAATATATTCAGGACGATGTTATTCACCCCAACGAGAGAGGGGACTATGTGATAGCTTGTGAATATCTCAAGGTGCTCAAAGCTATGGGCCTTGGCACAGCAGAAAAGCCACTTGTGGAAGAGGCTGAGGTTGCGATTTACAGTGTTTGGGATAAGATTATGGACTTCTTCAAAAAGCTGTTTAGATAAAAACCGGTAAAGTTTTGGCGAGCTTTTACAAAAGCTCGTAGGGTGCGGGGCAACGCCCTGCGAAGATAAAAATTAAGGCAATCTTATTAAGAGGTTGCCTTTTAATTATTTAATTTACGCTCATCGAGAAACTCCCTCAGTCTCTTGCTTCGCAAAATCCAGCTCCCTCATCAGGGAGCCTTTTTTTGCCTCCCTCAGTAGCGTAAGCTACGGTAGGAGGGAGGTGTCAGCTACGCTGACGGAGGGAGCAACAAACACCGACACCCCAAGCGGTCAGACTCAGGGTGTCAGTGGGCTTTGTCTTTAGATAAGGAGAATCTATGTGTTGGAGAGAATATCCATCCGTGGCGTCACCTGTAGGTAGACGCCTAAAGCCTTTTATGTTACTTGCCGGTCAAGCTATAGCTGACTACGAGCATCATAAACCTAAATCAACAAAAGGTGCGTCATAATGCAGATTACCGCAATCGCAGTATTGCTGAATGCCGAAGAGCCTCTGAAGGAATGT
>JAFTLT010000058.1 GCA_017452785.1 Clostridia bacterium | reverse complement strand
CACGAAAGCTACACCGACGGCGTTTGTGACAACTGCGAATATGCTTGTCCTCACAATTGGGATACAACCAAGAGTGAAGATAACCTCACAAGACCCAATGACAATGTAAAGGGTTATTACACTTACACCTGTTCAATTTGCTCAGATACAATGACAGAAGAAGTTGAAAGTGCAAACTACACAGCCTATGATGCCGCAGTTGCAAAGGTTGATGAATACCTCGCTGATGAAACTATCACAGATGAAGCAAAAGCTTACATAGTTGCTCTTATCAAGGCTTCTGTAAACGATTACACCGACGAAAACGGTTATCTCAAGAGAAATTTAATCGCATCTGAGCAGTATGTTGTAACCTATGCCGCAACGGAAGTTAATAAGCTTATTGCCGGTATTGAAGAAAAGATTGCAAGCGGTGATATCGTCAAGGCTGACTACACAGAAATCGACGAAGCAATCGCTGAAATCGAACAGAAGCTCGCTGACGAAAATGCAACGGAAGAAGCAAAAGCAGGTCTTGACGAAATCAAGGCACAGCTCGAAGCAATGAAGGCTGACGGCAACACAAGCGAAGCCGACCTTGCAGAGCTTGAAAAGGCTCTTGAAGAATACGAAAAAGCACTTGACGAAGGCATCGCTGACGGCACAGCGGTTAAGGCTGACTACACAGAAATCGACGAAGCAATCGCTGAAATCGAACAGAAGCTCGCTGACGAAAATGTAACCGACGAAGCAAAAGCAGGCCTTGAAGAAATCAAGGAACAGCTCGAAGAAATGAAGGCTGACGACAACACAAGCGAAGCTGACCTTGCAGAGCTCGAAAAGGCACTTGAAGATTACGAAGCAGAGCTTGACAAGGGTATCGCTGACGGCACACTTGTTGAGGTTGATGGTGTTGGATATTTTAATGAACTTGCATTAAATTTTGAATCAGAAATGATTGAAAAATACAGTGATGACTGGTTTGACACTATTACGTTAACTGATGAAACACAGTCCCGTTGGATTGAAATAGGTGATTACGCCGAAAGTCTTGAAGGCACAGTAGCAGAAAACGCAGAAGCACTTGCAAAAATCAAAGCAGAACTTGAAGCTCTCTTTGCTGAATTTGAAAAGTGCATTGTAGGTACACACTCATTTGAATATGAAGTAACCTCTCCTGCAAAGTGCGGTGTAAATGCAATCGAAACAGGCATCTGCTCAGTTTGCGGTGAAACAGACGAAAGAGAAGTTGAAGGCTCAGCTCTTGAGCATATCTTCCTTGACTACACCTCAAACGATGATGCAACCTGCACTGCTGACGGCACAAAGACAGCTGAATGTGTAAACGGTTGCGGCACAGAAGACACCGTAACAGACGAAGGCACAATCCTCGACCATGTTGACAAAGACGGCGACAAGGTATGCGATGAATGTCAGGATGAAATCATCGACACTTGTCCCGATTGCGGCAGACCTGTTCACGATGACAGCTTTGCTCAGAATCTTATTTGCCTTATTATCATGCTTATCAACCTCATTAAAAAAATGTTCTGATAAACAACAAATTTACCGTCGGGGAGTAAATCCTCGGCGGTGTTTTCATAAACAATCAAACAGCCCTGCATTTCACCGCAGGGCTGTAATTGTTATGTGTTTCGTTATACTTTAGCTCTATTTATAGCTTCCTCTGCACCTGAGAGCATAAGCAGCATATCCTCATAAAACTTCTGAGTAACATCCTTTGACTCGAATAAACCGATAGCTGTGCCGTGGTCGCCGTGAGTGATAGGCATAACGTGCCATATACCGGGCTTTATCTCGGTGCCGTCTTCCCAAAGGCAGTGAGGCTCATCATGGGGGTGAGTGGCTGAGAAGGTGTCAACCAATCCGTCGTTATAAAGCTCAATTTTGCTGCCGGGGAAATCAGGATGATTTTTAGTGTCATGCATCATAAGAGCACTTGTGAAAGAAAGGAAAGGGAATTTTGTGTATGAGGGTGTGTGCCACTTGCCGCTTTTACTTTCTTTAACTGAGTTGTATGCATAAGAAAAATAGCAGACATCAGGTGAAATTTCGATGCGGTCATTTATCTCTTTAGTGCCTTCGGGTGACATATCATATTCAATCTGGTCTTTTGTTTTGCTGATTGCTTTGATAGACTCCATAATAGGCTGGGCGTCTTTCTGTCCCGGCGTGTTTGTCAGACCGAACTGCTCAAGGTGAAAGTCCACAAGAGTACCGTTAAGGGGACTTCTGCCGAGTACGCCGGAATAAAGGCTTGCACCGTAGAGAATCAAATTTTTCAGTTTATATCTCACGGCTGTGTCGTGTGCAGCAGTGCCGTTAAGAGGGGAGCAGATAGCTGTCAGTGAGCATATCCAGTCACCCTTGCCGCCTTTGAATAATGGTGAAACATTGTTGCCGCTTGCCTCAACCTCTTCAGGGGCACCGTGAGTGAGCAGATGACAGAGCATTCTTACTGTGGTACCGCCGAATGAGTGGCCTATAAGGTGAATTTTATTTTCAGCGGACCAATTTTCAACAAGGGGAGTGTTGTAGTTTCTGCCGAACTGCTTGTGACCGTGTCTTGCACTGTGAGCCTTGCCGTAGTCAACCCATGTGCCTGTCAGCTGAGCGTAAAGCTCACAGGCTCTGTCCCACGCACTTGACATAGGGCCGACGGATGCCGCATAAGCTGTGCAGCCCATTTCATTCATATGCTCAGTTATGTTGCCGCTTGTTGCGCCCCAATAGGGGATGTATTTGTTTATGCCTTCATTTTCACCCCACCCGAACATTCCGTGCACAAAGATTAAGGAATATTTAAGTTCAGATTTTGATTTCACAGTTATCACCGCCGTTGTTAACATATTTTTTATAATTTTAGTATAATTAATTTTTATTTTATTTTCAAGTGGTTATGATATTAATTTGATAAAAAAGCAACCTTTTGTTAAAATAACTTAAACAAAAGCATAGAATGTATTTACAATCGGGAATTTTAACAAATTTAATCTTTCATCACTGACGGAAAATGTTGACTTTTTTCTTGGTTAGTGATAATATTGTTGCATACTTTATATGTGAGTGGAGGATTATCAAAATGGTAATGCGTACAATTTTTCAAAAGTTTTTTTATTGGCTTTTCGGTGTGTTTATGGCTCTCGTTTTAGCTTTAAACGGCGGTTATGTTGCACCCTCAAACGAAACACCTATCGACACAAGCAAAGAGGATGCTAAAGCGGTTTTTGCTCTTGTTGCTGACCCTCAGATTTCAAACTATATGCTTGGCAGATATCCTATTTTCACAGCAGCTTGTGAAGACCTTAAAAATGCCAATTGCAAGTTTGATGCAGTTTTAGGCCTTGGTGACATTGCTGAAAACGGTCTTTCAGTTGAATATCAGCTTGTTTATGACCAACTCCATGATATTGACACACGCTTTATCATGGCAACAGGTAACCATGATATCAGACTTCGTGTTTATGAGCAAAGCACATGGACATTCTGCAACTTTGCCAACACCCTTAACGGTGATAACTCAATGGAAAAATTCTGGTTCTCAGAGAGAATAAACGGTTACAAGATTATCGTTATTGGCTCAGATAAAACAGAGTTTGAGTCCGCATATCTCAGCGACGAGCAGCTCCAGTGGGTTGACAGCGAAATTGCAGCAGAAAACGGCAAGCCTGTATTTGTAATCTGTCATCAGCCTCTTAAGGACAGCCACAACATTGAGCAGGCTTGGGGCAGCTCAATCAAGACCGGTGCAAGCATAGGCGAGCAGAGCGAGGAGCTTCAGGCAATTCTTGCAAAATATAAGAATGTGTTCCTTCTTTCAGGTCACCTTCATTCAGGCTTCGGACCTGACAACTACAACAACATTGACGGTATTCATTCAATCAATGCCCCCTCAATGACTATCGACAATAAAGACGGTACATATAACGATTCAGGTCTTGGTTTCATTATGGAAGTTTATGAGGACGAGGTAATCTTCAGAGCAAGAGATATGGCTGACGGCACATGGGTTGCAGAAACAACAGGTGATCCCAGCTACGATATAGTGCTTCCTATTGAAAATTATTAATATCAGGTGTACTCTGCCGATTGCGGCAGGGTACTTTTCTATATATTGACATTTTGCAAAACAAGTGATAATATATTGTTAATAAATAAAAGGAGAATGACTATGAAAAAAACTGTTTCATTAATTCTTACGGTGCTTATGTTTTTCAGTATAATGGCACCAGTGGCAAACGCATATGTTGACTATGAGGCACTTCCTGTTATTTACATCAGAGGTAACGGCGAAACGATTTATGATGAAGACGGTAACGAGGTTACTGTTGACCTTGACGGACTTTTTGCTGATGACGGTGAAGAAGGCGAGGACGGTGAAGAGGGTAAAAATAAGATAATTGAAGCCTGCGCAAATATTCTTTTGCCTTTCCTTACAGAAGGTCTTATAATGGATAAGTGGGATAATTACGGCAAAGCTATTTATGAGGAGCTTTCACCTTTATTTGAAAAATCACACCTTGACGGCAACGGTGACCCTAAATATGGCACATGTGTTTCAAAAACTGCTCTTGCTCAGTCAGAGGCTGAAGCAAAAAAGAATAAGGGCACAGATAACTGGTATAACTTCAACGACTTTGCATTCTGCTATGACTGGAGACTTTCACCTTATGACCATGTTGAGAGACTTCACGAGTATGTTGAAACAGTCAGAGCAAACAACGGCAATAAGCAGGTTTGTCTTGTTGCGCGCTGTTTCGGCGGTAGCCTTCTCACGGCTTATCTTGAGCAGTACGGTCATCTCGGCCATGTCAAAAAGGCTGTTTTCTCAGATGTGCTTTCAGGTGGTTGCACAATAGTCAGCAAGTCCTTCAGCGGCAAAATTGCTTTTGATGACAACTCCGTGCAAAGATATGTCAGGCAGCTTGAGCAGTGCGGTGAGTTGGGTGTAGGTCAGGGCTTTGTGCTTACACAGCTGACAAGTGAAATCGTTAACAGAACTGTTGACCTTTTCAAGCAGACAACTGTTCTTGATTCAATTACAGGTGGAATAGAAGGTCTTTATGACAAGCTTTATCAGGCTCTTATTCCCGCTATTTGTTTTGCATCAGGCATTGCAACACAGCCTAACTACTGGACTTGTGTTTATGAAGAAGATTTCGATCAGGCTTTCAACCTTATTTTTGGCGAGGAAGGTTCAGAGGCACGCACAGAGTATGCAGGTCTTATTGAAAAAGTTGTTACATACAGAGAAAGAGTTACTGCGGATATTGACGGCCTTATGCTTAAATTCAGAGATGAATACGGCATACATATCGGCATTATCGGCAAATACGGTTATATGAACGCTCCTTTTACTGAGGGTGAAAAAGAACCCAGCGATGCTCTTGTTAGTCTCAAAGATTCAACCTTCGGTGCAACATGTGCTGATGTAGGTAAGAAACTCACCGACAGCTATATAAACAGCCGCATTGCTGAAAATGCAGAAAATGCAAAGTATATCTCACCTGACAAGCAGGTTGACCTTTCAACTTGCCTTTTCCCCGAAACTACTTGGATAATCAAAAACATTCACCACGATTATGGCGGAATTTGCGAACAAATCACAATGGACTTCTTCCGTAGTAAAAAGCTTACCGTCGACGCAGGGGGAGCTTTCCCGCAGTTTATCATGTTTGATGAAAAGACGGAAACATGGAGACCTATGACAGAAGATGACTGTGCAGACTATGAATGGTTGAGCACACCCGTTGAAGAACCCACCACAGAGTCAAGAATTGTTTCACTCATGCGTTGGTTGACAACAATTTTCAATCTTATCTCAATGCTTATCAAAGGTGAAATCAGCTTCAATGCATTTAAAGAAGCTATATAAACAATAATATCATTAAGACCGCTGCGGTGAAAAATCACTGCGGCGGTTAAAATTTTTATTAAAATCTATTGACAAATAGCTACTACAGGTGTAGAATATAATTGCAAACATACTACAACTGTAGTAAGGAGGTAAAAATATGAAACTCACTTTACCCGAATGGGATGTAATGGAAGTGCTATGGTCAGGTGACAGCTTCGCTCTGGGTGAAATAACTTCATTGCTGAAAGACAGCCACGGCTGGACTAATAACACAGTTCACACATATCTGACAAGAATGAATAAAAAAGGCCTTGTGGCAATTGATAAAAGCTCCGCTGCGCCTTATAAAGCTGCGGTAACACGGGAAGAGTGCGCCAAAGAGGAAAGACAAGAGCTTCTCACTAAGGTTTATTCGGGGGCAGCGGGTGACCTGATAGCTGCTTTTCTCAAAGACAGCGAAATATCAAAAAGTGAGGTTGAACGTCTTAAAAAGCTACTTGACGAAATGGAGGTGTGATTATGTTTAACATCTGGTATTTACTTTTATACAGCTTCAATATAACTGTTGTTGCACTTGTAATTTTGCTGATGAAAAGGCTTTTCAGAGACCTGCTGTCAGCACGCTGGCAAAAAGGAATATGGTTTGTGCTTTTTTTTCGGATAATTATACCCTCATCTTCTCACAGAAGCATACTTCTGCCAAATGTGGGTTCTTATGCCGAAATGCTAAAATTCACTGCGGAAAAAGAGCTGAACTCGGCATATACACCTGAATTTTCTCTTATAAGACCTGATTTCACACTGCCGCAAAGCCTTGCTCCTGTGAGCGTAACAGACTATCTTTATGTTGTCTTTTTTGTTGGTGCTGCAGTGTTCGCTATTTATTATCTCATATCATACATAAGGCTCAGACTTCTTCTTAAAAAGAGTCCTGAGGTACCCGATGAAGTGAGGCGTGAAATAAACCTTATTGCCGGCAAATATAATCTCTATGCACCAAAAAGGATAGTAACAGTTAAAGGACTGCCCTCAGCCTTTGTCTGCGGTTTTATAAAGCCTGTCCTTGTTCTTCCCGAAGAAAAGGAAACCTCTGAAAAAATTATTCTGCATGAGCTTTTACATCTGAAACACGGCGACACGCTGAAAAACACATTAGTCTGCATTTTAAGATGCTTCAACTGGTTTAATCCCATTATGCACTATGCCTTTAATGTTATGGGTAACGATATTGAGTCCCTTTGCGATTTACGCACCCTTGAAAAGCTTGAGGGTGAGGAAAGGCGGGACTACGGCAGGCTCCTTCTGAGTATGGTAAACGAAGGCTATCAAAAGGTGCCTTGCACATCATCGGCATCAAACGGCGGCAAAAATATTGCAAGAAGAATTGACTCAATTGTCAAATTCAAAAAGTACCCCAAGGGAATGGGCGTAGTCAGTGTGTGTATTGTGCTGTTTCTGTTTATGCCCTGCTTTTACGGCTATGCAGTGGAAACAGGAGATTATACACCGACATCTGAAAGTAAATTTAACCTTGCTGTTGCTTCGGCAAGGAGCGCAAGATGCACCACAATGGCAGGGGCACTTGACACTTTTTCAAAGGGTGTGGCGCAGAAAAACGGCATTATGCTGCTTTGCGCCGTGCCTGAGGAAAGACACGAAGAAATTATATCTGAGATGACAAAGGAAGATGAATTGAATTATTATTTCAGTTCAGGGCTTGAGTTTGACAATCTCACCTTCCCGGATACGGGAACATGCCACGCAGTATATAATATCGAAAAAACAGGTGACAGAACATATAAGGCTGACATTCACTTTGATATAGAAACTGACGAAAATGCTGATGAACTCAAAGAGATATACGGTGAAGTTCCTGAAAATAACGCTGTGCTTGTTATGCCTGTGATTATTGAAAATTTTGACGGCTGGACTGTCAGAGAAGCAGGCGGAAGATATCTTCTGGATATAAATTGGGATGCGAATGGCGAATATCACCACAAAAACTATGAAGCTACCGGAAAAACAGGCAAAATTAGCTGTGGCTTCAGCTATAAATATTATATTAAGAGCGAAGTCAAAGAGCAGGATAGCTTCTTTGGTTTTACCTCATTCAATACAGCTCCTGATTTGGCTGCGGAGTTTGAAAGTGAATACTATGACAGATATACAGTTTATGAAGCTAATGAAGAAACCCGTAGCAAGCTCACGGACAAATATCTTTCAATAGCCACAATAAAATGTGATGATGAAGAGGAATTTGAAAATATAGATTTTGAAGCTATAAAGAAAAGAGCAACAAGCATGGACGGCTTAAGCGGCAGTGGCAGCAGCTCTGACGGCTCATCATGGTCAGGTATGACTGTTTATGATGGTTGGGACGGTAAAGAAGAAGATATGAGTGGCGGCGGATACAGCGGCAGCGGAATAAAGCCTGCAGAAAACAAACAGCCTTTTGCATATAGGGTGTGGATTTTTGCTGACGGCGAGCTGATAGACGAATTTACAATTTACACTGAGGAGGACAAACAAGATGACAACTAATATTTCAGATATCCGTTCTGCAGTTAAAAAAGTTGCGTGGGGATTTTTCCTCATATACATTAACATTAATATGGGTACTCTTGATATTCTTCCCGACTGGGCTGGTTATGCACTTATGGTATCAGCACTTGGCGTTATAGCTATGGAAGAGGAGAGTGCAAAGCTGATAAAGCCCTTTGGTACCATTCTTGTTGTATGGAATCTTATAGAGTGGATACTTAAAATATTCGGTTTACAGATTTATCTTAACTATGTTTCAATTATTCCATCTGCAATTAATCTGTATTTTACTTTTCAGTTGTTTACCAATCTTGCAGCTATAGCGGATAAATACTCATGTCCTCAGGCTAAAAGACTTCTTGTGCTTAGAACGATAAATGTAATATTTACTGTCAGCAACACATTCCTGCTTTATTTAGGCATTATAACCGAAGGCGGAGAGATCTACACGGTGTTTATGATGGGTATTCTTGTTGTGGCACTGATAATTATGCTCGCAATACTTATAACACTTTTCAGTTTCGCCTCTTCACTCGGTGAAATTGAAGAACAAATGTTGCAAGCTGCACCCCAAGCTCCGCAAGACATGCCGGCTCCCGATTTTCCATTGTATCAGCCGGCGCAGACCGATACGCCTTCACAAAAGCCTGCAGATGAAACTGATATTCCACCGCAGGAATAGAATAAAAATGATAGCTCGGAATTCTACTTCCGGGCTATTTTTTCGCCTTGCAAAAGATGTTAATAATATTCACAAAAATGTGAGAAAAATTAACATTTTTCGACATGACATTTATAATATAATGCAAACAAATTATCATATTCTTTTTGCTTTTACAACATCTAACCCCTGAATTTATGGGCAAAATCAAAGTTTTGATAAAAAAATTCTGTCATATGACAAAAAAGACTTGATTTTTACAAGAGGATGTGATAAAATTCAACAAAAGTGAGAAATACTCACATTTTCAAATTGAGGAGGTAAATATCAATGAACAAACAATTAAAAGTAATGACAGTGCAGGACGAAAGTGAATTTTCACTTCATATGGTGAAATTTCTCGAAGGATACGGCTTTAATGTCATAAGAGCCGAAAAGGACGGCAGCAAGGTTACCCAGTACATAAAGGCAAACAACCCTGATGTGGTGCTTATGGATGCCTTTATGCCGAGAGTGGATGCTTTGGGAGTTCTCAAGCAGCTCAGGGATGAAAATCTTGACAAAAAGCCTGTGGTGGCTCTTATTCTTCCGGGTGATAATCAGCGCTTTGAGCAGGAGCTTCTTTCGGCAGGAGCACACTACTGCTTTATCAAGCCCTTTGAGCTTGGCATAATGGCAGAGCGCATATCCCAGATTTCAGGGTGGGGAGAGAGCAGCATAAAAATGCAGAGCAGAAGTGAGCATGACCTTGAGATAATAATTTCGGATATTATGAGACAGATTGGTGTCCCTGCCCACATAAAGGGCTATCAGTATTTAAGAGAGTCAATTATTCTGTCTATCAATGACCCTGAGCTTATGCATTCGGTAACTAAGGTGCTTTATCCCACCGTTGCCAAAAATAATAAAACCACTGCTTCAAGAGTCGAAAGAGCCATACGCCACGCAATTGAGGTTGCATGGGACAGAGGCGATGTTGATGTGCTCTCATCCTATTTCGGCTACACCATTCAGAATTCAAGAGGCAAGCCGACAAATTCTGAGTTTATTGCAATGATAAGCGACAAACTCCGACTTAAGATAAAAAAGGGAGCGTAAAATTAATGCATAGTGCAGAGCGCAGAATGCAGAATTAAAGTTTTTACGGTGTACGGTCAGCCATAGTTAAGCAGGTCACTACTAATTATTCGGTAGCGACCTGCTTTTAATTTATGATTGATAAAACTATAGGTTTCTGAGTTTCAGCTCTGCAGGAATAAACTTATTGTTGGCAGCAGGTAAATCTGCGACCATAATTCCTAACTCCTCACTTCTAATTCCTAACTTTAAAAATGCTTTTTTCTGTTGACAAATTGTCTGTTTTAAAGTACAATAGAAACACATATGGGTAAGAAGCTTTCTTGCCTGCAATAATTGTTTAATGAGATATAAATCTATGGAGATGAGAGAATAGATGATGATCCCATAGGGGTTGTTGTGCTGTTCTCTTTTTTGATAGTTAATCAATTATCTTTTAGGAGGAAATGAAGATATGACAGAAAAACTCATTCTTGCCCTTGATCAGGGCACCACAAGCTCAAGAGCTATTGTCTTTGACAAAAAAGGCACAATAATTGCCAAGGCTCAGAATGAATTCGATCAGATTTATCCCAAGGCAGGCTGGGTTGAGCATGACCCTCTTAATATTCTTTACAGTCAGCTCAATTCAATCACAAGTGTTCTTCGTTCGGGCAAGTTCTCTGCTAAAGATATTGCAGGTATCGGCATCACTAACCAGAGAGAAACAACTATCCTCTGGGACAGAGCTACAGGTAAGCCCGTTTATAACGCTATTGTCTGGCAGTGCAGAAGAACTGCAGATATGTGCGAAAAGATAAAGGAAGACAAGGAGCTTTGCGACTATATCACAGAGCACACAGGTCTTATTGTTGATGCATATTTCTCAGCCACAAAAATCAAGTGGATTATTGATAATGTTCCCGGTGTAAAGGCTCTTGCAGAAGCAGGTCAGCTTCTTTTCGGCACTGTTGAAACATGGCTCATATGGAACCTTACAGGCGGCAGAACTCACGTTACAGACTACTCCAACGCTTCAAGAACAATGCTTTTTGACGTTGATAAGCTCTGCTGGGACGAATATCTCTGCGAAAAGCTCGGTGTGCCCGTCGGCATTCTTCCCACTCCCGTTCCATCAAGCAAGGTTTACGGTTGGGTTTCAAGCGGCATTATCGGTCTTGAGGAGCTTGAAGGTGTGCCCATCTGCGGTGCTATCGGTGACCAGCCCTCAGCACTTTTCGGTCAGGCTTGCTTTGAGCCGGGCATGTCAAAGAACACCTACGGCACAGGTTGCTTCCTTCTTATGAACACAGGTAACAAGAGAGTTGTTTCAAAAAACAACCTTCTCACAGGCGTTGCATGGAGTCTCAGCGGAGAAACAACTTATTCAATTGAAGGCTCAGCCTTTAACGCAGGCTCAGTTATCAAATGGCTTCGTGACGAGGTTCAGCTTATAGACAGCCCCAAGAGATGCGACGAGCTTGCTGAAATGGTACCCGACGCAAACGGATGCTATCTTGTGCCCGCCTTCACCGGCCTTGGTGCTCCCTACTGGGATATGTATGCAAGAGGCTGCTTTACAGGTCTCACCCGTGGCGTAAACAGAAAGCACATCTGCCGTGCAGTGCTTGAAAGCATCACCTATCAGATGACAGACCTTCTTGAGGCTATGAAGGATGACTCAGGCATTGACATCAGTGAGCTTCGTGTTGACGGTGGCGCAAGTGTTAGTAATATTATGATGCAAATTCAGGCAAATATGGCACAAACTAAGGTTGACAGACCTAAGACAGTTGAAACCACAGCACTTGGTGCAGCATATCTTGCAGGTCTTGCAGTCGGCGTATGGGAAAGCCTTGACGATATTCAGGCTAACCGTGAAGTTGACAGAGTTTTTGTGCCCGAAATGAGTATGGAAGAAAGAAACAAATATTATGCAGGCTGGAAAAAGGCTGTTACCAGAGCAATGGCTTGGGAAGAAAAGGAATAATTTAGTCTTTAAGCCCCCTCAGGGCTTGAAAATATAAATCAAAAACTATATATAGGAGTGAAGTTAAAAAATGGCTAAGGTAATTCTTGATTGGAAAACCACACACGACTTTATCAAGGACGCATTCATCGGTGTTGGCGTACCTGCTGACGATGCAGAAATCGTAACTGATGTGCTTCTTGAATCAGACAGAAGAGGTATTGAATCACATGGCTGTAACCGTTTCAAGCCCGTTTACATTGACCGTATCAATGCAGGCATTCAGCAGCCCGTAACAAACTTTGAAATCCTTAAGGAAACCGAAACAACAGCAGTTGTTGACGGTCACAACGGTATGGGTCAGGTTATAGGTCACAAGGCTATGACTATGGCTATTGAAAAGGCTAAGAAGTACGGTATGGGTATGGTTGTTGTTCGTAACTCATGCCACTACGGCATTGCAGGCTACTACACCACAATGGCAACAAAGGCAGGCTGTATCGGTATGACAGGTACAAACGCACGTCCCAGCGTTGCTCCCACACTTGGTGTTGAGGGTATGTTCGGTACTAACCCCTTCACACTTGGCGTTCCCACTGACGAAGAATTTGACTTCAACTTTGACTGTGCAACATCAATCACACAGAACGGTAAGGTTGAATATTATGAGAGAATCGGCGAGGATGTACATCCCGGTACAATCATTGACACAGACGGTAACCCCGTTGAAGGCGATGCAGGCGTAGCTCTCAAGAAGATCAGAAACGGCACAGCAGCTCTTGCAACTCTCGGCGGTATCGGTGAAGCTCTCGGCGGCTATAAGGGCTACGGCTTTGCTCTGTTTGTTGAGTTCCTTTCATCAGTTCTTCAGGACGGTTCATACGGTAAGGATCTTGACGGTAAGGATGAAAACGGTAACATCCGTCCCTATCATCTCGGTCACTTCTTTATTGCTATTGACACAGACCACTTTATGGGTGAAGAAATCTGCCGTAAGAAGACAGGTGATATCCTTCGTTCAATGCGTGCATCAAAGAAGGCTCCCGGTGAGGAGAGAATTTACACTGCAGGTGAAAAAGAATATGAAATCTGGCTTCAGAGAAAAGACAGCGGTGTGCCCATAAATGAATCAGTTCAGGCTGAAATGAATAAGGTTCGTGATGATCTCGGTCTTGATTATAAATTCCCCTGGGAAGCATAAGAGGTTATGTTTGCCTTCGGGCAAGTCAAGTCTGCGCTTTATGTGCAGGTGAAGTGCGCCTGACGGCGTGTGAAATGTCGTTTGAGACGATATAAATACTATAATAAAAAAGGTGATAAAAATGGATTACGCAAAAGAATCATTAAGACTTCACGGCGAATGGAAGGGCAAGGTTGAAGTTGTTTCAAGAGTAGCAGTTAAGGATAAGGAAGCACTTTCACTTGCTTATACACCCGGTGTTGCTCAGCCCTGCCTTGAAATTCAGAAGGACATCAATAAGTCATATGAGCTCACAAGAAGATGGAACACAATTGCAGTTGTTACTGACGGTACTGCAGTTCTCGGCCTTGGTGACATCGGTCCCGAAGCAGGTATGCCCGTTATGGAAGGTAAGTGTGTTCTCTTCAAGGAATTCGGCGATGTTGATGCAGTTCCCCTTTGCATCAAGTCAAAGGATGTTGACACAATTGTTGACACTGTAGCTCTTATTTCAGGTTCATTCGGCGGTGTTAACCTTGAAGATATCGGTGCACCCCGTTGCTTTGAAATCGAAAGAAAGCTCAAGGCAAAGACAGATATCCCCATTTTCCACGATGACCAGCACGGCACAGCAGTTGTTTGCTCAGCAGCTCTTATCAACGCTCTTAAGCTCTCAGGCAAAAAGATCGAAGACTGCACAGCAGTATTCAACGGCGCAGGTGCAGCAGGTGTTGCTATTGCAAAGCTCTTCCTTGCTATGGGCATTAAGGATGTTATTATGTGCGACCGTAAGGGCGTAGTACACAAGGGCAGAGAAGGCATTGAAAATGACCCTGCTAAGATGGAACTCGCTTCCTTCTCAAACAAGTCAGGAAAAACAGGCTCACTTGCTGACGCACTCGTTGGTGCTGACATTTTCATCGGTGTTTCAGCTCCCGGTTGCGTAACTCAGGATATGGTTCGTTCAATGGCTAAGGATCCCATAGTATTCCCCATGGCTAACCCTGTTCCCGAAATTATGCCCGACGAAGCTCTTGCAGCAGGTGCTCTTGTTGTTGGTACAGGCCGTAGTGACTTCCCCAACCAGATTAACAACGTTCTCGCTTTCCCCGGCATTTTCCGTGGTACTCTTGACGTAAGAGCAAGCGACATCAACGAAGAAATGAAGATGGCAGCTGCAAAGGCTATTGCTTCACTTATCAGCGATGACGAACTCAGAAGCGACTACATTCTTCCTGCAGCATTTGACGAAAGAGTTGGCCCCACAGTTGCAGCAGCAGTTGCTCAGGCAGCACGTGACAGCGGCGTAGCGAGAATCTGAGTGAATGCAGAATTGCGGTGAACTCTGCCGAAAAGGTGAGTTTTTCCCGCTAAACGAGTAAAGTTCTTTTGATTAGGCCTTGGCGCCCCTGAAAGGGGAGCTGTCGAAATCGCTTGCGATTTTGACTGAGGGGTTAACAAGAAAGTAATGCCTGTCCGGCGAGGACAACATGTAAAATCAGACGGTAGAGAAAATCTGCCGTCTTTTTTGATTATCTATAACAACCACAAGTTTTACTTGTGGGAACGAGAAAGCGGAAGCGTTCATTGTAATAAAAAAGACCTCCTATGGTATAATGAAGGTAGCGACACCAACAAAACCAAAAAGGAGGTCGAATCCATGGACGAAAGT
>JAFTLT010000057.1 GCA_017452785.1 Clostridia bacterium | reverse complement strand
CGCATTGCTCTCTAAGCTGTCCCTTGCTGCAGATCACAGAGAAAACCTGCTTAACCGTGGACTTACCGATGCAGATATCGAGAGACTGGGTTATAAAACAACTCCGGTTATCGGTATGAGTGCTCTCGCAAAGCAACTTCGTTCGGAAGGACATTATTTGGCAGGTGTACCGGGGTTCTATCGAGACACAAGCGGTTCGTGGTGTTTTATCCACGAGAAACGCGGCATCCTGATACCAGTTCGTGATCACCTTGGCAGAATACAGGGCCTACAGGTCCGACGCGACAATGTAACAAAGAGAAAGTTTCGTTGGATTTCCAGTACAGACCAGGAAGACGGATGTCGTGCTGAGGGATGGACGCATCTCGTTGGTTCTGTCAGACCGACTTTGGTACTGACTGAGGGACCGATGAAGGCGGACGTAATCAATGCACTCACCGGAATGACGGTACTGGCTGTTCCCGGCGTAAACACTCTTACTCAGTTAGAGCTTACTCTGACAGAGCTACGTCGCGAGGGCTTGGTAGAGATCAAAACTGCCTTTGATATGGATTTTGCTATTAACCATCACGTGCAGAATGGATATAACAGTTTGCTCGATTTGTTGGGAAATATGGGTTTTCGATACGGAACCTATGTGTGGGATCCAACGTATAAAGGTCTGGACGACTATATTTGGGAGTGCTGCTTCCAAAGAAAGCGTTCACAGTAACAGTAACAGAATTGGGTGGAGCAAATTTTGCTTCACCCTTTTTCTGTGCGCTTTTTTACGGTTTATGAGTATTCCTGTTGTAAATACTCACAATGAATCGTGTAATTTAGATGTACAAATAAAAACCTGGAGGTAATCAATAATGTTAATCGCAATCGACCATGGCAATTTTGCCATTAAAACCGTGAACCATTCTTTCGTAGCCGGACTTGCCGAGCATACGGTGAAACCACCCATGACCGATGAGGTTTTGGAAATCGGAGGCAAGTTCTGGACTCTTGCGGGAAAGCGACTAAGCTATATGAAAGATAAGACCAACGATGAGAGATATTTCATCCTAACCCTCATCGCAATTGCTAAAGAGTTGGAGACAGCTGGTAGGAATATGCCGTTCGAACAGATCCAACTTGCTGTTGGTCTTCCTCCTGAACACTACGGAGTGCTTAAAAATAAGTTTGCCAACTACTTCAAAAAGGACGGTCCTATCAATTTTATCTATAAGGATAGACCTTATAGTATAATGATCGACAAGGTTATGGTGTTCCCGCAAGCATACGCAGCGGTAGTACCGCAGAGTAGCTTGATCGTCAACACACCGCGTATCTTTATTGTTGACATCGGCGGATACACAACCGACGTGCTTCTGCTTAAGAACGGTAAATTGGACTTTCAGTTCTGTAGAAGTCTTGAGTCCGGCGTCATCACAATGAATAACGAAATCATTCGCAAAGTCAATTCTTATCACGATATGCTTCTTGAAGATGAGCATATCAGTGATGTATTATGCGGAAAAGATATCGGTTTGCCAGCAGATGTCGTTGAAACTATTACGAGTGCCACTAAACAGCACGCAAGTAACATTCTGAACCAACTTCGTGAATTACAGGTTGATCTCAGATCAAACCCGGCGATCTTCGTCGGTGGTGGTAGCATTTTACTTCGCCCGTTCCTTGAGGATTCTCCTATGGTTATGAGAGGAAGCTTCGTGGACTCCCCGAATGCTAATGCCGTGGGTTATGAGATGCTCGGTAGAACGCAGATGCTCCGCCCCAATGCATAAGGGTGGAGGGATGCTCTGTGAAAAAAGACGGTAAATATAGATACACACTACAGTTCGGTTCACAAACTGACGAAGAATATCAAGCTGGTGAACTGCTGGAACGCCTAGGCAATAAGAAAAGCGCAGTCATAATTGCAGCGCTTAATGAGTATATGATTACACATCCGGAACTTCAATCTCCTTATTGTAAGATAGAGGTTAAGGTTGGATCCAATTTTAGTCAAGACAGGGTGGAGCAAATCGTTAGGACCATCATCGAGGAAAAGATGGCGTTGCTTCAGCTTTCGGGAACTGCCACCCCGAAAGCTGAGAAAGCAACAGAGACGCTCGAAAAAGATGTTGTAACAATGCTGGATAACCTTGATCTGTTTGGATGAAATGAATTTATAGTAAGCCTGATGCACTTTGCGTCAGGCTTTTTCTATTTTTCTTGATAGAAATCAAAGAAAATTGTGATAAACAAACTTATAGTGCGAGTAGTGGAATTATGCTTTCTTCCGTTAAACTCGACTTTCCACTATAATAAAACTAGAAGGAGAAGATGAAACAGTGGACTACATAACCCTTGGCAAAAACATTAGAAAATATCGGCATATGAAAGGACTCCGACAAGAGGATCTGGCGGTGATGTGTGATTGTACAAACAGTCATATCGGACAGATCGAAAACGCACGTGGCATACCGAGTCTGGAAATGACGGTAAGAATAGCGAATTCCTTAGAAGTAACGGTTGACCAGCTGCTTAGTACCAGTTATGCTTCTCCGGAAAAAGTATTTCTAAAGGAAGTTCTTGAAAGAATTGAAAAATATCATTTGAAGAAAAGAATTAAGGCATGTGAAGGACTTATTACATATTTGGATACTTTGGAAAAGTTTGGAGAGTAAAATATGAAAAGCTCAACAAGGAGAATAATTTAATAATAAAAAGAACCTAAATGAACTCAAAAGGATACAGATGACTATTGATATATTCAAGGGGTTCTTTTTGCATTTTTTAAATCGGTTGTACGGTGTTTTATCATTGTGCAGCCGATTTTTTATTGTCATGACGGAGGGAGGTGAGACCCATGTTCTAAGTGCTGTGATCGCAGATGAACATCAAATTAATTCACGGCATGCCACTGTGGCATGTTGTATATATGGTTTTGCTCGGTGGCATGCCCAAGAGGAGGCATGTATTTGGACTACCGACAAAACGATTCTGATCGAGACGAGCTTCGTGCGAGATTTACCGCATGGCTCGACACGCTTATACGGCGTGCAAAGCTTAATTATCTCCGAAAAACAGAGATTCCGATTGATATTGTGTCCTTGGAAGAACTGTTCGAGGAGAATATCCCCATCACTGAGGATGTATGGATGCGTCAGCTCTTATATCAAGAAAATGACTTTAATTTTGAGGAAGAGCGGCTCGCAACAGCCTATGCGGAATTACCGTTGATGAGGCAACAAATCCTAAAGTTCCTTTACGTGGACGAACTGACAGTGGGGGAAATCGCGAAGAAACTACACTGCTCTGCTCAGTATGTTTCGGACCAAAAGCAAAAAGGACTGAAGCATCTTCGCAAAAAGATGTCCAAAGGTGGTGATGATAATGGATAGGGATTTATTCCGAATTACCTTACAAGGCGCTGTTGCGGGTAATCATGATGATTTTGAGAAGATAATTGATTTGTATGCACCGCTTATTGAGCATCATTGCTATATCAACGGCAAATATGATGAGGATTTACATCAGTACATACTCATGCGAATTGCCCTCAAGATCAGTAAATTTAATATCTGAGAAAGAGGCTCCGGAGAAATCCGGAGTCTTTTTTTTAAAAAATTTGCCGGACTGACTATATTTGCGATTTTTTATGTGTTTTTACCTTATGAAAGCATCCCTATGTTTTTATTGCACCTTGAAAAATAAATAGTCCAGAACCGGTACTTTCCATTTTCGCCGAGCGCCTATCCGTCTGAGTGGCAAACAGAACCAAGAGTAATAATATGCGGGTAGCTCCTGCATTACGCCATGACGCGAATTTGGGATAATGATACTTCCGTAATTCGCGGTCCGGCCATAATGAAGGCGGGAAGGTGAGATTCCTATGGACCTGTTAGCTGCAGGCGCCGGGTGGACGTTAAAATACTTGCTGAATAGCAAATCGAAATTTTGGTAATAATTGAAATGTAGTTGAAAGGAGTTATTTATGGAGAAAATTACTGCCCAAAATGCAGACCGTTCTCTGCTTAAAGATATAAATGATGTTGTAATTGATACTTCTCAGCCGTGTAATGATAGAGTAAGGAACTATGTTAAGCAAATCGGTAATCCCTACTGTTATTTGGATAACGGCGTTGTTGTTGAAATCGGGTATGCTGATACCCAGGTGAGCCTGCGTGAAAGGCTTCTTTCATATGCAAGTAACATTGACAAGGGTTCAGGTAATTTGTGGTAATGCCGGTGGAGTTATTGACATAGAGTTCTTAAACGCAGATAATATAAGTGGTCAATGATATGGCTTGGTCGGCCATAAAAAGATAAGCACCGGAAACAGATTTCCTGAAGAATTTTAGGAGGTATGTTTCATGAAGGTAC
Source organism: Clostridia bacterium (assembly GCA_017452785.1). GTDB lineage: Bacteria > Bacillota > Clostridia > Oscillospirales > Acutalibacteraceae > UBA6857. The sequence goes on along the minus strand of JAFTLT010000057.1, from coordinate 107,336 downwards.
TTGATACGCTTAATTCTTTGGCAATGCTGAAGGATAAAATTGAATATTATGCTATCGCTTACTACCGTTTATCCAAAGATGATAAAGGTAAGAATGAGAGCGATAGTATTGCCAATCAGCGTAAGTTGATTTCTGCCTTTTTGGAGAAACATCCCAACATCAAGTTGGTTGCTGAGGCAGATGATGATGGATATACCGGAACGAATTTTAATCGTCCCGGTTTTTGTGCTGTTATGGACGCAATAGAGCAAAAAAAGGTAAATTGCGTCATTGTTAAAGATCTTTCTCGACTTGGAAGAGAATATATTCAGATGGGTAGATATCTTGAAGAGATTTTCCCATCATTAGGAATTCGATTCATCGCTATCAATGATGATGTGGATAGCAGTAATAGCAAACATTCGGATGACATTATCATCCCTATCAAGAATATTATGAATGAATCGTATTGCCGTTTGCTTTCCAAGAATTTACGTAAACAATTTCGAATTCAACGTAGTAATGGTGAATTTATTGGTAATTTTGCAAGCTACGGTTATATAAAGTCTGATGAGGATAAACACAAACTTGTGGTTGACGAATATGCTGCAGAGGTTGTAAAGGGGATTTTTTCGCTCAAAATACGAGGCTATAGTCAAAACGGCATTGCTGATTTCTTAAATTCCGAGCAAATCTTACCGCCTGCAGAATACAAAAAAAGTATCGGGCTTAGTTATAAAAGTGGTTTTAAGGGCACTTCCAAATATAAATGGAGCGCTGTTGCTGTCACAAGAATTTTGACAAACCCGCTATATATTGGAACTCTTGTTCAAGGAAAGCGTGGTACAGCAAATTATAAAATTAAAAAAATGAAATATCGTGATGAAGATGACTGGATAGTTGTTCAAAACAATCATCCTGCAATTGTAGACCCGCTCGTTTTCTACATTGTTGGTAGATTACTTGAGCGTGATACGCGACGGTCGCCAAACAGCAAGACTGTTAATCCACTTGCGGGTGTATTGTACTGCGCGGATTGCGAGAGAGCAATGGTACTACGTACTGTGACCCGCAGTGAAAAGAAGTTTTATTATTATGTCTGCTCATCCTTTAAAAATAGAAAAACGTGTACCATTCACAATTTCGAGCAAAGCCGATTAGAAGGCGTTGTTATGAATGCGATCACTAATCAAATAAAGCTTGTTATAGAATTAGACGAGCTTTTAAATGAGGTTGGACATGGTATATTGGAGGATGCCAAACTCCAAAGAATTGATGTTCTTATCTCACAGAAAATGAAGGATATCGATAGATGCAAAGATATGAGGATGAATCTTTATGAAGCATATAACGATAACCTTATTAACCGTGAAGAATATGATAAAATGCGCCAGAAATATACAACTCAACTTGAAGCAGAGGAAGCAGCGCTTTGTCGTCTTCGCGAAGAGTATGCCAAGGAGCAAGAAATTTCCTCAATCAATACGGATTGGATACAGGAATTTAAAAGGTTCCAAGGTGTCACTGAGCTCACGCGAGAGCTTGTTGTAACTCTAATAGATAAAGTATACGTGTATGAGGACAAACGTGTAAAAATTGAGTTCAACTACAGAAATGAGTTGGAGTATATCTATGAACTCATAGAGGAAAAAACAAAGGAGGTGGGATAATGGCTCGGAAAAGTCGATTTAATAATATGCATCAATCCACAGTAATTACGAACTTTGAATGTCTTTGCGGTATCTATTCCAGATTGTCTGTGGAAGACGGAGATGATGAGGAACAAAATTCTATCGGCAATCAAAAGAAGATCGTGTTGGATTTTCTAAAAGATCATCCTGAAATTAAGGTTGTTGGCTTCTATTCTGACAACGGATACACTGGAATGAACTACAACAGGCCGGATTTTAAGCGTATGATAAATGATCTTGGTTCAGGTTTGATCAACTGTGTCATTATTAAGGACATCTCCAGACTTGGTCGTCATTTTATCTTAACAAGCGAATATGTTGAAAGTATTTTCCCTGAAATGAATGTAAGACTTATAAGCGTTAATGACGATTATGACAGTTCTAATGAAGAGGCAGATAGCACTGCGCTTACCTTACCTTTAAAGATGGTAATGAACGATTATTACGTTAAGGATATCTCGCGTAAAATTCGAGGCAGCATCAACGCAAAAATTGATGACGGTTGTTATCTACCATCGTCAGGCAGTATTCCGTATGGTTACCTCCGAAATCCTGAATCAAACACATTTGACATTGATAAAGTTGCGGCACCGGTAGTAAAACGTATATTCGAAATGAAATCATCCGGTCAAAGTATCAATGCTATTTGTAAGTCTTTGAATCTTGAAGGAATTCCGTCCCCGGGTAAACTGAGATATATTCGAGGGATTACGGTTAATCCCAAGTATGAAAATGCAATTTGGGTTAGGAAAACGGTCAGAAAGATACTGTCGGATATCGTTTATCTTGGAAATAGGATTCACGGTCGAGTGAAACGTGATAAGGTTGGCTTAGAAAAGAAGCGTAGATCTGAGGATGAATGGATCATCATTTCTAATGCACACCCCGCTATTATCACGCAGGAATTGTTTGATTCAGTTCAGATGATCATCGCTGAAGAAGAGAAAAAAAGAGCAAACTTTGATGAGCGAGCTCCGGTCAAAACAGACAGCCGAGATATATTTAGAGATAAGCTCTATTGTATGGATTGTGGGTCTCGACTTATTGGTCAAAAAGGATGCGCAAGACCAACTTCAAAACTTCCCAGCCGCGTTTATTACAATTGCCGTATGTATATTGATTCACAGCATATCAAGTGCAGCAATCATTATGTCAATCAGACGTTAATACTGGAGAAGGTTGAAAAACTTCTTGAACAACAGGTGCGTCTCGCAATTGATATGGAACAGTTTATTGATGAGATTAAATCCAATCCCTATATATCCGGACATCTTGCTGGACACGAGAAGAAGCTGATAGAAATCCGTACAAAACGAAAGAATATGGAATCAAAAATCGAGCAACTTCTTGTAGATCTTACTGACCGCATCATTGATAGAGAAGAATACAGCCAGATGAAGGCAAAGTACAGCGCGCAATACGATGCAATCCTTCTTGATGAATCCAGAACCTTCAGCGAGATAAAGAAACTGGATATGGCTATCGTATCTTCATCGAAATGGATTCAATCCATAAAAAGGTTTCACAAGCTTCCGGCCATTGACCGAGAAATTGTTGAACTGCTGATTGATAAGATATATGTATCTGGTAATAAAGAAATTAAAATCATTTTAAATTATGCCGATCCTTTTAAGGAATTGCTAGGTTATCTCGAAGAAATCGGGGTGATGAAGGATGCTGTTTAATGAAAAAATTGATATTAACTATCTTAGACTATCCAAAGAGGATGGCGACGTAGAATCAGGAGCGATTGAAGAAAGCTGCAGTATTGGTTCACAACGCAAATGTATCGAGCAGTACCTGCGAAGGAAAGGATTTGATCCGTCCACGTTTGAGGAGATAGTCGATGATGGTTTCTCCGGTACCTCAATGGATAGACCGGGTATGAAGAGAATGCTAAGACTTGTTGAAGCGGGCCGAGTACGCACAATTATTGTACGCGATTTGTCACGTTTTGCTCGCAATTATCTTGAGGCAGGTCACTATCTTGAATTTGTGTTTCCTGCATACGATATCAGATTTATCTCAATAAACGATAATTATGATAGTAATGAATATGGTGAAAGCACAGCCGGACTTGAACTTGCCATTCATAACCTCATCAATCAACTATATAGTAAGGATTTATCAAAGAAGATAAAAAGCGCTGTCGATTTAAAAAAGATGAACGGTGAATACGTTTATGGCACCGCACCTTACGGATACAAGAAAGGTGAAAAGAAAAACACCATCGTAATTGATCAAATTGTATCCGATGTCGTGAAGAATATTTTTGAATGGGCCGCATCCGGAAAAACAATTACAGAAATAGCACGAAAACTTAATGACCTCGGCATTAAAACGCCATCAGTTTACCTTGCACCTGTTAGGGGAAAGTATAAGACAAGGGAGTTTTGGACGTTCGAATCAGTTCGAAATATTCTTGCTAACAGAATCTACACTGGGGATACGGTTCCTTTTAAATCTCATGTTGTAAGAGTTGGTAGCAATCGTGTTAAGCAGATTCCAGAGGAAGAACAAACCATTATTCCGAACACCCATGAGGCAATTATTTCTCGTGAACTATACTATCAGGCCAGGTTGGTGATAAAATCCACAAAGAAAACAAAAGGTGTTTCGCACAATAATCCTTTCTCATCCTTGTTGGTCTGTGAATGTTGTGGCAATAAGTTGACAAAGGGCAAAAAGCAGAACAAACACTGGATGTGTACTTCACATCGTTACTCATCATCAATCGGTTGTTCTGACGTGCGAATTTCGGAAGAGCTTCTTGAAAAAATTGTTCTAAGAGCTGTAATGATGCAATGTCAGATTCTTGATATAAAAATAAAGAGACTCCGAGAAAACAGTAATATGGCAAAATCAAGTGAACAAATCCTATCCGGAGAAATTCGGACTATGCGACAGAGGCTGTCACAGCTTGAAGAATCCAAAATGAGTCTTTACGAAGATTACGTTGAAATGAAAATTACAAAGGAAGAATATATTGCACAAAAGAAGAAGGTGTCTTTAGCCACAGAACAGCTCAAACTTGAATTATCAGTATCTGAGAATAAGATGAAAGATGTTCGCGAAAAAATGAGGCTTAGCATAAACAATATAGACGAAACGGATCCTTTTATTCGATATAACCAGATTGACAAGTTGACACCGGAGTTGACTAAGGAACTGATTAAAAGAATTATAGTAAAGCAGGATGGTTCTATCCGCATAGAGTGGAATTTCACAGATGAAATTGCAAAAATTATTGAGGTGCCAAGCTATGTAGACTATGAAGCAGTCTGATCAATTTGGTTTATGACAATACTTGACTTTGAAGAAATATTGTAACCAGTAAGACATATAATGACATTGACAATATCACGGTATCGTGATATAATATGAAAGGAGAAGACAAATGCCGGTATTATCAAGGTTTTACGGAATCATAATCCGTATGTATTTTCAGCAATCAGAACACAACCCGCCTCATTTTCATGCTATCTACGGGGAGCATGTGGCGGCAGTTAGTATAAAGGACGGTAAGATCCTGGAGGGATATCTTCCACAGAAAGCTTTGGAAATGGTTTTGGAATGGAATAAAATCCACAAGGAAGCTCTCTTAAATATTTGGGAAACGCAGGAGTTCACAGCTTTGAGTCCTTTGGAATAAGGAGGTTATATATGTTTCATAAAGTCAAGTGTGTCAATGTTCTGCCGGAGTATAAACTGTGTGTTCAGTTTGCCGAAGGCGTTACAAAAATCTATGATGTAAGTAAATTGTTCGATAAGCATATGATGTTTCTTCCGCTTAAAGAAAAGCCTGTATTATTTAATGATGTGGTTGTTGATCAGGGCGGCTATGGTATTGTATGGAATGATGATATCGACATTTCCTGTGATGAACTCTGGGCTAACGGAAAAACAATAGATACACCGTTTGATGGTCTGATGGCATTTAGCGATGCGACATTATTATGGAACCTGAATGAGAGTACGTTGCGTAAAGCGATAACCTACGGAAAACTCATTAATGGTGTTGATGTTTGTAAGTTTGGTAAACAGTGGATTGTTTCCATAGATGCAATGAAACGCGAGTATGGAGAACCCGTAAACACTTAAAACAAACAGACGAGTGTTGGTCCTATTATCACACACTCGTTTGTTTTTCAAATTCCTATTATGCCTTAAAAATTATTTTTTTAAGTCTAAAATACACTCAAATCAATCAAAAAAGGTTATTTTAAGCGTGTTTTGCGGTAAATTAGGTATCAAAATTTCCTAAAAAAATTTGTTGGTCCTATATTGACACACTCGTGTCAGGCTCGCCCATTATTCAGAACGGTATGCTGGTTGGTGCCGTAACTCATGTGCTTATCAATGACCCGCAAAGGGGATACGGTATTTTTGCTGAGACTATGCTTGACACGGCTATTGAGGCTACAGATTAAGAGAAAAAAACAGGACGGCACTTCTTGTTGAGGTGCCGTCCTTAATCCTGTTATTCAGTTTTTAACGCATCCTGCAGCGGCTATATTATGACCGCACTGAAGGGTGTATGAAACATAAAGCTCGCCGTCACCGACAGTGTTTAAAACAACCTCCTTATGATAGTTGCCGTCAATGTTACCGAAGGATATTGTTTCAGTGTTGCCGCTTCGGTCACGGACTGTGAAGGTTGCTACGGACTTGTGACCGCCGACATAAAATCTGAATTCATCCTCACCGTCACATTTAATTGTGGTTGTGAGCTCGTGATAGCCGACAATACCGTTAGTTGTGGTGCCCTCTGAGATAATATCTCCGTCCTTCCATGAAATGGGGTAGTTGTCATCGAAAATGTCAAGATTTCCTCTGTAGGACATATTCTGAAGTGAGTTATCTGAGCTTTGCTTGCTTACGCTGTCATAGTTCCAGTTAAGTCCGTAAAGGATAAAATCATCGCAGCTTTCGTCAATTTCTATGTGAGCTGCATCCTTATTGAGAGTGTTGGCAGAAAGCTCAATACCTATCATGCTATCGTCATAGCTGTTGTTTCTGCCGTCGTTAACTGCACTTTCAAATTCAAATTTCAGCACGCTCTTTTCATAAACATCAGCAGTGAAAGTGATTTCATAAACGGTGTTGTCTCTTGCGCCGCCGATAATTGCAAGAGGCTGTGCGTTTTCGTCTTTTGCAATAACTTTAAAGTCAACAGTTTTGCCGTTCAGTGTTACCCTTTCAAGCTTGCCCCAATCAGCTCTCTGATGTATGCGGACTGTGTAGCTTCGTTTGGTAAATGCTCGCTCGCCCTCGAAGGTGCCTTCTGCAGCTTCAATTGTAAGGACCTGGGTTTCGTCACCGCTGAGAGTGATATTGGTTTTGCGGTACTGACCGTCTTTATATGCCACTGTTTCAGTGTCATCCTCATAGAGCATTGCTTCGCCCTTAAAATCGGCTGAGGGATAAACATCAAGAGTCAGATGACTCCAATCTTTTTCGCTTGTGTTTTTCATGTTGTCAGCCAGTGTGAGCACGCTGCCCATGCGAACAAAAATGGGGGAGGTTTCAAGTGAGTGTGCAACTTCTATTGTTGTGGGGCCGACGAAGGTTTCGCCTGTCCATACATCCATCCACATTCCGTCAGGTAGGAAAATATTACGCTTTGCTTCACCCTCGCAGTGAGCTGTGAGATAAATGTGAGCGTATTCATTTCCGTCACAGTATTCAACCGTAATATCGTGAGTTGAGCCTGCCTTGAGAGGCTCTGTGATAAATGTCTTATTATATGTGCCCCAGCCGTCAACGATTGTTTCGCCGTCAACTATAATTCTTATGCCGTCATCTGCATAGGCATTGAAGAATATATCTTTTTCGCCCACTGTAAGAGTACCTGACCAACGAACCGTAAAGTAATCGGAAACTGAAAGTCCGTCAGGTGAGCCAAGACCCCAATCATAGTAGATTTCATCTTCATAGCGAACAATTTCAGGAGTGCCCTCAAAGTTGCTGTTTGAGAAGTATTCAGCCTTGAGGCCCTGCTTGCCGTCACTTGTGAAGGTGTAATCCGTGGTTTCAGGGTCGCCCTCATATATGGGAGCCACAAGGATGCTGTCGCCTAAAAGATATTCGTCGTTGCGTGATGCTTCTTCATACTGAGGATATGTAATGTCAAGTCTTCTTGTCAGAGGAAGGCCCGTTTCATAGTTTTCTCTTGAGAGTGAATAGAAGAGGGGGAGCAAGCGGTAACGCATATCAACATAATTATGAGTAACCTCTTCGGCAGTGTCCCCGTAAAGCCAAGGCATTCTTGAATAAGGCTTTGTGCAGTGAACACGCATAATTGGTGAGAGGGCACCGTACTGAATCCAGCGAACATACATATCGTCTGTTACTTCTGAGGTGTGACCGCCAAGGTCAGAGCTGATATAGGGTATGCCCATTATATTGCTGCCGTAAACCGTGTTGAATATTTCATCGCTGAGAGCCTCGGCAGAGGTACCGACATCACCTGTCCACTGCAGGGAATATCTGTGAGCCGCAAGCTCTGAGGCATAAGCCTGCTCACCGTTGTTGATGCCGTCAATATTAGCCATTATGAGAGGTCTGCGGGCATATTCGCCGCACTTTGCTTCATCCTCATAATGATCCTTTGTTATCCACTGATAAGCATACATTCCGCTTGTGTAAATGGAAAGCTCTTCGTCTACAGGCTTGAGACTTGTCCACCAGTTACGGTCATACCACCAATAGTCAAGACCTTTGTTGAGAATACGCTGAAGGTTATAGTTTCTGAAAATCATCTCGCTTTTATCAAGAAGATTGTCAGTGCCGAAGGTAGGTTCGGGATGGTCATTAAAAACAACGCTGACGCCCTTATCGTGCACATCGCTCAGGAAGTTTTTCATATTCGGGAACAGCTTTCTGTTAATGCTGTAGCCTGTGCCGCTTGTAGCAACTCGCCAGTCCGTGTCAATAACAAGCACATCAAGAGGATAGCCCTTGTTATAGTAGTCATTTATCTGCTGCATAGCAGTTTCTTCGGTGTATTCATAATAGCGTGAATCCCAATAGCCAAGGAGATTGAGAGTGAGCATTTCACTTCTGCCTGTCAGCTCAACAAAATCACTTGTAAATTGCTCATAGCTGCCCTGAGGCAGGAAAACAAACACATCCTGAGCATAGTTGGTCTTATCCCAACCGTTAAGGTTATGCCACAGTGCACTTACGCTGTAGCCGTCCTCTGAGGGGATAACTCTCGGTGTGTCGGTGAAATACCAGCTTTTGAGTTCATCTGAGGGTGAGGGGAGATAAACATTGCTGTTGGTGTCAGTTTCAAATTCCCACAGCATATCGCCGTCAGAGCTGAGAATATAGCAGCCGTCACATGAAGCGGCATCTTCGGGCACATAAACACTGTAAGAGTCTGTTTCAATTATCGTGTACCCGTTTTCGGTCTTTTGGCTGAAATCAATTTTTTTCCAGCCTGTGCGCTTTTCTACAGTGAAAGAGCTTCTGTTTTCATAGCCTCTTTCACCTTCAGCCTCAAGACGGACAAGGCTGTCTGAAAGCAGCTGAATACGCATCTCGCCCACAATGACCTGTGAGGGCAAATCACTTTCAGGTGTGTCTGCAGGGTTATAGGGTGTAGCCCAGTCAAGGCCGAATATAGCGGCTATGACGGAATAGAATGAAAAGATAAGTGTCAGAAGGATTTTCATAGTATAAACTCCTTTTCAAATATATTCATAAAATAATTGTACACGTAGCTTATTATTTTGTCAATAGTGAACAAGATGGATTGAAACTTTTTAAAGTATAGTATATAATAAGTGTCAGATAAAAGAGGAAGGAATAAATTAATGAAAAAAATAATGTTTGTTTGTCACGGCAACATATGCCGCAGCCCAATGGCAGAGTTTATTTTAAAAAATATGACCGAAAAACGCCGCATCGCTCATAAGTACCTTATAGCATCATCTGCCACAAGCACCGAAGAAATATGGGGAGACATAGGCAATCCTGTTTATCCGCCGGCAAAAAAGGAGCTCGCAAAGCACGGTATTACCTGCGAGGGTAAAAGGGCAGTGCAGGTGACAAAAAGTGACTATGATAAATATGATCTGTTTCTTGTTATGGATTCACAGAATGAGCGTAACATAATGGCTATTTTTAAAGCTGACCCTGATAAGAAGGTGCATAAGCTTCTGGAATACACAGGCTTCGGCGGAAATGTTGCTGACCCTTGGTTTACAGGCGATTTTACCATGGCTTACAGTGATATTTATAAGGGCTGTGAAAAGCTGCTCAGTATGCTGGAAAGGGAATAAAAAAAGGGCTGTTGCATCACCGCAACAGCCTTAAGTGTTTATTTCAGCCTTAGCCCTTTAGGATAATGATTTTTTGCTCTGCCGCCAACAATCTTTACTCCGCCGACACTGCAGCCACAGACAGTTACAACTGCCCAGCCGTTTTCGCAATCAGTGGCAATTTCTTCGCCGTGAAGATACTTTTTCATTTCATCACTGTCGGGAGAGAGTTCAATTTTTCTTTTGAAGCTTTTGCTCATAGCCATAAAAAACTGATGGTGAGGCAGGATGTAATTTTTTCTTATTTCACCTATTGTTACACCACAGGAAAAGGCACTGCCTTTTTTTACCTCAAAATCAGGTGTGAAATAAACAGGGTTACCGTTATACATTATCACATTGTCTTTGTCATAGTCAGTGAGCACCTCATCTAAAAAGTCAAAAACAACTTTGTCAACCTTCTCTTTTGACGGTACTGACTTTTTTGCTGAAAGCAGGGGCGTACCCGTATGATGAAGCACTGCCATAAACTGCCCTTCACCCTTTGATTTATGAGGATAAAAGCGTCTTGCGTAGTGTATATTCTCAGTCTGACAGCCCTCGAAGGCAATGCCCTCTGAGGTGGAATCTATAATAGCCTTCTTTGGCTTTATCAATTCAAAATCGCTGTGGTTTTGCAGAAATGCATCCACGGTTTTTTCATTTTCTTCGACAGAAAAGGTACAGGTGGCATAGATTATGTATCCGCCGCTTTTAAGACAGACAGTGGCATTGTCCAGAATTTCAGCCTGCCTTTCGGCACACATCTTAACGTTTTCTTCGCTCCACTCGTCTATGGCAATTTCCTCTTTTCGGAACATTCCCTCACCTGAGCAGGGGGCATCAACCATAATCAGGTCAAAGGTGTCAGGAAAAATGGATGCAAGCCTTTTTGTGTCAAGACAGGTGGTAACTGTTTTTTTTAGGCCCATTCTTTCAATATTGCCTGTGAGTATCTTGCAGCGTGAGGGAATTATCTCATTTGAAACGAGTATGCCCTTTTCAGAAAGCTTGTTTTTCAGCTGAGTGCTTTTTCCGCCCGGTGCAGCACACATGTCAAGAATTTTCCACTCAGGGTCAATGTCGATGCACTCTGCAGGAGCCATTGCACCCGGCTCCTGAACATAAATCATGCCTGCATGGTGAAAGGGGTGGTTTCCAATTTTATCATAGCTGAGATAATATCCGTTTTCTACATAGGGTATCTTTTCCGAGGAAAACTCATTTATCTTTTTAAAATCCTCAAGGCTTATTTTATCTGTGTTGACTCTGAAAGCTCTTACGGGAGGTTCTTCGAGTGCCTTTTTATAGCTGTCAAATTCTTCACCTAAAAGCTTTCTCATTCGCTTTTCAAAGGCTGCAGGAAGCTGTTTCATTGTTCTTCACCTACATTCATTTCAGTGTGCAGCATGCACATAGACACTGCCGCTATTGCCGCTGTTTCTGTACGCAGTATGCGTGAGCCTAAAGACACGGCTAAGCCGCCTGCCTCTTTTGCAAGAGCTACTTCATTTTCCTCGAAGCCGCCTTCGGGACCGATGAGTATGCCAACGGACATGCCCGGTTCGATTTTTCCGAGAGCCTCTTTTGTTGCAGCCATACCTCTTTCGTTTTCATAGGGAACTAAGACTAAGTCGAGCTCTTTTATTTTGGTGAGAGCCTGTTTATATGACAGCACATCCCTCACATCGGGGATAATATTGCGTTTGCTCTGTTTTGCGGCACTTTCGGCAATAGCCTGCCAACGGGAAACCTTGCTTTTCTTTTTCTTATCGTCAAGCTTTACTACGCAGTTTTTCATTTCAGTGGGAATAACCGAATAAACTCCCAGCTCTGTGCACTTCTGAATAATAAGCTCCATTTTATCCGCCTTGGGCAGAGCTTGAAAAAGATATATCTTAATTGGAAGCTCAGTGCTTCTGTAATCTTCCTCAATAATTTTAGCATATACACTTTCGCCGTCTGCACCGTCAAAGCAGCAGAGATTGCTCATGCCGTTACAGCTGACTAAAAATTCCTCACCTTGTTTCATGCGAAGAACATTGACTATGTGGTTATAATCACTGCCGCTTATAATAAAGCAGTCGCCTTGTTTTGCAGCAGGGTCCACGAAAAAATTAAACATATTTCATCATCCTTTTGAAGTTATTATATCAAAGAAACAACCTCTTTACAATGGTAAGTCTTAATATTTTTCATTGACAGGAAAATGTTTCTAATATATAATCGTGTTAAAGGAGAGATGACTATGAAAACAAAAGAAAAAATTATCGCCTCAGAACAGAAACAGCTTTCAAAGCTGCAAAAGGTGGCGGCAAAAGGCAACTATGCAGGCTATTTTTTTGTGCTGCTGTTTCTCATCGCTCTTGTCAATATTATTGATGAGGTAACGAGTAACCTTTCAGTTTCCGTTCAGTCTTCATTTGTTACGGAATTTTTCGTAAACCGTCCCTTCCTCGGCAAAATGTACAGCTTTGAGGAGGGTCTTGCACTTCACACTTCGGTGAGTGTAATCAGCTATGTTTTTGGCGTTATCACGCCCTTTTATAAGGCTCTTGCAGATAAGTGGGGCAGAAAGCCACTCTTTGCAATTTCCACATTCGGCATGGCTCTGGGACTTTTCATCATTTACTTCTCACCCAACTATCTTGTTTTCCTTTTAGGCTACGGAATTATCGGCTTTTTCTATGGTCACGATATTCAGATAATCTACATACTCGAAGAGGCACCCGATAGGTCAAGAGGTACCATTTACAGTGTGCTGAAAAGCCTCGGTATATTCGGTGTTGTGTGCATTCCCATGCTGCGTGATGCACTTATGGGCAATGATGCAAGCAAATGGAGAGAAATTTTCCTCGTACCGGCATTAATGGGTGTTGTTGCGGCTGTGCTTGTTATACTTTTCGCTAAGGATACAAAGGTTTATCTCAAAGAAAGAACAGCCTATCTGTCAATTCCCTATGAAGAAAGAGAAAGACAAAAGCTCGAAGCCAAAGAGAAAAAGCAGGCTGAAAGAAACAAGTCAGGCGTTTTCAATGCAGTGAAATATATCTTTGCAAATAAGGACACAAAAAGTCTTATTATATCACATATAATTTTTGATGCAGGTATGCCTGCTATCGCTCTTTATTTTGAGTCTTCAATGCATACGGCAGGAATGAGTACCTCCGACATAACAAAGGCTCTGTTTATTCTTCCCATAGTTTATGCTGTGCTCGTTCTCTTCTCAGGCGTTATTGCAGACACCATAGGCAGAAAGAAAACCATTATCGGTGCCAGTGTGCTTTGTGTTATAGGCTTTACTCTTTTTGCTGTTGGCATAAACAATCTGTGGAATCCCTATCTTATAGGAGGTTTCTGCGGACTTTATCAGGGCTGCTACTGGATAGGCAGAGACTATATGAATATTATGATGACCGAAAAGGTGCCCACAGACATAAGAGCATCTGTTGTGGGTGCTGAGGGACTTTTAGTTATTGCAGGCCTTGCAGTGGGTTACATACTCACAATTGTGGGAATGCTTGTGCTTCCCGTATGGCTCACCTGCCTTATTGTTGCTATTCCCGTTGTCAGTGTTGCAGCAGTTATTCTCGGCCTTAAGGTTAAGGAGACTAAGGGAGCAAACCTTAATCAATTATGAATTATGAATTATGAATGAGGAATTATGAATTATGGGGGAGTTTTCTGTAAGGGGGAACTTTCTGACCGCAGAGGGAATGATAAATAAGAATTTATAGAGGTGTCATATGAAACAAATTATTGCTTCAATCGTTGTTGCAGGGGTGTTACTTAATGTACTGTTTAATACAAACGATTTTTTGACAAAAATTGTTGTTTTACCATTTCTTATTTTTGCTGTATGTTTGGGACTGAAAAATGTTTTGATTATAATGAAAAAAGAGACATTGGCTATTAAATTCAGTAAAGTATATGTGGTTGCATTTCTGATATATTGGTTTGGATTTTTGATATACTGGGATTATATTAGTTTCATTGACGGTAAATATATGCAAATATTATTTTCAATTCCGTTTTGGCTGGGTGGATTTTATTTTATGTATAAAAGGCTTTTTAAGAAAAAGGTCAATTGAATTCACTAAAGAAGCAGACAACTTACCATTTATCCAACACATACCTATATCGGCTGGCATAAAGCCGCATAAAAGAATGTTTTTGCATAGTAAGGAGCATTTGAAGTGTTCAGAGAATTATTAAGAAAAAAGAATGAACTGTCTATGGAAGAATGTATCTGTATTCTTAAGACAGAAAAGAGAGGCGTTCTTTCAGTTTGCGGTGACAACGGTTATCCCTACGGAATGCCTATGAATCATTTTTATAACGAAGAAGACTCAAAGATATATTTTCACTGCGGTAAATCAGGACACAGATTGGATTCATTAAAAAAGGATGATAAGGTTTCTTTCTGTGTTTATGATGAGGGATATCGCAATCCGGGTCAGTGGCAGCTTAATATTAAAAGCGTTATTGTCTTCGGCAGGGTTAAGATTATTGACGACCAGAAAAAAATTGCTGATATTACGGAAAAGCTCAGCTATAAATTCACACAGGATTATGAGTATATAAAAACAGAAATTGAAAAGTATGCACATAAAACATTGTTGTTGGAATTGACACCTGAGCATATTTGCGGCAAAGCAGTGGAAGAGTCTTAATCGTGGAATTATTTCTTTTAAAGGAGAAAACTATGACATTTGAAGTTAAAGGAAATCAGTTTATAAAAGACGGTGAGCCCATAAAGCTCATTTCAGGTGCGGTGCACTATTTCCGCAATATGCCCGACACATGGAGTGATATTTTCAAAAAGATGAAGGCAATGGGTCTTAACTGTGTTGAAACCTACTGCGTGTGGAATATGCACGAAAAGAAGCCGGGGGAGTATGACTTCACGGGAAATCTCGATATAGCCGAATTTATAAGAACAGCACAGAAAGAAGAACTTATGGTTATTGTGCGCCCCGGCCCGTATATCTGTGCCGAGTGGGAATTCGGCGGACTTCCCTGGTGGATACAAACAGATGAAAATATGGAAATACGCTGCAGCAACAAAGCATATATAGAGTGCTTTGACCGCTATCTTGATAAATTGTTCAGTGAGATCAGACCTCTTTTATGCACTAACGGTGGCTCTGTTATAATGATGCAGCTTGAAAATGAATACGGCTATTACGGCGACGACAGAGAATATCTTAAATATCTTCGTGACGGATATATCAAAAGAGGTATTGATGTGCCCTTATTCACTTCAGACGGTACCTCGAAAGCAAATCTTCTTGACGGCAGTGTTGAAGGCTGTTTCTCAACTCTCAATTTCGGCAGCAGAGTTGAAGAAAACTTCAAGGCTCACGATGAGCTTTATCCCACACAGCCTAAAATGTGCATGGAAATGTGGAACGGCTGGTTTGATGCATGGGGTGACGAAAAGCACCACACAACAAGTGCAGAGGACTATGCTAAGGTAGTTGACGATATGCTGACAAAGGGCAGCCTTAATATGTATATGTTTATAGGCGGCACTAACTTCGGCTTCACAAGCGGTGCAAATCACTATGAGAAATTTGCCCCCGATGTTACAAGCTACGATTATGATGCCATTCTCACGGAGTGCGGAGATGTAACACCGAAATATTATGCAGTGCGTGATGTGATTAAAAAGCATATTAACTGCACTCTTCCCGAAGTGCCCTCAAACAGAAAAAAGAGGGCATACGGCAGAGTACGCCTGACAGAAAGCGTGGGCTTTTTCTCGCAGCTTGAAAACTTATCTTCACCTGTTCACAGTGATGTGCCAAAGCCAATGGAAAGCTATGGCAACGGCTACGGCTATATTGCATACCGTACTGTCTTAAACAGAGACTATGAGGATGTTACTCTTTCTTTTGAAAGTCTCGGTGACAGAGCACAGATTTACATAAACAAAGACCTTATTGACATACTTTATATAAATGATCGCCTTGAAACAAAAATCACCGCAAAAGCAGGGGATTTTCTCACAGTGCTTTGCGAAAATATGGGCAGGGCAAACTTCGGCTCAAAGATGATGCGCAAAAAGGGTATTGCAGGCAGATGTCTCATTGACAGCAAAATCCATTTCGGCTGGGAGGTCTATACACTGCCTATGGATAACCTTGACCGACTCACCTTTGACGGCAGAGTACCTGAGGAGAAAAGTGTGTTTTATAAAGGCTATGTTGACATTGATGAGCCTGCTGACACCTTCCTCAGAACTGACAATTTCACTAAAGGCTTTGTCACTGTAAACGGCTTCAACATTGGCAGATATTGGGAAATCGGCCCTCAGAAGACAATGTATCTTCCTGCTTCACTGCTTAAAAAAGGCAGAAACGAGATAGTTATATTCGAGTCAGACGGCATTAAAGGTGATGCTGAAATAGAGCTCACGGACACTCCCGAATTAGGATAAGAAAGAAGGATATTTATGCTTACATTCAATCTATTAAAAAAACTTGCCCACGGTCTTGTGGCGTGCACTATGATGCTTCTTTGCATTGCACCGTACCCTGCCAAACATATGCCGAAGGATAAAGATAATTTACAGCTGACCTTTTCGGTTCTCTCAGACGTGCATATTGAAAGCAATAATCTTGAAACCTATCGTATGTATTTTAAGATTATGCGTGATGCAAAAAAGATGGAAGGCGGCAATGATGCCATAGTTTTCTTAGGGGATAACACCATGAACGGTCAGGATATTGAAAGCATGTTTTTTTACGGTGCTCTTAATGCTGTGAACCCTGCCGATGAAATAATTGTTGCTTCAGGTAACCACGATTTCGGCAACGGTAACGGCGACTATGAAAAGTATGAGAAAAGATATATCAACTATAATAATTTCTTCTTTCATCACGGCATTGATAAGCCTTATTATTATAAGGTGATAAACGACTGTTATTTCATCGTTCTTGCAACAGAAAGTGACACTGTGAACCTGATGGATATTTCCGAAACACAGCTTCAGTGGCTCGGCAGTGTACTGAATGAGGCACAAAAGACAGGCAAGCCTATATTTATTTTCAATCACTATCCTGTTGACTATATCGATGATTACAACTACACTGCTCTTGCCGATGTTATTGACGACTATGATAACGTAGTTTATTTCAGCGGCCACACTCACAATGCCTACGGTTATGGCAGTGTCAGCAATATTTACGGCATAAACCATATTAATCTGCCGAAATGTACTGAGCACGCTCTTGAAGATTATGACGGAGGAATAGGTGCTCAGGTTGAGGTTTACAGCGATGAGGTTGTTGTACGCATCAGAGACTTTGCCGACAATGTGTGGCTTGACGAATATATTTATGAAATTAACTGAGGTGGCAATATGATTAAACATATAGTAATGTGGAAATTCAAGGATTTTGCTGAGGGTGCAACCAGACAGGAAAACCTTATGAAAGTAAAAGCAATGCTTGAAGCACTGCCTGAAAAAATAGACTTCATCAGAGAAATGAAAGTGGAATTGAATGTTAACCCAAAAGAGGGAATGTATGATGCGGCGCTGATAAGTGCTTTTGACTCATTAGAGGATGTAAACCGATACAGAGTTCACCCTGAACATAAAAAGATTTCGTCATTTGTCGCTTTAGTCAGAGAGGGCAGAGCAAGCGTGGATTATGAAATATAACACGGTGTAACATTAAGTGAGCAGCTATTCACCATAGCTGCTTATTTTTCGTTTTGCGAAACATAAAATTCACAAACTTAACAGGAAGTTTACAGAACTTTCATAATCGTTTAAATTTTAAACAATTGTTTAACTTTAACAAAAACTCTCGACTAATTTAAAGGTTTATGCTACAATTAACACATTCGATTTGCGGCTTAATATGACTTAATTAAAGACTTTATGAAGCCGTAGAGAAATATATTTGAAAAGGAGAATAGTTTTGAAAGCGAGTGAGAGCGTAAAGAACTATGCGTCCTCTGTCAGAATGTATACTAATTATACTGTCAGAGAGATTAAGAAAATCTGTAAAGAAATCGGTCCGAGACCTGCCGGAAGCGAAAGCGAAAAAAAGGCTCAGGAATACATAGCAGATCAGATGAGAACTGCTGCTGACGAGGTAACAATTGAGGAATTCAAACTTTCTCCTAAGGCATTTATGAGCTTTATCTCTATTTGCGGCACATTCCTTATTGTTGCTGTTATTTTTTCATTGCTTAAGCTGCCTGTTGTCAGCGCAATCCTCACAGCAGTTGCATTTGTTTGCCTGCTTCTTGAGTTTGTAATGTATAAGGAATTTTATGATTTCATTTTCCCGAAGGCAATATCACACAATGTTATCGGTGTAAAGAAAGCAACAGGCGAAGCGAAGAAGAGAATCATCTTCAGCGGACATGTTGACTCATCATATGAGTGGACTTATACACATCTCGGCGGAAAAGGTCTTCTTTTCCCCTGCGGCATCTATGCAGTTATTTCACTTATTGCAGTTTGTGTAATCAATGTGCTTTTTACATTTGATGTTATTGTACCCGAAGATGCAGCTTACAATGTTCTTTACTGGGCACAGCTTGGTCTTATGCCTGCAGGCATCGTGGCAATTTGCTTTGTCAATTTCAGACGCTGCGTACACGGTGCAAATGATAACCTCACCGGTACACTTTCATCGGTTGCAATTCTCAAGTTCCTCAAGGATAACGATATTAACTTTGAAGAAACAGAAGTTGTTGCAATGAGTGCAGGCTCAGAGGAATCAGGTCTTCGTGGCTCAAGAGCTTACATAAAGAGACATCTTGATGAGCTTAAGAAGATTCCCACAATTTTTGTCGGTCTCGAAACTCTCAGAGACTATGAAGATATTGCTATTTATCAGCGTGATATGTCAGGTACCGTTAAGATGGATGCAGGCGTTTGCTCACTGCTTAAAAAGGCAGGTAAGGAAGCAGGCTATGATCTTCCCTATTCATCAGTTTATCTCGGAGCTTCTGACGGTGCAGCTGTTCAGCAGCTCGGCATTCCTGCAGTTACACTTGCAGCTATGAATCCCGGCCCACCGAGATATTACCACACAAGACGTGACACAGCTGACAATATGAATATGAAGACAGTTGAAAAAGGTCTTGAAATTGCTCTTAACGCACTTTTCATCTATGATGAAGAAGGCTATAAGAAAAATTATGAATAATGAATAATGAATTATGAATTGCGTGTCAGTGATTGCCCTGTGGCAGTTACTGACCGCTTTTTTCTTGTACGCGTTGTAGGGACCGGCGTCCCCGACGGTTGCCCCGCCGATTGAACTTCTCCGTCACGACTCCGCAAACTCCGTCGTGCCACCTTTCCTTTCAGGCGAGGCAAGCTGACGAAGCACTAAGTCGGTACTGCAAAGCCTCGTCGCCCCTGAAAGGGGAGATGTCGCAACCATAGTTGTGACAGAGGGGTAAAAAACTCAAAAAATCTTGCTAAAAACTCTTGACAAACAGGAACCTTTGTGATAATATATCTGCACAACAAAGCAGAGCAGTGTGCGTTCTCACCTTGCGGATAAGGTTCCTGTAAGGTCAATAGACTAACTTTTTAGTGTATTGCTGCGTGAACGTGTCTGCGTTCACGCTTTGATTTTATTGGCGAAAAGTCAATCAATATTATGGAGGTGTATGAACATCGCTATCAAAGAAATGCAAATCAATGAAGAAATCCGCGATAAGGAACTTCGAGTAATCATGGGTGATGGTGAGGTACTCGGAATTATGTCTGCGGAGGAAGCACTGAAAATCGCTGAGGAAAACAACCTTGATTTAGTTAAAATCGCTCCCAATGCCGCTCCGCCCGTATGTAAGATTATGGACTACGGCAAGTACCGCTTTGAACAGACAAAGCGTGAAAAGGAAGCAAAGAAAAATCAGCATGTTGTTGAAATCAAAGAAATCCGTCTTTCATTGGGTATTGACACGCATGACTTCGAAACTAAAGCAAACCACGCTAAGCGTTTCCTGACAAGCGGCAACAAGGTTAAGGTTTCAATCCGCTTCAGAGGCCGTGAAATGGCTCACACTGAAAACGGTCTTGTTACCATGAAACAGTTTGCCGATGCCTGCAGTGAATTCTGCGTAGTTGAAAAGGCTGCAAAGCTCGAAGGTAAATCAATGATGATGTTCTTGGCACCTAAGCCGAAAAAGTAATAGGGAGGAATAAACAATGCCTAAAATTAAAACACACAGCGGTGCAAAAAAGCGTTTTAAGCTTTCAAAGAATGGTAAGCCCATCCGTTACCATGCAAACAAGTCACACATCCTTACAAAGAAGAACACAAAGCGCAAGAGAGGTCTTCGTCAGACAACTGTTGCCGATAAGACAAACGAGAAGCAGATCAAGCGTCTTATCCCTTACAAATAATATCACCATCTAAATCAATTTAATATAACGGAGGTATTTAATCATGGCTCGTATTAAAGGCGCAATGATGACTCGCAAGAGAAGAAATAAAGTATTAAAGCTCGCTAAGGGCTACTATGGCTCAAAGCACAGCCTCTTCAAGACAGCTAAGCAGGCTGTTATGAAGTCAGGTAACTATGCATACATCGGCAGAAAGCAGAAGAAGAGAGATTTCCGTCGTCTTTGGATCACAAGAATCTCAGCTGCTTGCAAGGCTAACGGCATGAACTACTCAACATTCATGAACGGTCTGAAGAAGGCAGGCATCAACCTCAACAGAAAGATGCTCTCAGAAATTGCTATTGCAGACCCCGCAGCATTCACAGCTCTCACAGAGAAGGCAAAGGCTGCTCTTTAATCAGAACATTGCGTCCGAGATATTTTTCTCGGGCGTATTTGTGTTTTTAAAGCGTTATAGTACGACACGGTTTTTAGCTCTTTTCGGTGCTTTTAAGCCAATTTAAAATCAGTGACCTATGATTAAATTGAATAAAATTTATCCCATTTAATGGTGGGTTACGGAAAGGATTTCTATGATGATTTCAATAGATTCAGTCAGCAATGAAAGAATTAAATCTGCAGTGAAAATAGCCTCGTCAAACAAGACAAGACGGCAGACCGGAATGTTCTTTTTAGAGGGACTGCGCCTTTGCCGTGATGCAGCAGTGACAGGCTATGAAATAGACAGCTTTTTTGTCAGCAGACGAGCCTATGAAAAATTCACTGAGGATGCAGATTTTATTGCTGAAAAGGCACAGCACAGCTTTATTGTCAGTGAGCTTGTGGAAAATAAGCTCGGTGTTACACAGACATCTCAGGGCTTTTATTGCCTTTGCAGATTAAGAGAAGATTTCGGAGTTGCCGATATAGATTTTTCAGGCAAATACATAGCTCTCGAAAATATACAGGACCCTGCCAATTTGGGTGCAGTTGCCCGTACTGCTGAGGCTCTTGGCATCAGCGGCATCATAGCCGAAGGTGGCTGTGATATTTATTCACCGAAGGCACAGCGTGCAGCCATGGGTTCACTGCTTCGTCTGCCAGTTATCCGCTGCGAAAGCCTCAGCGACACCCTCGCTTTTTTAGGCGGAAACGGCATGAAGCTCTATGCCACCACACCTGAGGACTCTGCCGAAAAAATAACTCTGTGCGATATGACAGGCGGCATTGTGGCTGTTATCGGAAACGAGGCAAACGGTGTCAGTGATGAAGTTTTTTCACTGTGCAAAAAGGTGACAATTCCCATGCTCGGCAGAGCTGAATCTCTCAATGCCTCTATGGCGGCGGCAATAACTATGTGGGAAATGATGCGCTGAGGTGGCTTATGGATGAGAGATTATATTGGTTGTGGCTGCAATATGTTTTTAAACCTGCAGGCAGAATTAAAGAATGTGTAGATAAATATACATCAGCCGTTACCTTTTATAAGGCAGGGGAAAGTGAGTGGGAGCCCTTTTTTGGCAATAAGCGAAAGGGTGCATTCAGGCGTGCAAAAGAGAAATCACCTGAGGATTTTTCAGATACTCTCGACTTTTGCTTGAAGCACGGTGTGCACATAATAACTCCTGACAGTGAATATTATCCGAAAAACCTGCTGACAATAGCCGACTATCCTGCAGTGCTTTTTGTCAGAGGTAACTATAAATGCCTCAACGAAGGTGTGCCCTTTGGTGTTATCGGCAGCAGAACACCCAGTGTTTACGGTGAAAATGCAGCTTGGAATATAGTTAAGGCTCTGACAGAAAACGGAGCTTTGATTGTCAGCGGCGGTGCTTTGGGCATAGACAGTGTTGCTCATAAAACTGCTATGGTAAGCGGTGGTAAGACGGTTGTTGTTATGGGCTGCGGCCACGGCTACAACTATCTTTCCGAAAACTCAGAGCTCCGTAAAAATGCCGCAAATATGGGCGCAGTTATCAGCGAATATGCGCCGTTTTCACCGGTTACGCAAAGCTCTTTTCCTGAAAGAAACCGCATAATATCAGGCATGTCAAAGGCCGTTGTAATTATTGAAGCTGCTGACAGGAGCGGTACCTTCAGCACTGCAAATCACGCTAAGCGACAGGGCAGAGATTTATATGTGCTTCCCGGTGATATTGACAGCGGTAATTTTTCAGGCTCAAACCAGCTTATTAGCGAGGGCGCAACTGCAGTTTTTTCCGGTGAGGATGTGCTCAGAAACTGCTCACTGCTCGGTGGGCGTACCCGATATGAGAAGGAAAAGACGGGAAATGTCTTTCCGGCACTTGACGAAAAGTCTCACGAAGGAAAAAAATATGTGAGAAAACAGAAGAAAGCTAAGGAAAAGACCAAGAAGGAAGAAGAAAATCAGGAAAAAATTGAAATAATTCCAAAAAATCTCCCTGAAGGTATTTCTAAAAACGCAGAGATAGTGTATAATATAATGTCCGACGGTGTAAATGAGCTTGACGAAATAACCAGAAAGTCAGCTTTGCAGATAAGGCATGTGCTCGTGGCTCTCACAGAGCTGGAAATGCTTGGTTTTGCTGCCTGCGACGGACCTAACAGTTATAAGATAATCTAAGAAAAGGTGAAACATATATGTCAAAACTCGTAATTGTGGAGTCACCCTCCAAGGCAAAAACACTTAAGAATTACCTTGGAAGCTCCTATGTAATAATGGCATCAAAGGGTCATATCAGAGACCTTCCTGCCGCAAGACTCAGTGTAGATGTCAAAAATGACTTTGCACCCAAATACAGCATAGTAAAAGGAAAGGAAAAGCTCGTCAAAGAACTTAAGGAAGCTGTAGCTGAAAGTGACGAAGTATTCCTTGCAACTGACCCTGACCGTGAGGGAGAAGCAATTTCATGGCACCTTGCCGAAATATTAGGTCTTGACCTTGGCAAGGCAAACAGAGTCACATTCAACGAAATAACAAAAACAGGTGTCAGAAACGGAATGGCATCACCGAGACAGGTGGATATTGACCTTGTTAACGCACAGCAGGCAAGACGAATTCTTGACAGACTTGTCGGCTATAAGCTCAGTCCTTTTGTCTCACAGAAAATCAGACGAGGTCTCTCAGCCGGCAGAGTACAAAGCGTTGCCGTGAGAATGATTGTTGACAGAGAAAATGAGATAAGAGCCTTCAAGCCCGAAGAGTACTGGAGCCTTGAAGCAAAATTTGCACTCAGTGACCGCAAGGTTTTCACTGCAGAGTTTTACGGTGACGAAACAGGCAAGATTGAGCTTAAAAGCGAAGAGCAGACAGACAGCTATATAAAGCGTCTTGAGGGTGCCGCTTACTATATCAGCTCACTTAAAAACGGCACAAGAAAAAAGAATCCTGCACCGCCGTTTATCACATCAACGCTGCAGCAGGATGCGGCAAGAAAGCTTGGCATGAGACCTGAGCGTACAATGAAGGTTGCTCAGGAGCTCTATGAGGGTATCACAATTCCGGGTTACGGCTCAATCGGTCTTATCACATATATGAGAACAGACTCACTTCGCATCTCAGAGGAAGCAAGAGCTGCCGGTAACGATTTCATCAAGGCAAATTACGGTGAAAAGTATCTGCCCGAAAAGCCCCGATATTATAAATCAAGAAGCAACGCTCAGGACGGTCACGAGGCTATAAGACCTTCAGTACCTTCAATCACACCTGAGAGCATCAAGCCCAGCCTTACAGCAGAGCAGTATAAATTATATTCACTTATCTGGAAGCGCTTCTTAGCTTCACTTATGGCTTCATGTGTGCAAAATACAACCAAGCTTGAAATCAAGAGTCAGAATGTGAATGAAAGCGAAGACAGGTTCTGCCTTTTCACCGCAAGCGGTTACAGCGTTAAGTTCGACGGCTTTACGGTACTTTATGACCTTGGTGACAGTGATGAAAAGTCAAAGCTGCCCGATTCACTGACAAAAGACAGCAAATTAAAGCATAAGGATCTCATTAAAAATCAGCATTTTACTCAGCCTCCTGCAAGATATACTGAGGAGTCTCTTATCAAGACTCTTGAAGAAAACGGCGTAGGCAGACCGAGTACCTATGCAACAATAGTTTCAACAATAGTCAAGCGTGAATATGTTGAGAGAAAGTCTAAGCAGCTTCATCCAACAGAGCTTGGTGAAGCAATAGTTAATCTTCTTAAGGATAAATTCAAAAATATCGTCAATGTAAAGTTTACGGCACAAATGGAAACAGACCTTGACAGAGTAGGTGAGGGAGAGCAGGATTATATCAAAATGCTTCACACCTTCTATGACGATTTTGAAGAAAATCTCAAAAAGGTCAAAGTTGAAATGGACGGCGTTAAAATTCAGCTTAAAGAGGATATTACAGATATTCCTTGCGAAAAATGCGGCAGAATGATGGTTGTCAAGGTTGGCCGCTTCGGCAAATTCCTTGCCTGTCCCGGCTACCCTGAATGCAAGACAACAAAGCCCTTTGTTGTTGAAACAGATGCAATCTGCCCCGTTTGCGGCGGTAAGGTTATATCAAAGAAATCCAAGAGAGGATACACCTTCTTTGGCTGTGACAACTGGCCTGAATGTAACTTTATGACATGGGATAAACCCACAAACGAGAAGTGCCCCAAGTGCGGAAAGTCACTTTTCAAGGGCAAGGGTTCAGTGCTCAGCTGTCTTGACGAAAACTGCGGATATAAGGCGGTAGCGGCAAAGAAGGGTAAAAAGAGCGAATAAAAGTGAGGAGTTAGGAATTCCGCATTTAAAGGAGTTGAAATGATGGGCAAAAAAGTAATTGTTATCGGTGGCGGTCTTGCAGGTGTTGAGGCCGCATGGCAATTGGCAAAAGAGAATATCGAGGTTGACCTTTATGAGATGAAGCCTGTGAAATTTTCACCTGCTCATCATATGCCGACTCTTGCAGAGCTGGTGTGCTCAAACTCTCTCAAGGCAAAACGTCTTGAATCTGCGGCAGGTCTCCTCAAAGCGGAGATGCGTGAATTCGGCTCAATCTGTATGGAATGTGCTGACCTTTCAGAGGTACCGGCAGGCGGAGCCTTGGCAGTTGACAGAGATATTTTTTCTCAGCTTATAACAGAAAAAATTAAGGCTGAGCCACTTATAAATGTTATCCATGAGGAAGTAACTAAAATCCCCGAAGGCAATGTCATAATTGCTGCAGGACCTCTTGCAAGTGATGCACTCAGCGAGGATATAGCCACTCTTTGCGGCAGTGGACTTCACTTTTTTGATGCGGCAGCACCTATTGTGTCAAAAGACAGCATCGATATGGAAAATGCTTTCACAGCCTCACGCTATGAAAGAGGCGGTGAAAGTGACTATATTAACTGTCCCATGAATAAAGAAGAGTATGAAGTCTTTTATGAGGCTCTCATAAATGCCGAAAGTGCAGAGCTTCATTCTTTTGATAAGAGAAAGGATGTCTATGAGGGCTGCATGCCTATTGAGGTTATGGCTTCAAGAGGCAAAGACACAATGCGTTTCGGACCCCTTAAGCCTGTTGGTCTTCGTGACCCGAAAACAGGGCACAGACCTTGGGCAGTGCTTCAGCTCAGAAAAGAAAACGCTATGGGAACAATGTTTAACCTTGTCGGTTTTCAGACTAACCTGAAATTCCCTGAGCAGAAGAGAGTTTTCTCTATGATACCTGCCCTCAGAAATGCAGAGTTTCTCAGATACGGCGTTATGCACAGAAACACCTTTATAGATTCTCCCAGACTTTTAAACGGTGATTTCAGCTTCAGAGCAAGACCGAACCTTTTCTTTGCAGGTCAGATAACCGGCGTTGAGGGCTATATGGAATCAGCTTCTTCGGGCATTATGGCAGGCATTAATATGGCAAGATACCTTAAGGGCAAAGAAGCTCTCGTGTTGCCCGAAACCTCAATGATAGGTGCACTGCAAAGATATATAAGTGACGAGAGTGTTAAAAACTTTCAGCCTATGGGTGCAAACTTCGGAGTTTTGCCGCCCATTGAGCCGAAAATAAGAGATAAACAGCAAAGATATGCAGCCCTTTCCTCAAGAGGACTTGAGGATATGAGAGAATATCTTGAAAAGAGGATATGAAAATGAATATGAGTGAATTTGAAAAGGTTATAGGCTACGAATTTAAAAATAAGAGCCTGCTTGAAACTGCACTTACACACTCATCTTATGCAAATGAAAAGCAGACAGGCAAAGATTGCAACGAGCGTCTTGAATTTTTAGGCGATTCAGTTTTAGGCGTTATAACAGCAGACTATTTTTATCACAATTTAGCTCATCTGCCAGAGGGTGAGATGACAAAAAAGAGAGCGGCCTGCGTTTGTGAGAAGTCACTTCACGGCTTTGCAAAGCAGATAAACCTTGGCAAATATCTGCTGCTTGGCAGAGGTGAGGATAACACGGGCGGCAGACACAGAGCTTCTATACTTGCCGATGCTTTTGAGGCGGTTATAGGTGCAATTTATCTTGACGGCGGCCTTGAAAATGTCAGAAAGTTTGTTTTAGGCTTCATCAAAGAGGCGGCGGCAAAGCAGCTCAGCCTTCGTGACTATAAAACAGAGCTTCAAGAAATTATACAGAAAAATCCCGATGAGCACCTGACATATATTCTTGTTGGTGAAAGCGGCCCCGACCACGACAAGCGCTTTGAGGTTGAGGTTATGCTCAACAGCAATGTTGTTGGTTACGGCATGGGCAAAAGCAAAAAGCTTGCTGAGCAGCAGGCAGCAAAGCAGGCACTTGAATTAATGGGTATAAAAAGTTGAAACACATAAATGTTGCCTTATTTGTGCCCCATGAGGGCTGTCCCCATGCCTGCAGCTTCTGCAATCAAAAGACAATATCGGGTAAGAGTAAGCCTCTGACACTCACTGATATAGACGAGTCAGTGCAGACAGCGCTTTCCACAGCCGATTGCAATAAAGGTGAAATCGCATTTTTCGGTGGCAGCTTTACTGCAATTGACAGGGACTATATGGTCAGTCTTCTCACACGGGCAAAGCACTATATAGATAAAGGCTTTTTTGCCGGCATAAGAGTTTCAACAAGACCCGACTGTATAAATGAAGAGGCGCTCAGCATCTTAAAGCATTACGGTGTCACGGCAATTGAGCTTGGCTGTCAGAGCATGGACAACGAGGTTCTTGCTCTTAACAAAAGAGGTCACACTGCCGATGATGTTATAAATGCTGCAGGACTGATAAAAAGCTACGGTTTTGAGTTTGGTGTGCAGATGATGACAGGTCTTTTGGGTGACACTGACAAAAAATGCATCGAAACAGCAAAAAAGCTCATTGCTCTTTCGCCTGATACGGCAAGAATTTATCCCACAGTTGTGCTCCATGGCACAGGGCTTGCAAGACTTTATTATGATGGCTTATATGTTCCTCAGAGTGTTGAGGACGCGGCTTCACTTTGTGCAGAGCTTCTGATGATGTTCCGCCAAAAGGGTATAAGAGTAATAAGGCTTGGTCTTCACTCAGGCGGAAATGTTGAGGAAGGCTATGTTGCAGGTGCATACCATCCTGCTTTCAGAGAAATATGCGAAAGCAGAATTTATCTTAAAAGAGTGCTCGAAGCTATAGAAAGCGGCAGAGTACAAAAGGGTGAAATAGAAATCAGCGTGGGCAAAAGATATGTTTCAATGCTCACGGGACAGAAAAAAAGCAATATAAACCTCCTGAAGGATATGGGCTATATATGCAAAATCCGACAGGACGAAACACTGGAAAAATATGAAATAATCGTGCGAGGTTAAAACTATGATATTAACAGCACTTGAAATGCAAGGCTTCAAATCATTCCCTGAAAAAACAGTGCTTACCTTCGGCAAGGGCATCACGGCAGTTGTTGGCCCTAACGGAAGCGGTAAGAGTAATATTTCAGATGCGGTGCGCTGGGTACTCGGTGAGCAGTCCAGCAAGAGTCTTCGTGGTTCAAAAATGGAGGACGTCATTTTCGACGGCACAAAAATAAGAAAAGCTCACGGCTTTGCTCAGGTTACACTTCGTCTCGACAACACTGACCGTTCAATTGCCAAGGATACCGACGAGGTTACCGTAACGAGAAGATAT
The DNA here is from genome assembly GCA_017452785.1 of Clostridia bacterium. Taxonomy (GTDB): domain Bacteria; phylum Bacillota; class Clostridia; order Oscillospirales; family Acutalibacteraceae; genus UBA6857. The sequence continues at coordinate 78,922 of JAFTLT010000057.1, read as the reverse complement.
TACCGTTCAGGTGAAAGTGAATATAAAATCAACGGCGAAAATGTGAGACTCAGAGACGTTCACGAGCTGTTTATGGATACAGGTCTCGGCAGAGACGGCTATTCAATGGTCAGCCAGGGCAAGATTGCAGATATGGTCAGCGGCAAGGGTAAGGAATGCCGTGAGATGTTTGAGGAAGCTGCGGGTATTTCCGCATACAGATATAAGAGAAGCGACTCACTGAAAAAATTAAATCAGGCTGAGGAAAATTTAATAAGACTTCGTGATATTCTCACAGAGCTTGAAAGCAGAATAGGCCCCCTTAAAACACAAAGTGAAAAAGCTCAGAAGTTTCTTGTGCTCAGCGAAGAAAAGAAAACCCTTGAAATAGGTCTGTGGCTTTACAGCATCGATAAGCTCAAGGAGGATCTTCGCAAGCAGGAAGACAACATAATCATAGCAAGAAACCACTATGAAAGCGTTGAGGGTGAGCTCGAGGGCATTGAGGAGCTTATCGAAAAATGTGTTACCGATACACAGAATATCAACATAAAGATAGACGAAATCCGTCAGGGCATTTCAGAGCTTGAAGAGAGAGCCGCAAGAGCAAACAGTGAGCAGGCTGTGCTCAGAAGCTCAATTGAACATAATAACGACACCATCAGCCGAATTTCCCGTGACAGAAGCGACTCTGAGCTCGGTCAGCAGCAGCTTCAAAAGGAAATTGAAACTGAAGAAAAGCTGATCTCACAGATAAAGAAAATACGTGACGATAAAAGCAGTGAGCTTCAGGGTGTGAGGACTCAGCTTGATAAGATGCAGTCAGAGGGCTCAGGTCTTGACAAGGAAACAGCAGACATATCCGTAAATATAAACATCCTGACTAAAAACCTTGCAGACCGCCGTGTTGAGGCATCAACCGCTCAATCTGCAATTGCCGAAATAAAGGCAAGAATTGAAACAATAGACCTACAGATCAATGCCCGTCAGGAAAGTGTGGACTTAGCTTCTCAGGATAAAGCAAGAGCAGACGCCTCACTGACTAAGTGCACAGATGAGCTTTCAGGCGTTTTGAACAGTGTCAAGGGCTACACAATGAAGCTGGAATCACTTGAAAGCAAGGCAGACACAGCTAAAAAAGAGCTTGATGAAAAGAGCTTCGATCAGCAGAGAACTGCCTCAAAAATTACTATGCTCACAGAGCTTGAAAAGAATATGGAAGGCTATTCGGGAGCAGTTAAGAAGGTAATTAAAGAGAGCGAAAAGGGCTCTTTAAGAGGCATCCACGGCACAGTGTCACAGCTTATCACTGTTAAGAGTGAATATGCAGTTGCAATTGAAACGGCACTCGGCAACGCTGTGCAGAATATCGTGACCGACACTCAGCAGGATGCAAAAACAGCAGTAAACTATCTTAAGAGCACTTCGGCAGGCAGAGCAACATTTTTACCCGTTGATGCTGTCAAGGGCAGAAGCCTAGATGAGGAAGGTCTTGAGGATTGCCTCGGCTATGTTGACAAGGCTGTCAATCTTCTCACTTATGATAGCCGTTACAGTGAGGTTATAGCTTCACTTCTGGGCAAAACTGTTGTGGCAGAGGATCTTTCCTGCGCTATAGGAATTGCAAAAAAATATGACCAGCGTTTTAAGATTGTTACTCTTGACGGTCAGGTTATCAATGCAGGCGGTTCTATCACCGGCGGTTCGGCAGCACAGAATGCAGGCATACTTTCCCGCAGTACAGAAATAGAAAAGCTCAAGGAAAAGGATGAAAAGCTGCAAAAGGAAATTGCCGTATTCGATGAAAAATACACCGCACTTTCGCAGGAAATTGAAACACTGCAGGCAGAGCTGAAAAATGAAAAGCAGATTCTCGCTGAGCTGGGCGAAGAGAAAATCCGTCTTGAGGGACAGAAAAATCTTGCCTATGAGCAGTATTATTCGGCAGTTTCGCTTCTTGACGAGCTCAAGGGTGAAAAGGACAATGCAGATGAGAGAATTTTCTCAATGCAAAGAGCCTTTGAGGTGGCAAACGAAGAAGCAGACAAGCTGAAAAAAGAGATAGAAACTTACGAAAAGCGCCTTGAAGAGTTGGGCGAAAAGAGAGAAGAAATTGCTAAAAAGCGTGAAGAAATGACTTCACTTATATCAAAGCTCAGCCTTGATATTCACGGTGCTGATAAGGATATGCAGGCAAGAACTCAGGCTCTCGGTCTGCTTAAGGCAAGACTTGTCAGCCACGAGGATAAGGATAAAGAGCTTATTGACGAGATAGAAAAGATCAAAGAGCGCAATAAGGAAATTGAAGCCGAAATAGAGGAGCTTAAAAGTCTTGCTTCTACCTTTGGCGATAAGAGCAAGCAGGCAAAGGATGAAATAGTTGCCTTGCAGAAAAAGAGAAGCGAAACCGAAGAGAAGTCTGCTGCACTTCGTAGTGAAGAGAGAAACAAATCCTCAGAGCGTGAAAAGATAAGCGGTGAGCTTGCACGTCTTGAAGAAAGAAAGCAGACAATGACTGAAGAATATGACAGCACAATCAGCAAGCTCTATGACGAATATCAGCTGACAAAGCGTGAAGCTGAAGCTGTTGGCGAAAAGTCTCAGGATCCTGCTTTCTCAAGAAGAAGACTTCACGAGATAAAGGGCAGCATAAGACATTTGGGTGCTGTTAATGTTGGAGCAATTGAGGAATATAAGGAAGTCAGTGAAAGATATGAATTTATGTCCTCACAGGTTGCTGATGTTGAAAAGAGCAAAAAAGAGCTTATCAGACTTATTGAAGAGCTGACAGACAAAATGTCGCAGCAGTTCCGTGAGCAGTTTGCAAAGATAAATCAGAATTTCGGTGAAACCTTCCGTGAGCTCTTTGGTGGCGGTCACGCAGAGCTTTCTCTCGAAGACCCCACTGATGTGCTTGAAAGTAACATCGACATAAAGCTTCAGCCTCCCGGAAAGAATGTCAAGCGACTTGACTCACTTTCAGGCGGTGAAAAGGGACTTTCTGCTATTGCACTTCTCTTTGCAATTATGAAGGTTAACCCGGCACCCTTCTGCATCTTTGACGAGGTTGAGGCAGCGCTTGACGATGTTAACGTAACAAGATATGCTCAGTATGTCAGAAGAATGACTGGCAACACTCAGTTTATTCTTATCACTCACCGTCGTGGTACCATGGAAGAAGCAGATGTGCTTTACGGCATCACAATGCAGGAGCAGGGTGTATCAAAACTGCTTGAACTTAAAACAGCAGAGCTTGCAAAAAAGCTCGGCATTACTCAATAAAGGAGGAAGAAACCTATGGGTATCTTTAAAAAATTCGGGTTCGGACTTAAAAAGACCCGTGAAGGCATGACAGAGCGTATTGAGGACGTTCTCGGTGCTTATGAAGAAATAACAGATGACTTTTTCGATGACCTTGAAGAGGCTCTCATTATGGGTGATATCGGCATGAAAACTGCCGTTGATATAGTTGAAGAGCTTCGCAAGCGTGTGAATAAAAACGAAGTGCGCAACCCCAAGCATGCAAAGATGATTATTTCTGACATCATTGCTGAAATGATTGACGGCGGTGAGGATATGGGACTTATCACAGTGCCCTCAATTATCCTTGTTATCGGCGTTAACGGTGTGGGCAAAACAACCACAATCGGCAAGCTCGCTGCTATGTATAAAAAAGAGGGTAAAAAGGTTATCCTCGGTGCGGCTGATACATTCCGTGCTGCCGCTATTGAGCAGCTTGAGGTGTGGGCTGACAGAGCAGGTGTTGATATAGTCAAGCATAAAGAGGGTGCGGACCCTGCCGCTGTGGTATACGATACAATCAGCGCAGGTCTTTCCCGTGATTGCGACATCATTATCTGTGACACTGCAGGCAGACTCCATAACAAAAAGAATCTTATGGACGAGCTTGCAAAAATCTACAGAGTTGTCGAAAAAGAGCTTCCCTATGCTGACCGTGAAATTCTTCTCGTGCTCGATGCAACAACAGGTCAGAACGCAGTTAATCAGGCTAAGGAATTTATGAATGTTGCCGAACTGACAGGCATTGCACTGACAAAGCTCGACGGCACAGCAAGAGGCGGTGTTGTGCTCACAATCAAAAACGAGCTTAAGCTCCCCGTTAAGTTTATCGGTGTGGGTGAGCAGATTGATGATTTGCAGCCTTTTAAGCCCAAGGTTTTTGCAAAGGCTCTTTTTGAAGACACATCTGTTACTTTTGCAGACGAGGACTAAGAAATGAAAATAATTATTGCAACACATAATAAGCATAAGCTGCAGGAAATGAGCCGTATACTTTCGCCTATGGGCTATGAGGTTGTGACCGACACAGATTTAGGCATTGAGCTCACAGATGCAGAGGAAAATGGTGAAACCTTCCTTGACAATGCGAGAATCAAGGCAGAGTCAGGCTGTAAGGAAAGCGGACTGCCCTGCATAGCTGACGACAGCGGACTTTGTGTAGATGCCTTAGGCGGTGCGCCGGGTGTTTATTCTGCAAGATACAGCGGAATACACGGCGACGATGACGGCAACAACCGTAAGCTTTTAGCAGAGCTTGAGGGGGTACCCACAGAAAAAAGAACGGCATACTTCGCCTGCGCAATCTGTGTCAGCTTCCCTGACGGCAGTGAACTAACAGCTACCGGCAAGTGCGAGGGTTATATCGGCTATGAGAAAAAAGGCTCAAACGGTTTCGGTTATGACCCACTGTTTATGGTTGGGGACAGAAGTCTTGCCGAAATGACAGCGGTCGAAAAGGACGCCATCAGCCACAGAGGCAATGCACTTAAGGAATTACAGAAGATATTACCGAGTATATAATGATATAATAATATAAGGAGTTAAGCCATGACAGGTAAAGAAAGAGCAGCTTTCAGAGCTCAGGCAAATGGCCTTGAACCTCTTTTTCAGGTTGGTAAAGGCGGTATGTCCGACGCTCTCATTAAGCAGACAGATGATGCTCTCAAGGCAAGAGAGCTTATAAAGGTGAAGGTGCTTCTTGAGTCTTCACCCATTACACCCAGAGAAACAGCCGATGAGCTTGCAAAAGCAACAGGCGCTGAGGTTATTCAGGTTATCGGCGGTGTTATAGTGCTTTATAGGGAAAGCCCTGAGCTTAAAGAAAAAGCACTTCAGAAAGAAAAAAACAAGAAAATGGCAGCTAAAAAGGCTAAGGAAAAGCTCTATGCCGCTAAAAAAGAGGGCAAAAAGGTTTATTTCAGAAGCCAGACCAAGGGTAGAAAATAATGCGAATCGGTATTTACGGCGGTGCCTTCAACCCTGTGCATAAGGGTCACGTGAAGCTTGCCGAAGAAATAAAGAGAAAAGCAGACCTTGACAAAATAATCATTATGCCATCGGGTCTGTCACCCCATAAATCAAGCGGTCAGCTAATAGACAGTGCTCATCGTCTTGAGATGTGCAGACTTGCTTTTACGGGTGAGGATTATATAATCAGCGATCTTGAAATAAAAAGAGATGGCAAGAGCTACACATTTGATACGGTAACTGAGCTCAGCAGGATTTATCCCGATGATGAGCTGTTTCTCATAATGGGCTCTGATATGCTGCTTTGCTTTGATAAGTGGTACAGATACAGTGATATTCTTTCTTTGGTGACTGTCTGTGCCACCACAAGGCAGGGTGATATAAGCATTTCACAGCTTAAAAATTATGCTGACACCGTGCTAAAAAAAGAGGTAATCATCATTGATTTTGAGCCTTTTGAATGCAGCTCAACCATGGTGAGAAATAAGGTAAATTGCGGTGAGGATATTTCATCCTTAGTGCCGTTGAAGGTTGCAGCTTATATAAAAGAAAATAGACTTTACACCGATGAATACACACTCGTAAGGCAGCTTCTCAGAAGCAGACTTGACGATTACCGTTTTATACATTCACTGAATGTTGCAGACTCGGCAAGTCAGCTTGCAAGAATTTACGGTTGTGATGAAGAAAAGGCATATTTTGCAGGCCTCACACATGACATTATGAAAAATGCCTCTAAGGCTGAGCAGTTGCAAATAATGGAAAAGGGTGGTATAATCCTGAGTCAGGCAGAGAAAAATAACCCTAAGCTGTGGCATGCCATGGCAGGGGAGTGTTATCTCAGACTTGAGCTTGGCATTACTGACCCGAAAATTCTCGGCAGTGTACGCTATCACACAACGGGTAAGGCAGGAATGAGTCTCTTGGAAAAAATTATCTATGTTGCCGATTATATCTCGGCAGAGAGAAATTATCCCGATGTGGGTGTTATGAGAGACCTTGCTATAAATCATTCACTTGAAGAGGCGTCTCTTTATTCACTGCAGTATACCTTTATGAAGCTGACACCGGAAAAGGGTATAATTCACACTGACAGTGTTGATTTTTATAACGAACTCGTAATAAGCGAAAAAGGGAAATAACCCCTCAGTCAGCTGCAGGGCTGACAGCTCCCCTTTCAGGTGAGCCGAGAATAAGGTATTATATTAAATATTATATTTGAAAGGAGTGAAGTTAAATGACTGAACTCGAACTCGCAAGAGAAATAGTTAAAGTGCTCGATAACAAAAAGGGTGCTGACATAAAACTTATAGAAATAACAGAACACTCAATAGTTGCCGATTACTTTGTTATTGTCACAGGTACCTCAAACACCCATGTTAAGGCTCTGGCTGATGAGGTTGAATATGAGCTCGGCGAAAAGGGTGTGGTACCTCATCACATTGAGGGCAGAGCAACAGGCTGGATACTTCTTGATTACAGCAGTGTTCTCGTTCATGTTTTCACAGGTGAAAGCCGTGAATACTATAACCTTGAAAGACTCTGGCAGGATGCAAAAACTATTGACATCTCTGACATTGTGGAGTAATATTTAGTAAGTAATTTAACTGTAAATAATTTAACGGAGTGATAAATTTGAATTACGATTTTAAAATCAGTGAGAAAAAATGGCAGGATAAATGGGAAGAGGCAGGCGTTTTTCACGCTAAGGACGGCTCTGACAAAAAGAAGTTCTATGCTCTTGTAGAATTCCCTTATCCTAGTGGTGCAGGTATGCACGTAGGTCACATCAAGGCTTATTCAGGTCTTGAGGTTGTGTCAAGAAAAAGAAGAATGGAAGGCTATAATGTGCTTTTCCCCATCGGCTTTGACGCTTACGGTCTGCCCACAGAAAACTACGCTATCAAAACAGGCATCCACCCCCGTCAGGTAACTGACAATAATATTGCAAAGTTTACCTCACAGCTTAAGAGAGTCGGCTTCTCATTTGACTGGGACAGAGTTGTTGACACCACAGAAGAGGGCTACTACAAGTGGACACAGTGGATTTTCCTTAAGATGTTTGAAAACGGTCTTGCTTTCAGAGATAAGACTCTTGTTAACTATTGCCCCTCATGCAAGGTTGTTCTCTCAAACGAGGACTCACAGGGCGGCAAGTGTGACATCTGCCACAGTGACATCGTTCAGAAATCAAAGGACGTATGGTATCTTCGTATCACAGAATATGCAGACAAGCTCCTTGAAGGCCTTAAGGATGTTGACTATCTGCCCAACGTTAAGCTTCAGCAGGAAAACTGGATCGGTAAGTCAACAGGTGCATTTGTTAACTTTAAGGTTAAGGATACAGATGAAACTCTTAAGATTTACACAACACGTCCCGATACACTTTTCGGTGTAACCTTTATGGTTATGGCTCCTGAGCATCCTATGCTTGACAAGTATAGTGAGATGATCAAAAACTTCGGTGATGTTGAGGCTTACAGAGCTGAATGTGCAAAGAAGACAGAATTTGAGCGTACTCAGCTTGTAAAGGATAAGACAGGTGTTAAGCTTGACGGCTTTGTTGCTATCAACCCGGTTAACGGCAAGGAAATCCCCATCTTCATTTCAGACTATGTCATGATGGGCTACGGTACCGGTGCAATTATGGCTGTGCCTGCACACGACCAGAGAGACTACGACTTCGCAAAGAAGTTCGGCATTGACATTATCGAAGTAATCAAGGGTGGCGATATTTCAGTTGAAGCCTACACAGGTGACGGCGAAATGGTCAATTCCGATTACCTCAACGGCTACACAGACAAGAAGTCTTCAATTGCCCGTGTGCTTGAAGAACTTGAAAAGCAGGGCATCGGTGAAAAGGGTGTTCAGTATAAGATGAAAGACTGGGCATTCAACCGTCAGCGTTATTGGGGTGAGCCTATTCCCATTGTTCATTGCGAAAAGTGCGGTATGGTTGCAGTTCCTTATAGTGAGCTTCCGCTTAAGCTGCCTCAGGTTGAAAACTTCGAGCCCGGTCAGGATGGCGAAAGCCCTCTTGCCAAGATTGATGAGTTTGTTAACTGCACTTGTCCTAAGTGCGGCGGCGCAGCTAAAAGAGAAACCGACACAATGCCTCAGTGGGCAGGTTCATCATGGTATTTCCTCAGATACATAGACCCCCACAACACAGAGCGTTTTGCCGATATGGAAAAGCTGAAATACTGGGGTATGGTTGACTGGTACAACGGCGGTATGGAGCATGTAACACGTCATCTTATCTACTCACGCTTCTGGCATAAGTTCCTCTATGATATCGGTGAAGTGCCCACAGCAGAGCCTTATGCAAAGAGAACTGCTCAGGGTCTTATCCTCGGACCTGACGGCGTTAAGATGTCAAAGTCAAGAGGCAATGTTATTGACCCCAACGATGTTGTTGACTCATTTGGTGCTGACGTGCTGCGTACCTATGTTCTTTTCATGGGTGACTATGAAAAGGCAGCTCCCTGGTCAGAAGACAGCGTAAAGGGCTGCAAGAGATTTATCGACAGAGTATGGAATCTTCAGACAATCCTCACAGATTCAGACGAATATTCAAAGAAGCTTGAAGCTCCCTTCAACAGAGCTATCAAAAAGGTTTCAAGCGATATTGAAACACTCAAATATAACACAGCTATTGCTGCTCTTATGACACTGCTCAACGAAATTTACGATGCAGGCGCAGTAACAAAGAAAGAGCTCAAGACATTCATCACGCTTCTCAATCCCTTTGCTCCTCACGTAACAGAAGAAATTAATGAGGCTATAGGTGGCACAATGCTTGCCTGCTCACAGTGGCCCACATATGACGAAGCAAAATGCGTTGATGCTGAGGTTGAAATCGTTGCTCAGGTCAATGGCAAGGTACGCGCTAAGCTCAGCGTTCCTGCTGATATTGAAGCCGCCGACGCAATTGCTATAGCAAAGGCAAATGACAGAGTAGCAGAAGAAATCGCAGGCAAAACTGTTGTCAAAGAGCTCTATGTTAAGGGTAGACTCGTAAATATTGTTGTAAAATAATAAATTTTTAGGGAAATATGTCATTATTGTTATATAAATTCTCTTGACAAGATGAAAAGTATATTGTATAATAATTGGCGTATCCTTAATGGAAATAAGCCCCTGCTAACAGGTAAGGGAGGGAAATATAAATGAGTCAGGTAAAAGTTAAAGAGAACGAGTCACTCGACAGCGCTCTCAGACGTTTTAAGAGACAGACTTCACGTGATGGCATCATCCAGGAGGTTCGTAAAAGAGAACATTACGAAAAGCCTTCAGTTGCAAGAAAAAAGAAGTCTGAGGCTGCTCGTAAGCGCAAATTTAAGTAATTAACGAAAATCACCCTTTGAGCCAAGGCTTCATTGGGTGATTTTATCTTTAGTGCATATACTAATCCCGAAAGGTTGATATAGATGATAAACAAGCTCAAGGCTTATCTTAAAGAAAAAAATGCGGCAGCTCTTATTATGAGCGAAGAAAATATTTGCTATTTTACCTCTTTCCACTCCTCAAACGGCTATCTTGTTGTAACAGGGGAGAAGGCTGTATTTTTAACGGACTCACGCTATATTGAAGCTGCAGGAAATAAAATTAAAACCTGCGATGAGATAATTGAGACTAAGGGTATGGAAAAAACTCTCAAACCCTTTATCCAAAAGCTTGGTGTTAAAACTCTAATGCTCGAAAGTGAAAGAGTAACCGTTTCAAGATATAATGAAATTAAAAAGATTTTTTCTTTTTGCGATATAATCTGCGACGGTGAGCTCGATAATATAATTAATAAAATAAGAATGACTAAAAACGCCGATGAAGTGTCAAAAATTGTGAAAGCTCAGCGCATTGCCGAAATGGCATTCGAGCATATTTTGGGCTTCATCACTGTGGGCAGAACGGAAAAGGAAGTTGCTCTTGAGCTTGAATATTATATGCTTCGTGGCGGTGCAGATGCTCTTTCCTTTGAAACTATTGCCGTCAGCGGCAAAAACAGCTCGCTGCCTCACGGCGTGCCCTCGGATAAAAAAATCGAAAGCGGCGACTTTGTTACTATGGACTTTGGTGCTGTTACCGACTTTTATCACAGTGATATGACCCGTACCATTGCAGTGGGTGAGGTTTCATCAAAGCAGATTGATGTTTATGAAACAGTGCTTAGTGCACAGCTTAAGGGTCTTGAGGCAATCAAAGCAGGTGTACCCTGCCGGGATGTTGACGCAGTGGCAAGAAATATAATTGCAGATAAAGGCTACGGAAGCTTCTTCGGTCACGGACTCGGTCACGGTGTTGGTGTTGAAATTCACGAGAGTCCTTCACTCAATCCGTCAAGCAAAGCAGTGCTTGCAGAAGGTCACATTGTCACCGTTGAGCCGGGCATTTATCTTCCCGGTGAGTTTGGTGTAAGAATTGAAGATATGGCACTTGTTACGGCAGGGGGCTGTGAAAATCTGACAACTTGTGAGAAAAAACTCATAGTATTATAACTAATTGCGTTTTGGTTGCTTTTCCACGACAGGAAAAGTAATGCCCCGCAGCGAGCGAGGAATAATTATGAATAATGAATTGGCTTGCGCCATGAATTGACCTATGGTCATGAATTGAAGCTGAAGCTTCATTAAAACCGGAGGTTTAATATGTACGAAAATGAGATAAAAAAAGAGGTGGCTCTTCTTGTCAGTGTTGACACAGGCGAATTTGATGCCGAGGTGTCAATTGACGAATTAGAGGAGCTTGCATATACAGCAGGCGCCGAGGTTATCGGCAAGGTTATACAGAAAAAAGAAGCACCGGAAAAGGCTACCTTTGTCGGTGTTGGTAAGCTTGCGGAAATTATCGCATTCATAACTGCAAACCCTGTTGACCTGCTTATATTTGACAGTGAGCTGTCACCTTCTCAGCAAAGAAATTTAGAGAGACTCACTAAGGTGCGTGTTATTGACAGAACTATGCTTATACTTGACATTTTTGCCGCAAGAGCAAGAACAAGCGAGGGTAAGCTGCAGGTTGAGCTTGCACAGCTTAAATATTCACTTCCACGTCTTGCAGGTCAGGGCACGGCTTTGTCCCGTCTTGGTGGCGGTATCGGTACAAGAGGCCCCGGTGAAACCAAGCTCGAAAGTGATAAAAGACATATCAGAAGAAGAATAGATAAGCTTCAGGAAGAACTTAAAGCACTCGAAAAGCGTAGAAATCAGATGCGCAGAAGACGAGAAAAGGACGGAGTGCAGACCGTTGCAATTGTCGGATACACCAACGCAGGCAAGTCAACTCTTATGAATGCACTCACACAAGCAGGTGTGCTTGCTGAAAATAAGCTATTTGCAACTCTTGACCCGACTTCAAGAGCACTTATACTTCCCGACGGCAGACAGGTTATGCTTGTTGACACTGTAGGACTTATTAGAAGACTTCCGCATAAGTTAGTCGAAGCCTTTAAGTCAACCCTTGAAGAAGCTGCTGAAGCTACGGTTATACTCAACGTCTGCGATGCAAGTGATGAGCACTCTGCCGAGCACCTTGAGGTGACAAGAGAATTATTAAATGAGCTTGGCTGTGAAGACAAGCCTATAATCAGCGTTATGAATAAGTGCGACCTTGTGGGTGATATTTATTCGATGCCCACCTTCGGCAAGACCGTTATGATTTCCGCCCTTAAAGAAAGAGGCTTTGAGGAGCTGTTAGATGCTATTCTCAAAGAGCTTCCTCCCACAAGACGAAAAGCAGAGCTTCTTCTGCCTTTTTCTGCCGGTGCAATTGCTGCCCAGATAAGAAAAGAAGGCGTAGTGGAAGAAGAGGAATACAGACCTGAAGGCCTTTATATGAAAGCCACAATAGATATGCTTTTACTGGACAGAATCAAACAGTACATTATTGATTAATTTTGAATTCCTAATTATCGGCTGTAAAGCCGACCATAAATCCGTCAAGCTCAACAGAGCAGATGTCTCCGCCTATAACTATTCCTTCATAGACTAAAATATTGCCGTGAATAACGCTGTCGGTGTTTTCATAGCCGGGATAGTTTTTAATTTCATAGCTCCAGAATTTGGCACGCTTGCCTTTATATTTGCTAAGGTCAAGTCCCTGACTTTTTTGAAGGGCATTATATTCCTCATAGGTTTCATCAAATTCAGCGGGAATAACAACTTCCTTGACTTCAAGGGGATCAGTGCTTATTTCCCAGCCGAACTGTGAAAAGAAGGCGATTCTTTCTTCGGCATTACCTGCTCTCATATTAACTCCGCCAACCTTTGCTGCAGGCAGTGAGGCAGACTGAGAAACACTTACAATTCCGCCTATAACGGCAAAAAGGCATATTAAAGCTGCGGCTGCATAATATTTAATCTCTTTTCTTTTTACGGAAACAACAAACACGTTCATTCCACCAATCATATAAAATCATTCAGTAAATTATATGTTTAACATTTTATAATATAACTTCATTTTCGGAGGAAACAATGGACTATATCCCATACAATTCTTCAAATACATTACATAAAAGCAAATTCGGTGCTGTCCGAGAGGGCGAAAATTTCGTCTTCAAGGTTGTTTTGCCACGCTCACTTCAGTGCACAGGTGTTGATCTTGTTATCAGAAGTGATAAGGGAAACTATAAGTACATCCCTATGCAGTGGCTCAGTGTGGAAGGTGAGGGTGAAGAGTGGTGGGCTCTTGGGTACACTGCCGAAAAACCCGACATTTATTTTTATCATTTTGAATATAACACTCCTTGGGGCAGAAGCTCTATAAAGCATTGCGGTGACCGCTTAGGCAATCTCACAAAAGGTATATGCGAATGGCAGCTGAGTGTCTATTCAAAGAATTTCACCACACCCGATTGGCTCAAGGGCGGAATGTTTTATCAGATTTTTCCTGACAGATTTTATTTTTCAGGTGAAAAGAAAGATAATATTCCCTCAGGCAGAGTGCTCAGAAGTGACATCGAAGGCGAACCAATATGGAGACCTACTCCCGACGGCAGGGTACTTAATAACGACTATTTTCAGGGTGACCTTAAAGGGATAACAGAAAAACTGGATTATATCGAAAGTCTCGGCACAACCTGCATTTATCTCAATCCGATTTTTGAAGCTCAGAGCAATCACCGTTACGATACGGCAGATTACAGCAAAATTGACCCCTTGCTCGGCAACGAAGAGGATTTGATACATCTTTGCAAAGAAGCGGAAAAAAGAGGCATTTCCGTTATATTAGACGGTGTTTTCAGTCACACGGGTGATGACAGCATCTACTTCAATAAATACGCAAGATATGACAGTGTAGGTGCTTTTCAGTCAAAAGACTCGCCGTATTATAAGTGGTATAAATTCATAAATCACCCTCACAACTACCACTCATGGTGGGGCATAAGCATACTTCCTGAGGTAATTGAAGAAAGCCCGGAATTTATTGAGTTTATCACAGGTGAAAACGGCATTGCAAGGCGTTGGCTCAGATCAGGTGTCAGAGGCTGGCGACTTGATGTTGCAGATGAACTGCCTGACATATTCCTCGATGAATTCAGAAAGGCTGTCAAAGCTGAAAATAAAGAGGCACTTGTTTTAGGAGAGGTCTGGGAGGATGCTTCAAATAAATTCGCTTACGGTCAGCGCAGACGCTATTTCAGAGGTGACGAGCTCGATAGCGTTATGAACTATCCCTTTGCAGAGGCAGTGATAAATTTTGTCAGAAGCGGCAGAGTTGAAGGCTTCACTTCTAAGATAATGACAATACTCGAAAACTATCCCAAATGTGTTATTGATGTGCTGATGAACCATATAGGCACCCATGACACAATGCGTGCAATAACTGCCCTTGCAGGTGAAGACTGTGAATATCGTGACAGACAGTGGCAAAGCACCCATTTTTTGAGCGATGAGCAATATGCCAAGGGTGTAAGGCTCCTTAAGATGGCGGCAGCTATTCAGTATATGCTTCCCGGTGTGCCATGTCTTTACTATGGTGATGAAGCCGGTATGCAGGGCTATAAAGACCCCTTTAACCGTTTCTGCTACCCATGGGGCAATGAAAATAAAGATTTACTCAGTTACTATAAAAAACTCGGCAGCATAAGAAAAAGCCTTCACTGCTTAAAGGAAGGCGAGTATTATACGGTTTCCGAAATGCTTTCATGTCTTGCTTTTGTAAGGCAGGATAAAGATGAAAAGGTTATGCTTATTGCTAACCGTAACGAGCACGAAATTGACTATTTCCTGCCGCCTGAGTGGCATAATGCCAAAACACTTCTCGGCAATGAGGTGCAGGGGGATAAGGTTAAAATAGGTGGAATTAATGTAGCAATACTGTATAAGAAGGAGAATTAAAATGAGCGATTGGACAGAAGTAAAAATCAGCGTTAACGCAGATGATATTGACAAAGCAGGTGACATAGCCTCAATGGTTGTACCCTACGGCATCTATATTGAAGATTACCGTGACCTTGAAAAAGAGGCTTGGGAGATAGCTCACATTGACCTTATTGACGAGGATTTGCTCAAAAAAGACAGAAGCAAGGCAATTGTGCATGTCTACATTTCACCTGAGGAAAATCCTATGGAGGCTGTTGCATTTCTTCGTGAGAGGTACTCTGCCGAAAATATTGACAGCGAGATTATCCTCAATCAGTGCAAAAATGAAGACTGGGAAAACAACTGGAAGCAGTATTTTCACCCCATTCCCGTTGGTGAGAAGCTCCTCATAAGACCTACTTGGGAAGATGAATATGACCCTCAGGGCAGGGCGGTGCTCAACATTGAGCCGGGTCTTGCTTTTGGCACAGGTACCCACGAAACAACACGCCTTTGCCTTGAAACTCTTGAAAAGCACATAAAGCCCGGTGTCAGTGTGCTTGATATTGGCTGCGGAAGTGGCATACTTTCAATTGCTTCACTTCTTCTTGGTGCCGAAAAGGCAGTTGGCGTTGACATTGACGCACTTGCCGTTAAAACCGCTCAGGAAAACGGCGAAGTTAACAACCTTCGTGAGCCCGAATATACCATTCTTCAGGGCAACCTGACAGATAAGGTTGAGGGCAAATATGATGTGGTTGTGGCTAATATTGTGGCTGATGTTATCATTATGTTCTGCAAGGATGTGGCGAAGTTTATGAAGGACGATGCTCTTTTTATCACCTCAGGCATTATCGACACAAGAGAGCAGGATGTTATTGATGCATTCGCAAAGTACGGCTTTGAAATTGTGGCAAGACACACCAAGGGCGGTTGGGTCTGCTTTGAGACGAAAAAATTATGAATTGCGTGTACTCTGCCGAAAAGGGGAGTAGAGTGTCACAGAGGTAAAACTTCATTAAAACAACCGACAGAAAAAGCTCTCTGTCGGTTGCACTTTTATTATTTCCTTTGTTGCCCTCGCCGGGCAGGCATTACTTTTTTGTAAAAAAGTAATCAAAAAACTTTACTCATTTATGCCGAAGAGTTTTTTTGCGTTTCTGTTGCAGATATCAATAAGCTCCTGCACATCCATACTCTTTACTTCTGCAATTTTTTCAGCAGTGTAGGCTATGTGGGCAGAATCGCATCTCTTGCCCCTGAAAGGCACAGGTGTCATATAAGGTGCATCTGTTTCAAGAAGAAGTCTGTCAAGAGGCAGATACTCCGCAACCTCAATGGGTCGCCTTGCATTTTTGAAGGTGACAGCACCGCCAAGACCGATGTAAAGTCCTAGCTTGACGATTTCCTCTGCCATTTCTTTTGAGCCTGAAAAGCAGTGAACAACACCTTTGGGTCTCAGGTCTTTTAAAATATTCAGGGTGTCCTCGTGAGCCTCTCTGTCGTGGATAATGACGGGCAGGTCCAGCTCATTGGCAAGTTTCACCTGCTGAGTGAAAACCTCAATCTGCCTGTCTCTGGGCGAAAAATCATAATAATAGTCAAGACCTATTTCGCCTACTGCTACAACCTTACTGTGGCTGTAGAGCTTTTTAATTTCGGCTAAATCTTCAGCCGTACAATCACTTGCCTCGTGAGCGTGAACGCCAATTGCAGCATAAAGCTGAGGGTACTTTTCAGCAAGCTCAATTGTGGTAAGGCTCGATTTTAAATCGCAGCCGCAGTTTATAATGTGTGAAACGCTTCCTTTAAACAGAGAGGACAGAAGTTCATCTCTGTCCTCATTGAAACGCTCATCATCATAATGTGCATGAGTGTCAAAAATATTCTTATACATTTTATCTTACCTTTGAGCCTGCAGGAATGCCGTCAACAAAAATAACCTTAACATCATCTTCACTGCAGTCCGCTGCAAGAATCATGCCCTGACTTTCAACTCCGCAAAGCACGGCAGGCTTAAGGTTTGACACAACAATAACGCTCTTGCCTATAAGGTCTTCGGGCTTGTACCATTTAGCGATGCCTGAAGCTACAGTTCTGTCTTTGCCGGTGCCGTCGTCAAGTGTGAGCTTAAGAAGCTTTTTAGCTCTCTTAACGGGTTCACAGTCAATGACTTTTGCAACTCTGAGGTCAACCTTGGCAAAATCTTCAATGCCGATTTTTGCAACGCCTTCAATTTCTTCAATACTCTTTTCCTTAGCTTGAGCTGCCTTTTGCTGAGCCTCTATGTCAGCGAGCATCTTTTCAGCATCAATACGGGCAAACAGGGGAGTAGCTTCGCCAACCTTGCCGCCTGCAAGGAGTGCACCGAATGAGCCAAGGCTTTCATATGAGTCAATATCACAGTTAATCTGTGAAAGAATAGCCTTTGATGTGTCAGGCATAAATGCTTTGAGAAGAACGGCAATATAACGGATGCCTTCGAGGAGATTATAAAGCACTGTGCCGAGTCTCTCATGGTTTGCTTCGTCCTTTGCAAGTGCCCAGGGAGCAGTTTCGTCAATATATTTGTTACAACGCTTTGCAAGGTTGATAACAGCCTCAACAGCATCTGCCATATGATAAGAGTCAATCTTGCTTTCAACTGTTTTGAGTGTTTCAAGTGCGAATGCCTTAAGCTCATCGTCAAGTGCCGCTGCAGCTGTGGGAGCCTTGATTTCACCTGCGAAATACTTGTTGGTCATAGCAACTGTTCTGTTAACAAGGTTGCCGAGAGTGTTGGCAAGGTCTGAGTTATATCTCTCAATGATTGTTTCATATGAGATTGAGCCGTCATTAGCGTGAGGCATTTCTGAGAGAAGATAATATCTTACAGCATCAACACCAATAAGCTGTGAGAGCTCGTCAGCATAAATAACATTGCCTCTTGATTTTGACATCTTATCGGTGCCGAAAAGAAGCCACGGGTGACCGTAAACCTGCTTGGGTAAAGGCTCACCAAGTGCCATAAGCATAATGGGCCAATAAATTGTGTGGAAACGCACAATATCCTTACCGATGATGTGCACATCTGCAGGCCAGTATTTATTGTAAAGCTCACCGCTGCCGTCGGGGTCATAGCCGAGAGCAGTGATATAGTTTGAAAGTGCATCGATCCAAACGTAAACAACATGCTTATCGTCAAATGAAACAGGGATGCCCCATTTAAAGGATGTTCTTGAAACGCAGAGATCCTGAAGTCCCGGCTTTATAAAGTTGTTGAGCATTTCCTTCTTGCGTGATTCAGGATAGATGAAGTTATCGTTGCTTTCGATATATTCTTCAAGCTGCTTCTGATACTTTGACAGACGAAGGAAATATGCCTCTTCCTTTGCTTTTTTTACTTCTCTGCCGCAGTCAGGGCATTTGCCGTCAACAAGCTGAGCCTCAGTCCAGAAGCTTTCGCAGGGAGTGCAGTAAAGACCTTCATATTCGCTCTTATAAATATCGCCCTGATCATAGAGCTTCTTGAATATCTTCTGAACAACCTTTTCGTGATAATCGTCTGTTGTTCTGATAAACTTGTCATATGTGGTGTTGAGTGTGTCGCAGATCCCTCTTATTTCAGCAGCAACCTTGTCAACATACTCCTTGGGTGTTACACCTGCGCTCTTTGCATATTCCTCAATTTTCTGACCGTGTTCGTCAGTGCCTGTGAGGAAGAAAACATCATAGCCCTGAAATCTCTTGAAGCGGGCAATTGCATCTGTCAGCACAATTTCATAGCTGTTGCCGATGTGGGGTTTTCTTGAAGTGTATGCAATTGCGGTGGTGATATAAAACTTACCTTTATTCATAAACATAACTTCCTTTCAAAATAATTACTCCCTTTATTTTACCAATAAAGGGAGCTGTTTGTCAATATCAATAAGTTATTTATCCTTAAATGTAAGTACATTTTTGTTCTTAATGAGATAGTCTGCGGCAGATATGACAGTGAGCAGCAAAGACAGATAAATCAAAATCTGCTCGACAATAAAGAGTGCATCAATATCAGCTATTATAACAATTGTCATTACCATCTGAGCAATTGTTTTTGTTTTACCCCACCAAGAGGCTGCAATGGCAACACCGCCCTCAGCCGCAATAATTCTTATGCCGCTTATTAAAAATTCTCTTGCAATTATGGTTATGACCACCCATGCAGGAATTTCGTCAAGTGATGTCAGGCAAACAAGTGCGGAACAAACAAGGAGCTTATCTGCAATCGGGTCCATAAATTTGCCGAAGGATGTTATCATATTATATTTTCTTGCTATGCTGCCGTCAAGCTTATCTGTTATGGTTGCAATTATAAATATTCCAAGAGCAATATATCGGTTATATGCCGTGAAATCAAAAAGCATAAACACCAAATAAAACGGCACGAGTACAAGACGGAAGACCGTCAGTTTATTTGCTAAATTCATTTTTTTACCTCACAATACTTTTTTATATACTAACACAACCTACTGTTAAAGTCTATATTTTATGAAAGATGTTAACATTGGCGAAAAGAAATCTTATTACTTTTTTCGACTTAATAATTAATTTCAACGATTTACTACTTTACAAAGCTAAAAAAATGTGATAGAATAAACTCCTATTTATTTGATCGGAGGAAAATCAATGGATTCATCAACTTTAAAAATTTTTCTTGCAATGGCAGGCTATATGCTTATTGTTATAGGCATCGGTCTTTTTTATGCCAAACGTTCAAACAAAAGCTCAGAGGATTACTTTATCGGTGGCAGAACACTCGGACCTTGGGTTGCAGCAATGAGCGCTGAAGCTTCAGATATGAGTGGCTGGTTGCTTATGGGTCTGCCCGGTGTTGCTTATTGGTGCGGCATTGCTGACGCAGCGTGGACGGCTATCGGCCTTGCTATCGGTACATATGTCAACTGGCTTGTTGTTGCCAAGCGTCTGAGAAAATATTCTTCAGTTGCAGGCAACGCTATTACAATTCCCGAATTTTTCTCAAACAGATATCACGAAAAGAAGAATATCATTATGACTCTTTCAGCTGTATTTATTCTTATTTTCTTCACTGTTTACGCTTCGAGCTGTTTTGTAACCTGCGGTAAGCTTTTCAGCACACTTTTTGGTTACAGCTATCATTCAATGCTTATCGTCGGTGCAGTTTTCGTTGTGTTCTACACCTTCCTTGGCGGTTTTCTTGCTGAGAGCGTTTCTGACTTTATGCAGGCTATCGTTATGGTTGTGGCTCTCGTTACGGTTCTTGTTACAGGTACCATCAACGCAGGCGGTATTGATGCAGTTATTGCTAATGCTCAGGCAATTCCCGGATATCTTTCACTCACGAGCATGGCAACACCCCAGACTATTGACGGTGTTCAGACAGTAATTAACGGTGTTCCTCAGTTCGGCGAGGCAAGCGAATACGGTCTTCTTACCATTCTTTCAACTGCATCATGGGGTCTTGGTTACTTCGGTATTCCTCAGGTGCTTCTGAGATTTATGGCAATCAGAAAGACAAGCGAGCTTAAGAAGTCACGCCGTATTGCAACTGTATGGGTTTTCATTTCACTCTTTGCTGCAGTTTGCATCGGTGTTATCGGCAGAGCAATCTTCCCGGCAGAGGCAAGTCTTCTCTCAAGTGCCGGAGCAGAGAATATCTTTATCAATCTTTCACAGGCACTTCTTCCTGCACTGCTTGCAGGTGTTGTTATGGCAGGTATTCTTGCCGCAACAATCAGCTCATCTGATTCATATCTTCTCATTGCTTCCTCAGCTTTTGCAAAGAATATCTATGAAAAGTCACCTAAGGCAACAAGCCTTTTCAAAAAGCTGACAAAGAAAGATGCAGATGACAAATCAGTTATGTGGGTGTCAAGAATTGCACTTCTAATAATTTCAATAATCGGCATAGCAATTGCATGGGATGAGGAAAGCGTTATCTTTGATATAGTTTCCTTCGCATGGTCAGGCTTCGGTGCAACCTTCGGTCCCATAATGCTCTTCTCACTTTTCTGGAAGAGAACAACCTATCCCGGTGCTATTGCAGGTATGGTTTCAGGTGCTGCAATGGTCTTCATCTGGAAGCTGGCTCTCAAGCCTGCATTCGGCGGCATCTTCTCAATTTATGAGCTTATGCCTGCATTCCTCGTTTCATGTGCATTTATAGTTGTTGTTTCACTTCTGACTAAGAAGCCCTCAAAGGAAATCGAAGACGAATTTGAAATGGCAAAAACGGGCACAATTGAAGAATAATTTCATATTAAAGCTTAAAGCAGACAGCCACAGAGTTGTCTGCTTTTTTATGTACCCTGCCGAATAATTTGTCTGAATAGCCGAAGACTTAAAATTACTTGAAAAAGCAGGTGGTATGATATATATTTCAGATGTAAGGAGTGATTTCATGAAATTTACAGCTTATGTTACAGACGAAAGAGAAGAGGAGGTGATTGTTTACACCAAACAGAGAACGAAGCTTGTTGACGAAATTGAGCGCCTTGTCAGTGACTGTGACCTTCAGCTGATTGGTTACACAGATAAGTATACTGTAGCTCTCACACCGGATGAGGTTTATTGCTTTATTGTGGATTCAGGTAAGATTTATGCATTGACTGAAAATGAAAAGCTGCAGCTGAAATGCAGGCTTTATCACCTTGAAGAAACCTTATCACAAAACTTTGTTAAAATCAATCAGTCCTGCATAGCGAATATCAGAAAGATTGAGAGATTCGACACATCAATTTCGGGCACGATGCTTGTTATATTTAAAAACTCGCACAAGGATTATGTGTCAAGAAGGCAAATGAAAACAGTTAAAGAAAGGTTGGGTTTATAATGAATAAATACCTTAAAGAATTTTTACACAGAGGTCTCATGTTTGGCGGCTTCGGACCTATAGTTATGTCAATAATTATGCTTATTCTATCGTGTACCCTGCCGCAATTTTCACTTAGCGGAACTGAGATTTTCACTGCGGTGGTATCTACATATATTTTAGCCTTTTTGCAGTCAGGTGCAAGCGTGTTTAATCAGATAGAGCACTGGAGTGTGCCAAAATCACTGCTTTGTCATTTCAGTCTGATTTATGTGGCATATAGTGTATGCTATATAATTAACTCATGGATACCCTTTAAGGCGCAAGTGATTGCAATATTCACCGTAATATTTGTCACTGTTTATTTCATCGTCTGGGGAATTGTATACGTCTGCGTGCGTAAAGTCAGCAAGAAATTAAATGAGCAGCTGAAAAGCTGACAGGGGAGCATATCCACGCAAAAAACTGTATATTACAGAACCTGCCGAGTTATATGCCCGGCAGGTTTTTGGTAGAAAAAATACTGCTCTGAGATCTCTCCCAAAGCAGTTTTGGTGCACCTGACACTTTCAAATCCGAACCCAATGCCGACTTTTCGAGGTCGGCAAAGGTTATGGTTTCAGTACCATCTTTGAAGTTGAAGGTAATTACCATTCTGTCTTCAAATAAGAATACTGAGTTCACAAAGTTATTTATTAATGTTCTTCTGTGGTCAAGCTTCTTTGGATTAAGTTTACGGAACTTGTAGAACCAATATAAAATCTCCTCACGGGTAAGTTTTGGCCTTGACATTTCCTCTTTCATAATCCTGATTGAAAGCTCGCTCTTTTCCGCTTCAAGCTCTTCCATACGCTCTTTGGTAGTAGGTGTGATAATACCTTTTTCCATAGCTGTAATAAGATTGTTGATTGCCGTAAGCGTCTGCGCATATTGTTTTTGCAGAATAGGGAGAACAGTGCTTTCTTTATTAAAGGTTTCAAGTGCCTGGTCAGTTAAAAACTCAATGGTTTCATCATTCATAATGAGCCTGCGGATACTGTCAACAACAATATCCTCAATCCAAGTCTTTTTAACTGTTTTCTTGTCACAGTCCTTGTGATTTTTTACGCTAACACACTTGTAGTATCGGTGTACAAACTTTGTTCTGCTTGTACCGCTTTCACCTACCATAAGACACTGACACTTGCCGCAATAGAGCTTTGTAGTCAGAAGATATTCATCTTCCGCTTTGTGCTTTGCAGGGGCCTTCTTATTCTGCTTCATTTTTTCCTGTACCAATTCAAACAACTCCTTATCTACTATTGCGGGAATTCCTCCCGGTGTAATAACATCTTTAAATTTGTATTCACCAATATATTTTCGGTTGTGTAACATACGGGCAACAATGTCAACATCCAACTTGGTTTTCTTGTGAGTGCGTACACCTTGGTAATTGAGCATATTTGCAATGTGTTGCATTGACATACCCTCGGCATAGCTCTTGAAAGCTAAAACTACCGCAGGTGCCGTAACCTCATCAATTAAATAATTCTGCTCTTTATCTACTTTGTAACCTATCGGCAAGGTACCACCGTTGTATTTACACTTAAGAGCATTTTCCATCATGCCTCTTGTAACCTTTTCTGCAAGCTCAACAGAGTAGTATTCAGCCATACCTTCAAGCAAGCTTTCGAGCAGAATACCCTCCGCACCCTGAGATATGGTTTCGGTTATAGATACAACCTTAACTCCGTTTTTACGAAGCATATTTTTGTAATGAGCAGAGTCATATCTGTTACGGGCAAAGCGGTCAAGCTTCCATACAAGGATAACCTCAAAATGCTTCGAAGCACTGTCTTTTATCATCTGCTGAAATCTTGGTCTGTTATCGGTTTTGGCAGATAATGCTCTGTCGATATAGGTATCAACTATTTGGATGCCATTCTTTTCGGCATAGGCTTTACATTCACGAAGCTGACCGTCAATACTTTCTTCCTTCTGATTATCGGAAGAGTATCTTGCGTAGATAACGCCTATCATATATATTTTACCTCCTTTGATTTACTGTAAATATTGTAATTCATATACTTGTTTTTGTTAAATGTGCGGATGCGACTTTTACATCGCACCCGCCGTTTCTTTATTCGATTTCCTTTAATTTATCCCAATCCTTGTCCCATTCTTTAAACTCTTTTCTGCCGTTTTCACTTTCAAAGAATGACACAATATCGGGAAGAACACATCTGACAAGAGATTCAGCGGCATCCTCTGAAATGAGAACACCGCTGAGATTATCATTAACATTGGTTTCGCTATAATTAATTTTTACTTCATCACCCATAGGCTACCTCCTTATCTCGCATCCCTGTTTCGCTGTCGCTGAAGATATCTGTAATAGTGCTCACAGGCTTTCAGCACAAAGTTTTCAAGGTCACTTTCTTTAATTTTAGGAGCAATCTTCTGTAAGCGTTCAACAGAGAATTTTACCGTTGGCTTTTGATTTGCTTTTTCCTCAGCCAAGATTTCGCCTATATGCTCAGGAGTTAAACCTTCTTCTCTGCTGATTGCACGAAGCCTTTGTGCCTGAGATAAGTTTGGAGTAGCAACACAGACACGGATTTCTTCAACTAAATCTGCCTGTTCTACTTCGTTCAGATAAGAAAGCTCTACTGCAGGGGTAAATGCTATTCGCCCTTCATCAACAAGGTCAAGAAGTTCGGGGATAAGATTTGTAAGACGAATATAGCGGTGTATTTGCCTTGAACTTTCATCAACGGACTCAGCCATTAAATCTCTGCTGTACTTTTGGCCAACTTGTCCAAAAGTTTTACCCTGATGATTTAATGCCTCAAGCTTCAGCTTGTAAGCAAACGCCTTTTCCGAAGGAAGGATGTGCTCTCTGTGCAGATTACTGTCAACGAGCATAATAGCCGCTTCATCACGGCTTACGGCATAAATTAAAGCAGGTACTGTTTCCAGCCCTGCTTTCACTGATGCTCTCAGACGTCGATGACCTGAGATAATCTCGTATTCATCATTTGTATTATCAAGAGGTCTTACAACAATAGGTGAGATAACACCTTTCTGCTGTATGCTTTCAATGAGTGTGTTCATCTCTTCATTGTCAAGAACCTTATACGGATGTCCCTCAAAGGGGTGAATTTTTTCTACCGGGATATTTACCGGTGCTTTTAATTTTTTATTAGCCATTTTATCGGCTCCTTTCATTTTTATTCTTAATATTTTGATTATTACGGTTCTTACGCCGTTCTTCAAATTGCCGCTGCCTTTCTTCCTGCTGCTTTACATATCGGGCATATTCTTCCTGTCTTGCTATTTCAGCCTTGGTAAGATAATGAGGTGGCGGCTCACCTATGAGCTTTGAAACGGTATCAACGCTTCGGTTGAAATCGTATTCGCTGATGTTGTAATCTGCTTCAGCTTTTTGCCTTGCCTCTTTCTCTTTTTCGGAGCGGATTTTCATCCTTTCGTTTTTCAGTTCTTCTGCATCTGCTTCATCAGCCTGTTTTTCGGTTTCTTGGTACTGAGTAAGTGTCTTTTGAATTTCTGCTTCCATTCTCTTTTCTTCAGCTTCAAGTTTCGGAATTTCAAACCGACGCATTTTCTCAAAGTATGATTTTGCATTAACAATATCCTGTTCGGTTTCGCATTCATTTTGTGAGAGAATATTCTGCATTTTAAAGTTCAGTTCTTTAAGTTCAAATTCATAGTGACCGACATAATAATTAGCTTCGTTATACTTCTGCTTCATAACCTTTGGAGTGAGCTTCAATTTTTTCTTTGCTTCTTTGAGCTTTTCTTCTGCTATCTTAATATCTTCCTGCAGCTTATGAAAGTACACATAAAACTCATCTGCATCACGGACTTCATTCATAGCCTGATGCTTCATTCGGTTAATGCTCTTTCTTTCACATTCAAGGATAATCATACTTACACGGATACCCTCAAGAGCATCTGCAAGTGCAGGCAAGAGCAGCTTTGCCGCAGTTATAACAAGCTCTGTAAGTGCCTGAACAGTTTTACGAAGGCTGATAATCAGGCTGTTGTCCTTACGGATGAGAATGTTGATTCTCATTCTCTCTGTGACTTTGCCTTTCTTCTTCATTTTCTTGCTTGAAACACCCTCGTGAATAGTCGGTTGCAGAAGTATTCCTCTTGCAACAAAGCTTCGATGGTCAATAGGCTCAATGTTCTTTTCTTCTAAATCTCGGTTTACAATATCTGCCCATAGCTTTCGCCATTCATATAGCTGTTCGTCACTGTTCCAACGCTCGCTTATGGGATTCTGTCTGCCGTACTTTGTGCTTTTCGGGTATTTGTTTACTCTCTTATAACCGTCAGCCTTTGAAGGTGGCAGATATACTTTCTTACCGTCAATAAAATATTGGTACTGCTTTTCCCAACCCTCGTTTTTTGCACATAAAAATTCAGAGGCGGTAAAGCCTTGTTCCTTACCGTCTCTGATACATAGATATTCTTTTTCGGTTTTTCTTTGCCAAGTACCGTCAGGATTTAACGGTCTGACAGTTGCCATAATGTGAGCGTGAGGATTACCTTCACCCGTATCGTGAATACAGACATCAACACACATACCGTCACGGGCAAGAGCTTTTGCAAATTCTTCTGTCTCTGTAATCTGCCTTTCACGGCTGACTTCAACAGGCAGAGCAACAATGAACTCTCTTGCCAAACGGCTGTCCCTTGTTTTCTCTGTTTCCTCAACTGCGTTCCATAACTTACTTCTGTCGCACCATTCGGGCGGAGCGTGTGACGGAAGAAAGATTTTCTCATATACAAGACCGCCTTTCCTGGTGTAATCGTGTTTTACGCCGTCATATTCGTTAGTGATTTCACTGCAGCTCATATATGCACTTGCGGCTACGGCCGAGCGACCAACACCACGGGTTATGACTTTTGCTTCAAGGTGATAAATTGCGGGTATCACCGTCCTTTCTTTTGTTAAGTTGTTGTTGGTGGTGGTTTAGGTGTGGTATAATTGTCAAACAAAGGTTCTGCGAGGTGAAAACAATGGAATTAAATTCATTAACTCGACAATATGCCGAAATGGTTGTTAAAAAGTTTTTCAGTTTATATGAAAATTATGATATGCAAAAATATTTAATTACTGATAACGATATGGTTGTCGTTTTCGCCGATACAGTGGTATTTTACATAAAATACGATGTTCATTGTGACTTTATGACTATTGAAGAAAATAGAAAATGGTATCTTTCCGAGGGAGTTTGTGGTGTTGATATTGAGGAATTAACACCAAACACCTTACTTCCTAATTATAAGCACGGATCATTTATGCGTGAAATACAGGAAGAAATAGGTGCATACACTACATTTGTTAGATATGCAAGATTTAAAGGTGCCAATGCCAAATATCTTTCAAATGGTATTTTTTCTCACGCAGACTATGTTATGGAACATTGTCCCGAAATCAAGCTGAAAGAACGATTAGATGCTTGGGAAGGAATTCCATATACAATTGTTATTTTTGAACTCAAAGCAGCTGATGGGAAAATTTCTTTTGTTGCAGATGCAATCAAAGGAAAGGTGCACCCTTTCGTTTTGAAAATTGCAGATAATTTAGCTCACAGTGCATATGGAAACAAAAGACTGGATGGCATTGGTTTATCCGAATTCAATAGATTTGTTGATGAAGATTTTGTTGATAGTCTTTTTTCTCACAAAGGACAACGAATGTTCCGTAGATTACAAGAAAACCTGCTTTATTATTCTCTGCCTGCCCAATATTTTCGAGATGAAATTGATATTTATAATGCAGTTAGAGATAGTGTGCAAAAAGCTAAATTAGGCAAGTTTGCTTACATAGAAAAAATACAATACAGTAAACCTGAGTACAAATGGAAGACTGAAGAATATGTGTTAAAGATAATCAAAAAGTACTATAGAGATTATGGTGTTGTTTCTCAATATCGCCCTTTTTTCTTGCACAGTTCTTTCGGTGGACAAATGTCATATGATGTTTTTATTTCAAAACTTAAAATTGCTGTTGAATATCAGGGAAAACAACACTTTGAACCTGTTGAATTTTTTGGCGGAGCAGAAGCTTATGAAAAAGTAAAAAAGCGTGATGAAGAGAAAAGAAAATTAAGTGAATTAAATGGAATTAAAGTTGTATATTTTAATTATTGGGATGAAATAACGCCTGAACTTGTATGTGAACGCATTGATGAAGCGTATAAGAACAGTTGATAAGAGGATTATATAATAAATTTGTATACTAAATCTGCTATCGAAGGAATATGCGGTCACGGCTGAGAAGTAATAGTGATTTTTCGTCTACACCCTCGGAGAGCGCACTGCACCGCCTTTACGGTGGTGAGTAAGTGCGCCCTTAAGGGAAATATATAAGCCTTTAATTCAGCTTTTCGAGTAAATACCCCTCAATATCAGTAAAGTTCATAGTCTTGATTTCAGGTAACAGCTTCTCTAAAATCGCACCCTCTACAATAAGTCTGTGGTTTCGCTCTGTGCGTTCCTTTTTACGGTTGCGGTTTTCTGCCTGTTCAAGTCTGTGCTTGGCTTGAATCAGCTTTTTCTCATCCTCGGTCATAAATATCACCTCCAATCTGTTGGCACCGTAAGCGGTGCCGTTTTTTATTGCATTTTTGTCTGCGGCTCCGAAATCTGAATGTTTTGGCACCGTTAAAACATATCAAGAAAGGCAATCGCCCCTGCATCATTTTTCAGTTTCTGCTCCTCTGTCAATTCCATATCAATACCCGCCGAAGAAGGAAATGCTGCAGTAACTGAAATGCCGCACAGTTCCTCTTTCAGAATTTCACGAAACTTTTGGATAAGTTCATCATCTGCCGTCTGTTTCTCTGTATAAGCAATAGCCGATTTAATCGCATCAATGATAAACTGATTTCTTGACTTATACTTTTCTTTATCAAGGCTGTTCAGATAATCAATGATTTTCGTGTGTTCTGTGTCGCTTAAATTAAAGCGGACATTTATGCGGTACTCACTCATATCTTGCCACTTTTCATCATAGTTTCGGCAAGGTACTCATAACCCTTTGCCGCCGCACAGATATCATCAACGAACTGAATGCGGTCTGCATTGAACTTATAGAAATTCTTTATAAGGCAACCGCCACCTCCGGTAATACACAGAAGCATAGTATTTTCATCGTATCCGTGGTCACGGAGCCTGTGAAAGATTTCAGCTACATACTTCTGTACCTCTGCCTTGATAATCTTCATATCCGCCTGAACAATGTTTGCAGTACCCTTACACAGAACCTCATCAATAATGTGCTCATTGATTTCTCTCTGTGTTTTTCTGAGGAAGGCCTCACGGATATCAACAGTACAGAAATGCGTGCCGAACTTTTCTGTGTACATTCTCTCTGACTGCGGTCTGCCGTTAATGACATAGAGCACATTCATAGTACCGTTGCCAATGTCAGCTACAAGGTTTACACCATCCATTTTGGTTGCAAACTGCGAAACCGCCGCATATCCCTGCGGATAGATGCTTGCACCTGCGATTTTAATTTTGTACTCCGTATGCTGCCAAGTGAAAGTTACTTCTTCATTCTTTGTAAGATATGCTTTGAAGCTCTCTTTCTGACCTGCAGTCCAAGTGAGGGGTAGACCTGCCGCAATGTGAACTGTGGCTTCCGTTAAGTTTTCAACACTTAACTCCTTTGCAATCGCCACAAGGGTGAGGGCATAATAGTCCTCGTCTTTGATTTTGTCGGGTAGGAACTCCTTGTGTCCTTCACCGATAAGATAATACTTTCCACCGTAAATAAGCATATCCTTTGTGAAAAGCGGCTCTGAATCATAAGCTGTAATGCCTGTTCTGAAACAGTGGTTTGCAGTTTTGATGTTGCCATAACCGTGGTCAACACCGATGATGATTACATCGTTAAATTTCTTCATTTTGAATTACTCCTTTGAATTAAAATTTTGTTAGATAATAGATTTGGGCATAAAAAAAGCACCCTCGTGGGTGCGGTGGGAAAATGGGTCTGTCACGAATGTTAAAGATAAACACTTCCTTTCATTTAGAATTTTGAATATAAAAAAGCACCTGATACTTTTGAGGTAACAGGTGTATGTAAACGGATTGAAATTTGTGGTGTTGATATGATATAATGTGTTTATTAGAATTACGGGGGTGCAAATATGCATAAAGTATTTGGTATTAAAGAAAAAGCTGAATATGCAGATAGAGAAGGTGCATATTTAATCCCTGTTCATAACAATAAAATAGGTGTAATAAGAACTGATAAAGGATACTTTCTTCTTGGTGGAGGTTTAGATGGAAACGAAAGCCACGAGGATTGCGTAAAAAGAGAATGTATTGAAGAAACCGGCTATACTGCTACAATAAAAGAAAAATTATGTTCTGCTGAAACCTATACCACACATCCTAAATTAGGGTATTTCCATCCAATTCGGAGTTATTACATTGGTGAACTCAACGAAAAAATTTCTGAGCCAACAGAAACAGACCATATTTTAATGTGGTTCAAATATGAGGAAATAAAAGGTAAAATGTTTGCTGAAATGCAGAATTGGGCATTGGAACAATATGCAGAGAAGTTGAAAACTAATTCAGGAGGAGAAAATAATGAAAATTAAATTCAGTCCTTTTAATAAAGTAAAATGTGACATGTGCAATGTTATTGAGCAAATCAAAAAAGGTGAAAATCCGTGGTTTGTAAAAGAACTTGAAACCGGCTATGTTATTTTAGGATGGAATCATCATTTTTACGGCTACTCATTATTCATTTGTAAACAGCACGTTGTTGAGCTTTTTGATTTGGATATCGATTTCAGAACAAAATATTTGCTTGAAATGACAATAGTAGCTGAAGCTGTAAAAAATACTTTCGGTGCAGAAAAGATAAACTACGAATGTCTCGGCAATGGCGATATTCATTTACATTGGCATATCTTTCCGAGAAAAGCCGGTGATTTGTTGGATTATGGAAACAAAGGCAAAGGTCCTGTTTGGTGGTTACCAAAGGAGATAATGTGGTCAGAAGATAACAAGCCTTCTCCCGACGAATTGGAAGATATGAAAACAAAACTGCTTGCAGAATTGGAAAATCTCTTATGAAAATAGAATTAAAACAGTTAATTAAGGGGGGATACAAATGTTAAGATTAAGACCTTATAACAAAAATGATGCAGATATAATACTTTCCTGGAGCAAAGATAAAATATCTTTTTACAAGTGGTCTGCAGGAGTTATGGGTAAGTATCCAATAAGCAAAAAGAAATTCTGCTTCGTTGAAAATCTTATGGCTTTTACTGTTATTGAAGATGATGAGATTGTAGGATTCTTTACAATGAGAAGACCATCAGAAAGTTTTGATGAACTGAGGTTTGGGTTTGTAGTTGTTGACCCTGCAAAGCGTGGCAAAGGATACGGTAAAGCAATGCTTCAGGTAGGTTTGAAATGTGCAAAAGAAATCTATGGTGCAAAAAAGGTTTCTTTAGGTGTATTTGAAAATAATGAATCGGCTTATTATTGTTATAAAGCTGTTGGCTTTAAAGATGTTGTTTTAGAAAAGACAGAAACATATACTGTTCTCGGCGAAGAATGGAAATGTTTAGAATTGGAAATGTATCTTTAATATTTAGTGTATAACTGCTCTCCTCTGAAATGCACCCCAAATGTTAGACATTGTGATATAATGTTTAACAGGAGGGGTGATTTTTTATGCCAAAAGGAATACCAAACAAAAAATACACAGATGAATTCAAGCAAAAAGTAGTAGAAACAATGCACAAAGAAAAGTTAAGCTACAAAGAAGCTGCAAGGCAGTTCGGTGTTTCGTTTGATACTGTGGTTACAGGATGGGAGCGAATATATCTTGAAGAAGGACCTGAAGGTTTGTACATTGAACGCAGAGGAAGAAAAAGCACAGGTCGTCCAAGAAAACTACCTAAAGAAGTTGAAGAAGATTTAATAGCAGAAGTACAACGATTAAGAGCGGAGAATGCATACTTAAAAAAATTGAATGCCTTGGTTGCCGAGAGGGTACGGCAAGAGAAAAAGCGAAAGTAATTTGGGAGCTGAGGCATGATTTTAAAATATCATTATTGATAGAAATAGCCGGAATCCCTCGAAGTACGTATTACTACTATGTGAAACACAGAAATGATGAGGATAAATACTTCGAAATTAAAGAAGAAATATCAAGTATTTACATAGAGAACAAAGGAAGATACGGTTATCGCAGAGTAACTAAAGAACTACATAACAGAGGCTTCGAAATCAACCATAAGACCGTACAAAAGCTTATGAAACAGCTTAATCTGGTGTGTAAAGTCAGGATGAAGAAATACAAGTCTTACAAAGGTGAAGTAGGGAAAATTGCACCTAATTTACTTGAAAGGAATTTTGTAGCTTCAAAACCAAATGAGAAATGGGTTACCGATGTAACAGAGTTCAGTTTGTTTGACCAAAAACTTTATCTTTCACCTATCCTCGATTTATACAGTGGTGATATTGTATCATACACAATTTGCGAACATACATATTTGAGTATGGTTACAGAAATGCTTAATAAGGCATTTGAAAAAATACCTGATAATACAAATCTAATTCTTCATTCAGACCAGGGTTGGCATTATCAACACAAACAATATCAAAAGATGTTAATTGATAAAGGAATACAGCAGAGTATGAGCCGTAAAGGGAACTGCTTGGATAATGCAGTAATTGAAAATTTCTTTGGATTACTGAAAACAGAACTGTTATACCTGCAAGAATTTGACTCAATAGAACATTTCAGAAACGAGTTAGAAGAATATCTTGATTATTACAACAATCGCAGAATCAAGCTAAAATTAAATGGCTTGACACCTGCTATGCACAGATCTCAAGCCATTTTTGCTGCTTAATATTTAATTTGCACAAGTTTTTCTAAAAAACTTTGTCTAACTTTTTGGGGTCACTTCACTCGTGAGAGCAGTTTTTCTTTGTCATTTTGCCTCCCTCAACTATACTTTCCATCCATCTGAAAACTAATTGGTGGGGGCAGTTATTATATAAACGGAAAAAATCTAACGCAATATTCATTTGCCGGATTTTGGGTATAAAAAACACCTACTACTAAAGTAACAGGTGCGAATATAAAGTTTACAATATTACTTCTACTGGTTAACATCCAAATCAGCAAGCGACCTTAGTTTTTTTAAATCGGAATCACAATAACTATGTACTTTCCTTTCGTTACCAGAAACTAGATATTCTATATGTGAAGCGTATATTTCTACAATATTATTAGGATCTTTGGATTGCAAAGCACAATCAATTTCAACTAAAAGTCCATAATAATGATATATTCTTTGTATTTCAATTCTAGTTAGGACACCATTTAATTGCGCAACATCAGAAATCCAGTTTGGACTTAAATGAATTCTTCGACCAATTGCAACTTCAGAAAATGTCTTCACATTATCAGGTCCGTTTATATATTTTAGCTTACATCTTAACTCTGTATCTCTAAACATTTTAATTAAATCTTTAAAAGCCAAGTCTAAATCATTGTAAACAATACAAGCATATTGTTTAATCTTGGCTTTTTCTTCTTTTTCATCCACTCTAGCTTGAAGCCACACAGAACCACATATTGCTATAACCCCACCTATAATTGCACCAACAAACTCTACAAATGCAACTTTATACGCTTCATTGTTTGTAAAAGACAACATAAATAATACTAGTTGTTTTATGGGCGGGATTTTTAAAACCAACGGCAAGATAATCATTATAAATATAAATATTAGAACAGCAAATTTAACAATCTTCTTTTCTTTATAATTTGATTTGTTCATTAATTGTCACTTCCTTTGTTAATCTTAATAAATGTTACTAAATATAATATCACAAACGGCAGGATTTAACAAGATAATAAAACTATTGATAATTTATATATGATTCATCTATAGTTCTGAAGAGTTGAGGCGAACAAAGAAAGCACATTAAAGTCCGTTTTATGGGACTCTGAAATTTGTATAATGCAATCAGGTATGATACAATTATTTTGACATCGGATAGGTGTGATTTTTACCTCCCTATATATAATTAATAGGGAACTTTTGAAAAATCGCCCATTATAGAGTAACAAGTGAAAATGTAAATCCGTAACACAAAAACAGCAATTTAGTAAAATTACAGTTTTTGACACTTTTCGCTCGTAAAAGATAGTAAAATAACCTCAAAAATTCAAAAAAGGAGATGAAAAAGCACTATGGGAGCCTTTTCTGTGACTGTCGCATACCGTGACGGAAGAGCATATTGGAACAAAAAGAACTATCCCGCCGGTATATTCGCAACAAATTTTTTGAATGTTTTTTATAAAAATGATACCGCCGCAAGAATTTCTGTCTTTTCAGACGAAATTAACCATAATATTCTCAAACAGTTAAGGTGCGGCTATCTAAATATCCGTAATTTTACCGATACAGGCAGAATGTTTCTTGAGGAGCTGAAGGCTCTGCCAAATATTACTGTTTACAGTACTCTTGACTTTGATGCTATCCGAGAAAGAGTAGCATTTCTGTTCAGCAAAGATACAGGTCAGCGTATCTGTGATTACTTGGTACGAAGAGCCGAAATAGGACTTATACCTCAATATGAAGTTATAGTCGATACTGCTTATCGCCATTGCGATTTTGAGTATATAAACGAGTGTGAAGATATCATAAATGAGTTAATCGGAATTATTACATTCTTCAATAACATCAGTGACGATATGTACTATGCTCATAAAAATCTTGTTGCTTTTGTTAATTCTCTGCCTGACATTGAAAAGCACGATGAGGGACATCTCTTACCAATCGCAAAGCAGATATTCGGTAACAAGACATTCTCTGTAAATGAAGAGTTTGTTGAGGTCAGGAAAAACATAAAGAGTCAGTACACTACTGTTGCAAGAAAGCTATACTTTGACAGCTTTTACAGCTTCATTATTACGGATTTCTTTGAGGGATTACACTACGGTCATTATCCTAAAAGATGTGAGGTATGCGGCAAGTATTTCCTTATGCAGAGTGCAAGAAAGCAGAAATACTGTACCAACGGAATAGCACCTGAAAAGATAAACGGTCAGAAGCTTACCTGCAGACAGTATGCTGCCGCTATCCGTAAAAAAGAGCTTTCAGAAAACAATCCCATTATGGATATTTACAATAAGCGTTGCAGTTGTATCCGTACCGAAGCTTTACGAGGTACAATTACACCTGCTTTTGCAGAAAAGGCAAAGGTAATAGCAAGGAACAGAATGCTTTTAGCCAAGCGTGACCCGGAATATTTCAAAACACAGTACAAAAAGGATTTAAGCCGTAAAAAGCTTTACGCTGATACGGAGACAAAGTAACGGAAAGGATGTGGCATAATGAAAAAATGGGAAGAAGATTTATATATGTTTCACTGTGCCACGGCACCGAAGGAAAGGAAATCCTTGCAGGAATATATTGAGCTTTACCTGACCGAGAAGGATGAAAGCTATTTTAACTACTTTCTGCACTTTTATGAGCCAAGGCTCAATGATAAGATTTACGGCATAGTGCACAACTATGCTATGCAGGGGCATTTTGCTGATTTGAAAATGGTATTTGTTCACGGACTTTACAAAGCTCTTGAAAAGTATGATTTATCACAGAACGTACCGTTCCTTTATTTTGCAAAATATTATTATGAGCATGAGATTCACGAATATATCCGTTCAATGAGGCACGGTCTTACCATACCGAATGCCGATGAGGATAAAATGCTCCGCAAGGCTATGGCTCTTTGCAGAGAGTGCGGTGAAACAGCTACTCAAGAAAACATTGAAAAAATTGCGGAACAGATTGACCGTTCACCTAAATTCACCTGTGAGCTTATTGCTGCCGGTCTCTGTAACACCTTGTTTATACCCTTTTATAAGGAATACTGTGATGAAGATTCAGAAGAAACTGCAGAAGATGTAACAAGTGATAACACCTTCAATCCCGAGCTTGAGCTTATCCGAAAAGAGCAGTCTGAGGCAGTATGGGGTGCATATAATGAACTTGATATCGGTACACAGCTGATGATTGCTGATAATCTTGCTTTCTGCCCTGAATGTCACAGTATATTTGAGATGCAAAAAGACAAAAACGGCGAACCCGTTAAGGTCCGCCGTAAGAAGAAAACGTATAAAGAGATTGCAATGCTTAATGAATTGTCAGAAGAGGAAAGTGTGAGGGTTGCTTTGCAGAAGGGGTATGAGGAGATGAAGGGAATATTGGAGAGTAGCATTTTCTCTAAACAACAAACTAAAAGCTTATAAAATACTCTTAGGCAAACGTCAAAATAAATGTTGCATTTTTTATAAAATATAAGTTTCTTGTATTCTATGACTAAAAAATATGTAAAAGAATTCAATTAATTTTCTAGCTCTTGAAGAAGTTGTTTTCCTAATGCAGTTGATGCATCCACAACCATAACTTTTCGGTTTAATTTGCCTAGTTCTTCAACAAAACTACCGTTCTCTACGTCAACAACTCGATTAGTAAGATTGTTACCAACTTCATTTTGTCCAATACCAAATGTTAGCAAACGATTAGGTAAAACTCCATATTTGCACAATACTTTTTTTACTTCTTCTGCTCTTTCTAAGCTCAATTTCAAACATTCGTCTTTATCGCCAAAAGTTGCTGTACTTCCTACAAGAATAAATTTTTTTGATGTTGTATCACAAATTTTTTCTGCATAAGGCTTGAGAGTCTTGTAAACCAACTCTTCATTTAAAAAGGTTGATTCACCAGGATTAAACTGGACAGTTTCATCTGTAAAACACCAAATAATCTCTTCGTCTTCAAACATAACAGGTGTAACAAACGGGTATTTGTCTGTTTCGGAAGAATTTTTACTATCAAGTATTGAATAATTGAAAGATATATTCTTTTCATCAACTCCGCAATTTGCAAAAACATTTTTCCAAAAATTTTCAATCTTAACTGCGTTAGCTCTATTAGGAGTAATTTGGGGCTCAACAGTTTCGCAAATGTTAAACCAATATACTTCAATTCCGGTTAAATTCGGCAAAAGATTTTTTGCTTTAAATTCTTGCATCAAGGAGTCCAATTCATCATCATTGTAGTTGATAATATTACTACTGTTTGAAAAGTTTATGTAACCCGATGTAGGTATGCCTGTGCTAAATATTAGCAACTTTTTGCAATCTGCTTTTGATTTTGATAGATGCTTTTCTGCCATATACAAACCATTTAAAATGTCTATTTCTTCTTGATTTGGTACAGCATTATTTATTTTTGGGATTAAATCATTATGTACAAACTTTCCATAGTGATCTCTCATTACATCAGGAGAAGTTCTGTTGCCATTATTATATTCGCTTGTTAAAACTATGTCTTCTGGTGCTCCATCAAGCGCATAAATAGTAAAATTAACCTTTGAATTAACTGTTGGATCAACACATTCGCTTATTGCAGATAAATCTGCATCTTTTGCATTTGAAAAATCACCAAGTAATACGCACACATCTGTAATTTGTGTGGGCGGTTCAGCAGTTAAATTGTCACATCCTGTAAGAATTATTGTAAACACAAGTGTGCACAAAATCAATTTAATATATCTCATATAATAAACCTCCTAAAATTTTTGTGATAAATCAGATGTATCGGCAGGAATTTTTAAAAATTCAGCAAGTTTAATTCTAACTATAGCTTTATACATATCGCTTAATTGTTTTATTCTTTTCTTTGCGCTATCATATCTTTCATTTTCAATTTCCGTCATTTTTGTTTCATAATCAGGGTCAACTTCTATTTCCTGTATTAATGCTTTAAGTTGGTTTATATTTTCCATCCTGTGCATTCTTAGTTTGCTGTATTTTATTAACTCATTTTTCAAAGGGTCATAAGTTATATAAGCCGCGGTAAAACAAAAGCTGGAAGTTGCAATTGGTATAATGAACAAAACCATTAGGGATAGCATACCTCCTTCGTCATATCCAATACATGTGTAAGCTAAAATACCTAACACAATAATAAAAACAAATAAACTCAATATACAAAGAATAATATGCATGCTTTTTTCTTTAATTTGAGTTTTCCTAAGGTTATATGCAAAAAATATCGGTAATGCATCTACAGCTAGTACAGCACCAATTATTGCAACAATTTTTATTACAGGGTCACTAAAAGCATGTCCAATTGATTCAAAAAAACAAAATCCATCCACAAACACTGCAATCAGAAAAGAGACTATTGATACCCATGATCTACAATACCATTGATCAACTTTATATTCAAAATCAATTAAATCTTCTCTATCTAGAGGGACTGGATATGTAGTGCCTATTTGCGGTATGCCTGTTGTAAGAAAATTCTCACGATCTTTATCTTTACGCTTTTTCTTCTTTTTAAAACTCGCACTAATATTGCTTGGCATATTTTTTATCGACCAAGATTCTATATTTCCAAATTCATCAGTTTCTAATGAAAAGCTATTTACACTATTCTTGATTTCAAATTCTGTTCCTTGCATTTTATTACCTCCTATCTATTTTTAATTTTTTGTTTTAATTCAATTAGATGATCATCAATTTTTTTTAGTTCTTCTTCTTCATATTTTATGTATTCTTCTGCTTGTTTTAAATTCGAGGTCCTTGAATTGACGATAGTTTTTAAAGCAATACTTCGCATATTTCTCTGCTCGTCAATATTCTTTTCAGCTATTTCCTGCCATTTATCTATTATATTATCAAGTACATTTCCATTTTGACCGTCAACACATTCAGGCGACATTTCAAGTATTAGTGATAATTCTTCTGATAAATAAGATTCAAACTTTTCTGTTGAGGGGTTTATTGCATATTCTCCAAAGACATCTCCACCGAATGGGATTCTAGAAATACCATCGAAGGGACCGAACTCCATGACGATTGACTTGTCTTTTTTTGGTAATTTCATCTTGATTCTTTTTGGAAGATAATCTCTAATATTGAACTTATTGATTTTTAGCGTTTTTTTAGAAACAAAAATTGCCATAGATACACTCCTACATCTAGTTTCAATTATTCATTATTTTATCATAATCTTCTATTATTCTTTTTATTTTGTCATCAATATAAATCGTCCTGTTTGGAACCAATAATAGGAAAATGTCTGTTTCTAACAGTTCAGGAATATTTTCACTCTGACTATTATTTGTGATCCAACCACGTTTATATATGGAAATCTTCATATTAATATACGATATATATTGTTTAATCAGCATATTGGCTTGTTTATGTATTCCATCGATGTTTGCAGCATAAAAACACAAAACCTGATAAATTGCTAGAAGTTTCTGCATTTCATTAAAGAGCTCTTTTCTTACAGGGGCCAAGTTCTGTTGATACTCTCTAAAACGCCTAATTTTAATAGCTGTTTCTTCTAAATTTTTTTCACTAATACGTTTAACTTCTAACATTTCTTTAATATCGTTGGGCAAGTTTGCATTACTTGAAATTACAATTTCTTCTGGATAGAGTTTATTTTCAAGTCTTTCGATTAATTCCGTTACTATATATGATTGTTGTTCCAACATTGTAAGTTGTTTATCGAAATTGGCAAATAGTGACATCGTTTTTCTTTCAAAATTATACATGATTGTGGATGCATATTTATTAATCTTTGATTTTTGAAAATCAACAAAAGGAAAACTTCCTGAATTGCATATGTTTTTCTTACTATCTCTTTTTCCAATAATAAACAACCATAGTCTAACTATTGGGTTAATGTAATAATATTTTTTTCTTTGCAATGTAACTTTTTTTACTCGTAACTTCTTTTTTAACGCTTTCTTGCTGTTCATTAAATATAACCCCTTTTTAGTAATCTTTTTGCAAATATAAAAGCCTATTATTTTAAAGCAGTGCATTGCTTTAAAATAAATTTTGTCAATTAATAAATTTAATTCATATTGTATGTTTAATTATTAAAACTCCAATGATTGTTGTTTTTTGCGATATTTATAGTATCTATGAATTTAGTTTTTTTCAATCCAATATGCAAAAAAGCTCCATTTTTCGACAAAAACGCTTATTTTTCACAAAACTCGCTCACAGCCTTCTTAAACGCCCCAATCTTCCTTGACGAGGTGTAAACCAGCTCTTCCTTATCCCCGTATCTCACTTTAACAAACTCCTTTGACACTTCCGCAACATAGTTTAGATTGACTATGTAGCTGTAATGCGGTTGGGCGAAGGATTTTTCGTCGAGGACGGTTTTCCAGTGCTCAATGGGGTGATAGGTTTCAAGTTTTCTATCCGTCAGATACATCACGGATTTTCTGCCCTCAATGGCGATGTACACAATCTCGTGAGGATAGACAATGCAAATATCCTTGTTGCAGGTGGTCACGGGAATTCCGGATGAGCAGTCACAGTTTACACAGTCTTCAAACGGCACAAACAGACCGTCACAGCCGTAGTATGTAATCGGGATGCACGATAATCCGTTGTCTGACAATAGCTCCGTTATTTCCGCTTTGGTTTTTGGTTGTCCGATTTCTTTTACTTCCATAGTTACTTTTCCTTAAAATAAAATTTGTCTTATATTTATAAAGTGTAGTTAACCGAAAAAAGCAACACGCTTTTTGTAAAAAATATCGAACTTTGTCGGACTGCACAATCAAGACCGACTGTGAATTATGCACTATAACAAAAAAATCCCCGTTGAAGCAGTGGCACTGCGACAACGGGGATATGAATGCAATTAGTTGAGATGTTGGATATGTTGTTGAAACAGGTCTTTAAGAATCTCAGGATTTTCAACAGTATATAAAAATGAAGGCAGGATACCTTCCTCTACTTCTTTGTTCCAAGAGTTTCTGGTGTAATTAATATTGATATTTTTTGTATCATCTAACCACATTTCAGCAAAATCGTTGTTTATGTAAATTATATAATCGTTATTGATTATAATTTTATGTTCAAAATCTTTGTCTTTGCTTCTATCTTCTGAAATGGGATTAGCGTTTATTTCAACTTTTTTAATTGTTTTTAGTTCTTTGTTCGGGGATTGAGTGCTATAAAAATTATTATCTCCAATATAGAAATTCAACTCGTCAACAGATTGAAAAATAGCCTCATAATCTTCGATGCTGTCTATTCCATTAGTTGTTTTATTAGAAGAAAACACGCATAGCAAACATATAACTGCTATTACAGGCACTATGATGAAAAGAATCTTAATGCTCTTTTTCAATACAATCACATCTTTCTTTTAGACTATTTATATTGTCATTTTTAATTATACTTATCCGTGCCAAACAAATCAATATAAAGTGTAATTTATTTTTGATATTCAGCAAAAAAGAACAACGGCAAATCCTTATTTTTGGTTACACCATCATAGGATACAGGTTCTTCAACATATTTTAAAGTAAAACCTTGTTCTGCGGCTACATTCAGATAGCAAGCCAACGAACGGTGAAAATGTTCTGTTTTGCCCCAAAACTCATTTGTAAAGGAATAAGGTGCAATGTATGAGCTAATGGTTTTACCGTAACAAAAACCTTTTTTATCTTTAACCCATTCACTATCATAAAATGCCGGATGGACGATAGAGTAGTAAAAAATACTGCCCGGTTTTAATACTCTGTAACATTCAGAAAATACTTTTTCTATATTTTCAACATCCATTAAAACCTGATTACAAAAGATTAAATCAAAACTTTCATTTTCATAAGGAAGTTCTTCTGTAATATCGCATATATCAAAAGTACAGTTTTCATAACGCGAACGGGCAATATCAATCATATTCGCAGAACCGTCAACACCTATTACATCTGCTCCGATACTTTTGAAATAATCAGTATAATATCCGTAGCCGCAACCTAAATCTAATACTTTTTGACCTGACATATTCTGAAAACGAGTTTTTACAACTCGCTTGTTGCTTTCAACAAAATCAGACTGCTCTTGGTCTTTTGTATATTTCTTGGCCGCTTTATCCCATTGGTTAACTAACTTTTTCATCATTTCACCTCTATCTTTTATCGAAATTTTGAAAACTATTGAATTTTTCATTTGACAGCTCTGCAAAAATTTTTGGTGTGGACAATTGACTTTCCAACCCAATGCTATCCCAAGTTGCTACCCAAATAAGATACGGTTCAAGCGGTAAGAAATCCTTAACCTTGATATGTGCACCGTCACGAACAAGCAACCCGTCTTTTGCAATCTTCTCGGCATCAAAATAAAGTCTTGCTCCTGTTTTATATTCAGCATTAATATCCATTACAATTTTGCCTGTTTGTTTTGAGTTTACAACGATTTCACCGCTGACACCACCACCGAACATAATGTAATCACTAAAATGAACAGGGTCACCAAGTAGTTTACCAATAGGCTCTTTGTCAGTGATATTGAGACTATTCCAACTTTTGAGCATACCGTCTTTTTGTATTTGAATCCAGTTTTCCATTGAGGTACTATGCACTAAGATTTTCGGTTCATAATCACGGAGATTTGTTTCATTATTATTGTGCCCTGCGTAATAACTTTGAACATCATTATATTCATCTTCTGTAATTGCTAAAATGCCGTTCAGATTATTGGCATCGCAGTATCCGATAAAATCGCCGATAGCCATTTTCCAATCGTCGTGAAGCTGTTTGTTGATTTTTATAGTATAAGCACAACCATTGTTCGCACCAACAAACATAGGTGTATCTATATCAGAGGGAAGAGTTAATACCATCCAAGATGAACCGTATTCAGAATTGGTTATGGGATTTATATTGTTCTCTATAAAATCATCCACTCTATAAATCACATTTATCACTCCTTACATTTCTTGAATAACATCTATTTCATCTTCATCCGGAACTTCAAATATTGAAGCAACTTTGACAGCAAGATTATCATCAACATAATAGGCATTTGTTTCTTCTGCAAGCACAGCAATATTTCTCTTATTTAAGCGATATTTCCAAGTTTCATCGCTGATAACAATGTAATGAAGTTCACATTCAATACCACGGGATTTGTAAAATTCTTTTACAGATTTTCGTTCTGCGTTGGTCCAGAAGCCCCAGTCAAGAACGACATTAATATCGTTTTGAATAAGCTCTAAGGATTTATTTGACAGATATTTTTCTATTCTTTCAACATATTCATCGTGTTTATCACCGCAATGCTGCCCGAAAAGAGCAAGTGTTATCTCATCAACCGAGAGCAACACAGCATTATTTTTAGCACAAAGTTTCTCTGCATATGTAGTTTTACCGCAGCAGATTTTACCGCAGATTAAATATACTTTTGCCATAAGCATCACCTCATCATTTCTTATGCAGAATATGCCATACATCATCACCGGCGAATCCACAT
The DNA here is from genome assembly GCA_017452785.1 of Clostridia bacterium. Lineage (GTDB taxonomy): Bacteria > Bacillota > Clostridia > Oscillospirales > Acutalibacteraceae > UBA6857. The sequence goes on along the minus strand of JAFTLT010000057.1, from coordinate 36,192 downwards.
TTTCTATATAGTGCTTCAGGGTTAGTCGTATTATCTACTTTGCCTGAAACAGTTGCAAAATCTGCAACATCTTTCATTTTGGACAGTAGTTCTGTTACTATTAACTGACCGATTTTCTTTCCTCTATATTGTGGCAATACCTGTATCCATTCTAAGATAAGTTCTTTCGTTTCTGCATCAAAATCAGCTATTCCGCAACCTACATATTTATCCGTTGCTTTTTCCTTGACCATAATCCACAAAGCTACATTGTAAACTGGTGTCTTGGTATAACTTTTAATAAGCTCTTTGTTTACAGAGATGTCCGTATATGAATCGTTTATTATATGCACGATTGCTTTAATATCTTTCCGTGTTGCTGTTGTAATTTCAAAATCATTAGTTGTAACTTTCGGAATTCCTTTGAGATTGTGGTATAACCGAAAATATTTTTCGTCTGTATAATCTGATAGTATATTTGCACTGAAATCATTGTCGTGCAAAATTTTCATGTCAGGCGGAATTGTAATATTTTTAGCTTTCCAATACGGAATAGAAAGAGTACCGCAAGGGTTATTTAAATATTCGATAAGTGTAATCATGATTTTCCTTAAATTCCTTTGGTGTGTTCGTCATAATTAGCTTTTATAACTCGTCTTTCTGTGTCAGTCAAGTTCCAAATATGAATGCCTGTGTCAGCGGTATTAAAGAAAAACTTACAATCAATAGGCATCTCAAACAGTGAACGATACAACTGATTTATCATTCCACCGTGAGAGACAATAGCAATAGTTTCATCTTTTTGAGATTCTCTAATAACTCTTGAAAGTGCATTTTCGGCTCTCTGTCTGAATTCAATCTGAGACTCTTGTCCGTAAACTGCTTTATCAATCGGCAAATCAGGAATTTCAGGATATTTTTCTCTTACAACTGCTCTTGGCAAGCTTGCAAGAAGCCCGTTATTAAATTCCATAAGATTCTCATCAAAAACAATGGGAATGTCTGTTTTTTCTGATAAATGTACGGCTGTTTGCTTTGCCCTTGTTAAGGTGCTTGCATATATTTTTGAGACACTATAGTTTTTAGACACATAATCTGACATAGCCTCGGCTTGTCTGTGTCCTCGCTCGGTTAATGCAAAATCTGCTCTGCCTTTGTGTACATCAAGCAAATCTGCCTCTGATTCTCCATGGCGGATAACTAAAAGTTTCATATTGCATACCTCCGACAAAAAATTAAGGCACCTCCGAAAATGTACGGAGATGCCTGTGAGTTCAGAAAGATATTTTACATCAATCGTAAACGGACAAAACGGCTCTCCAAGTCATAAGATTAAGATTCATTGTCATTTTGCCCACCTACCTTTCAGTAATTTTCTATAATTATACTCTTCTGCACCAAGAAAGTCAATATTTTGAAAGTGGCATTATGTATAAATTAGTTCAGTTGTTATAACCTCTCTTGCCCTTGCTTCAATGTTTTGCATACGGCATACCCACTCCAACTGATTAGCTTCTTTCAGTTGCTCTGTTACACCTTCGCTTTCTTTCATCTGCTCAATAAGAGTATCATATATGTCTCTTGCCTGATTTTCAACCTCAGCACAATGCTGATATAGCTTACCTTGACTAAGCAGCAAACTAAAAAACACCTTCTTATGCTTTTCAAGATAAGACTTATACATTATTCCCCATTTGCCGAGGGTAACACTTACTTCTTCAGGCGGTAACATGAGGTTCGGAATGAGATAATCGCCAACTTGGCGGTATTGGATTGTGTTTTTGTTTGACATAAAAATAGCCTCCTTTAATTTTGTAGCTTAATTGTACAAATTAAAGGAGGCCTTGTCGAATGTGCGGATTGAAAAATGGCGCGACTGGGTCGAAAAACAAGCATTTTTGTCGAAAATCGAAGCGTTTTTGTAAATGTATTGGAATTTAATCCCTATTTAAAATATAATAAAATATCTATAACTATATGTACGTCATTATTTTTAAAAATTTCATTGATGACATTTCACAGGAGAACATAATGAAAATACTCGAACACAGGACAGTAGATTTTTCACCCAACACCAATGTTTCGTTTATCAGGGTAGATGTTGAGGATTTATCAATTACAATAAAAGAAATCATAACCATACTATCAGATTTATCCTGGATTTCAAGATTCGATAAAAAATATATACGATCTAGTTTCGAAGAAAGAGCAACTGAAACGGCAAAGTATTTAGCACGAAATATGAAAATTGGAAAAGATGATAGAGTGACGAGTGACACCGGAGAATATGTAGTTTCTGAACTAGCTAGAGAAGCTATTGTGCAAAAGTTTGGTTATCTTGATATTCCTTTAGCGGAACTTTTTAAAGAACAAGTAATCGGTAATCCTGGATTTGACTTTTATTCTGCAAATAGTGACGATATAGTAATTTTTGGTGAGGCAAAATATTTAGCTAAACAAAATGCATATGGGGTAGGTATGACTCAAGTCGCAAGATTTATTCGTACAAAACAAGATATATCTGATATAAATGATATAGATAAATTTTTTAGCGAAAAGGCTTTGGATGCCGTTCATGAGGGTGAAAAGGCATATTCTATTGCGTTTTCTTCAAAAACAACATCATCTGATAGGATTATAAGCGGAATAAAAAAACACAAAAAATATGCTGAATTATCACAATATAAGGAATTAATATTTGTGGCGGTGAATGTATGAATAATGTAATACAAAAAATCATTGAGCATCAAGAAATAGACAGTATTTTTAATTATGCAATTACGAAGCTATATACTGATGGCCCAATTTCTACAACGGTTTTAGAAATACTGTCTTATCTTTATATATATGAGAATGAAGTTTTTCAAAAATACAGTAATCAAATATTAAAGTATATGGGAGTTCATTATAAAAAGGTTCCCGTTAACTCTCTTACGGATGTAATATTCGGCATGTATAAAAGGTATATAAAAACTACATATAATTATTCATATACTCCGGTACAAGCAAATATCGTTCAAGAAATCAATAACAATCAATGCTTTAGTTTTTCAGCTCCTACCAGTACAGGAAAATCTTTTGTTTTTAGAAATGTAATTAATTCTTCCACTAAAGACATAGTTATTGTTGTACCGTCAAGAGCACTAATTAATGAATACTATAATAGAATCACTGATGCTATTCCTGATAAAAGCGTTAATATTCTAACTTTTATCGATAAAATCAATACTCGTTATGCAAGAAGAAGCATTTTTATAGTTACTCCGGAAAGATGTAAAGAATTATTTAAACATAAAAATGATTTTGATATTGAGTATTTCCTGTTCGATGAGGCTCAACTTAGCAATGAAGATTCTACCAGAGGTATGTTTTTTGATAGTATTGTAAGAAGAATACAGAAAACATACCCACATGCTAAATTTGTATTTGCTCATCCTTTTGTAGCTAATCCGGAAGCACAAATAATAAAAAATCATTTCCAAACTGATATATCATCTTCGCACCAATATATCCAAAAAAATGTAGGACAAATTTTTTATGCATATGACAACGACAAGTTTTATCACTTTGGGATAGATAAAGACATAATGGGAAATAAGAAAATTGCCTGTGATTTTGATCCGATTATGAAAGCCATTGAACATGGTGGAAGTGTATTAATATATACTACAAAAACAAGCATATATAAAAAAACAGTTTTTAGCGACTTTGATAAATATATAAGTGTATGTAAGCCAATTAATAATAATGAAGCCCAAACACTAATAAATCAAATTAAGGACTATTTAGGCGCTACAGATGATAAGAATATGGACAAATATTCTAATATGTTATTTTTGTTAAAAAGAGGGATAGTTGTTCATCATGGTTCTTTACCGTTACAGGCGAGATTAATTCTAGAACAATTTACTCAAAAAGGTTTTTGCCGTATTTGTTTTGCAACATCTACATTAGAGCAAGGAATTAATATGCCTTTTGAGGTTGTTTTCTTAAATACTTTTCAAGCCAGCAGACCGCTTTCGTTAAAAAACTTAATTGGTAGAGCTGGTCGCTCAACTTTAGAATCTAAGTTTGACTACGGAAGTGTAGTTGTAAAAAGCAGTAATATGTCTGAATTTAGAAGGATTATGACATCTGATGATACTCTTAAAGATATATCTTTATTAGAAGACGATGATATTGATGATGATTATAAGGATTTTAAGGACGCGATATTATCTAATACTTTATCAGATGAGTATAATTTAACTGAAGATCAACTTGATAAACTGTCAGATAAAGATACTCAAGAAATAGTAAATCAATTGCTTAATAGTATGTTTCAAGGAGATAAACTAGTTTCATTGAAATCTATCAATGATGATATTGAATTTAAATTGAATCTGTATTTACAATTTGAACGTCTGTATTCCTCGTATCTAAAGCGTCCGCTTGCCGATGGTGAAAAAGGTGTTTTAAATACAGCTATTAAAATTTTAATTTGGAAGATTCATTGTAAAACATTTAAAGATATATGTTTTTATCGTTATGCTTATGCGAGTCGTCTAAAAGAAAGAAGGGATTTAAAAGAAAAAATTAAATCTTCAGTGGGCGTAAATAAATTAAGATATCAAGTACAACTGAATAATCTCTATGCTGCGTTTGTTTCGGAATGCAATGAGTTGCCTAATAAGAAGTTGAATTTGTACAGTATGTTCGGAAATAGGGAAATAAAAGCAAATGAAGTAGATTATGACAGAATTGTTTTTGATACATATGATTATTTGGATAAAACTATTGGATTTCATTTGAGTGATATTTTTTATGCAGCATTTCAAAAATATTATGAATCTACACAAGACTCAAGAGCAGAAAAGCTTGCCAAATATGTCAAATATGGTACGGATAGTGATAGGCATATATGGATGCTACGTTATGGTCTTACTTTTGAAGATATTGAGTGGGCCGAAAACTACATAAAGGATATAAATCAGGAAGAAATTGTTTTTAATAATGGTATCGAAGAGTTAGAACCTGAAAGATACAACATAATAAAGCGTTTTGTACCCAATATCTAATTTGTGTAATATGCAGTTTAATGAACTCTGTTATGATTTTATGCATATGCTTTTGAAATCTTTTTTGTGAGAAAAAATATTTTTATTTTAATGAAGTAAAATTACAAAAACAACAATGAGGTAATTATGGATATAAAAACAAATATTTCAACTGAATCAATATCAGCTCTTAAACAATATATTGCAAGCAATGAATTAAAAACAAAAAGGCATAGAGCCACAATTCTTATTCATTCAAACGGAAAAGACTATGGTCCTGGATTTTTAGTAGTAAATGTAACCGTAAATGGAGATGTTGGCCAAATAATAATTGAAGATTTGCATACCATATACGGAGACTGTTCTAATACATTTACTACTAAAGACAGCTCTTTTTCCTTTGTGTCTAATACACTTTGTATAAAAATTAATGATAGCATTTTTGGCAAAATTAGCATTAACATAACATAAATTGAAAAAGGCTCTGTAATCGTTTGATTGCAGAGCTATAATCATATGCAATATTTCAGATATAAACAAAAAATCCGAACCCTTTTCCTATTGGGAAAATTTGGTTCGGATTTTTCTGGTTTGGTGCGGATGACGGGACTTGAACCCACATGAAATTAACTTTCACTAGAACCTGAATCTAGCGCGTCTGCCAATTCCGCCACATCCGCATATTTAGTTGGTTTGCGTTACTCAATGCTGAAACATACACAAAAGTGCTCTTAAATTTTACACGGCAGAGCAATCCGAGGCGGAGCATATACGCTTAATCCGCAAAGCTGTTTTAAACAGCTTAGTTATATTAACACAAATCAAAAAAATAGTCAATAGAAAAATCAATGAATTTAATAAAATCATTGATTTTTCTTTAATCGCTTGTCTGAGATTATTGAGCGTTGTTGTTTAAATACTCATTGCAAAGCTCAATTATCTTTTTAGCTGTTTTATTCTTTTTCTTTTCTTTGTAACGGCTGCAGAAAAACGGGGTAGTGCTCATGCCTGCCATTCCTATGAGGCCTATGGCAGCTCCGTAAACATACATTTCATATGCAAGGCAAAGGCTAAGTCCTGCTCCAAAAACCAATGCAAAAAATAAGCCGAAAGCAATTGAGGCTATAGTTGCAGAGTTTTCAACGTTGTTATCCATTTGCTTTATTCTCTGAGCCATACTTTCTTCCTTTGACGGCTCATATTTCTTTTTGATTTCTTCGATTTCCTGTTTTTCTGTCGGGGAGTATGAATAGTGAAAGGTCTTGTTGTCCATTGTAATTTCTCCTGTGATTATTTATAAAGTCATATAGTTTAGTTAATCGGCAGCAGTACAGTGAAGGTGGTGCCCTTGTTGAGCTCACTCTCAACCTGAATTTCGCTGCTTGTAATGTCAATTACTCTCTTTACAAGAGCAAGACCGAGTCCGTTGCCTCTTGTTGAGTGCGAAGTGTCGCCCTGATAAAACTTCTCAAAAATGTGTATGCCTATATCTTCGTTCATGCCGCAGCCGGTGTCTGATATTCTGACCACAGCTTTGCCCTTTTCTCTTTTTAAGGTGACTGATACGGTACCGCCGTTGTCGGTGAATTTAATTGCATTTGAAAGTATGTTTATCCAGACATGGTCTAAAAGCTCGCTGTCTGCATTAATGATTATGGTTTCGTCTAAATCTATTTCGAGGTTCAGAGCTTTCTTTTCCAGTTTGTCCTCAAAAATAAGAATACATTCGCAGAGCTGCTCACTGAGATTATAGGGCTTATTGCTGGGGAATATCTGCTGATTTTCCAGTTTATTCAGACGCAGAATATTGGTTATGAGTCCGCTGAGGCGCTTTGATGCATCAGAGATGTTTTCGGTGTACTTCAGTCTTTGTTCTTCACTGAGAGTCGGATCCTGCAGCAAAGTAGCATAGTTCTGTATCACAGCAAGGGGAGTTTTGATTTCATGTGATACGTTTGCTATAAAATCCGTTTTCAGCGTTTCTGTTGTTGAAAGTTCCTCAGCCATTTTATTGAAGTCCTCAATAATAACATCAAATTCATTTCGTCTTGCAATGGGGTTAAGGGGCTTTATTCTGACAGAAAAGTCACCTTTTGTAATTCTGTGTGTTGCATCAAGTATTCTTTCAACAGGGCGACCGACGGTAATTCTCTTTTTTATTGAATCAAAAATGCTGAACATAACGCAGAGAAACAGAATATTTCCCAAAGTGTAAAAAGCTCTTGTGCTCAGAGTTTCATTAAGTATAATAATATCAGTTTCAGCATCGCCTCTTTGGAAAAACAGCATAAAGCTGCAGGTTACCATAAAGGCTGCAAGTATAAAATAAAAGAGAAAATTCCATATGCTGAAAAGCGAAAACTTTATTCTCTTGTCTTTTCTGTTTTTTTTATTTTTCATTGATTACTACCTTATAACCAAGACCGTGTACTGTGAAAATATCAAAGTCCTTGCAGTCTGCCAGCTTATCCCTGAGCTTTGCAATGTAAACATCAACTGTTCTTGGACTTGATGAGGTTTCTGCCTCCCAGAATTCCTCCATAAGCTGTGAACGGGTAAAGGTCTTTTTAGGGTAGGAGAGGAGTTTGTAAAGAAGATTGAATTCTCTTGCTGTCAGCGTAATTTCCTTACCGTCAAGCTTAGCTGTTCTTTCGTCCATATTCATAACAAAATCGCCGATGACAAGTTTTTTGCTCGAAACAATTTTTGCACGTCTGAGAAGTGCCTGAATTCTGAGCACAAGCTCGCCAAGGTCAACAGGCTTGACCATGTAGTCATCAATGCCTGCATCAAAACCGAGCTGCTTAGATGTGAAATCGTCTCTGGCGGTGATAAAAAGTATGGGTGTCTCCTTATCTGTAGCGCGTACACTCTTAGCAAACTCAAAACCATTGACATCGGGCATCATAATATCTGAAATAATTATATCAAACACGTTTTCACTCATTGCAGCATAAGCCTCATCTGCATTAAGACAGCCTGTACAGTAATAACCGCTTCTGTTGAGATATGAGCAGACAGTGCGGTTGAGCTCTCTGTCATCTTCAAGAACAAGAATTTTAAACATAAAATTTAGCCTCCTATTTTATTTTACTACAAGTTTAATGCAGGTTTGTTAAAGAAATGTTTATATTATTAGCACAATGCTGTTAAAATTATCTTTCGACACTGTTTTTATTGACTTTGCAGCACTTACATTATATAATTAGTCGAATTAAATTTCAAGTAGGTGCAGTATGTATAATAAGTATCTTTTTTGCTATTTCACAGGCAATGAGCCTGAAAAAGAGTCCATTAATTACGCTTTGAGTGAAGACGGCTATCACTTTAAGCCGCTTAACGGTAACAAGCCCATTTTGTTTAATAAGCTCGGCACTAAGGGTATAAGAGATCCTTATATTTTCCGTGCACAGGACAGCTCTTTTTATATTATCGGTACCGATATGCGCTCTGAGGCAGGCTGGAGCTCTAACCATGCAATGTGTGTCTGGCACAGTGACGACTTGATAAACTGGGAGCAGTATCCTGTTATCGATATGATCTCTTACGGTCTTGAAGGCTCTTGCCGCACTTGGGCACCTGAGGTCTTTTATGATAAAGAAAAAGAAATGTATATGATTTATTGGGCAAACTGTCAGCACAATGAAAAGAGCGATGAATGGACTAACACTGTTATGTGGTACGCCTACACTAAAGATTTCAGACAGCTTGAAACTGCGCCTGCCATTCTCTATGCACCCCCTTGCGGAAAAGATGCAATTGATGCAGATATTATTGAAAATAACGGCACTTTTTATATGTACTATAAAGACGAAAACGAAAAGTATATATGCTATGTTTACTCTGATAAGCTGACAGGCCCGTATAAAGAGCCTGAAAATAAAAATATAACCCTTTTTGATGAGGCCACTGAGGGCTGCTGTATGTATAAAATTTACGGCACTGATGACAAAATCCTCATTATGGATTCTTACGGTAAGGGAAGATATGTTATGCAGAAAACCAAGGATTATGTCAATTTTGAAAAGGTTGATGATAGTCAATACTTCCTTGATTTTTCACCCAGACACGGTTCAATGCTCACTGTCAGCGAAGAAGAATACAATAGAGTTTTAGAGCATTTTGGTTGGTGATATATATGGCATTTGATAACGGTGCAGTGGATTTTGCTTATGTCAGGCAAAAAAGTCAAATCCGTGATTTTGACAGAAATATCCCTTTTTCTGATTATCTTTATGAGGAAAAACTGCCTGAAAGATATGTAAGCATAACAGATTTCGGTGCAGGGGAAAAGGAGTCTTACACAGTTAACACAAGGGCCGTGAATAGTGCGATTTCTGCTGTCAGTGCAAATGGCGGTGGCACTGTGCTTGTGCCTGAAGGAACATATATCTGTTCAAGAGTGGAGCTTAAAAGCAATGTGACACTTTTTGTTAAGGGGACACTTAAATGCATTGATTATGAGACTAATAGAAACGCCGCTGAGTCTCTTGCTTTCGGTGAAATACATGATGTTGCTTCAAGGGCAAGGTACGGCTTTATTTACAGTGACAAAGCCGATAATATTACAATCTGCGGCGGCGGACGAATAGACGGAAGCGGTGCAACTTATTGCAAGAATGCAAAGTGCCCTGAAACACTGTTACCTTTTGAAAAGTTTCACCTTAAAAGCTATATAATGAATTTCAGGGCAAGAATACGCTTTGAAAAGGAAAACAGCGGCAGAGTTAATCTCATAGAGCTTAGAGACGGCAAAAATATTGATATACACAACATCGAGCTTTATGAAACTGCTTGCTGGACCTGCAACCTTTTTGAATGTGAAAATATAAAAATAAAAGATGTAATAATTAACAGCAATTATCATGTGGCAAACTCTGACGGATTTGACCTTAGCTGTTGCAGTAACGCCGAAATAAAACACTGCTATGTTGCAACGGGTGACGACGGAATATGCATAAAAGCAGATGGAGATAAGAATATTGAAAATATACTTGTTGAAAACTGTAAGGTTATGAGTCTTGCAAATTGCTTTAAAATTGGCACAACTGTTTATAGGGACGTTAAAAATGTTACTGTTCGTGACTGCGAATTTTTTATGAACGGCACTACGGGTGGTTACAGCGGAATTTCAATTCAGTCCGACTGTGGCGGAAATGTAAGTGATATAACTGTTGAGAATGTAAAAATGAAAGGCATTACATCGGCTTTTCTTTTATGGTTGGCCAACAGAAGAAACATTAAGCCGGGTTCACTCAAAAATATCACCCTTCGCAATATTATTGCCGAAGATGTTTCATTGCCCTCGGCAATTACGGGTACAGTGCATAACGGTGAAGTCTATGAGGTTCAAAATGCGGTGTTTGAAAATATCAACATAAAATATCGTGAAAGCGATGAAGAAATTTACATCCGTGAGGGTGGTGTAGGTTATGAAGCAATGTTGGAGTACCCCGAAATAACACGTCTTTGCAGTATCTATACCAATTCTCATGAAGAAAGCCCCTATTGGGAACTTCCTGTTTACGGTCTTTTTATCAGGGACGCGCATGCAGTGACGCTGAAGAATTTCACTTGCATACCCCGCCAGTGTAATAAGAGACCTTGCTTCAACTTTGAAATGGAAGGAAATGAAAATATTTCCATTTCTTGACAAGGTAGTGCCTTTGCTGATATAATTTTTATGTAGCAAACAAAAGGAGGAAAATAATATGAAGACTATGAAAAAACTTTTAGCCGCTTTTTTATGTGCACTTATGCTTTTGTCGGTGTTTGTCTTTCAGGGCAGTGCGGTTAAATTTAATGTGGGCAAGCCCGAAAATCTTAAGGCAACATCTACTATGTACAGTGTAACTTTGTCATGGAAGGAATACAAAGGTTTCGGCACAGTTATTTATCAGCAGGTCAGCGGTAAATGGAAACAGATAAAATGGTTTGAGGCTTCTCATATTTACACTACTACAAGCTATACCGTAAACGAACTGAAACCGAACACTACATATAAATTTGCTGTCAGACACCATATGGGCAAGAATAATATGAGTTCTTATTCTTATGTTACCGTCAAGACTAAAAAAGAGGCTGTTAATATTAAGCTATACTCTGCCGAGGCGAGCAATGTCACCCTTTATTGGAATAAGCTCAGAGATGCTGACGGCTATTACATTTATAAAAGAGTTAACGACAAGTGGAAGAAGATAGGTAATGTGTGGGAAGAAAGCTGCACAATTACAGGTCTCACTGCCGACACAAAATATAAATTTGCCGTAAAACCCTATTATATTACAGGCAGCAGCTCAAAAGCCGCAAAGTTTTACGGTCAGATAAGTGTCAGAACATCAAAAGAACTGGGATATGTGCAATCTTTTGTTGTTAAGGGAACAGAAGAAGATATTTCCATAACATGGGACAGCCTTGAAGGTGCAACAGGCTATCGTCTGTATATCAAAAAAGGTGAAAAGGGCGCTTGGGAAAGAGTAGATACATTTAAATCAAATGTTACAGGTTATATGATTCACGAGCGCTCGGCAGATGAAAAGTGGTATTTCAGAATAAGAGCATATGCCAAAGGCAGTGACGGCATAATCTGGGGACCTTACAGCACAAGAGAAATCGATATGGTTGACCCGTTAAAGGCAGATATCCTTATGAGTGATTCTACTCAAGACAGTATTACTGTTAATTGGCGAAGAGTTGAGCAGGCAACAGGCTATGAGGTTTATGTGAATTTGGGCAGAGCTTCAAGCTACTACAGCTATGAAAAGGTTGCTGATATTGACAGCAATGATATAACCTCATATACTGCCACTGAGTTGGAATGCGATGAGTCTTATCCGTTTAAGATTAGAGCTTATAAAACCGAAGAGGACGGTACAGTTACATATTATCCTTATGGTGCAGAGTACCGTGTAAGAACAACAAAAAAGACAGTTGATGCCTACAGAGTGGAAAACCTTAAAAAGAAGCTGGATGCTGAAAATGTCTGCTTTAAATTCAGACAGTATACCTATGAGGGCAGCATAAGAGTAGACTATGTTTTTGCAAGAACAAAGGGCAAGATATTCCTTCGTGAGACCTACGGTGATAATGTGACCGAATATCTTTACAGTGAAAAGACAGACAGAACATATATTATTTTTGACAGCACAAAACGCTATACAATAGCTCCTGAGGGCTCAGGCTATAAAGAAATGCTCTTTATGTTTGATGAGCTTATCAGAATAGGTGAAATTGAGGGCGTGACTGCTTATGACGATTCGGAGTTTGACGGTTATTCGTCAATTTGTGAGACTTATACCGATGCAGTAACAGCTATGCCCATGAGATATTATTTCGATGATGACGGCAATTTTGAGGGCTTCTGTATAAGTGAAAATGATGACCCTGAAACTATCTTCATTTCACAGCAGCTTAAGAGCAAGGCAAGCAGCTCTGTTTTCAGCGTGCCTAAAAAGTATCAATATGTAAAATATAATGTGTTATACTGATAAAGAGTGGACTGTGCCGAAAAGCGCAGTCCCTTTTTGTTGACAAAAATGCAGTGCTTTGATATAATCTATTCATTAAATCAAAGGAGTAATAACAATGAAAATTGCGAAGAAATTACTTGTAACTTTTATGTGTGTGCTTGTTATGATTTCAGCCTGCACACTGTTCGCTTCAGCTGCTAAGGCAGTAACAAAGGCACAGCCGAAGGTTAAAGAAACAACCTCAAGCAGCGTTATCCTCACATGGGAAAAGGTAAAAAATGCTGATGGCTACCGTGTTTTCAAGCAGGTTGACGGTAAATGGAAAAAGCTGTCTGACACAAAGAAGGTTTCATATACAGCTAAAGACCTTATTGCATCAAGCACCTATAAATTCGCTGTCAGACACTATACTGTTAAAAACGGTGAGAAGGTATTAGGTAAGGCCTACGGTACCGTAACCGCAAAAACAAAGGCGCTGTCTAAGGCTCGGAATTTCACTGCTTCCATAGGTGAAGACGGCATTGCTCTTAAGTGGGATAAGCTCCCCGGTGCAAGCGGATATCGCATTTATCTTAAAAATGCTGAGGGCGAGTGGAAAGCACTCAAGACACTTTCAGCTTCAAAGACAAGCTACACTGCAGAGCTTGATAGTAATTTCAATAAATACACCTTCGGCATAAAGGCTTATGCAAAGACTGCCAAGGGCACTGTATGGGCTTCATCCTATGCTACATGCAAGACAGCCCTTTCCGCTTCAGGCAAGGCAGAAATTGTCAGCGCAGTATCGGCCGTGGACAGCATAACACTCACTTGGAACAAGGTTGAGGGAGCAGACGGATACAGAGTATATTCTTATAAAAACGGCGAATACAGTGTAATTGACAGAACCTACGGCGGTGAAAACACAAGCTGCACCGTGGTCGGTCTTAACAGTGGCAGTGCTTACACCTTTGCAATTAAGGCTTTCAGCAAAAAAGACGGCAAGACCGCCTTTGCGCTTCTCGGTGACAAATATACCGCATATACTGCCAAAGCAAACCTTGATGTTTACAGAGCTGAGATGATAAGTGAGATTTTAGGCGGCAATGAGCTTTATATTGAATATTCAGAGCAGCATCCCACCTACGGCAAGGTTGACAGCGTTTTAGCTCTGAGAATGGGCAAGATTTATCTCAAAGAAACAGTGAACGGTGCTTCAACTGCATATATTTATAACACAGAAACAGGCAATGTAACTGTGCTCGATGTCAACAATAAAAAGTACAGAACCGCTGCCGAAAGTGAAGAATTACATATACTTTTAGCTGCACTCAGAGAGATTTTCACTGCAGAAAAAATGGGTGAAGTCAAGGCTGAATATAAAAATGGCTTAATCTGTGAGAGCTTCACCGAAGCAAAATACGGCAGATATATGGAGTTCTATTTCACCGGCGAAGATACACTTTCAGCCATTTACACAAAATATGCCGACGGCAGTGAAAGCGCAATCACAGTGTCAAAGCTCAGCGACTCAGCAGACGCATCACTGTTTGATATTCCTCTTGATTACACTAAAGCCTGAAACTAAAAATATCCGGCTGTACTCTGCCGAAGAGGGGAGCAGCAGCTGAATACATCGATAATATCAGTACCCACCTGCTCACAAAAGTCAGGTGGGTGATTTTGGTTAGGTAGACTTCTGTTTTACGAACTCGGTCAGCTCAAATGGAATAATGTTGACACCGAATAAAGAATAGTTTATAATTATGATAGTGGTTAAGAACAACAAAGCAGGTAGGTTCAACAATTTATTGGTATGGATATGCTGACGGAAAGCTCGTGTCTATAAATAGAATTAGTGTTTGTAGAAATTGCCGTAGGTGGTTATAAATGGATAGACTATACAAATGTATAAATCATAATAAGAAAATACAAAGAAATTTATTGCTTTTTACTATTTTGATTCTTTGTTTCACATTGTGTTTAATGCCACTTAAAAGGAATTTTGTAACTTATAGAACACCGGAAGAATTATTTGATAATTGTTGTGATGGAACTATTGAGAATATAATATATGGTGATAATTCTTGTATGATTTATTATTTAAGTAGTGAAAGCACATATTCTTATGAATTTGCAGAGAATAAAGGGAATGGATATAAGGTTGTTAGTATAGCTTCTTGCGAAAGGTTATCCTATACATTTAATTCATCAGGAACATTAGAGGTCTACCATATAAAAAATACTGATGACTATTATGTTGTAGGAACAATTGGTTCCGTTGATAAGACAATAGAAGTGTATAGTGGTGATAATAAGATTATTAAGAGCAATGTTAAACAATTAAATGATTCAACTTTCATTTATGGTTTTTTAGATTCATTTGCAAACGAACATTATATGCTTGTGGATGGAAGGAAAGTTTACTTTAATTAAACTAACATAGCACTCTGCCCATTAGGTGGGGTGCTGCGTGTCCCTGTGGTTCTTGATTACCCGTGTACACACAAAAACAAAATAATCAAACAGCTCGGTTGTTCAATGAAACTTCCGAGCTGTTTATGCTTATAATATTCTGCGGGTAGTAATTACCCTATTAATGTGACCTTCCCGCAATTCCGATAAAAATACACCGACAGGTGCAACCATAATCTTGGCTCCACTGAAAGGGGAGCTGTCACGAAGTGACTGAGGGGTTTTCCTCATTCATAATTAATCAAAGGTCGTTCCTGATGAGGTCTTCAAAGCTTTCACGCTTGACAGCCACATAATCCTTGCCGCCGCTTATCATTACAACGGGTGGGCGGGGAATGCGGTTATAGTTTGATGCCATTGAATAGTTGTAAGCACCTGTGGTGCAAACAGCTATAATATCGCCTCTCTGGGGCTTCGGCATTTTAACATCAGGCTGAATTATGTCACCGCTTTCACAGCAGCGGCCTGCAACATCGGCAGTGAAGTCTTTTTCTTCATCCATTCTGTTTGCCAGCAGAACCGTATATTTTGAGCCGTAAAGAGCATATCTTGGGTTGTCTGTCATACCGCCGTCGATTGAAACATAGTTTTTATAGCCTGTGATTTCTTTAACGGTGCCAACAGAGTAAAGAGTCATACCTGCATCTGCAACAATGCTTCTGCCGGGCTCCATAAGGATTTTTGGCATGCTTATGCCAAAACGTGCAGTCTCATTCTTTATGTGTTCGGCAAGCTTTTCAATATTGCCATCAATATCCATATAAGGGTCAGCATCTGTATAGCGTACGCCAAAGCCGCCACCCATATTGAGTATTTTCATTTCTACGCCGTATTTCTTCTGCATTTCAGCACCGAAAGAAAGCATAATTGTCGAAGCGTCAAGATATACGCTGCCTTCTTCGTCAAAAACCTGTGAGCCGACATGGCAGTGATAGCCGACGATTTCGATATTCTCAAAGGTGATTGCTTCTTTAACAAATTCGTCAGCCTGACCTGTTTCAATAGCAACACCGAACTTTGAGTCCACCTTGCCTGTGGCAACTGCTGCATAGGTGTGGGGGTCAATGCCGGGGGTCAGACGGATAATAACCTTTTGTGTTATACCTTTTTCTTTTGCCAGAGTGTTAACTGCCTTGAGCTCACACATATTGTCAGCCATGAAATAGCCCACACCCTTATCCATTGCAAGGGCTATATCACTGTCAGTTTTATTGTTGCCGTGAAAGAAGGAGTTTTCCATAGGAAAGTCTGCCTTGACTGCGGTGTAAATTTCACCGGGGGAAACAAGGTCAATGCCCATGCCTTCCTCTTTCATAATTTCATATATTCTCTTAAAAGAAGCTGCTTTACTTGCATAAAGAGGGTGACTGCCTTCACCGAAATATTTCTTCATGGCATTCAGATAAATACGGCAGTTACTGCGTATACGGTTTTCGTCCATAAGATAAAGGGGAGTGCCGTGCTTTTTGGCAAGGTCCACAGTATCAAGAGCGGCAAAATAAAGGTGGTTGCCATTTGCGGTTATGTTTTCACATATCATATTTTATCTTTCCTTTTAATATTTATTTTACAGCAGGTGTGCAATGAGCTCACTGCGGTCAGTTGCTGAAAGGTCCACTGGCGCAACATCAAAAACACATTTGCAGCCGCAATCGCCTCTCTGAGCCATGCGGTAAACAGCTCTTGCAAAAGCTGTGAGTACACTGCCGGTAAACTCAGGGTTTGAGTCGAGGGTAAGCTTATACTCAATAACATGGTTGTGGCTGTCATTTTTGCCTGTTTTGCCGGTACGGATAACACTGCCACCGTGAGGAAGCTCACTGTGATATTTTTTCATTTCATCCATTGTGATGAACGTCACTGTGGTGTTATAGGGCTCAAAATAAGCAGGCATTGTGACAATTGCCTCACGGATTTTTTCTTTATCTGCGCCTTCTTCGGCAACAACAAAGCATTCTCTTGTGTGCTTGTCTCTTGCAGTGAAATCAGGTGTTTCGCCGCTTCTTACCCTCTCGATTGCTTCTTCAACGGGCACTGTGTACTGACGTGCATCTATAACGCCCTCAATGCGGCGGATAGCATCGCTGTGGCCCTGAGACACTCCTTTGCCCCAGAAGGTATAATCGCTTCCGTCAGGTAAAACTGCATTGGCATAAAGGCGGTTAAGTGAGAACATTCCAGGATCCCAACCGCAGGAAATAAGAGCAGTGGTTTTGCCTGCAAGAGCTTCTTTGTCAACATTGGCAAAGTGCTTTGAAATCTGCGAATGATTGTCATATGAGTCAACAACATTAAAGTTTTTGGCAAGGTACGGTGTCATTTCAGGCAGATCAGTTGCACTGCCGCCGCAGATGATGAGTACATCAACATCATCTTTCCATTTAAGTATATCGTCAACAGATACTACGGGTACATTTTCGCTTGAAATTTTAAGACTCGCAGGGTCACGTCTTGTAAAGACGGCAACAAGAGTCATATCGCTGTTTTTTGCTATGGCATTCTCGACACCTTTGCCGAGGTTGCCGTAACCGTAAATAGCTATT
Source organism: Clostridia bacterium (assembly GCA_017452785.1). Classification (GTDB taxonomy): domain Bacteria; phylum Bacillota; class Clostridia; order Oscillospirales; family Acutalibacteraceae; genus UBA6857. The sequence goes on along the minus strand of JAFTLT010000057.1, from coordinate 18,711 downwards.
TTCATAGGTGAACATCTCCTCGTGGTATAAACCAAATATTACTGATTAATTATAACATCTCAATTTTTTCTAATCAACTGACACCATTAACAAAATTGAACTTTTTTTAAAAGGTAAAATATATAAAATGCTGTCAGAAAACCATTATCTTTAATAGAATATTAAAATTGTGTTGACAAGTTAATCAATAAGATATAATATAATAGAAACAATCACAAAAGCAGCAGGGAGGTAATAGTTATGTTTGATCCTTTAAGTGTGATAATATTTTCGCTCAAGAACTTCGTGCAGCGAATCAAAGGAATTTTTTCTTTTGTGTTCGATAACTATTTCCCTGATGATAACGAAGCTGAAAGCGAAGATGTTGTCTTCACTTTTTTATAATAAAAATTTTTTCAAAAAATTTGAAAATACCCATTGACAAACCAAAAGTTTTTTGGTATAGTATACAAGTCGTTACGACAGTGACGGCAAGATGGGAGCATAGCTCAGCTGGGAGAGCATCTGCCTTACAAGCAGAGGGTCACAGGTTCGAGCCCTGTTGTTCCCACCATTTGGCCCGGTAGTTCAGTTGGTTAGAACGCTAGCCTGTCACGCTAGAGGTCGACGGTTCGAGCCCGTTCCGGGTCGCCATTTTAAGTTAAAAATGCGGATGTAGCTCATCTGGTAGAGCGCCACCTTGCCAAGGTGGAGGTAGCGAGTTCGAGCCTCGTCATCCGCTCCATATATGGTACCATAGCCAAGCGGTAAGGCCACGGTCTGCAAAACCGTTATGCCCCGGTTCAAATCCGGGTGGTACCTCCAAGATAAAAAAGTCCTAAAAGCCTTGATTTTACAAGGGTTTCGGGGCTTTTTCTTTTTCGATTTTTTTCTTTTTTAGGTGCGTAAAACAACACAAAACAATACAAAAAATCACAAATATGGGGGTCAGTTTGGGGGTCAAAAAGGGGTCAAAAAAAAGCACCGTTTTAATCGGTGCCTGTTTGTAGGTATTCATTGAGCTTTGAGAGGTTCTTTTTCTTATGCTGCTTATCAAGATGTGTGTATATTGCTAAGGTGGTTTTTACATCATTGTGGCCCATTTGCTCTTTAGCTGTCAGTACATCGATACCTGCCTCATACATTATTGTGCAGAAGGTATGTCTAAGGCAGTGTGGGGAGAAGGGCTCTATTGTTATAATCTGCCCCCTGGGGTCGCTTTTGCTTCTCTTCTCTATAGCTTTACCATATGCAAGGTTTAGGTCTATCATATAACTGCTCCACATAGTTTGCCACGATGAATTGGTCATCATCTTACCGCTTGAGGTAGTCAAAACATACAGACTCTTTTTTTCAAGGCTCTCAAGATAAGTGATGAGCTTATCCGGAACGGTGACAACCCTGACGCCTGCTTCTGTTTTTGGGCATTTAATTTCATTGTTTTTAAAGTCGTAGGACTTATTTACTGTGATAGTCTTATTTTTAAAATCAATGTCAGACCACTGCAAGGCGGTGGCTTCTCCTCTTCTCAGCCCTGAATACATCATAAGCATTGCTGCAGGCTGTGCGCGGTGTTCGAGTTCTTCGACCCATTGTCTCTCTTTTTGGCTCAGTGCTCTGCGCTCTTCCACTTTTGCTCTTTTGGGTACCTTCAGGTATTGGCAAGGGTTGAACTCTGCTGCTCTGTTTTCAATAGCATATTCAAACACCGCCGACACAGCAGAAATATAACGCTGTATAGTTCTTTTTGACGTTGCCCTTCCTGTTGAAGGGTTTGCCTCAAATAGCTTGTCTATATAAGGTTGAAGAAGTTGTTGCCTTATGCTCTTTAAAGGCAAATTGCCCACTTTTTCGCAAAAATAATCAGCTCTGAAGCAGAAGGTCTGATACTCGGCCTCGGTGAGTTCTGTTTTCTTGCTTCTTTTTACTCTTTCAAGCCACTGACTGAAGCTGTCGTCGGCACTTGATATGTCAATACCCTTCGCCAGTTGGTTCCTGAGCTCAGTTTCCTTCTTCTTCAGCTCTGAGACAGAACTTGCATAGATATACCTGTATTTTTGTGCTTCGGCATCATATACCTTGGTGCGATACCGTCCGTCACTTCTTTTTTTTGCCATAATTTTTGCTCCTTTACTTGATTTCAGGGAGTTACTTATGGTAAAATGATAAAGTAATCCCTTGGTGATAAATCATTGGATTATGTGTTTTTACGCATTCCTTTTCGCTTTGGTCGGTGGAGAAGGAATACATGAGCTCCCGAAAGGGGGCTTTATTTTTTTATAATTCGATATTTAGCTCTTTGAATGTCTGAGCTTAAAATCCATCTAAAAGCTCAAACTGATATTTTTGAAGATTTGAATTTAAAACTCCATTTGATATGTTATATGCTCCTGTTATTCGTCTGAATGTTTTAGATATTTTCAACGCTTGCATACCGAGCATAATACAGAGTATGCAACACGCTTTAAACTGTATCTCAAATTCTAATAATTCATCAGGTAATTCGATATCTGCTTCTAAAAAATGAGTATATTCTGAAATTTGATAATCAGATAAACCATTATTAAGTTCTTCTGACCAATCAATGCCAAGACCTCGTGGTATAACTTTTTTCATTTCATGTTTGCAAATATGTTTATATGCACTGTTTACATCGCCGTTAATTATAAGATTCAGACATTCGTCTTCAAAGTCGGTATCCTTGGTTGCTGAATCGGATAAATTTTGCAGAGCTTCTTCGCCACGCTCGGTGAGATAATAAAACTTGGCATCCTCTGAAAAATATTCCTCAAGGTCATAAGGGTCAATGTTAGTCTCTATTCGATTAAGCAAATCTGCTTTTTTTCCTGAAACTTTTAAATTGAAATCAGAAAGAATCCTTTTTAGTTCAGGTGTAGTCAATTTAGGTAAAATTTTGTCTTTTCCAACAACAGATAAATAATGCATTGATAAAAGCTCGGTCATAACTTTTGAAAAATCTAATGAATATTCATATGTCCAGTAGCCCCAAACATTTGGATTATCTATTGGCTGTCCTGCAATTTGTTTGAGAAAATTTTTCTTTACAGAGTCAAGCGGCTTTGGTGGTATATTCAATTTTATAGCTTCATAAGGGTCAAATGATGCAATTCTCTTTTGCCGATCCTCGTAAAGTTTATCGGAACGAAGCATAGAGAGTTGATTTAATTCATCTATGCTTGTAGCTTTGCTAAAATCGGTTTCTTCAATTATGCGATTAGTTGACGAATAAATGCTACTATGATTTTTTTGTTGAACAGGAAGAGTAACCTTTTGATTTCTTGCTTTTTCACTTTCTAAAGGTATTCCTTTAGAAAAATCCTCTTTATTAGCATATACATTTCTAATTACTGGTTCAGGCTTTTTAGGTTTCTTAAGACAAATATAGGCAAGATATCCACAGATTCCGATAAGTAAGAGTGCTGGTATAGTCGCTCCTGAAGCTTCTTTATCAAAAAGTAGACCCACAGAAGCTACAGCGCACAATGAAAATATTACTCCACAGAAAGTCTTAATAATCTTCAAAATCTTTTTTGACAGTTCTTTCATTACTTTTCCTTCTTTCCACCGCATGAGGGCGATATTTTAATTTTCAGGGATAATTTCCCTATGTATAGTGTCAAAAAAGTTATAAAGTAACAGAAATATTTTTTATTATTTTCCGTGCCTTACTAAACTTGTAAACATTATTGCTTTGCCAAGTATTCTTATATCGTTTAACTCATCACATAAATATACAATATCTTCATACATAGGGTTACAGGGTCGAAGAACGATTTTGCTTTCCGTTTTGTAGACTTTTTTTAAGGTAGCTTCCTCACCTATAAGAACAGCAGCAATGTCACCGTCATCAACATCTGATTGCTGTCTTATATAAACGATATCTCCATCAAATATACGGGCGTTTATCATACTGTCGCCTTTACATCTGAGGGCAAAGTCCGCATCAATTGACATATCTATCTTTACATAGTCAGCAATGTTTTCTGTTGCAAGTATAGGTTCTCCACAAGCAATGTCGCCGAGCAATGGAATAACCTTGGCATCGGGAAGGGGCATTATATTAGGTATTTTCAAAAATATATTTGCATCTTTGCTGCTTGCAAGAGAATTTAAATCCACATTGAAAATATCTGCAATAGCCTCAAGTGTTTCAAGGTCGGGTTCTCTTCGCCCGTTTTCATACATACTCACGGTGCTTTTAGCAACACCGAGCAAATCCGCAAGTTGACTTTGTGTCATGTTTCGGGAAACGCGTAATTCCTTTAATCGTTTAAAAAACATTTTTTTCACCTCTGACGATATATTATCACGCTTCGTGAAATTTGTCAAGAAAAAATTCACGAAAAGTGTTGACAAATGGTTTTTGCTATGCTAATATAACGATGTACACGAAATGTGAACTTTTATACGGGAGGTGAACATATGATTAATCCTATCAAAGTTGGTAAAAGACTTAGCACCCTGAGAGGAAATAAGACTCAGGAGAAGGTCGCAAGTGATTGCGGAATAAGCACATCTGCGCTCGCTATGTACGAATCAGGGAAAAGAATGCCGAGGGATGAAATAAAGGTAAAGCTTGCCCGATACTATAATACAACCGTTGAAGAGCTTTTTTTTGCAAGTTAGGTACACGAAATGTGAACCAACAATCCGCCGACCAAAGAAAAAATAAAAAAGAAAGTGAGGTGAAAAAATGCACGAATTAGTAAAAATCAACTATCAAAATGAGACCCCTACAGTGAGTGGCAGAGATTTGCACGAGGCTCTGGAAGTTAAGACAGCTTATAACGACTGGTTTCCAAGAATGTGTGAGTATGGTTTTGAAGAAGAAAAGGACTTTCACTCATTTTTGAGTAAAAGTACTGGAGGCAGACCAAGCACTGACCATCAGCTCACCATGGAAATGGCAAAGGAAATCTGTATGCTTCAGAGAAACGAAAAAGGCAAGCTGTGCAGACAATATTTTATTGCTATTGAAAGACAGTGGAATACACCAGAAGCAGTTATGGCAAGAGCTTTAAAAATGGCTGAAGAAACAATAAGCAGACTTTCTTCTACAGTTTCTAAACTTACTGTCGACAATCAGATAATGCAGCCGAAAGCCGATTATTTCGATGAGCTTGTTGACAGAAATCTTCTTACAAGTTTCCGTGAAACTGCAAAGCAGCTCTGTATTAAGGAGCGTGACTTCATAAAGTTCTTGGTTGACAAAAAGTACATATACCGTGATAAGAAGGGCAAGTTGATGCCTTACGCAGAACACGCTGAAAAAGGTCTTTTTGAAGTCAAGGAATGTTACAACGAGAAAACAGCATGGAGCGGAACACAAACACTTGTAACACCTAAAGGTAGAGAAACGTTCCGTCTGTTATGCAAATTTTAAAGCAAACAAAAAAACTCTTGCCGCGCCGACCAAGCAAGTGCAAGAGTTCAACACCAAATCTATCAAAAAGAAGTGGATACATAAATTATACATTGTCCGCTTCTTAAAGTCAAGAAAGGACTGAAATTAAAACAATGTCAAAAAAAGAAACTAAAAGCAACTTTAATGTAGCCTCAGATCTTGAAGGTTTAAGTTATGAACTTGAAAGAGTAGAAGATCTTATATGTGTTGTTGTCACAGAAATTTTCGATAAAGCAGTCACAGGAGATAAGGCTTTCATAACACTTGGACCATACGAAATGCGGTTCAGCGCTATACTCGATGCGGCAATAAATCAACTCAAACAACACCAGAAAACACTTTTTGAATTAGCGTCAATATTTTATCAAAATGCAAAAAAAGAAAATACAGAACAACCTTCCGATATTGCGGATATGCAGGGATGAGCTGAGGTGTAAAGATATGCGTAAGAAAATAGTGTTTTTCCGGGATTGGGAGCAAATGCCTTTAGTTCTAACACCTGAAGAAGTTGCACAACTTTTGAATTTAAACGCTCAGACAATCAGAAAGTATGCAAGAGAAAATATAATTCCATCAATCAAAGTTGGAAATTGCCACCGTTTTGATAGAGATGTAATCAAAAATTACATAAAAGAAAGAAGTGAAAGCAATGCCTGAATTATTCAGCAATTTCACAACAACATTTTTTGCGTTAGTTACGCTCATTATAATCGGTATCATATTTGAAAAACAGTTTATTGCACTTGAAGACAAGTTTGATGAATGGTTTGAGGGGGTAAAGAACAATGTTCGTAAGCAAAAAGAAATTAAAGGCTCTCGTTGATGAGAATATAGTTCTTAAAAAGCAGAACCGTGAGCTTATAGCTAAAAACAAGCGACTCTTTGACAGTGATTTTGACCTGAGGTGGGAAAACAAAATGCTTAGGATGGCTTTATGCAAAAAGAAAGGTCAAAAGTGCGGAGAATATTTTTATGGGGTAAAGCAAAATGGATAAAGAAAAACAAGCCTTTGAACGGCTCAGGCAAGGAGCTATGATGTCAGAGCACTACTACGATAAGCCGTTGATGATATGCTACTCAGGCGGTAAGGACAGTGATGTTCTTGTTGAGCTTGCCCTGCGTGCAGGGATAAACTTTGAGGTTGTCAATTCTCACACAACAGCAGATGCACCCGAAACTGTCAGATATATTCGTCAGCGTTTTAAAGAGCTTGAAGAACTCGGTATCAAATGCACTGTTGAATACTCGAAGTATAAAGGTAAGCGCATATCCATGTGGGAGCTTATCCCTATTAAGAAAACGCCGCCGACAAGGCTTATGAGATATTGCTGTGCGGTACTGAAAGAGACTTCCGGTGACGGCAGGGCTATTGCTACAGGTGTACGTTGGGCAGAAAGTGTTGCTCGTAAAAACAACTTAGGAATATACGGTGATTACAACTCAGACAAAGAAAAAAGATTGTTTTAACCAACGACAACGATGATAAAAGGCAACTCTTTGAACGCTGTCAAATGAGGGCAAAAACCGTTGTAAACCCGATTATCGATTGGTCTGAAACTGATGTGTGGGATTATCTACACGATTGCGATTGTCAATCAAATCCTCTTTATCAATGCGGTTTTGACCGTGTGGGTTGTATCGGTTGTCCTATGGCTGACAAAAAGCGTTATATGGAATTCAGGCGATATCCGAAGTATAAAGAGATGTACATTAAGGCCTTTGACCGAATGATAGCCGCAGACCCTTCCCGGTACCGTTGGAAGAACGGACAGGAGTGTTTCGAGTGGTGGATGGGCGAAGACCCGAACCAAATAAGACTTATTTTGGGTGATGAAATATAAGGAGTGTGATAAAAAATGCCTGAATACATAGAGCGTAACAAAGCAATTAAAGAAATTCGTGATACTTATGAATCTGAATATCCAACAGCAAGCGGCGCATTTGACGAATTTGCAACAATACTTGTACCGAGGATTTTGAAAAACCTTCCCTCATCAGATGTGGTTGAGGTTGTAAGGTGCAAAGACTGCAAATATTTCACTGACATCGATGAGTATGGTTGTTGTTATATTTTTGATGATGGTACTAACGCAACTTGCAAGCGAAATGATTTTTGCAGCTGGGGGGAAATGAAAGAAGGCGCAGAGAAATGACACCACAGGAAGCACTTGAAATTTTAGAAATGTTCCTGCACAAACAGTGTGATTTGCAGAGAATAAAATTTGCATATAGTGATATTGAAGTTTATTGTGCGGTAAGTATGGCAAAAAATGCACTTGAAAAACCGCTTCAGGAAACAATCGAGCAGGATAAATCACTCACTCTTGTTTTCGGAAAAGACGGTAAAGCAAGGGTTTTAAACGAAGACTATGCAATCTACTGTGCCGATGAAGAAACCTTTGAAAAGGTCAAAGAAGCGGTTGAAAAGCAGATACCGAAAAAGGCAACCGAAGAGGAAACAAATCGAGGAATAGACATATCAGGTGAATATGATATTGATTTTCACCTTTGTTGCCCTGTTTGCGGTACTGTCGTAGGTACATATGAAGCAGGTGTAAACGAATATTTTGAAAACTATTGCAGTAATTGCGGTCAGGCAATAGATGTGAGTTATAGCGGAAGTGAAGAAGGTGATACAGAATGATTACTTATGAGCAAGTAGAAAAAGCAAGATTAGAAATTAAAGAAATGGAATTAAAAAACGAGATATTGAAAAGAGATTATCGAATTCAATCAGTTGATAGGGTACTTTCTTTTATAAGAACTCAAAATAAAGAAAGTCGTGTGTGCGACATAGATAATTTACTTTGCCATTGTCAAAACAAATTACTCGGAAATATTGACGGCATCGAACTTTCATTAAGGAGTGATACAGAATGACACAAAAAGAATGTGATTTTCTTGTTGAAATTGCAAGTCTTGCAATTAAATGTCCTGCACCTTCGCCAAATCCATACGACTTAACAGGATTTATACACGCAAGTAGAGACTATGAAAAAATCCTTACTTTAGCGAGTGCCGCTCTACAATACTACGCATTTTATTCTTCGCTAAAAACAAAAAAAGGTGATGAAGTTGACGAGGAATATGTGGAATATTGCAAGGAAACATCAGAAAAAAACCTAAAGGAATTAAGGGATTTTGTCAGCAAAAGAACAAAAGAAGGGTGGGTGTAAAAAATGCCTGAATTATCGACAGGTTGGTTATCTCCAAACGGAGATTTCTACCCTTGCGGCGTTTATGAACATATCGGTACAGCAAGAAAAATCTTGAAAGATGAAACGGCAAACAGGGCAGATGAAAAACTACACGATTGTGGATTTGTTTCCATAACAATTTCACAGTTGGGCGTTAAACAGTGGCGTATTCGTTGGAAGAACTTTTTAACAGAACAACAAAAGAATTTTTTGAAACCGTATTTTGAAGATAGCTCATTATCTGTGGACGGTTTTTCCAATGTGCGTTGGAGTAAGGAGAACGATTATGACAATTAAAGAAATTATAAGTGCATTAAGGCGATGTATGTTCAGCGACACTTTGTTGAATTTGGCGGCTGACACGATTGAAAAATTAGAAAGCGAAAATGACCGCCAAAAGGCAGAGATTGAAAAGTTGCAAAAGGCTTACGAATGTCTTGAACAACACATTTTGGAAATCCAAAACGAAACGCTCAGGGTGTTTGCAGAGAGGTTGAAAGAATATCTTGATGACTTCTACCACACAGAAGAAGACGGCCTTTTGGATACTGCTGAACTTATCGACAACCTTGTAAAAGAAATGGCAGGTGAGGGTTGATGTCACTTGATATTGTTCCTGTGAGTCTTGCTGAGGCAAACGCCTTTGTTGAAAGATACCACCGTCACCATAAGCCTGTTGTTGGTCACAAGTTTTCAATTGGAGCAACTGACGGTGAAAAAATTGTTGGTGTTGCTATTGTTGGCAGACCTGTAAGTAGATACCTTGATGATGGATTAACGCTCGAGGTAAGTAGGTGTTGTACCGATGGTACGAAAAACGCTTGTTCAATATTGTACGGAGCTTGTTGGAGGGCCGCAAGGGCTATGGGATATAAGAAGATTATTACTTATATCCTTGAAAGTGAAAACGGAGCATCATTGAAAGCGAGCGGATATAAGTGCATAGGGCAAGCAGGTGGATTGAGGTGGACAGGAAAACGAAGACCTGAGGTTGATTTATATCCTGCACAAATGAAATTGAGATTTGAAAAGGAGTGACAACAATGCAGAATGAATTGAAACCGTGTGAAATGGTAAGCGATAACCCTATGGACTATGTTCGTGTTGCATTAGCACTTGAAACATTGGCATATCACAACAAAGGTTTTTTATGCTGTCAGGATAACAGCCTTATCAGTGAGCAGGTACAGACACTGTTAAAAGAAGCACTTAAAAAAGCGAGGTGTTTAAAAAATGACTGACAGAGAAGAGCTGATTGAGTTGATTTCAAAGCCGATGATTGTTGCAGATTCAAACGACAGGAAAATGATTGCGACAGCATACGCTGAAAGAATTCTTTCAGACGGTTGGATAAGACCGCCGTGCAAGGTGGGTGCTTCGATATATGAAATCACAAGAAATTTTATATCAGAATTTAGAGTACGATTTATTGAAATCGGGACTTGCTCAAATTTGTTTCTGCATACGGATTTAGTTTCGGGGATTGTATATTCGGGCGAGGTGTTCCCTGAAAGCGAAATCGGCAAAACCGTATTCCTCACCCGTGAAGAAGCAGAAAAAACACTTGTAGAAAGGCAGAGTGCCTCAGATGGATAACCCAAACTGCGATAATGCATCCGCCGTAAACATTGCTTCGTTAAAGAGTTCACCGTGCTTTCATGTGAGGATTACCGGGAAGACTCGGCAGAGTACAAAGAAGGGAGTGATAAGAGTGGCGAAAGCCCAGTCAAGAACATTCAACCATAAACAACAGTGCTACATAAACACCATACAGGAAAACATATTTTACTACACTATGAAAAATGACGGCAGAAAGCCGACAGTGATATTTATGTCAGAGCCACTATATCAGCTTCTCTGCGGCAAAGATGATGTGCCTGCGATTAAGTTTATGGGCATACGGGTGTTCTCTTACAATGACAGCGGATATTCTTATTATTTCGCCGATGAACGGCAGAAAGGACGTGAACCGTAATGAAAAAAGACAAGGGGCAAATTACATTAAATGATTTGATCAATCCGCCTCCACTTAATCCTTGTGACAGTTGCGGCAGACAAATTGACGGTAAATGTACTTATCCGAATGAAAGGTATAATCATTGCCTTTTCAATGACAAATGGATTCCTAAAACTAAAAATCAAAAGGAGTAAAAAAATGGTAAAAATCAATAGTTTTGAAATCGAAAATGTGAAGCGTATAAAAATGCTTCAATACACCCCAACATCGTCAGGTTTGACAATAATCGGTGGTAAAAACAATCAAGGAAAGACATCTGTTCTTGACTCTATTGCATGGGCTCTCGGAGGTGATCGTTTTAAACCTTCTAACCATGTGCGTGACGGTGCTCTGGTAGAACCGTACTTAAAAATTGAACTTTCTAACGGTATCATTGTAGAAAGAAAAGGGAAAAACAGTAGTCTTAAGGTTATCGACCCTTCAGGCAGACTTGCAGGTCAGAACCTTTTAAATAGGTTTGTAGAAACCTTCGCACTTGATGTCCCTAAATTTATGGAAGGTACCGGTAAAGAAAAAGCTAATGTGCTTTTACAAATAATCGGCGTGGGAGATACATTATACACTCTTGAAAGAGAAGAAACTGATGTGTATAATCGCCGTCACGCAATAGGTCAAATTGCCGACCAAAAGAAAAAATTTGCTCTTGAAATGCCCCAGTATACGGGTGTTCCTGATGAAATAATTTCCGCTTCTGAACTCATTAAACAGCAACAGGAAATACTTGCGCGAAACGGTGAAAATCAGCGTAAGCGCGACAAAGCCTATGAACTTGAATTAAAAAGAAATGAACTTTCAGGGAGAATTTCCAGAACAAAAGAACAACTAAAAAAAATGACAGATGAACTCTCACAATTAGAACTTGATCTTGAAATAGCTTGTAAAACAGCTGAAGAACTTATCGATGAAAGCACATCTGAGCTTGAAGCAAATATCTGTCAGATTGATGAACTTAATCAGAAAATCAGGGCTAATCTCGATAGGAAAAAAGCTGAAATGGATGCAGAGGGCTATCGTAAACAGTATGAAAGTCTAACAGAAAAGCTCAATGATATAAGAAAGCAGAAAACAGATTTGCTCAAAAATGCAAATTTACCGCTCCCGGAACTCTCTGTTGAAGAAGGTGAACTTATCTATAAAGGTAAAAAATGGGATGCTATGTCAGGGTCTGAACAGCTTAGAGTTTCTACTGCAATTGTCAGAAAACTTAATTCTGAATGCGGCTTTGTTCTTCTTGATAAACTTGAACAAATGGACGAAGATACGCTAAAAGAGTTTGGTCAATGGCTCGAAAACGAAAATCTTCAGGCTATTGCAACAAGAGTAAGTACCGGAGATGAATGTTCAATTATCATTGAAGACGGGATGATTGCTCAACCTACTAAAAACACAACAGTAAAAAAAGATTGGAGTGAATTTTAATGAATATTACATCAGGAATTGTTAAGTCGGCACAGAAGGTCGTTATATATGGCCCCGAAGGTATCGGTAAGAGTACGCTCGCCTCAAAGTTTCCTACGCCATTGTTTATTGATACGGAAGGCAGTACAAAGAAACTTGATGTTCGACGTTTCGACAAACCTACATCATGGCAAATGCTGTGTGAGCAAATAAGATATGTTATAAACAATCCTTTGGTTTGCGAAACACTCGTTATTGATACGATAGACTGGGCTGAACAGCTTTGTATTAAACAAATTTGTGATGTGCATAAAAAGAACGGAATTGAAGATTTCGGATATGGAAACGGTTATGTTTACGAAAAAGAAGAGTTCGGGCGTTTCCTTATGCAACTTGATGAAGTTATAAACAAGGGTGTCAATGTGGTGCTTACAGCTCACGCGCAGCTTCGTAAATTTGAACAACCTGATGAAATGGGAGCTTATGATCGTTGGGAATTAAAACTCGGTAAGAAAACAAGTTCACAAATTTCGCCTCTTATAAAGGAATGGGCCGATGCAGTGTTTTTTGCTAATTATAAAACCTTTGCCGTCGCATCCGATGATAAAGGGAAAAAATTCAAAGCACAAGGCGGTAAACGCATTATGTACACAAGTCATCATCCCTGTTGGGATGCGAAAAATCGTGATGGGCTTCCTGAAGAAATTCCTATGGAATTTGATGCCTTTGCTCATATATTGCCAAATTTCTCCGTTGATATAGTTTCACAACCGCAAACGGTAAGAACAGTACAACACGAAGATTTCATAGAGATAATTGATGATGATCCTGTTCCTGAATTTATTCCCGTGAAACCTGAAACAGATGACGGGATTCCAAAAGCTGTAAAAGACCTTATGAATTCTGCCGGTGTGACCGAAGAAGAGGTGAGAAGGGTAGTATTTGAAAGAGGTGGACACTATCCTGTCGATACACCTATTAGTGTGTATGATGACGATTTCATAAATGGCTGGCTTATTCCTCATTGGGATAAGGTAGTTGAATATATAAAAAATAACTTAAGATAAGAAAGGAAAATTAATTATGTCAACATTAAGAGAAGATTTTAACCGTGCCCTTGATTGGGATGATGAAATTGAAAACGAAAGCGAGTTCACTCTTTTGCCTGAAGGTGTATATGATTTTGAAGTAATCAAATTTGAAAGAGGCAATCATAATGGCTCTGATAAACTCCCGCCGTGTAAGAAAGCAATTCTTACCATTAAAGTTTACGGAAACAACGGTGAAAGCACTGTTATCAATCACAATCTGTTCCTGCACACTAAAATGGAAGGACTGCTTTCGGCTTTCTTCCTGTCTATCGGTGAAAAGAAACATGGTGAAAAGGTGCGAATGAATTGGCAGAATGTTATTGGTGCCAAAGGAAAGTGTAAGGTATATGTTGATACATACAATGGTAATCAGTATAACAAAATCAAATCCTTCATTGCCCCGGAAAATAATAACTCCGTTTCTTCGTCTAAATACGGTGGTTTCTAATGGAACTCAGACCATATCAAAATGAAGCCAAAACCGCTGTTTTCGATGAATGGGATAAGGGTATACAAAAAACTCTTCTGGTGTTGCCTACGGGTTGCGGAAAAACAATTGTTTTTGCAAAAGTAACAGAAGAGCTTGTAAAGAACGGTGAGCGTGTCTTAATACTCGCTCACCGAGGAGAACTTTTAACTCAGGCGAGCGACAAGATAGAAAAAGTAACAGGTTTAAAAACAGCGGTAGAAAAAGCAGAGGAAACATGCCTCGGTTCGTGGTACCGTGTAACTGTTGGTTCGGTACAATCTATTATGCGTGAAAACAGGCTTTCAAAGTTTTCATCTGATTATTTCGGGGCAATTATAATTGATGAAGCGCATCACGCGTTAACCGAAGGTTATTTAAGAGTTCTGGAACATTTCAGTAATGCGAAAGTATTGGGTGTTACCGCAACCCCTGACAGAGGTGATATGCGTAATCTCGGCCAGGTCTTTAATTCTCTTGCTTATGAGTATACGTTACCGAGGGCTATAAAAGAAGGATTCCTATCACCTATCAAAGCACTTACAATACCTTTAAAACTCGATTTGAGCGGTGTTTCAACTCAGGCAGGTGATTTCAAGGCAAGTGAGGTCGGAACGGCTCTTGACCCGTATTTGCACCAAATAGCCGATGAAATGATTAAGAATTGCAGTGACAGAAAAACAGTCGTGTTTCTTCCTCTTGTAAAAACTTCACAGAAATTCAGAGATATCCTCAACGAAAAAGGTTTTCGAGCTGCCGAAGTCAATGGAAATAGCTCGGACAGAGCAGAAATTCTCAAAGATTTTGATGAAGGTAAGTATAATGTACTTTGTAATTCTATGCTCTTAACCGAAGGTTGGGACTGTCCTTCTGTGGATTGTGTTATTGTCTTAAGACCGACTAAAGTCAGGGGTCTTTATTGTCAAATGGTAGGTCGCGGAACACGTTTATATCCTGGTAAAAAGGATCTTCTTTTACTCGATTTTCTTTGGCATACGGAAAAACATGAACTTTGCCGTCCTGCACACCTTATATGTCAGAGTGATGAGGTTGCAAGAAAAATGACTAAAAATCTTGAAAGTGCTGCTTGTCCTATGGATATCGAAGAAGCTGAAAGCAAAGCACAGAGTGATGTTGTGGCAGAACGAGAAGAATCTCTTGCAAAACAGCTTGCCGAAATGAGGAAACGTAAAAAGAAGCTTGTAGATCCATTGCAGTTTGAAATGTCTATTCAAGCAGAGGATTTATCAAGCTATGTTCCTTCTTTTGGTTGGGAAATGGCACCGCCAACTGCAAAACAAAAAAATACTCTTGAAAAACTGGGTATACTTCCCGATGAGATTGACAATGCAGGTAAAGCTCAAATGCTTCTCGATCGACTTTCAAAGCGTAGAGACAACGGACTTACAACGCCTAAACAGATACGTTTCCTTGAAAGCAGAGGTTTTCAGCATGTCGGTACATGGCAATTTGAACATGCGAAGAAACTAATTGACCGTATCGCCGCAAACGGATGGATTGTGCCAAGAAACATAACACCTGCAGAATATATACCGGCATAAGGAGAAATAAATGATAAATATTACAAATGAAAATATTAGTGAAGTCCTTTCTTTCATTAATCCGGCAAATCTTTCATATCAGGAATGGATCAATGTAGGAATGGCACTGAAAGATGAAGGTTTTTCATGTGATATATGGGATAAGTGGAGTCAGAACGATAACAGATATCATCCTGGAGAATGTGAAAGAAAATGGAAAACTTTTAATGGAGCTGCAGGTGCAAATGTTACCTTTGCCACAGTTATGCAAATGGCGTTTGACGGAGGGTTCAGACCCGAAAAAGATAGTCGTGAACTCGACTGGGATGATGAAATCGTCGGTAAAGATGATTATGTTATTGTTGACAGAAACTGGCTTGAATCAGAAGAAATACACCCACCGAAAGATTTTGATCCTGTTAAGGAACTGACTACATACATAGAAACACTTTTCGACTCAACGGAAACCGTAGGTTTTGTTACTGAAACATGGGAAAAAGACGGAAGATATATGCCTACAAAAGGGATATATTCAAAAACAGCAGGTGAACTTATACAGGAACTTAATAAATGTGGCGGTGATATAGGCGCTATTATTGGCGACTATAACCGTGAAGCTGGTGCATGGATACGTTTCAATCCGCTTGACGGCAAGGGAATAAAAAATGACAATGTTACTGATTTTAGATACGCTTTGGTTGAATCTGATGTTATGGAAATTGATAAACAAAATGCCATAATCAGAGAACTTGAGTTGCCTGTTGCCATACTCGTTCATTCAGGTGGGAAGAGCCTTCACGCTATTGTAAAAATTGAAGCAGCAGATTATACAGAGTACCGCAAAAGGGTTGAATTCCTTTATATGATATGCAAGAAGAACGGTCTTGAAATTGACAGTCAGAACAGAAACCCTTCAAGGCTTTCCCGTATGCCCGGTATAGAAAGAAAAGGCCAAAAGCAATTTATTGTTGATGCCAATATCGGCAAAGGCTCTTTTAATGAATGGAAAGAGTGGATTGAGGGCATGAATGATGATTTGCCTGATACTGAAAGCCTTAGTGAACAATGGGATAATCTTCCGCCTCTTGCACCGCCACTTATTGATGGTGTTCTTAGACAAGGTCATAAAATGCTCATTGCAGGACCAAGTAAAGCGGGAAAATCCTATGCACTTATTGAACTTTGTGTATCAATTGCAGAAGGTGCCCCTTGGCTCGGCTTTTCCTGCGCAAAAGGTAAAGTGCTTTATGTTAATCTTGAACTTGACAGAGCCTCTTGTCTACATCGCTTTAAAGATGTTTATACCGCATTGAAAATACCCCCTAAAAATCTTAGCAGTATTGATATATGGAACCTCAGAGGGCGAAGTGTTCCTATGGACTCACTTGCACCAAAACTAATCAGAAGGGCACTGAAAAAGAATTACATAGCTATTATCATAGACCCTATATACAAGGTTATCACAGGTGACGAAAACAGTGCAGATCAAATGGCACATTTCTGCAATCAGTTTGACAAGGTATGCACCGAACTTGGTTGTGCGGTTATCTACTGCCATCATCACTCGAAAGGTGCACAGGGCGGTAAAAAGAGTATGGACAGAGCATCAGGCTCAGGTGTTTTTGCCCGTGACCCGGATGCCCTTCTTGACCTCATTGAACTTGAAATTACAGATGCACTTAAAACACAGCAAGAAGATAACGCCGCCTGTGATATATGCATTAAATATCTCAACCGTTTCAAGGGGAATACATGGCACGATGATTTGAGCAGAGACGACCTTTGCAACATCAAAACAATTAAAGAATACTGTAAAGAAAATCTTCCGCAACAGACTTATGCGAACATCATCAAAGAAATCGATGAAATATCAAAGAAGGCTCAGAGTCTGACAGCATGGCGTGTTGAAGGCACTCTCCGTGAGTTTCCGAAGTTTCAGCCTCTTAATCTGTGGTTCGATTATCCTGTTCACAGAAACGATGAAAGCGGTGTGTTGAGTGATATTGAAATGGATGATAAACCTGCTTGGCAAAAAGCAATAAATAAGCATAAAGACAGTGCACAGAAGAAAAGTGAGAAAAACAAAATTAAGTTTGAAAATGCATATAACACTTGTAACTATGGTGACGAACCTACAGTAAAAGATTTGTCAATAGCACTTGATATGAATGAAAGAACTGTCAGGGATTGGATAAAGAAATATGGCTATTTTGTAGATAAAACTACAGGAAAAGTATTAAAAAATGACGAGTGTGGATAACATAAAAATTCTGTTATCCACACTGTGGCGGAAAACATAAATTTCTGTTTTTCACACGAGTGTGGGAAACAGGGGAAAACATGTTATCCACACTGTGGCGGAAAACACTTACCCTTACGGGTAATAAAAATCCCCGCCGCACTCCGTCACGCATGTTGGTAGGATAACGCTGAAAGCGGGCGTTATCCCCAACCATGCATAACGTGACAAAAGCAAAATTTCAAACGAAAGGAAAGTAATTGCAATTTGGAAATTAAATTTTTTATCCCAATGAAAATCCCGACAGTAACACATCAGGAAAAGAAAATTCATGTAGTCAACGGTAAACCTGTTGTTTATGAGCCTGCCGAACTCAAAGATGCAAGACAAAAGTTGATGGCTAATCTTTCAAAATATGCCCCTGAGCAGCCGTTTTCAAAAGCGGTAAGGATTCTCGTCAAATGGTGCTTCCCGATAACAGGTAAACATAAAAACGGCGAATATAAAACAACAAAGCCTGATACAGATAATCTTCAGAAACTTCTTAAGGATGTTATGACAGATTTGCACTTTTGGAAAGATGATGCGCTTGTTGTAAGTGAAATAGTGGAAAAGTTTTGGGCAAATGTGACGGGACTATATGTGGAAATTTATGAATTGTAAAGGCAGGTGATGCAAATGACGGCACAGCAATATTTGAGTCAAGCAAGAAGGTTGAACGCTTTCATTGAGAGTGATAAAAGAGAACTTGAGCGATTGTGGAGTCAGGCTACAGGATTATCGGGAGCTGATTTCTCCGAAAGAGTACAAGGCACACCCACAGACACCGGTATTGACGGTATAATCGAAAAAATCACTGAACTTAAGAATAAAATTAACGCAGAGCTTGAACGCTGTATTGCCTTAAAAAATGAAATATGGGATACCATCAACGCTGTTTCAAATGATGATGAGAGACTTGTTTTGAGGCTTAGATACATAGAGTTTATGAAATTTGAAAAAATCAGTGTGCAAATGAATTATACCGAAAGAAGGGTAAAGCAAATTCACAGACAAGCACTAAATAAAATCGAAATCCCTCAAACATTTCACTAAATTTCATTGAATTTCACTATAGATGTCTGCTAAACTGTAAAATGTAAAGTTTCGACAAAAGCTGAATACTTTGCATTATCACTTCATAGAAAACCGTTCGGATTTTGCCGGGCGGTTTTTGCATTATCTATAACAACCACAAGTTTTACTTGTGGGAACGAGAAAGCGGAAGCGTTCATTGTAATAAAAAAGACCTCCTATGGTATAATGAAGGTAGCGACACCAACAAAACCAAAAAGGAGGTCGAATCCATGGACGAAAGT
>JAFTLT010000004.1 GCA_017452785.1 Clostridia bacterium | reverse complement strand
TTGTTCCGTGCGACAAGAACCCCTCAGTCAAAACCTGAAGGTTTTGCCAGCTTTTACTCCGTAAACGGGCACCCTTTTGTCTGCTTTGCAGACATTTCCCCTAACAGGGGAATAACCTTTCAGGGGCGCCGAGATGCAAAAACGCACTTTTTAGCAGACACTGCTTTTTCCATTTTTAATATACTCTTAGTCCGCCTGCAACAACAGACTACGAAGCGCCTTGGTTTCTGCTTTTTATTGGTTCTGATAAATCCCGTAGTCTACTGCTTTTAACAAAGACTCTACCCGCCTGCGTCAGTTGTTTCCGCAGCGGATAAACTTTTTATATTACAAATAAGATGTTGTCTCTTTGAAAAACTGAAACAACTTTCATTTTAACCAAACCCACCCGAATCACTAAAATAAATATCTCATAGCGGCTACGACTGTCGAAGTAGCTAGTGCTTGAAGCAGAACCGACAAAAAGAGAGAGCACAGACTTTTGAAACGGCAGAAAGTAGCGGTATCCATTGAGAAAACCCGTTTTAAATAGAGCTGCTCGGAAAAGACCCGTTTAACAAGCAGAGAGCAGAAATCTAAAAATTACCCATATGCACTGACTTGTTTCTTTATAAAAGGTGAGCAGAAATGGTAAAGAATAAAAAACTATTACGATCCAAAGCGGTAATTTTTTGTACTTTCGGCTTACAGGCACTAAAGTGCGTTTTTGCATACTTTTGTCGCACAGAACAAAAGTATGAGCCCTAGCGGCTTAAGCGTGAATAACTGATTACTATAACCAAGGTAAATTTTATAACACAAATACCCCCAATATAACAAATCGCCTTAAGTTAATGAAACACCTGAAAGCAGAGATAAAAAATCAAGAGAGTCGGTACCAGTACCAACTCTCTCTGCGGATATAAACTTACTTATCAGCAGGCAGTAAACCTGCGACCACAATTGCTAATTGATAATTACTAATTCCTAATTGAAATAATCTCCGATTATTTCACCGGTGCCGGGTCTGAAAGCTTAATAAAGTCAATCTTCTCAATCTTTGTTCTGGGCAGAAGGTCGTGGAATTCAACTCTTCTCGGGCAAGCATAGCCTTCAATCTTTTCTCTGCAATATGCAAGAATCTTCTCAGCCATTTCTTCCTTGTTTGCCTCAGGGTCCTTAAGTGAAATGCAGAGCTTAACATCAGGCTTACCCTCTTCGTTATAGCCCTGAACTGCACAAACCTCGTTTACATAGTCCAGCTTATAAATCTGCTCTTCAATTGTTGCAGGATAAATATTGTAAGCAGCAATAATGATAATTCTCTTTTTACGTCCTGAGAAGTAGATGAAGCCGTCTTCATCAAGATAACCCATATCGCCTGTTCTTATCCAGTTCTTGCCGTTTTTGTCTGTGTAAATACCGCTTTCCTGAATAATATCATCAGGAAGATAACGGTTCATCATTGTGTCACCGCTGAAAACGATTTCTCCGATTTCGCCTGCAGGCAGCTCATTGCAATCATCGTCCCATATCTCAAGGTCAACACAGTAAAGAGGATAGCCTGTTGAATCTGACTTATAATAGAAATCTGAGTTTGTTGTGCAAACAGCGCACATTTCTGTCAGACCGTAACCACGGCACATCTTAGCTCTCGCTCCGTGCTTTTCCATAATTGCGTTAAACTTTGCAACGAATTCATTTGAAACAACATCACCGCCTGCAAAAATCATTGCAAGGTTCTTAGTGCCTTCGTTTTCAAAGTTAGGTGCCTCAACAAGCTTTTCAAACATTTTGGGTACTGAGAGGATTTCAGTAACCTTATACTTTCTGATAAGCTCGTTAGCCTGCATAGGGTCAAGCTTCGGAATCATAATGGGGCCGAATGCATTACATATAGCATAGTGCATTGCGCCGCCGAGACCGAAAGCGTGGAAGCAGGGAAGTGTGCACATTGAACGGTCGTCAAGATAAACGTGCTGATTGTCGAGTATGTAAAGACCTCTTGCAAGGCTGTTGAAGGAATAGTTTGAGTGAATGATAGTCTTGCTCTTACCTGTTGTTCCGCCGCCGTGAAGATAAATAGCGTCGTCCTTGCCCATATTTTCAGCGTCAGCCACTTCAGGCAGCTCCATAGCCATAATATCCATATAGCGAATTACGTTTTCATGCTCAGGCACATGTGCGTTCTGCATTTCGTTACCTTTTGCGTACTGGAAAGCCATACCCTCACAGAAGTCTGATGTTGAGCAGACAATTGTCATATATTCAGCAATAACACCTGCAAATGCGCCTGCAAAAAGGTCAAGCATAAAAATACCCTTACTCTTTGTGTGCTTCATAATTTCAAGCAGCTGTGCAGGGGGTGTCATGGGATGAACAAAGTTTGAAATAACACCTAATTTACTCAGTGCATAAAAAGCAATGAATGCATGACCGCATGAAGGCAGGAATGCCGTAACAACATCACCTCTTTTAATTCCCTTTGAAGTAATGAATGAAGCCATCTTTTCAATATCGCTGAAAAGTCTTTTCATTGTTGTTGCACTTTCAATGGGGCCAACGGGAGTGATAAATGCATCATATTCACCGTAATCCCTTGAGATTTTTTCATATGCTGCTTTGAGGTACTGATAGCAGCTTTCGTTTGTGGGCTCTACCAGATAGTTATCCTGAGGAACTCTGTAATTGTCTTTGTTATGCTTCATATTTTTTACCTTCTTCCTTATGACAGTTCTTTTCAATTGATACAATCTGTCAAAAATTCAACATTGTGTTAAGTTATATCAAAAAAATATTAGGCTGAAATATAATATTTTTTAATAAATTTTTAACAAGACCTTAGACTTGTTATAATATTTGTATTATATTAATTATATATGGTACACAATTCAGAAAATCTGTCCCATAAGATACACAAAATTAACCGGTGACAAAAATTAAACATTGTGTTATAATTATAAAGAAATATGAGGAATATTAATATGGCAACAAAGGAATATGCATGCGTCAAAAGAACAAAAAAAGCGTTTGAAAACAGCCTTGCAGCTCTTGCTCAGGATTGTCAGCTTAACAAAATAACCGTAAAGATGGTCTGCGAAAAAGCTCAGCTCAGCCGTAACGCTTTCTATTTTCATTATAAAGATATCGGCACACTCATTGCAGATATTGAAGAAAATATTCTCAAAGAGGTAACTGACATTTTTGTCGGTCTTGAGGAGCTCAGCTTTCCTAAAAATGTTTATGCAACCATCGACGGTCTTATAGATCTTTTTGAAAGCCGCAGAGATATTGTTATGATGCTGCTTGATAAATCATTCTCCGCAACCTTCACAGAGAGAATAAGCCGTATGTTCAGCGAATTCTACTATAAATATTTCCGTCAGGTTCACGGTGAAAAATCAAAGATCAGCTATGAGTTTTTCTATATTTTCATTTCAGGCGGCTTCTACAGCATAATCAAATACTGGATGGATAACCCGGATCAGATGAGCAAGGCTTCACTTAAGGGTCTGACATATCTGCTTATCAAGCGTCTGCTTGTGCCCGTTGACCCGGATATTGAAAATATCAGCCTTGAAAGCAAATAAGTCTTGACAAAAAATAACCAATGGTTTAAAATAATAACACTTTATATAATAAACCGATGAATGAGAGTAGTAACCGTAACATCAGGCTTACAGAGAGCTGCCGTTCGGTGCAAGGCAGCAGCACTGTTTTTGGTGAATGGACTCAGGAGGGCGACCCGAAATTTCAGAGTAGGCGTCGACGGCAGGCTCATACCGTTATTTTTGAGCACGCATGTCAGTGCGTACCATTAAGGTGGCTAAACAGTTATGACCTGTTCCTTTATGGAGCAGGTCTTTTTTAATCAGAAAGGAAGCTTGGTTATGGAAGAAAAAATCATAATCCCCGGTGCAGAATCACCCGAAAAAAAGAAAAAAATACTTTCCTGCATCCAGCCCTCAGGCATCCCCACATTGGGCAATTATCTGGGTGCCCTTAAAAATTGGAAGACTCTCAGCGATGATTTCGACAGCGCCTTTGCCGTTGCCGACCTTCACGCTATCACTGTCAGACAGGACCCTCAGAAGCTCCGCAAGCAGATTATGGAGGTTTTTGCTCTGCTTCTTGCAATCGGTCTCGACCCTGAAAAGAGCATTATCTTTATTCAGAGCCATGTGCCTGCTCACGCTCAGCTGGCATGGGTGCTCAACTGCTACACTCAGTTCGGTGAAATGTCAAGAATGACTCAGTTCAAAGATAAATCACAGTCACATGCTGATAATGTTAATGTTGGTCTCTTCTCTTACCCCGTGCTTATGGCAGCTGATATTCTCCTTTATCAGGCTGACTTGGTACCCGTAGGCGCAGACCAGAAGCAGCATCTCGAAATTGCAAGAGACATTGCAAACCGCTTCAACGGCATTTACGGCAAAACCTTCACAATTCCCGATCCCTATATCGGCAAGCAGGGCGCAAGAGTTATGTCACTTCAGGATCCCACAAAGAAAATGAGCAAGTCAGACCCCAACCCCAAGAGCTATGTCAGTGTTTTTGACACCCCCGAAACAATTATGAAAAAGATAAGAAGTGCAGTTACCGACTCCGAGGGCGGTGTTTACTACGGCGAAGGCAAAGACGGTGTCAACAACCTTATGGGCATTTATTCCTGCTGCACAGGTCTCGACTATGAGCAGATCGCAAATGAATTTCAAGGCAAAGGCTACGGTGATTTCAAAAACGCTGTCGGTGAAGCCGTTGTTGAAGAGCTGCGCCCCGTGCGTGAAAGATATGATATGTATATGAAGGATCAGGCATATCTTAAAGAAATGGCAGCAAAGGGTGCTGCCACTGCATCAAGAATTGCAGACAGAACCCTGCAGAAAGCAATGAAAAAGTGCGGCTTCGTGCTGCCGTAAGAAAAAAGCCCTTCGGGGCTTTTTCCAATTAGGAATTAGTAATGAGCAATTAGCAATGTGGTCGCAGGTTTACTGCCTGCTGATAAGTAAGTTTATATCCGCAAAGAGAGTTGGTATTTGTTACCGACTCTCTTATTTTATCTGCTTTAAAGTTGACCCGCTGCGGAAACAACTGACGCAGGCGGGTAGGAACTATATAAAAGCAATAGACTACGAGATTTATCTGAACCAATAAAAAGCAGAAACCAAGGCGCTTCGTAGTCTGTTGTTGCAGGCGGACTAAGAGTATATTAAAAAGGGAAAAGGCAGTGTCCGCAAAAAAGTGCGCTTTTGCATACTTTTGTCGCACGGGACAAAAGTATGAGCCTCAGCGGCTTGAGCGTGTAACAACTAATTACTATAACCAAATTAATTTTATAACACAAATATCCCCAATAAAACAAGTAATCACCTTAAGTTAACGGCATTGCTCATCCGTCAGCAAAGAATTACTATTCAACATCTTGTGGTTTTCTCTCTAAACCTCCACAATTAAAAATAAATAACCCTCCCCCCGAAATAAAAAAGCCGAAAAAACATTGACAAATCAAAGACTTTTGATATATAATGGTTTTCTGCAAGTTATGGCTTGCCTTGATAAGCTATGCCTTGCAAACAAAATAAAAAGCGTCGGACACCATATTGCTCCACTTCAACTACTCCTTGCAATATGTCCCGTTTTATAGAAATTTATAAAGGAGGTTAACAGCAATGAAAAGAACTTATCAACCCAAGAAGCGCCACAGAAAGATGGAACACGGCTTCCGCAAGAGAATGGCAACAAAGAATGGCCGTAAGGTTCTCGCACGCAGACGTGCAAAGGGCAGAAAGCAGCTCACATACTAAGAGATAACAGCTTTTTTCGGTGTACTCTGCCGAAAAAATCCGCTCTGTTATCACAAACAGAAATCGACTGCTATCATCGGTGCATGACTGACCGAAATATATCAGTCACCACGCTATACTGCAACGGGATTTGATTTATTTGCAAAAATACCTTTCTTTAAATCAGAATACGGACTTTCAGCGAACCTATCACAGAGGAAAGTCTTCGGCTAAACCTGCACTGGTTGTTTATTGCCTAAAAAACCGTGTGGGTATTTGTCGTGTAGGTATTACTACAAGTAAAAAGATCGGCAATGCAGTCCAGCGCAATCGCTCCCGTAGGATTATTAGAGCTGCTTATCAGTCAATTTTTTCTAAGTATAGCCTTAAGGGTAACTATGATATTATTTTTGTTGCAAGAACAAAAACCAAATATCTCAAAAGCACAGATATAGAAAAAGCTATGCTCTCGTGCCTTAAAGAGGTAGGTGCCATAGAATAATGAAAAAATTTCTTTTGGCAATTATCCGTTTTTACAGACGGCACATCTCACCTCATCTGCCCCCTATGTGCAAATACTATCCGACCTGTTCCTGCTATGCAATTGAAGCAATTGAAACACACGGAGCTTTCAAAGGCTCGGTGCTGGCTGCTTTACGCATTTTAAGGTGCAATCCTCTTTTTCCCGGCGGCTACGATCCCGTACCACCGAAAAAGGATAAAAACAGTAAGTCATAAGCAACCTTTAATAGAAACGGAATAATTTTACGGAGGAACATTAAATGAACACATTTTTTGAATACCTTTATGTCCCCTTCGGTTTTCTGTTCAGAATTCTTTTTGACTTTGTGGGTAATTACGGACTCGCTCTTGTAATTTTCACAGTTTTCTTCCGTATCGTACTTCTGCCGTCTGCAATCAAGCAGCAGAAAAGCTCAGCTAAAACTGTCCGCATGCAGCCTAAGCTCAAGCGTATCCGTGAAAAATATCAGGACTACGCTCCTCAGGAAAGACAGCAGAAAATACAGATGGAAACAAATGAGCTTTATCAGAAGGAAGGCTTCAGCGCCATGGGTGGCGGCTGTGCTCCTCTTCTTTTCCAGCTTCCCATTCTCTGGGGTCTCTACGGCATTATCCGTGAACCCCTGACACACGTTCTCAACCTTTCAAAGGAAGCTGTTTCAGCTCTCACCGCTGCACTTCAGGCTTTGCCCGAATACAGTGATATGTCAGCCAGAAGTGCTGCCTATGCAGAGTCACATGTCATTACATTCATTGACCAGATTGTCTCTGCCAATCCGGAAATTGCCGCAACCTATGCTGATGCAGTTGCAAAAATTCAGAGCTTTGATTTTACCATTTTCGGCATAAATTTAGGCTCTATTCCCGATTTAGGTGTTTTCAAGGCATGGGGTGCTTCAACAACAGAAGCTAAATTCCTCGTTCTCATTCCCATTCTTTCAGGTCTTACCTCTCTTCTTACAAGCGTACTTTCTCAGTACAGACAGAAGAAAGCTAACCCGAATATGGAAAATCAGCAGATGATGGGCTGCATGATGCTTTCAATGCCTCTCATGTCCGTCTGGTTCACCTTCCAGTTCCCTGCAGGCATGGGCATGTACTGGATACTTTCCAACCTTCTTGCTTTCCTTCAGACTCTTGTCATCGGTCACTTCTATGCACCGAGAAAGACTATTGCAAAGCTTATGGTTGATGAAACTATTTACAGACGCAGCTATGAAAACACAAAGAAGATCGGCGCTGAAAAAGTCGACGAATAATCAAAAAGAATAATTTTCAGAAACCACGAAACTTATATTTTATAATAAACGGTGGTGAAACTAAATGATACATGAAGCTATTGCAACAGGCGCTACTATAGATGAAGCTATTGCCAATGCTAAAAAAGAGCTTGGTGCACCTGCTGATGCAGAGGTAAGCATCGAAGTGCTTGCAACACCGCAGAAAAAGATTCTCGGTCTTTTCGGCGGCTCACCTGCAAAAGCAAAGGCATGGTACGAAACTCCCGATGCACCTGCAAAGAAGGAAGTACCTGAAAAGAAAGCTCCTAAAGCAGCAAAGCCTCCCAAAGCAGAGAAGCCTCAGCAGCCTGCAGTTAAAGCAGAAGAAAAGGCTGAAGAAGCCAAGGCACCTGCTCAGGAAAGAACACCTGTTGACATAAAGAGCAGTGCTTCACTTACAAGTGCTGCCGACTATCTTACAGCCGTTCTCAAGGGAATGGGTGTAGCAAGTCTTTCTATTGATGCTTACCGCACAGCAGAGGACGAAATCATTCTTGAGCTTGACTGCGGCGAAGACTACGGTGTAGTAATCGGCAGACGTGGCGACACTCTTGATTCAATTCAGTATCTTACAAGACTTGTTGCTAACAAGCAAAAGAAAGAAAACGAATATCTGAGAATTTCCATCAATGTAGGCAACTACAGAGAAAAGAGAAGAAACACTCTCAGAGAGCTTGCAAAGAAAAATTCCGAAAAGGTTCTCAAATACGGCAGAAATGTTACTTTCGAGCCTATGAATCCCTATGAGCGCCGTATTATTCATACAGCAGTTCAGGAAATTGAAGGCGTAACATCATACTCCGTTGGTGCAGATGCAGGCAGACGTGTTGTTATCTCACTTGCAGAGGGCGTTAAGCCCACACATCCCTCAAAGGGCGGCTACGGCCGCACAAGAGGCGGCAAGGGTGGCTACAACCGTGGCGGCAAATCAAGAGGCGGCAACCGTTCATCAAACACAGTGAACGTCACTCCCACAAGAGCCCCCAGAACCGATGCAGGCGCCGAAAAGGTTTCCCTTTACGGCAAAATCAACTAACCAAAAAAGACGGCATCTGCCGTCTTTTTTTAATGTATAAAATTAAATCGCCACTCACACCGCAGAAACTTCACTTGCCAAAGGTTGCTTATCGTGCCGTAAGGCACACTTCGTTCAAAGAAAAAACTCTTCTGTCAAATTGACAAAAGAGTTTTTGTGGTGACCCGGACGGGAATCGAACCCGTGTTCCCGCCGTGAAAGGGCGATGTCTTAACCGCTTGACCACCGGGCCATATATATGAAAGAGGCGGACACGTTATCCTGCACTCTTTATCTTTTTAAATTGGTAGCGGCAGTGGGACTTGAACCTACGACACTCCGGGTATGAACCGAATGCTCTAGCCAACTGAGCTATACCGCCACATATCCGCACCTCATTGGTGCTTGCATATTATATTACAAGATTCCTCAATTGTCAAGCCTTTTTTAAAACTTTTTTTCTTTTTTTTAGTTTTTCTTATTTAAACCATTTTATACTTTAAAACTAAACCAAAAAATTATACCAAAACCAAAGGGGACAGGGCCATTTGGTAACTTAAATCCAACCCCACCCGAATCACTAAAATAAACATCTCACAGCGGCTACGACTGTCGAAGTAGTTACTACTTGAAGCAGAACCAACAAAAAGAGAGAGTTGAGACTTTGGAAACAGCAGAGTGTAGCGGTATCCATTGAGAAAACCCGTTTTAAATAGAGATGCTCGGAAAAGTCCCGTTTAATAAGCAGAGAGCAGAAATCTAAAAATTACCGATGTGCGCTTACTTGCCTCTTTGAAAAGGTGGCAGAAATGGTAGAGAGTAAAAACCTATTACAATCCAAAACGGTAATTTTTTGTACTTTCGGCTTACAGGCACTAAAGAGGGCGCTTTGGTTACTTTTCGCTTAACTGTGAAAAGTAACGCCCGTCCGGCGAGGACAGTAGAAACTTATTTCATCTCAAAAAGGAAACCGAAGCTGCACTG
>JAFTLT010000025.1 GCA_017452785.1 Clostridia bacterium | reverse complement strand
GGTAGAAAAAGTCCGATTCAGCTCCTTGATGAGAAGCTGTCTGCGTGACCGCCGATTTTGGAAGCCTTTTCCATTCCGCTACGCTCCATTCCAAAGGCTTCCAAAAATCATTGTACTATACTTTGACTTTATTTTTTAAAAAAATGGGTCACATCTATTTACAACGCAGACACTTTTCACTCAATACTACTCACTCCCCTTGCATTTTCTTCGCATATAGTGTAAAATCACATTATAGCAAATTTTAGGAGGAAAACAACATGAAAAAACTAAAGATCGCTGTAGGCATTATAGCCTGCATAGCCCTTTTAGGCTGTGCCGCATACGGCATCTACACTCAGGTGGGGGCAATTCGCTTCGACGATATAACAATTGAGGGTGTACCCGAAAAGAAAGAGGACACAACAAGAATCATGTCTTTTAATGTGCGTTGCGCCAACGACGGTGAACAGACTATAACCAACCGCAGCAAGGTTGCAGTTGAGATGCTGAAGGCTTATATGCCCGATTCCTTCGGCGTGCAGGAGTGCACACCACGCTGGAAGAGAATTTTCAGCTATAAGCTCGGTGATAAATATGCCTCAGTGGGCAAGGCAAGAGACCCCTATGGTCCCTTCACAGAGTACAGCAGCATTTATTATCTTAAGGATAAATATAACCTCATCGACAGCGGCACATTCTGGCTGAGTGAAACCCCTGACAAGCCCTACTCAAAAAGCTTCGACACCAGCTGTGCAAGAATTGCCACGTGGGCACTGCTTGAGGATAAGGAAACAGGTCTTCGTTACACCCACATCAACACCCACCTCGACCATAAGCTTGACCACACAAGAGATGCTCAGATGCAGGTGCTCATCGAGCGTGTGCTCGAAATCACAGGCGACTCACCCGTTGTAATGACAGGCGACTTCAACGCTTATGAAGACGACTCGGTTTATGCCGTTGCTCTTGAGAGCTTTGATGATACCAAGTACCTTGCCAAGGTCGGCGACGATGGCCCCACATTCACAAAATATGGCACCCATGAGCCCACGGGTAAAGGCGCAATTGATTTCATCTTTGTTACAAAAGGCACTGAAGTTGAAAACTATAAGATTATCCGCAACACCGTCGAAGGCATTTATCCTTCCGACCACTTCCCCATTGTTTCAGATATATATCTGAAATAATTAGCAATTAGTAATTATGGTCGCAGGTTCGCCGATTGACGATTATCGGTCTCTGACCGCAGAGACAGTGCTCAGAGGTTTATCGTTTTCTCAATCTTAATATTAGGCAGGCTTCTACTGTAATGGTAGTTGCCTGCCTGATTTTTTTGACAAAAAGGGAAGTCAGTGGAGCCACCTGACTGCAAACCTGCACAAGCCGAATAAACAACACATATAAAATAAGAGAGCCGGTATTTAATACCAACTCTCTTTGCGGATATAAATTCATTTATCATTGAAAAGTCGACCCGCGACCACAATTGCTAATTGCTAATTCCTAATTGCTAATTTTTAATAACGCTGTCTATCATCTCGTCTGTCATAGTGTCAATGTCATACTGAGAAGGATTGCTGCTTATCTTGTCGATTTTCTTTGAATACTTTGATTGTGTAAGCTCATCGGTAAGACCGAGCACATAATAGAAAGCATCCGTATAAATGCCAAGTGAAGCAGAAACATTCTTTTTGCCCCAGATTGTGCTGCCGTCTGAGCCGTAGCCTGTAAAGACAATGCTGCCCTCACCCAGCTCCCAATCCCAGAGTGCAGAGGGATAGATGCTGTAGCTGACACCGTCTATGCTGATTGTGTAATATCCGTCAGCCTTAGTGAGAATGCCCTCAGTGCCCAGCTTTTTCTTTTTAGCAATATCCTTCTGAGTGATAACTGCGCCCTCATGGATAGTGATAATCTGTGATGTGCTTCTTTCAACTGCCTTATAGTCATCGCTGTTACCCTCATTTGAGAAAACAACTACATCCCAATTACCGTAAAGCGAAGTCTTTTTGATTTTGCTCTGAGCCTTTTCGCCTGAATAAACCTCAGGTTCAGCCATAAGCCAGCCGTCTTTTGTGAAAGCAAGCTCTCTGATTTCAAGGCAAGGCTCAGAATTTACACCTGCAAGGTCATTGGCTTCTGCCGCAGCAGTGCCCGTTGTTATTTCTGTGCCCGCTTTGAAATAAAGCTGTGACTGTGAGGCGATAAACCAATCACCGTCTTTTGTTTTTATCACAGAGGGTGAGCCAATTGAAGCTCTGCCTATATCCGAATAGACAACTCCACCCTTGCTGCTTGACAGGAAGTTATAACCGCCTAAAAGCAGTGTGCCCTTATCATACATGGATTTGCCCATTTTTGATGAAAACTCACTCATATCACCGCCAAGCATATCAGTATAGGGGCCTTCCACGTTTTTGCTTCTTGCAACTCTGATATTATAGTTTGTGTCTTCATTGCCATAGGTGGTCAGAAGGTAATAATAGCCTTCGCTTTTGATATAAACTATCTCAGAGCCTGTTACAAGACTGCCATCCTTTTTTGAAAGAGCAGGAATTCTGCCGGGATTTGCAACGGTTTTGCCCATGCTGTAAACCGTATCGCCGTGAAGAGTTGAAATTTTTTCGCCCTGTGTGTTCAATTGGCTTTCTTTTTTAATAAGACCTGTTTTTTTGCTCAGCTCAATAAGGTTTATGCTGCCCTGAATTTTGCCTCTGCCGTAATAAGAGCCGTAAGTCATAAACATTCCGTCATCAGTTACAACAACGCTCGGATGCACAGCGTTAGCCTCATCATAGTGAGCACTGACATTTTTCTTTTTGCCGTTTTCGTTGTACTCAGTGCCTGCATGTCTGCCGCATGAGCTGATAACAAGGCCTACTTCCTCCCACTGCTTATTAAGCACGGCACTTTCAAGGTCTTTGGTTTTAACGCAGAATATTGCCGATTCGTTGGCATCTGCCACCTTTGAAAGTGAGAAGTAAAGGTAATATGTGCCGTCAACCTTGACAATTTCGGGAGCAAGAGGAGTTCTGTCTTCATTTGCATCTGAATAAAGCTCGTCCTTGCCGTAGCCGTGTTTTTCAGCCCATTCACTGACACAGTCAAAAGCACTGAATGACATAATAGCATTGCTCTGTGCATTCAGATCGTGAGCAAAATAGGTTGTCCTGCCGCCCCAATTAACAAGGTCTGTTGACTTGACAACAACATTATCAGAGCCGAAGCAGTAATAATATCCGCTTTTTTCATCATATATAACTGACGGATCCTTTATATCATAGTTAGCATAAGAACCCACATATCCGTCACCCATCGGGTTTATAAGCTCAGGAGCTTTAATGTCAAGAGCGGTGATGTCACCGTCTGAATCTGACGGTCTTTTGCCCTTTTTAAAGGATGCTAAAATAGTAAGCTTTCCGTCAACAACAGTTTTATACTGCAGTATATCAACCTTATCAGTTACATCCTCACCGTTGACATAAAGCTTTTTAAGGTTATAGTAAGTTGTATCTGTTCTCTCAGGGTTAATATTGAGGGTGATTTCATCACCCGCCTTGCATTTGAAGGAGAATTTTTCATCAGTACCCACTGTCTTGTCATTGTCAACTGTTATAACACCGTGGTCAAAGCTCTCAACAAAAACTATACAGCTGCTTTGATGTATAAATTTAAAATACATTCCTGCCACAGTGGCAAATAGCGCCACTGTTACAAGGAAAAATATCCAGAATTTCTTTTTCATATATATAGCTGACCTCCTTGTGGTCTTATTCAACAGTCAGTGATGAAATGACATCTGAATAAATCGACACTGCATTGTTATAGAAGTTTTCCTTGACAATTTCAATCTGTCTTTCATCTGCAACATAGACAGTGATTTTAAGCAGCTCCGTGTCCATATCAAAAACCTCAAGACTGACATGATATCCGCCTTGCTCCAGCTTTTGCACCTGCACATTGCTCTCTTTTTTTATTCTGTCTCTTTTTAATATTTTTAAAGCTGCATTGACAGCTTTTTCTCTTATGCTTCTTGGCAGAGAACGTTCAATTCTTGACACATCAATGCGTGACTTTGAAGTTATGGTTATAAGCTCATCACCGTCAACAATTTCTGATGAAACCTGTCCGCCGCAGACAAGCTCACTTATTGCGCCGTTAACCTCAAAATAGTTTGCAATTCTGTACTCCTGAAGAATCTCATTTATCTGTGTTCTTGTCAATGGCTTATCAAGAGTTTTGAGAAGATAACAAACGAGTAATTTAATTTCAGGCTGCTCTCTGAGTCCGCCGGGAGCAATGCCCTCTG
This sequence comes from Clostridia bacterium, assembly GCA_017452785.1. Classification (GTDB taxonomy): domain Bacteria; phylum Bacillota; class Clostridia; order Oscillospirales; family Acutalibacteraceae; genus UBA6857. Next base: position 49,152 of record JAFTLT010000025.1, on the reverse strand, counting down.
AAAATGTATTGTTTTCCATAGTAATACCCGTTCCTTTCTATATAATCACATAATCACACAAATATAATTTTATCACAATAATAAAAAAAGTAAATAGAAAAGCGGAAATTTTATCAAACATAGCTTTATAATATAATCATTGACACATCAGCTTTTATAAAGTAAAATATAATAAGCAAAAGCAAAGGACTGATTTGATGAAAAAATATACCACTCTGCTTTTTGATGCAGATGAAACTTTACTTGACTTCGGCAGAGATGAAACAGATGCTCTTTCAAGAATTCTCGACGAATGCGGCATAGAAAAAAGTGAAGAAAACATCAGCACCTATAAAGAAATAAATCAAGGGCTGTGGAAAGCTCTTGAAAGAGGTGAAATAGACAAACCCGGTCTTAAAAAGGTTCGTTTCAGAATGTTTTTTGACAAAATCGGCTACACCCCCGCTGAAGACCCCTTCGTAATAAACGAGCGTTATCTGTCATATCTTGGTGAAGGCGGCAACCTTCTCGCCGGTGCAAAAGAGCTCATAAGTGAGCTTAACTCAGACGGGTACAACCTGTATATTGTGACAAACGGCATTGAGAAAACTCAGAAAAAGCGTCTTGGCAAGGCAGGCATACTCTCATACTTCAAAGAGCTTTTTGTCAGTGAAACCATCGGTCACCAAAAGCCAAAGAAGGAATACTTCGACTATGTGCTTGCACATATCAGCGAAAGGGACAAAAGCAAGGTTCTTCTCATTGGCGATTCCCTGACCTCTGACATTAAGGGTGCTCTGAACGCAGATATACCTTGTGCTTGGCTCAGGCACAACCCCGCCGCTGACAGCGGCGAACTGAAGCCTGATTTCATCATTGCAAATATATCAGAAGTGAAAACCTTATTATAAAACAACGAGCAGACAAAAAGTCTGCTCAATTATTTTTATGCAAAAAGTGAAAGAATAATCTTCATAATGCCTGTCAGATCAAAGCTGACAGCAGGAAGCTCAAAAATGCTGTCATCAACACTCAGGCTGATATTATCAAAATAAGTGTACTGAATGGTACCCTTCATAAAGTCCTGTGCTTTGAGAACCTTAAGATCATCACCCACATAGAAAAAGCTGTTTATAACCGAGCCTCTGTCGCTGAACTCCTCAACATAATAGGTGGTACCGTCAATGGTTGTCTCATAGCTTTTCACAAACACGAGAAAATCCATTGTGAAATCTGAAAGTCCCTTGATAGTCTGCCAGATATCCGTATTGCCCAGAGTCAGATCGCTCGTTTGCATATGTATAAAGGGAAATGTTGTCAGATAACTGTAAAGTCCGTCATCCTGCAAAACCGTGCGAAGCTCAATAAAGCCGTTATCGAAATCATAGGCTATCTTATCGCCTTTGAGATAAACAGTGTTCACCGCAGAATATGCCGAACCGAATTCAGGCAGCATACCCGTTCTGAAAGTGACTGCCACCTCTTTAGTCTGTTCCGCAGTGTCAAACAGAGCTTCTGTTTTTGTGCCTGCAGCAAAAGTACCTACACTGAAAAGCGAGAATGCAAGCACAACTGCGATAATAAGAGAAATTGTCTTTTTCATTTTACCACTTCCTTTGTTAATTTACAGTTTAACTATAGCAGAAAAATGAAATTTAGTCAACTTTATTTCTTTGCGTACTCGTTGATTTTGACCTGCAAAAAAGTGCTTGCTGCCACTATAGGAACGAATATAGCTAATATCAGAGTCACAACAGCAAATTCGGAAGAAGATGAATCCCTTTCTTTCATAAGATTTTCAAGGCGTTTTGACTGATTGTAATACCAATAAAGCCTATAAAAAGGCACCAATATGCAGAGAAGTAGTTTTTTAGTACCGCTCTGTATTTCATTTTTACCACAGTTAAGCACTTCAGTTGTTTTACAGATCCATATGCAGTTATATATACCAAGAGTAAAGAGGCTCAGAAGTATATGCACGACCGAACCAACATACATATAGCTGTATGCAGGATAAGCATTTTCAGCCACTTCATAAACCGGCTTCGGATTGGCTCTGAAATATATCATAACAGCTATTCCTATATTGACAATAAGTATAGGCAAAGTTTCTATAAATGTATTGAATACAGATATAACGACACCACGTGTTGTCATTTCTGAAAATTCAATATAAATATAACCGTATGCAGCGCTTCTGACTGCAAATTGAATAATAAACAAAGCTATAGTAATTGCACATAACGGTTTTGCATTTTTATTGTTTGAAAAAGTCGAACCTAATGCCAAAGCAAACACAGCAGCCAACATAAGTACAGATGAAATTCCCATCAATATAATCTTTTCGCCTTCACCTGACGAAGGAATAAACCAACAAGCAACACTATATACTGCTTGCGTTATAAGAGCAGCTGACAAAATATTTTTTCTCCGACTCAGCAAAGCTACGCATATAAACATATCGATGATTTCCGTCGCAATAAAGAGGTATATATGCATTGAAAGATGACTGCTACTTTCCAACAGGATAACTTGTCGCATATCTACAAAAACACTATACAGCACCATTACCAACTTTAGAATACCCAAAGCAATAGACATACCGGAAACATATTTTTCCGTGGGGTCAACCCTTATCATTCTCACAGGTTCAGGCTCTTTTGTGTTTTCATAAGCAATCTCACTAAACTGTGGCGATATGACAGAAGTATCACCCTCCCCTTTTACTATATAGTCCACCGACACACCGAAAAGATTACTCAGAGAAATTATTTTGTCAAGCTCCGGGATGCTCATGTTGTTTTCCCATTTGGATATTGTCTGTCTTGAAACATCAAGCTTTTCTGCAAGATCACCCTGAGACATTTCATTTTTTGTTCTAAGTTCATAAAGTCTTTCACCGAGGCTGTTCATATTATCACTCCTTCGTGTTTTTCTGACTTAATCATAGCACAGAAAACACCTCTTGTCTATCAAGTCGGCTTTAAATTTTTAGCAACTGACAGTTGCACCTATGCTTTCAGGCGGATTTCGGCTCTTTTTCTGCAGAAACTCCCCTGCGTACAAAAAAATAAAAAGCAAAAACAAAAAAACAAAAGGAAAAATAAAAAATCAAAAAATTTTGCAAAAACCTATTGACAAACACATAAACATAGGTTATACTGTAGCCAAGTTAATGATAATGATTATCATTAACAATAAGAGCAACAAAAACAATCTGAAAGGCGGTAATCTTATGGCAACGCTTCGACACAGTAACCAAAGAGATGCCGTGCTTAAGGATTTGCAGGCTCGATATGACCACCCCACTGCTGAAGAGGTTTATCTCAGTGTAAAAAAAGATTTTCCTTCTATCAGCCTTGCAACGGTCTATCGAAACCTGAAGCTCCTTGAAAGCGAAGGACTCATACTCAAAATCACAACCGGCGACAGTGACAGATTTGACGGCCACACTCACAATCATTACCACTTCACCTGCAACCAATGCATGAAGGTGCTTGATGTTGATGTTGACTCTGCTGATTTCTGTACCCTGCCGAAGGACTTTGACGGAGTCATTACCGGCCACTCTCTTATGTTTTTTGGTCTATGCTCAAAGTGTAAAAATTAAAATTTAAATTTTGGAGGAAACAAATTATGAAAAAGTACTATTGTCCCGTATGCGGTTGGGAAAGCGACGAACCCGTTGAAAGATGCGCAATCTGCAAGGCTCAGATGAAGGAAAGAGAAGTTGGCGAAATGACTTGGGCTGCCGAGCACATTCTCGGTGTTGGCAAAGAAGCTAACGTGCCCGAAGAAATCGTTATGGGTCTTCGTGACAACTTCAACGGCGAATGCTCAGAGGTAGGTATGTATCTTGCTATGGCTCGTGTTGCTCACAGAGAAGGCTACCCCGAAATCGGTCTTTATTGGGAAAAGGCAGCTTATGAAGAAGCAGAACACGCAGCTAAGTTTGCAGAGCTTCTCGGCGAAGTTGTAACAGACAGCACAAAGAAAAACCTTGAAATGAGAGTAGCTGCTGAAAACGGCGCAACTCAGGGCAAATTTGACCTTGCAAAAATGGCTAAGGAGCACGGTCTTGACGCTATCCACGATACAGTTCACGAAATGGCTCGTGACGAAGCAAGACACGGAAAAGCATTTGAAGGTCTTCTTAAGAGATATTTTGGTTAAACCCCTCTGTCACTTCGTGACAACTCCCCTTCCAGGGGCGACAAGAAAATATAATTAACAAAAGAGTGGCAGTGATGTCACTCTTTTTTATTATCTATAACAACAAGTGCAGTAGCCGCCACGACTACTGCACTTAACTTTATTCCGTTACAACCTCAAGTCATCCTCTTTTCTCTGTTTTTTATCGTTAATAAGCCAGGGAATGCCGAACCCTGCACCGCCGCCGACGGCAAGACCTATGAGGATGAATAACCACCAAAGAGGATTCTTCTTCTCTTTTTCGTCTTCGTTTGTCGTGGCAACCTGCTCAACCTTTTCTTCAATGACAGTGCTGACATCAACGGTTTTCTTGTACTCCTTGCCGTAGTCGTCCTCGTAGGTTATGGTGATTTTTCCTGTAACCTCTCCGAGAATGTCACTGTCAACTCGCAGATTTGCCGAGCCTTGAGCATTTGTTGCAGACTCAATGTTACCCACAAACACACTGCCGCCTGACTGCATACCCTCAATGCTGAAATCAAGGGTGCAGTTGTAAATGGTGCTCTTGCCCGTGTTCATCAGGTCAACAGTAACGGTCTGTGTGTCACCCTGAATTACCTTTTTCGGTAAGATTGCACCGCTGTAAGAGAGCTTCACACTCTGCTTTACATCGATTCTCACCGTGTCGCTTGACGAGTATGAGCCGAAGTTTTTGTCCTCGTACTCTGCCGACACCTGAAGGTCGTGCTGACCGATAGAAGCTGTGTTGATAGCTTTCAGCTCGATTTCCCAAGTGTAGCTGCTGCCGGCATAAATGCTCTTGACATATTTTGTAGGCATACCAACCGTCAGAATATCGCCGCTTGGATCCTCAAGGCTGAACTTGATGTTATAGAGAGCCTTGGTGGTGCTGTAATTTTTAAAGGTCACCTTCAGCACCGCCGACTTTTCGGGAGAAAGACTCTTTTCGCTGAGCTCATAAGAGGTCACCATAAATCTCGGTGTAGAGTTGTCCTCGGTGGTGGGCTCTTCTTTGGTTTCTTCCGCAGGCTTTTCTTCGGGAGGTATCATTGAGAGGTATTCACTTGTGATATACCTTTCCTCGCCCTCATAGATTACCTTGCTCCAACCGTTAGCTTCATCAACACGGGTGATACTGCTGCCCTTTTGCAGTACGGTGATGATGTCGCAGTCGGTGTTGGGCTCAGTTCTTATGTTTACATTTTCTGTGGCATAGACGGTTTCTTTTTCGTACTCTGCCAAAGCGGTGAGCGTAAAGGAGAACAGAAAGAGAAAGCAAAGGATAAAGGCTGTTATTTTTTTCATATTATCACTCCTTACAGTTCTCTGATGTTTTCGACTATGCTGTGCTTCATTTCTTGTTTAATTTTGAGGATAAGGTTCACAGCGCAGAGGATAAACAATACGGCACACATCAAAAAGGTTTCAACAAGCTTTATACCGTATAGCTCCTTGTTCCATTCCATAACATTGTTCATTATTGCAAATAAGCAGTAGCCTCCAATGTAAAGACCAAAACCAATGCCATAACCCCAACCGAAAATTGATAGCAACTGCTTGATATATGACGAGGAAATTACTTTTAAATCTGCACCAACAGCACGTAGTGTACCTATTTCTCTTTTGCCTTCACGTATTCTTGCAGTAAGAGCATTATTGACAACACAACCGCAAATTGCAAGGAACAGACTAATAATACAAATTATACCGAAAAGACCAATTTTTATGCTTTGCTCATTGTCCCTTGCAAATTCATACAAGTTTCTTAATCTGCCGTCAGGAATAGAAAGGCTGATGTTTTCAAGATAAGGTACAATTATGCTGTTCATTTCATCATCAATATTGTTCTTTGTTTTAAGGTAAATGCTGTTGTAATCAAGCTCGGGAGCGAAAAGCTGACTTGCCTCATTGGTTGTGAGTACGCCTATGCCGTAAAAGCTTGGAAACTCCCAGTCAAAGCCTGAAACATCCTTTAAAATTGCACCTATTTTTACCTTTCTGTCTGTTCTCACAAATTGTTTTTTATCCTTAGAAGAGGTGCAAACTATGCTTAAATCGAGTTCGTCGCCAACCTTAAAAGAGCACTCCTGTATTTCAAGGTAGTCTCTTTTAACCTCATTGGGGTTACTGTCATCAATACGGTAGTATTCAAGAAAATCGTCATCGATCTCTATACCGATTTTCTGAGGTGCCACAAGCACAATCTCCTCACCGGAATTGAGCTTGTCAATGTTAATTTCACCCTCAACAATATCATCTTTCATTCTTTCAAAGTATTCTTCGCCAATGCTTGCAAAAGTTGCGGTGAGCAAAAGAGAATTGTAATTATACTTTTCCTTTACATTGAGATAGTTTTTTGAAAAGTTTTTTGTGACCTTTTCCTTGAAGTTTTCCTTTGTAAGCCCCTTGGCAACATCCTTGTATACGCTTCCTGTATCAGAGCAGATATTAATAATCAGCTCGTAATCGGTGAATTCATCTCTTAGAATGTTTACCGTACCTTTTTTGGATGCCACAGCCTCGGAAAAATATCCCGTTGACATCAGCTCAGTGACATCATTATTGCAGTAACCTCTGAAATCAAGAATTGGGTTTACAAAATCCTCTTCAAAGTGGTCGTCATTATAGAGTCCGTATTCATATTGTCCGTAGCCAACTTCGCTTAGTTCGTACTCTATTGCCGAGAAGCCATAACACGAGCCGATGATTGTAATTGCAAGAATAATGCTGACAATTATCTGTCTTGAACGGGCAAGGGTGATGTTTCTTTTGGCAAGAAGTGATGATACATTAAACTGTTTTTGTGAACGGATTTTCTTTCTTCGGAGCTTTCTTGTATAATCAACATTACGGATAGCCTGCATAGGTGAGCTTTTTGAAATTGGAATAAGAGGGATAAGAGCCGCACACATAACGCAGATAATTCCGAGCCCTGCACCTGCAAAAAGAATCCATACTTCCGGCATGAATATAAGGTCGTCGCCCATTATTTTTGTTATGAGTTTAACGCCGAAGTAGGATATAAAAATACTTATGGGAGCAGAAATAAGGCTGATGATGAATGCTTCACGGGCATAAATTGAAATAATCTGTCTTTTTGTTGCACCAACGGCACGGAACATACCAATCTGCTTTTTTCTTTCACGAAGATTATTAGCAAAGGAATTGACAATCGCAAGGCAGGAAACAAGGGTTAGTATTACTGCAAAAGCTGTACTGTAAAGCATAGTGCTCAATATGTCTGTGCCGCTTATTCCTTCATAGCTATCATTGTGAACTTTGTGTATTCTTGTTCCTATTGTCAATGTGTTTCCGGAAAACTGGTAATAATCGTGCTTCTTTTCGTTGCTCCAACTTTGATAGTTATCAAAATTCACAAAAGCAACGAGCAACTCTTTACCGCCCACAGCGACTTCCTCGCCTTTATTCACGAAGACAGCAGGTAAATATGCGCTTTCTTGTGAGGTTCGCCACTCACATATCGCTGTTTTTTTATTGCACACAACGCCAACAAGGGTATATGTTCTCTTTTCTGTTTTTTTTGAAAAATCCTTGCCATCTGGTATTTTCATTGTTAGTGTGATTTGCTCGCCAAGCTTTGCATCTGCAAAACCAAGTTGCATAAGGGACTGTCTTTCGGCGGCAATTTCGCCCGCTTTTTCGGGTAATCTGCCCTCATAAAGGAAGGGATAATACATCTCCACGGCCTTTTCATCTAGCCACGCAACCGCAGTACCGACATCATTGCTTTCTTCATCCTTGAAGGCAAAACCTATTGTATGTGCAAGGCTGTAATTTGAAATGTAACCATCCAACTTACCTTTTTCAAAATCAACATCCATAGCTTTTAAGTATATCTCATCTTGCGTGCCGTAAAGGCGTTTTGTGGTTTCAGTTATTGATGTCTGCATGCAGGAAATGAAAAAAGGAATCCCCGACGAGAAAACCATAGCAAGTATAATGCCGATAATAAGAATTGTATATTGCTTTCGCCTTTGCTTCAGGTTACCCATAGCAAGGGTGTTAATTGTGAGTTTTCTTTTCATTGCTGTTCACCTCCCTGAGTTATACAGAGGGTGCGGGCTTGGTGTCTTTAACAATCTTGCCGTCCTCAATGGTAAGAATTCTCTCTGCCTGCTCTGCAACGTGCAGGTCGTGGGTTACAAGAATAAGGGTAACGCCAAGCTGCTTACTGACATATTTAAGAAGTGACAGTACCTCACGGCCACTCTTGCCGTCAAGATTACCCGTAGGCTCGTCAGCAAAAAGAATAGCCGGTCTGTTGGCAAGTGCTCTTGCGATAGCAATTCTCTGCTGCTGACCGCCTGAAAGTGCCGATGGAAGATGCTCTAATCTGTCACGGATGCCGAGCATATCAATAACCTTGTTAAGATACTCCTCGTCAGGCTTTTTACCGTCAAGCATAACGGGAAGCAGAATATTCTCGTACCCCGTAAGCTCCTGAACAAGGTTGTAGGCCTGAAAAACGAAGCCGAAGCGACGGCGGCGAAGAATAGACAGCTGATTGTCGTTATATGATGAAAGTGACTTCCCACCGTAGTAAACATTGCCGCTTGTGGGGTTTTCGAGTGAAGAGAGCACGTGAAGAAAGGTTGACTTACCAGAACCTGACGGACCTGTGATGGCACAGAATTCTCCCTGCTCAAAGCTGACAGTTACATCATCAACGGCTTTGACAACGTTTTCACCGCTTAAGTATTCTTTGGTGAGGTTTTTGCATTCTATAATGTTCATAATAACACTCCTTTTGATGTTGTAACTTTATGATATACTACCAACCTTACGATTAGGTGACTTTTACCTTAAGATTTCGTAAGATAAGAAAATCGGGCACAGGTAAAAATGTATCTCTAACTGTGCCCGATTCGGAAAACATATTAAATTACGGCAAGCAACAATTATTGACAAAATATTATAATGTGGTATTATCGTTGCGTAGTCAAGAGACGATGTAAGGCGGTTGGTACGTCACTTCCGAAAGGAGGTGTTATGTATGCCTATAATCATTACGGTACATATATTCAAATATACAGTTACTATAAGGATTAAATGCAACAACCGCCACTCTGCAAAGTGACGGTTGTTTGTTCAAATATAAATAACCATTTTGGCCAACCGCTTTGAACGGTTACCCCTTGACTATATTATACAGCACTTGGCTATCAATGTCAAGTGCTTTCTTTTTTGCCTTAAAGCTTCAAGTTAGCATCAATTATAGGAAAGCACATAGCTACACGAAGACCATTTTCGATGTTCTCTGCTGTGATTGTGCCGTGATGCTTTTCAACTATTGCTTTGGTGATAGAAAGACCTATACCTGCACTGTCGGGTGAAGCATTTTCCGTACGGTGAAATCTTCTGAAAAGCATAGGCAGTTCTTTTTCTGGTACACCGCCACCGTTATCTTCAATAATCACGCTGACACTTTTCTCGGCTTGTTCAATAAGAATATCAACCTTTCCGTCAACCTTGGTATGCTCGCAGGCATTCTTGATAACATTACCGAGAGCCTCATGAAGCCAGGTTTTGTCTGTACGAAGAGAACCGCCGCCTTTAACGGTGATAGTTTTAGTTGGGAAAAGAGCAGAAAACTCTGCCTTAAGGTCAAGCAAAAGGTCGGAAAGCTCTGTTTCTTCAAAGTTCATCACATAGGTATCGCTACGGATTTTTTCAAGCTTAAGCACATTGTAGATAAGTTTTTCCATTTTGCTGATAAGTACAAGCTCTTTTTCTGTGTGACTGCTCGGTGTAGTGTTATGCTCCATTTCGCAGTAAAGTCGAAGCCCTGCAAGCGGAGTTTTCAGCTGATGTGAAATATCGGAGATGAACTCGGTGTTATTCTTGGCTTCAAGCTTGGTGTATTCATGCTCCTGAATAAGTCTTGTTTCAAGCTCACAGACATTACTCTGCAGGTGAGCAAAATCTCCGTCAGAGGTAGAAAGCTCGGTCATAGTGCCGTCTTTGATGAATTTATCAATGCTCTGTGTCAAAGCACGGGTTTTCTTTTTATTGATGATAAGAAGAGCAAGTAAAACTGCACAAAGCACCGTCATAACAACAAGAGCAACAATGAGAAAAATATCTTTCATAAGTTATTCCTCCCATCTGTAACCGGTACCACGAATGGTTGCTATATGGTTAGCACCTATCTTGTCACGAAGACGGCTGATGTGTACCGAAAGAGTGTTATCATCGATAAAGTTGCCGTCGCTGTCCCATATACGCTGTAGAAGTGAAGCACGGGTCACGATAACACCGTTATTCTGAACAAGAGCAGAGAGAATCTGAAATTCTGTGGGTGTGAGGAAAAGGGTTTCTCCGTCTTTCTTCACGGTCATATTTGAAATATCGACTATGATATCGCCGAACTGATAGGTTGTTGTGGCAGTCTTTCTGCGAAGAAGAGCACGGATACGGGAAAGAAGCTCAAGAAGCCTGAAGGGCTTGGTTACATAATCATCTGCACCTGCATCAAGTCCACGGACAATCTGAAACTCTTCATCACAAGCGGTGAGGAAAAGAATAGGCGTATCTGCACCTGTAGAGCGAATGAAAGAGCAAAGGTCAAGACCGTTTCCGTCGGGAAGCATAACATCTAGGATGATGAGGTCAAAGCTGTCTTCGGTGAAAAGCTTTCTGCCTTCCTTACAGTTGCACGCTGAAACAGGCTCGTAGCCTTCTTTCAAAAGAAGCTCACACAAGCCTTCACGAAGATATACATCGTCCTCAACGAGGAGTATTTTTGCTTTCATGCTTTCACCATCCTTGGGGTTAGTCTGATTATATTATACAGATTTGGTGAGGTAATTTCAATGTGAGGAATCTTAAGATTTTGTAAGGTTGTAATTAAAAATCCTCTCCATTTTCTGATTATATATTTCAAATCCTATTGACAAATCAACTCTAATGGATTAGAGAAAGGAGAAATCAATATGGATACACCAAAAGGATTTGAAAGCAAGTACCATTTTTGCTTGATTTTATGGGAGCATAAACCTGTAAAGAGTAGCGAACTTGTTACTCTTTGCAAAGAGCAGCTAGGCTGGAAGCCTACTACAACCTATACTGTTATCAAGCGTTTGTATGAACGAGGTGTTTTGAAAAATGAAAAAACAGTTGTCACATCCCTTGTACGAACTCTCATCTAATACAAAATCATTACATCGAAGATTTCGCAACTCGTTGCGTCTGATACCTACCGCCTTTTGAAAAAGATATAATCGCTGATTTTCCATACGAAAGAAATCCTGGCTTGATTCCGGATCAAGCATAGTTTTTCTTCCTCTGGTATATTCAGCGCAATGTCTGATGGGCTTTTCGAACCTTGATAATTTAATATTATGTACTGAGCAGATACTCGCCAAATATGTATGAACCGTTGATGCAGATAACTGTCTTTCGTAGGTTAAATAGTCAGCATATTCTTGAATATACGCCTTGGTTTCTTCTAAAGTCTTGACATTATGAAGCTGCCTGCAATATACAACATAACGCTTAAAATCTCTTATGTATTGTTGCCTCGTTAAGTCATGTTGGTGTTTATTGAGTTCTTTTACCACATCTTTCATAATCTGCTGTGTTATAGATTTTCGTCTCTTTTTAGCAATTCTTATCACCTCATTTTTAAGTAAACTTTCCATCCCACTTATGGTCTGTTAAACTGTCTCAGGCTCTATTTACCGATACCAATATTAAGGTACCACCGAGCTAGGTGGGTTTTCTATGCGGACAAGCATAAAAACACTGTTTTCTACAACAAAAAAGGTTATAGTACGGTTATTGATTATAAAAAGGATTATCACGAACGGAGTTTTAACCGTACTATAACCTTTTTGTTTTGAGGTGTTTTGTTATATAAAATCTACTTTATTTGTTATTTCAACTCTAATTGTGACTTCTTACTATAAGTATGACAGATGGGAGACCATAATAATAAAAAATAAACTCATTCAATAACCCCCCGGCTGAGCCGAGGGGTTGTGGTAGATTATTTAGCTGTGGCTGAAACGCCTTTGGTATCATAGGGACCTACATAAGAGCTTCTTGTCTGAGCTACTGTGTAGGTGTACTTCGTACCTGACTTAACACTTGTGTCTGTATAAGACGATGCGGCAGAGTTTAAGATTGCAATCTTCTTCCAAGCAGTTGATTTTGTCTTACGGTAAACAACATAAGCATCTGTTTTGCCGAGATTTTCGAATTTAACGGTTATGCCTTTGGTACCCGCTTTAGCTGAAACTAATTTTACGGGAGCAAGATATAAAACACTTTGAGCTACTCTGACGCTCTTGGATGTGCCCCTTATTGCAACAACGCCGTAATTATACTTAGCACCACTATAAATGTTAGTATCTTCGTATCTAAGCTCGTCATCCTTATTGTAGGTTTTGATAAGACTCCACTTGCTGTCGCCGGAAGCTTTTCGGTAAAGTTTATAGCTATCAGCAACATCCTTTTGGAGCCACTCTACAATAATCTTGCTGCCTGAAACCTCTAACTTTGAAAACTTAACAGGTTCCATATAGCATACCTTAACACCGGTTTCATCATATCTACCATAGCCAAACCGTTCATCATTAGGTCTCACAGTGTAATAGTAGACCTGTGAATCTTCGGCAGTATTATCGTGATAGAGCCCATTACTTACTCTGGCAAGTTTAGTCCAGGTAGTTTCGCCCTCTTTACGTCTTAATACATCATCGTACACAAAACTATCGTCCCAACTGATGCTGACGTAATTTTCTTTTACCTCTGCCTTAACTTCAGGCACTTTCATAATGCAGCCTGATACCTGATAGTTAATTTTGATAACGCAATAGTCGATAACAACAGCTATATAATAATTACATAATTTGCCCTCTTCGACATCAGTATCAAGATATGATGTAGCGTTTTCAACTGTGGCGATAAGTTTATCATATTTATATACATAATACTTGTCAGCACCCTCTATATCAGGCCAGGAAATCTCAATAGTACCCTCTGTCTAGTTTGATTTTGTGGTAGGGCTTTGGATTTCAGGGTAGTATAGCTTGAAGCTTTCAGCACCGTCAAAGCCGTAAACTGTGCCGTCTTCCATAACTGCAGTGACAATAAATTCTGCTTCTGTCACATCAGGAACATGCATTACATTAAAACTTCCGTCAGAGGTTTTTTTCTGTAAATAAAGCTTCATGCCTTCATCGGTTTTAAGATAAAAGCTGTAAAGTGCAAAGGGGTCGGCGTCTTTGATTTTAACGGTGTAGTAACCCCAGTTGTTGGTAACAGTGTAGCATCCTTCATCATTCAGCTTAATAGGATTATCTTTAATTTGAGCCTTTGTTTCTCCGGCGTAGACTGTCATTTCTTCATCACCTACAAAGTAGGTTACCTTATAGATATACGCTACATCTTTTTCGGCTGTAAGGTCGGTGTAATTTGGCTCTGCAGAGGTACCGATAAGCTCAAGCTCCTGACCTTCTGTTTTTCTGTAAATATTATACCGAGCTGCGCCTGCAACCTTATCCCACAAGAGGGCTATACCCTTTTCTGATACCGCAGGAGCAAGATTTCTGATTATACCGTAGTAATATACAGCCTTGCCCGTTTCATCCATATCGGAATACAAAGACGTTGAATTATCGACAACACAGACACCTTTTACAGTGTAATAATACTCTTTGCCACTTTCAAGACTACTGTCTGTATCGGTGTAACTAAGCTCTTTAGTTGTGGCTATTTTTTTCCACTCGGTACCATCGGCATCTCTTCTGTAAACAACATATTTATCACAGTTCTTAACCTCAGACCAGGTTATAACGGGATAGCCGTTTTCTAATTCTGTAATATCATTTACTGCAGGTGCCGGGAAATATCCGCCACATATACCTGTATTGTTATAAGAACCGAGAGAGTTGCCTTTCTTAGCTTTAACCGTGTAATAATAAGCAGTTCCTTCCTCTATGGTTTCATCAGTATAAGAGGTGGTCTTTGATGTGCCGATTTTCACCCAATCGTCATTTTTATTGGCTCTTCTGTAAATCTCATAGCTTGTTGCGCCTGTAATCTTTTTCCATCTTACAGTTATGTCATCTTTAGTTGCCGATGCACTTTCAAGCTTGGGTGTATAGAAAAATCTGATACCGACACCGTCTGTATCATAACCGCTGATTGCATTGGAGGTTGTCGCTATAACGGTATAGTAATAAGCTGTGTTATTTTTGAGATTATTGCTGCTTTTTGAATCGTAGAAGTATCTGTCAGTTGTCCAACCGAGTTTCTCCCACTCTCCGTTTTTACCCGTAGCACGGTAAACTGTATATTCTGCATTTTTCACACCGACAGAGCTCCACGATACTTTAATTCTGTCACCGTAAATAGCCTGAACTTTAACTGTCGGAGTTTTAACTATAACTGCTTTGACATTATTTTTGGAATAGCCCGAAACGGTACTGCCACTGTAAGCTTTGATTTTATAATACTTAGTAGCATTCTTACCCTTATAGGTCTTATCGTTGTACTGTCCGAAGTTACCTTTGTTGGTTTTTATCGTTGCGATTTTCTTGTATTTATCGCCGTCTTTTCTATAGACATAATAACCTTTTGCTTTGGGCAGATTATACCAATAAACAGTGGGGCCGTTTTCTGTGTTTTCATAACCGTACATAACGACCTTGGCATTTTTGATATCTGAGGAACCTTTTCTGTTGATTACTATTTTGAACTTAACCTCTGTGTCCGGGTCTTTTTTTAACTGACCTTCATAATAACTGATGGCAGGCTTTTTCTTTACATATGCCATAGCATAATATGTACCGTTTTCAAAGCCGGTAAGATCAAAAAGAATATTTTCATATTTTGTTCCGATTTTAAAGGTGTTTGAATAGGTTGTTACGGGGTTCTTATACTTGGAATCAGAATAGATGTCCAGACAGAAAAGCTCTGAGTTGTTTTTCTCCGAATAAGCTTTCATACAAAGATAATCAGCATTGCCGTAGAGTGTAACACTCGATACTCTTTTGTGAGTAGAGTATGCCACGGGCTTGAATGTGCTGTCACTTGAAAACTCGCTGATAGTTATCGCACTGACAGACAATGTCAGCAAAGCGACAAGGATCGCAACAAATGACAAAATTCCAATTTTCCTTTTCATAATTTATCTCCCCTTTTATATATTTTCAACAAAATTATATCATTGTATATATTATCTGTCAATAAATTTCACCTGACAACCTACTCCTATATAAATCGAAATGAGCTTCACATAGCCTGAATTTTTCTGACCGAAAGAACAAATCTGCCGGTTTATTTTTTTATTACAGACGAAATCTTATCCGCAATACCTTTCAGGCTGAAATCATATCCGCCTGAAACACTCTTAGCTTTAACGATTGAATATCCGTCACTCTTGCCGAGCTCTTTGGCAGAGATTTTTTCTATCTTTTCTATAAGCTTTGCGAAGGTTTCTGTCTGCTCAGTCATAAGGTCAATATCAAACTTTTCCATCTCATGGCTGTCACTGACAACGCAGAGATAATAGGGTGCGGGAACAAGGCTTATTTCAGGAACACCCATAGTAAAGAAATTCTGTCCTTCACCAAAATGAAGCGCATTGTGACCACGAAGTGTCATTGTGCGGATAGTTTTTCTGCCCTTTACAGTGTCAATATAGAGCTTATCCATAAACTTATTGCCGGTATATACAAGGTCAATTTCAGGCTTGCCCGTATATTTGTATTCGCCGTCAATATCACGCCATTCCTTGCAGCCTAAATGCTCAATGGTGAGATTAGCAACGCATTTGAAATGTTCACCCTTGCCGTCCCATAAATCTCTGTGCATGGCGAGCCACCGTGATGCAGACTGGAATGCACCTGTTCTGATATCCTCGAAATGGGGAAGTCGGAAATGTCCCGTAGTGAAAAGAAAAATGTGTGTTCTTTCAGGCACTGTGTCTTTCATATTTCTCATAAGCTCCAACAGAGCAATGGGCCCGTTTTCTTCCACACAGTTTGTACCGTCAGTATGAGTGTTTATGATAACATTCTCCTTTTGATTTTTACCTTTAATAATGCAGTAAAAGCTTTCGGTATGTGCATGTTCTTCAATTTCCGATTCAAGGACGAACTTCGCCTTCTTATGCGCCTTTGCCGCTTCAATTATCTTTTTGCCGTTGGTTTCGTTGACCCAGAGCATAGGTATATTCTGATAGTCTGCTATGAATGAAAGGTACTGACCTTCAATCATATCGTCATGAAGACCTTTCCATATCAGGATAACTGCCTTTGCTTTGGAAAGCTTTGAAACTATGCCGTAAAAGCACTGAACAAAACTTGTGATAACCGGACCTTCGTATTTCTTTTCAAGCACAACATCCTCCGGATAACTTGAACGCTTGTCAAAGGCAATTTCACTTGGCAGAAAGTTTATATTTGCTACATTGAAAACTGCAATTTTACCCGTAGTTTTCGGTATATCTTTAACACTTTTTACATATACGAGCTCTTCTGTTATTCCACCGGCAGATGTCTGACCTGAATATGGATAAGCTGATGAAACGGGAATATTAAAATTCTTATCACCGTCAATTATTTCGATTGAGGAATTCTTTTCTTCCCAACGTCTGAAATAAAAAGGGTCGGAATAAATAGGAATATCCATCTTTATGATTTCATCTTTAAGCCACTTGATAAAATCATTGTGCCCCTTGCTGCCAGTAAGTCTTGTGTCGAAAGAGTTCATGGTGTGCATACCTTCAAGCATTCTTTCTTTTGATATACTAAAATTCATAATGTCCCATGTCCTTTCATATCAAAATTAAAAAAGAAAATAAAGTCAATTATATTCTGGATTTTTTCAATTATATTTACAAAGAAAAAGTACACATTCAACATACCGTTAATTATATCTTTGTGAGGAATATCTGTTTTGTAAACATCTGAATTTTCGCCTATACTAAGTTCAATATCAATTGTATCCACATTGATTTTCTCGCTGAAAACATCAAAACCGCCTACAGTAAGGTAGACATAAACAATATAGCCATCAATAAAATTGATCTCTTTACCTAAGACCAGCATTTCGACCTCCTCTTCGGATAAATCCTTTGTGAAAGAAAGAACTCTGCCGTCCTCATAGGTAAGCTCATAACTAATAGATTTCAGCACTGCTGTGTTAACATCAAAATCACAATCGGTAATTTTAACGCTCTTAAAAAGAGATGTTTCTACAAATTCAGCAGATGTTTTAAAATATGCATCAAGATATTCAAAACAGTATTCTGCTATATTTTTATCGGTCTCCTCGTCATAATCATACTCAGTCCAGACAAATAATTCATTTCCGTCAAGGGTATAGTTATCATAAAATACGTCATCAGCATCTGAAGTGCGTACCGCTTTTGAAGTAGTTACTGTACCGTCTGCATATTCAATCAAAAACTCTGCACCGTCTATATCAATATAATCGCTATCAGCATAAAGCTTATCCGGAATTCCTGAAAGCGGAGTGATATTCTTTACAATCATCGACTTAAGAGGCAACGTTGTTTTCGATGTGTAATCAGCAGCATCAAAATAATCATATGTACGGTTGTTATAAAGATATCCGCAAAGATTAACTTCAATTTCATCTGAACCTTTTTCTTTAGCCTCCAGATATGTATCATAAGTGATGAAAGCGTCTATCTCAAGGCTGAAAGTTTTATTCAGCTTTACAGAAGCATATTCAGAGGAAACGGTATATTTTTTACCCGAAAAAAGCGTAATATCAAACTCATATTCAAAATTTGATGAAGAGAAATAAAAATTCAATATAGTATCATAATTTAAAGGAAACTTTTCTGTCAGGCTTTCTAAAGTTATCCCATCTTCCTCAAAAGCCTCAAAAAGCATAGTGTAATAATTATCAAGCTCTTTGAGGGATATAGATTGCGGGCTTTCGCCGAATTCAATGCTCTTTATTATAGGAATTCTAAAGTTGTCAAAACCCGCAAAGGATTGCATTGGCACCGAAGCAATAAGCATAATTGATACCAACAATATAGCTGTAAGTTTTTTAAATGTCTTTTTCATATGAAATCCTCCTTAAAATTTATCATTTTGTTATCCTAAACAGCCTTTGAATAATCGCTTTGAACTTTGCAATGATATTTCTAAGCCAATTTATTATGCCTTTGTTTGATTTAGTAGCACAGACCATGACATTCCCCTTTTCACCCCAGTAAGTTTTGCCGTCATCGCCTTTTACATAAGCACGGACAAGGAAACGGTACTCGGTATCTCCCTCAAGAGAAGTCACTTTATAACTGTCATTTTTTGTATCAGCGATTTTTGTCAGATTTCCGCTACCGTCTACGGAATACACCCGGTAAACAAGATCAGAATGACCTTTTACCCAACTAAGAGTAACGCTATCAATAGTGGAAGCTGAAGTCATCGGCGTAATCGGGTTGATAACAATACTGTAATTCATAGTACTTCTGCCTGCATAATTGCCGATATAATTAACATCTACAGTATATTTGCCGCTGTACTTTGAATTATCAGAATATGTAATCTTATAATCTCTGTCTTTGACTAACAGCGCACCCTTACTGTCTTTTACAGTAACATTAGGCTTCTGTACCTTGCCGTTATAGGTGAATTCAGTCTTTGATAATTTCACTTCGCCAACCTTGTAGATAACAGTTTGGCTGACATTACTTGTGCATACGTTTTGGTAAACTGAAAATGTAATAACTATATCCGCACCGTCGTTTTCGTTAGTTGCCGCATCTGATTTTTGTGCTATAACAACATTGCCTTCAACGGTAATCTCATATTCCACGGGAGAAATCTTCTCACGTTTTGACACAATCTCGCCGCATACAGAACAATGGCTCTGATGAGTATAGCCCGGCTCTTTCTCAGTAGGAGTAACTGCAGGAATATCAATTACTTCTGTGTGAGTATGCTCCTCAAGAGCTACAAATCTTTTAGTAAGTCCAAAATTCTTTGTATAAAACCAAGCTGTAGAGCCCACGTAGCCTTTCAGAACAGCATTGTAAGGAACAGCACCGCTGTCTCTCGGAAATGCACAGTCATAATTATAAACCACAATCTCCGTCACATTTGAACCATCAGCATCCCAACCGGTTGCAATACTAGTAACCTCTTCACCGAGAACAAGAGTTGTTACACCCGGTGTAATTTCCGCTATAAGACAGTTATCAATATAAAGAAAGCCGTCCTTGATATTGTCGGAATTATTGTAAGCTGCAGTATTCCTGAACACTCTGAATCCGAGCTTGACATATCCCGTTTCAAAATCTATATCACTGAGATTGGCGCAATTATAAAAAGCATAGTTACCTATCTCAGCAACATTTTTGGGAATGAAAACACTCTCAAGTGAAGTACAGCCTCTGAAGCAATCGGAAGGAATAGCCAGGATCGATTTCGGGAATATAATATCTTTAAGTGCTGTGCAATTTTCAAAGGATTTAGGAAGAGATAAAACCGAATCTGCCATTGCTACAGACTCAAGATTCTTATAATCCGCAAAGGATATTCCATGAAGTCTTCCTATACCCTCCTCAGCAGTAAACTTTTTAATCTCATTTCTATGACTGTACCAAGGTTCATTAATTGTATAGTTATAAGTATACACATCCCCTGTACCGCTGATATAAAGGTCACCCTTGTCAGTAAAACGCCAATAAACTTCGTCACCGCATTTGCCTGCATCTGAGATTTCAATATCGGTACTAAGTTTGCAGAAATCGCATATGTTATCCTCATCGAGATCTGTGTGTTCAAAGGTTGTATCCTTTATGCCTCCCGAAGAATACATATTACATATGTTACACCAATAACCGTCGCTGTAGCCTGTAACTCCGTAACAGTAGGATTTCGTAGCAGGTACAAAAACAGTATCATCGCAGTCGCAAATAAGAGAAAATTTACGACCGAAGCCTTTTGCATATTTCTGAGCTGTCGAGTCTTTATAGGCATAAATTGTTGCATTAAGAGGCAAAGCAGCTGACGAGTTCATGATATGACATTCAGGATTTAATATAGTAAGGTCTGTAACAGGACTGCTATACCCGAAGCACTGTTCACTGACACCCACAACATCTTTATCAAGGATTACCTTTCCCTTAGCCTTTGATACAACTGCATAACCCGATACCATCAGTATGTCATTTTTCCAGTTATCAGGATTTTCATATAAAGGAGTATCCTTAAAATCTGTTCTTACATTAACATTTTTACCTTTGATTTCCATATAGGTTAAGCCAGAACCTTTAAACGCCAAATATAAAAGTGTTGTAATTGTTTCGGGAAGTATAACTTCTTTTATAGCATCGCAATTCTGGAAGGCACCGTATCCGATTGAGGTTACCGTATAATCACCAAGCTTTGAGAGAATCTCAACTCTTTCGGGTACACCCTTTAATGCAGGTCCTTTTACGGTTACGCTTCCGCTTTCTTCAATACAGTAATCAACGCCATTTACACTATAAGTTTTTCCTATTTCGTATATTGTATCTTCAATGGCCGCCCCTGCTGTTCCATACTCAGCAAAAGCACTAATAGGAAGAGAAATTGAAAGCATAATAACCACCATTAATATGCTCAGCATTCTTTTTATCTTTTCCATAATATCTCCTCCTTTTTCTTTTCATTTAAAAGTATAACATCCATAATAAATTAAGTCCATCCTTTCGACGGGAATCAGAGTGCGCCTCTTAAAAAGCAAACAAATATATGCTATAATAGGTTGAACGTTTAAGGGCTCTCACAACTATTAACGGATAAAAAATAAGAAAACTTACAAAACAATCAAAAAATGTAAGTTTTTGCAAAAATATTCCGTTTAATATTATGAACGTTTAAAAACACAAGCAGGAGCAAATATATGTTACTTTTTTACACTCTTCTCATAGAAGAAGATGATGACAAAATAAAGTTCGAAAAAATCTATACCTTATACAGAAAGAAAATGTGGTATGTGGCAAACTCGGTTTTGTCCGATGCCTATCTTGCTGAAGATGCAGTACACAATGCCTTTATCGGAATAGCAAAAAACATCAACAAGGTAGTAGATGTTGAATCTTCAAAAACTCTTTCCTATGTCATCACGGCTTCAAAAAACGCCGCACTCGATATAATAAGGAAAAACAAAGGATTACCTGAAACGGATATTGACGAACTTTATGATGTCAGCGATAAAGAAAGCAGTTCTTTTTATCAAAGTATTGAAGCAGAGGATTTTATAGTAAAAACTCTCGCAAAAATGCCCACAGTTTACAGAGATGTGCTCTATCTTCTTATTGTGGAACAGATGTCCGAAAAGGAAATAGCTGAACTTTTAGAAAGAAAACCTGGTACTATACACCAGCAAGTAAGACGTGGAAGAACGATACTTAAAGAAGAACTTATGAAAGGAGCAAAAGCCAATGGAAATAAGTGACGCTATGTTAGCTTCAGCTTTAATCAGAGTAAAGAACCATGAAATTTCCACTATACCGAATGACAGTAAAATAGAACATACCTTCAGTGCAGACTTTGAAAGAAAGATGGATAAGCTCATCTCTTCTTTTGACAAAAAGAAAAATAATATTTCCTTTTTCAGAAACACCTTATCCAAGGCAGCAATTATAATTCTCTATATTTGTATCGGTGCTCTTTCATTAATTATGGCAAGTCCTCAGGCAAGAGCAGATTTCAAGAATGCCGTAATGGAGTTTTATGAAACACATATCAAATTCTATTTTATTACAAATGATGAAACTTCAATTGATTTCAGCAACCACGAAAGAATAATTGCTGATCATATTCCTCAAGGCTTCACCTTGAAAGAAAAATACGATGAATACGAGGCTGTCGGATACAGATATGAAAACGAAAAAGAAAACCTCGCATATGATATTTACGTTTCTCTTAATGACGGACTTTCAGTTCATACTGACAAAAACAATGTTAAAAATATCAATATATTAGGAAGAGACGCATATCTTATTGCAGGCAAAAACGAAGGGAAGCCATATTCAACTCTTATTATCACCGGCAACAAAATAACCGTTACTATTTACGGCCAGCTTGACAGAGAAGAAATTATTAAGGTCGGGCAATCTCTAAAAGAAGAATGAAATACAAGCACCGGTTTTGATGCAATTGTAAAAAAGGTAGACACATGGAAAATCACCATGTTTCTACCTTTCTCTATTTTTGCTTGACTAGTTCATTTCTCCAGGGTGATTCTGACTTGTTATTTAACTTTTATGCTCTTAACAGAGCTGAAGGTGCCAAATATAGTTTTGCCGTTTACTTTCTTGTAAGCTCTGACCTTGAAGTAATATGTCTTACCGCTTGAAAGTTTGGAGGCAGTGTACTTTATCTTGTTAGTACCAACATTTGTCAGTTTAGTATAGCCACTTGATTTGTTTATACTATAATAAATCTGATATCCGGTTTCTCCACTTACATTATTCCAGCTTACAGCTACCTTACCCTTTGATGTAGAACTAAGACTGATTTGAGGTTTAGCCGGTTCCGTAGCAGTAACAAACGCAGCAGATGCACTACCCCAGATTACCGTACCGTCACTTGTTTTATTGTAAGGTTTTACCTTAAATTGATACTCAGCACCCGATTTACGTCCTGTGACTCTATATGTCGTTGTACCCTTAACTGAAGCCTTTAGCACAAACTTATCTTTGCTAGGACTGTACTGATAAAGTGACGTCATTGGGAGAACTGATCACCTTGCTGTCAGTTTTCACACCACACTCACATTCGGTATTTATTGAACCCTGAAGATAAGGGGTTGCTTTTGTTATAACTGTGGAGTATATGAAAGAGGCTATTGGCAACCTCGTAGAATATGATCTCGATAGCTTTAATTAATGAGTATATCCTTTTTTATTTGGAACTATGTTTATTTAAGATCTCAGAAACTTTACTAAATCACTCAAATCGATTATATTGAGAGTTAAGCAATTTTCTTTATATATAAAATTTGACCTCTCGGGATATGCTTGGGATAATCTATTTTAACCCTTATAAACAAAAGGCTTTCTATACCGAAGCAAGACACGGCAAGGCATTTGAAGGTCTTCTTAACAGATATTTTGGTTGAACCCCTCTGTCACTTCGTGACATCTCCCCTTTCAGGGGCGACAAGAAAATATAATTAACAAACGAGTGGCAGTGATGTCACTCGTTTGTTGTTTATCCTCCCCCATTCCTGCCAATACTCCCCTTGAGGTGATAACAATGAAAAAATATATCTGCCCCTGCGGCTACATTTACGACCCGGAGAAAGGCGACCCTGAGCATGATGTTCTTCCGGGTACCGAGTGGAAAGATGTGCCCGAAGATTGGCTCTGCCCCGTTTGCGGCATTGGCAAGGAATTTTTTCAGGAAGCATAAAAATTCAGGAGTTGCTGCACAATTGTGCAGCAACTCCTTTTATCTTTATTGTATGATTATTTTGTCGGTTTTTTAAACTTGTTGAGAATTGCATTGACTTCAAGAATCTGCTCCTTTGTGAACTTGCCGCCCATCATTGAGAAGGCACGCTTTACCGTGAAGCCCTTAGCCATGCCGTAAACATTCTTAATCATACCCACGCTCAGCTCAAAGCCTGCAATTTCAAGTCCGCTACCCTTTTTCTTGCCCTTCTTCTTTTCCTCAGGCTTAGCATCAGCCTTTTCGGGGCTTGCAAAGGCATTCTTGATCTTGAGCAGAATCTTTATTGCCGCAATCTTACCGCCAAAAGTTGACATAATGTCACCGATTGTGTCGTTGATTGAGCAGTAACCGTCAGGCATGGTAATCTCAAACCAGTTGATTACATCGCCTTCCTCTTTCATAATGTAGCTCTCATTAGGTGTATCAACCTTGCGTATAACGGCAGAGTCCTCAAGACCGTCAGCCTTAACTGTGAGAGTGGTTTCGCCCTCATTTTTAACCTCAAAATAGAAGAAGGGATATTTGCCCTTAGCCTGCTTGCCGACACTGACTCCGTTTGCAAAGAGCTCAACCTCATCACAGTTTGAATAAACTGTAACCTTGGTCACATCTTCGGTTCTGTCAATATATTTCTTTGAGCAAAGATGAAGCACCTTTTCATTGCTGAGCCATGCCTTATATGCATAGAATGAATCCTTTTTGTACTTTCTGTCGAAGGTAACAAGACCCTTGTGATTCATGCCGTTTTCGCCGCCCTCAGCACGTGCATCTGCAGCAAAGTCAAACATATTCCACACATGAGTTGCCCAGAGATAAGGTCTTTCAGCAATCTGCTTGATAAGCTCTTCGTGATAGTATGACTGATATTCCTCAGTGTAGTCACCCTGAGTGGGTGTTGAAGTGTGCCAGTCAAGTGCCTCACAGCCATATTCGCTAAGACCGATAGCTTTGTTCGGGTACTTCTTATGGAAGGTATCGAACCAAGGGCCGTTCATGTCTGTTGTGCCGCCGTACCAGCCGAAATAGTGGTTGTATGAAAGCACATCACTGATATGCACATATTCTGAATCAATTGAGCACATTGTAACAGAAGCAATTGTTGTCAGTCTTGTGCTGTCCATTTTATGGCAAAGGTCATTGAGTACCTTGTGGTTTCTGATAAGGTCAGGATCAGCTGAGCCTGCAATTGTGATTTCGTTTGACAGACCCCAGACAACAATTGAGGGGTGATTATAGTTCTGCACAATAAGTTCTTTCATCTGGCTGACAGTGTTGTCAAAGCCGCCGGGCATATGCTTTGATATATAGGGAATTTCAGCCCAGATAACAAGACCTGCTTCGTCGCAAAGGTCATAGAAAACCTGTGAGTGCTGATAGTGTGCAAGACGGATTGTGTTTGCACCCATTTCGAGAATGAGGTCAATGTCTTCCTTATGATGCTCAGGCAGAAGTGCATTACCTATGTCAGGTCTGTCCTGATGGCGTGATACACCACGAAGAGTATATTCTCTGCCGTTGAGGAAGAAGCCCTTTTCGGGGTCAATCCTAAAGGTACGGCAACCGAAGCGTGTTGAGATTTCGTCTATAGCTTCACCCTTTTCGATAAGAGTTGCCTTTGCAGTGTAAAGATAGGGGTCACGAAGACCGTCCCAAAGGTGAACATTTTCAATTGTCAGCTTTGCTTCGTCGTCTTCATCCATTTCACATGCAGCAACAACTTCGCCGTCTGCAATAATTTCATATTTAACCTTGCAGTCATAGTCATCTTTAATGAAGGTCTTGATTTTTACTGTAGCCTTGTCCCCTTCAATTTCAGGTGTAACCATAATTGAGGGTGAGCCGTAATAGTCAAGGTCAAAATGATTCTTCTTTACGCCGATTACACTTACATCACGGTAAATGCCGCCATAAAATGTGAAGTCAGCATTCTGGGGATAAACCTTATCGTTAGGTGAGTTATCAACAGCAACTGCAAGAATGTTTACATCCTTTATATCCTTGATTTCTACTCTGAAGGTTGAATAACCGCCGTCATGCTCAGTTATTTTCTTGTCATTCCAATAAACCTCACATGAAGAATTTACACCGTCAAACTGAAGATAGTGCACTTCACCTTCAGGAAGGTCTGCAGCTTTGATTTCTTTTGCAAACCAGCAAGTACCTCTGTAATAATCGTTGCCGCCGTCCTGACCGTCTTTGCCGTTCCATGTGTAGGGAAGGTCAAGTGCCTGCCAATCAGAAGGCATAGCCTTAGGTGCTGACTTTGCGTTTTTTGAAAAAGCCCAGCCTGAGTTGATAATTTTAATGTTTCTCATAGTGTCCTCCTTGTTTTTATGCAAAATTAAACAGATACATTATAACTCAAAAAGGAAATAATTGCAACCTTTTGTGTTATTATGATTTATTAATTGAGAAAAACAAAAAAATGATGCGAAGAAAACCCTCGCATCATTTTGGTTTATTTTGTGATATTGAATGTAACAGTCTTGGTTTCACCCTTTGTGAAGCTGATGTTATGTGTTTCATCTGAGAGAGCACATGAAACTTCTATGACCTGATCTATGTCTGAGGTCACTGTAATTTCAGCAGTTCCGTCTTTTATATTCCACTTAAGCGAATCAACAACTGCCCTGCTTCTTGTTCTTATGCCCTTGATTTCACCGCTGTCAAAGCCGCTGTCAGGCAGCGCCGACAGCACTTCAATTTCACCTGTGTATGAGTAAACAAGACTTTCATTTATGATGCCAAGATAACCTATTGCAAAGTCGGTGCAATAGCAGCTGTTTCTGTCATAGTCATGGTTTGTCATAAGTGAATCATAATAAATCCAGTGATTCATAAGGTTTACAAGAGAATCTGTTACAGCGGCAGAGTCCTTGAGTCTGGCTGCAATAAGAGCTCTGTGAACAAGAGCGTGGCTTGACTGATTTTCACTGGCTCTGTTTGCTATTGCCTGCACACAGGCTGCTTTGAGCTGTTCGTCATTCTGAGTTTCAAACATAGGCCATACACAGTAAAGATGGCTTAAATGACGGTGCAGATTGTTTTCCTCAAATTCACTTGCTGCCCACTCTTTTATTGCTCCCGTTTCATCATAAAGGTACACGGGCAGGTCTTCGAGCAGACTCTGCCAATGAGCTGTATCGGCACTGCTATCAAGACTTTTTATTATGTCTATGAGCATTTCAAGATTACTCTTGCAGGCGCTTATATCAATAGCCGCATTTGCAACAGAGGGACTCGGATAGTTTGAGGGATTGTTTTCAGGTGAATAAGAAGGAAGAATAGCGTAGGTTTCACCCTCATTAAGCTCTGTCTTACCCTTTTGATAATGGACATTTCCCGTGGAATCTGTAAAGTATTCAGGTGTCATCATCTGATCCCAATAATTAGCACTCTTTAAAAGCAGAGGCAGAAGAATTTGACTGCGAAGGTCTAACCAGCCCTTTTCACTCATTGCAGAAATTTCTTCATCGGTCAAATCTTCGGCAGTGAGAGAAAGCACAGACTTCAATGAATTCATATCGAATTCCTCTGTAATAGGAATTTTCACGTCACCGTAGCAAAGAAGTGTTTCATAAAGAGGCTGCAGCATCCATGATGTGCCTGCATTCCAATATCTGAAAGGATAAGGATAGCAAGTCTCAGTTATAACTGCCTTGTCACCGTCACTGTTAACAGGAGCCTGAATAGCGTCACTGAAGCCGTGGGTTGCCCTGGCGTTTTCTTCCCAATCAGGCACCTGACGAAGAATGAATGAAGCATAGCCTATATAAGAAGACTCCATATTACCGGTATTCATCGAAGATGTCTGCAGATTTACATTAGCATCCATTGTGTATTTACTGCCCCAACCGGGAGCCCACTCACCTGTCCACATGCCATAGAGTCTTGGTGTGCTGCTGCCACCTGCACACAGATAAGCATATCTGCCTGAATAATAAGCTCTTTCGGCAAGGTCAGTGTTTATCTTATCTTTTCTGTACTGATCGAGAACGAGACCCTCATTGGCTTTTGTGCTGTCATTATCACCTAATTTTAATGTAACTTTATCAAACTCTGCCTTAAAGATTTCACTGTGTGCCTTGAGTGCAGCTTCATAGTCAAATAAACCGTCACAGGTATACTTTTCAGCCACAGCTTTCGTTTCAGAAAGAAGCTCGTCAACAAGTGCATAGCTATCTGCAGCAGCAAAATCTTCCATTTTACCCATTTCATAGGTTCTGCCCGTAACAGCAATAAGATAAACATTATCTGCACCTGATATTTTAACTGTAGGGTCTTTTTCGCCGCAATACTGCACATCCTTAACATTACAAAGAAACCTGCTGTTTCTTTTAATACCGCCCTCGTTTATAATATAAACAACGGTTGCATATCCTCCCTCTTTAAGCTCACTGTTTTCATAATCAGGATAATGGGCAACCATAGCTATATACTCACCGTCATCACCTGTGAGCTTTTTATATTTTATATCAACTTCACTGCCGTTGCCGTAGTTTGCAAAAGTTGAAATATCATCTATAGACAGTGTGAGATTAACCTTAGAGCCTGTTGAAGAAGAACCTATCTTTGTGATAGTAACCCCGTCTGCCTGTGAAGTAAATGTGGTTCTGTTCCATGTGCCCTTTATGTTTGTGTACTGCACACCCACCTGAGCTGTTTCATAGTCAGTGTAGCGTATATACTTTACCTTAGAGCGCTTTGTTTGCTCAATGCGAAGAGATGCGCCGGGATGGAAAGCATAAACATCGTCATAAGATGCATTGTCGGTTATGTTTTTACTGGCGGCTATATTCTGCTTGACTGTTTCAAGCTCGTGAGATGTGTCAGGACAGTAGCGCACATTTTTATTAGGCATAATGAAGTGCATATTCTGATAAATGAGAGTGTCGCTGTAAGGTGAACCGCTTGTAATAACACCCTGAAGGCCGTTACCCGAAATCATGCCCTGACGCCATGTATCAGTTACATTTTTACTGTTTTGGCTGAGCTCATAACACAGCTCTGAATAAGATGCTTTGGAAGGATCGCTGAAAAGCTCACTTGCCCAATCATAGGTTTCAACCGGCACAAAAACACTTTCAATCATCTGAAACACTGTTATAATTATTCCTAAGATTTTAAATACAATTCCCATATTGTCCCCCTATAATATGTAATGTGTGTATTTTAGCATAATGCAACAGTAAAATCAATAGTGTCAATTTTTATATTCGGTCACTCAACTCGGCGGCAAAAATTTCAAAGGACACAGGCAACTTACCCGCGTCCTTTGAATATAAAACCTTTATGCAATTTCTTCGTTTTTGATTGCGAAAGCTTTTTCATCTTCCTTTGTGATGTTATAAATAAACTTCATGGCAAGGAAGGCAATAAGTGAGCCTACAGCCAGCACAACAAAGTAGAGTGACTTAACCTTGTCGCCGAAGTCTGCTGCCTGAACAGCATTTTCGCCCTCAACAAAACCGATTGCTGCAAGACCCCATGAAACCACTGCCTGACCGATGCCCTGAGAGAGCTTGCGGAAAAATGAATAAAGAGCGTACAGCGAGCCTTCTTCGCTCTTACCGGTCTTGCGGTAGCTGACTTCAATGCAGTCAGCTACAATTGCCCAGACAGTAATTTGGAATGCTGCATTGCCGAGATTAAGACCCATAAGACAGATTATATAGATAATCATACCTGTCATATCTGCGCTGATAGGAACGAACAGTGAAATAATGCCTGCAACAGCACCAACAAACATTGTGCTTACAATAACATTCTTCTTGCCGAACTTCGCAGTTACCTTGCCCACTATAGCCATAAATATAACCATAGGTGCATAGGAGCCTATCATAGCAATGCCAACCTTACCTGTATCCTTAAAGAAATACTGGAAAACCATATTGTTAAGTGCCATTGTTGAGTTGAAAAGAGCAACACTTGCTACGGTGGCTACTGTTGCGCCAACCATAGCTCTGTTTGTGAAGAATGAGTGGAAGGCTGAGAAAAATGCCTTCATACCTGTGGTATTCTGTCCGTCATCACTGCGCTGAACACGCTCTTTGACAAGCCGTGTGGTACCCCAGAGAGTTGCAAAGGCAACAATGGACATCACAAGAGCAACAGGCAACAGTGTTTCACCCTTGAGAACATCTTCGGTAACTCCTGTAACAGGATTTTTTACCTTATTATAAACTATGCTCGGAAGCACAATCATAATGATAATTGCAGGCAGTGCTGCACCGATGCTGCGGAAGGTTGAAAGTGAAGTTCTTTCGTTGGGCTTATCGGTAATTACGCTGTGAAGTGAGCCGTAAGGCACATTAACCATAGTGTAAGAGATTGACCATAAGCAGTATGAAATAAGACACCAAGCATATTTGCCCCAGTAAGGGAATGATGTAATCGGTGCAAAAATCATCACATTAAACAGAACAAGAGTTATACCGCCAAGCAAAATCCAAGGCATATACTTACTCTTTTTGCCAATTCTCTTAGTGTCAACAAGATTACCGATAACCACGTCATTAATTGCATCAAATGCCTTTGAAATGAGTATGATAACAGCGTAGTCACCGGTTTTTATGCCGATGCACTGAAAATAATAGAGCTGCATAAATGTTGAAACAAGCTGGAATGAAAATCCGCAGCCCATGTCGCCCATGGCATATCCGAGTTTATCTTTCCAACCAAAAGGCCTGATTGTGTTAGTATTGTTCATGTTAATTCTCCTTTTGTTTTTATGGATTTTAAATGTTCTGTTCGGTTCTGCGGAAGAGATATTTTTATTTGTTACTGCTCCCCCGCAATTCCGAATTCTGCATTATCTCTGTACTCTGCCGCTTGCGTCGCCGCCTGCAAGTTTTTCAACTTCGGAAACTGACACACGGTTATAGTCGCCTTCAATTGAGTGCTTGAGAGCTGATGCGGCAACTGCAAACTCAACTGCTTCCTGTGTGGTCTTGCCGCTGAGAAGTGAATAGATAAGTCCGCCGCCGAAGCTGTCCCCGCCGCCTACACGGTCAACAATATGAAGGTGATATTCCTTTGAGAAGCAGTAGTTTTCACCGTCATAAAGCATAGCAGCCCAGTCATTATCATTGGCTGAAATTGATGAGCGAAGTGTAATAGCAACCTTTTCAAAGTTAAATGTATCCATAAGCTGCTTAGCAACACTCTTATAGCCCTCTTTATCAAGCTTGCCACCGTAAATGTCGGTGTTTTCAGCTTCAATGCCGAATACATCCTTTGCATCTTCTTCGTTTGAAATGCATACATCAACATATTCACAGAGCTTTGTCATAGCTTCACGAGCCTGCTGTCTTGTCCAAAGCTTACCTCTGTAGTTAAGGTCACATGAAATCTTCACGCCCTTAGCCTTAGCTGCCTTGCAAGCGTCGAGGCAAATTTCAACAAGATTTTCGCCGAGAGCCGGAGTGATACCTGTGAAGTGGAACCAGTCAGCACCATCAAAAATCTTATCCCAGTCAAAATCATCTCTTGAAGCAAGCTGAATAGCTGAGTGAGCTCTGTCATAAATGCAAACTGAGCCTCTCTGTGATGCACCCTTTTCAAGGAAATAAATGCCTACTCTGTCGCCGCCTCTTACGATATCCTTTGTGTCAACACCAAGACCTCTGAGTGAGTTAACAGCGCCCTGACCGATAGCGTGTGCAGGGAGCTTTGTTACAAATGAAGCGTCCATGCCGTAGTTTGCAAGAGACACAGCAACATTTGCTTCACCGCCGCCGAAGGTAGCCTGCATAGTGTCGTTTTGGAAAAAACGAAGATAGCCTTCGGGGGCAAGTCTTAACATGATTTCACCGAATGTTACAATTCTTTTAGCCATTTTTATATACCTCACAAAAATAATTTATTTAGTCTCGATACAGATTTCAAAGCCTGCAATTGTGTTCTTAAGTCCGAAGCAGCTTACATTGCCCTTTTTGTCATACCAGATATCTGGGTCAATTTCAGCACCCATTCTCTTAAGATAAGCCATTGCTCTGTTTCCGTTAAGAGTGTTTATAATGATGCAGCCCTTTGCACCGCTTTCGTCTTTCATAAAGCTGATATCGCCTGCTGATACGCTGCAATCTTTTTCTTCATATTTAAAGCCGAAGAGCTTGCAGAGAAGCTGAGCTTCAGCCTTTGCATCGTCATCATAAATAACCACGCCGCCGAGCTTGAAGCCGAGCATTGTCTTGACAGCTTCCTTACACTTGCTTGTGATACCGTCCCAGTTGCCCTCAGCAATATCTGCACCTGTTGCAAGCCATGTGCCGCCGCAAGCGATGATGCGGTCAAATGAGAGGTAATCGTTCAGATTCTTTGCGTTTACACCGCCTGTAGGCATCCACTTAGCAGCCTGATAGGGGCCTGCAAGAGCCTTAAGCTTAGCAACACCGCCATTTGCTTCGGCAGGGAAGAACTTGATGTTGGTAAGCCCCATGCTCATAGCCTGCTCCATTTCACCGGGAGTTGCAGCACCTGGCATCATAGGAATACCGAGTGACTTGATGTAAGCAACCATTTCAGGGTTAAAGCCGGGAGTAACAATAAATTTAGCACCTGCGGCTACTGCTCTGTCAGCCTGCTCTTTTGTAAGCACTGTGCCTGCACCAACGAGTACGTCGGGGCATTCAGCTACGATTCTTCTGATTGATTCTTCAGCTGCAGCTGTTCTGAATGTGATTTCAGCTGCAGGCAGTCCGCCTTCACTAAGAGCCTTTGCAAGAGGCACTGCTTTGTCAGCATCATCAATAGCCACAACAGGAATAATACCTAATTCATAAATTGTCTTAAACATATCCATTTTATTCATCTCCAAAAATTAATTCAAAAAATTATTTATCCACACTCGCTGCGGGGCGTTACTTTTCCTAGCGTGGAAAAGTAACCAAAACACGCTGATGATTATTTATTAAACACCGCTGTATGATGAAAATCCGCCGTCAACGGGAAGCACAACGCCTGTGATAAAGCCTGCAGCATCGTTGTTAATAAGGAAAAGAAGTGCGCCGTCAAGCTCGTGAGCCTCACCGAAACGTCCCATGGGAGTGGCAGCAAGAATCTTGTCAGTTCTCGGTGTTGGTGAGCCGTCGGGATTCCACAGAAGTGCCGCATTCTGCTTTGTTGAGAAGAAACCGGGAGCGATTGCATTAACTCTGATGCCCTCTTTTGAGAAGTGAACTGCAAGCCACTGTGTGAAATTTGAAATTGCAGCCTTAGCACCTGAATATGCAGGAATTTTTGTAAGAGGAGTGAATGCATTCATAGATGAAACATTGATAATGTTACAACCCTCTCTGCCGAGCATCTGCTTTGCAAAAGCCTGAGTAGGAATAAGTGTGCCTAAGAAATTGAGGTTGAAAACAAATGCAACACCCTCAGCATCAAGGTTAAAGAAGTTTTTGCAGTCCTCGTCAATGTCACCGCTGAAATAATATTCCTTATCTGTAGTGGCTCTGGGGTTATTGCCGCCTGCACCGTTGAGAAGAATATCGCAAAGACCAAGGTCAGCCTTTACTGCTTCAGCCACATCGTTACAGCTGTCTTTGTCGAGAACATTGCACTTATATGCCTTTGCAACACCGCCCTCAGCCACAATTTCATCAGCAAAAGCCTTTGCTGCTTCCTCATTAATATCGAGAAGGGCAACCTTAGCACCTGCTGCTGCAAGTGTCTTTGCAAATGATGAGCAAAGCACGCCGCCTGCACCTGTTACTACTGCAACCTTACCTGTAAGGTCAGTTCCGAAAACATTTTTATTCATTATATTTCCTCCTTATTTCTCAGCTTTTTCGCAAGCCTCAAACAGACCGTTTATATATGCAGCACCGAGAGCTCTGTCATAAAGACCGTAACCGGGACGGCCGGTTTCACCCCATATCATTCTGCCGTGGTCGGGGCGTACATAGCCGTCAAAGCCTGTTTCAACAAGAGCCTTGACAACTTCATACATATCAATGCTGCCGCACTTTGAAAGGTGACCGCTTTCCTCAAATGAACCGTCTTCCATATTCAGCACGTTGCGGATGTGCATAAATGCAATTCTGTCCATAGCGCTGTATTTTTTGACCATTTTGGGAATATCGTTGAAGGAAGCACAGCCCAAGCTGCCTGTGCAAAGGCAAAGTGAGTTTGCAGGTGAATCAACAATCTTAAGGAAACGGTCAAGATTTTCTTCGTTAGTGATAATTCTGGGAAGTCCGAAAATAGGATATGGCGGGTCGTCGGGATGAATAGCCATTCTCACATCACATTCTTCTGCAACGGGAATAACCTTTTTGAGGAACTTCTCAAGGTTTTTCCAGAGACCTTCCTCACCGATTTCGCCGTACTTTCTGAAGAGCTCCTTGATTTCGTCCTTAGTGTAGCTTGCATCCCAACCGGGAAGGTCGATATCATCAACCAAAGGATCAAGACCTTTCATCTGCTCCCAATACATAACAAGGCTTGTTGAGCCGTCGGGAGCTTCCTTGTCAAGCTGAGTTCTTGTCCAGTCAAAAACGGGCATAAAGTTATATGTTACACACTTAACGCCGTATTTTGCACAGCGGCGGATATTTTCGCAGTAAACATCGATAAGTTCATCAGCCTTTTCGGTGCCGAGCTTAATATCCTCAGGAACGGGAATTGACTCAACAACATCAAAAACAAGACCGTTCTTTTCGCACTCATCTTTAACTTTTCTGATGCTCTCCTCAGGCCATACCTGACCGGGTTTTACATCGTACACTGCCGAAACAACGGAGTGCATATTAGGAATCTGACTGATGTACTTAAGGGATACGGGATCATCCTGACCGTACCATCTGAATGACATTTTCATATTTTATACCTCCAAAGAGAAAAATCTTTTTGCGTTACAGAAGGATATATCCTCTACTATTTTTGACAGAGCCGCCATATCGGCAGGGTACTCACCTGCTTCAACCCACTGACCGATAAGCTGGCAGAGGATTCGGCGGAAATATTCGTGTCTTGTGTAGCTCAGGAAGCTTCTTGAGTCTGTGAGCATACCAACAAAGTTACCGAGAAGACCGAGTGAAGCAAGGCTTATCATCTGCTCACGCATACCGTTTTTGGTGTCGTTGAACCACCATGCGCTGCCGTGCTGAACTGTTCCGGGATAACCCTCACGCTGAAAAGCACCCATAAGAGTGTCGATAAAGGCATTGTCCCCTGCATCAAGTGAATAGAGAATTATCTTAGGCATCTTGCCGCCTGAATACATCTCATCAAGGAGCTTTGCCAGTGCCACTGAGCCGTTGCAAGGGCCTATGCAGTCAAAGCCTGTGTCAGGTCCGAGCTTATTAAACATTGCAGTGTTTGGGTTTCTCATGCAGTT
Source organism: Clostridia bacterium (assembly GCA_017452785.1). GTDB lineage: Bacteria > Bacillota > Clostridia > Oscillospirales > Acutalibacteraceae > UBA6857. Next base: position 14,202 of record JAFTLT010000025.1, on the reverse strand, counting down.
ATAATGTATCTGCATTGCCCAGCCCAGCTCACTATATCTTTCACTGCAGAAAAGAATCATTTCTGTCTGCACTGCTTCAAGCTCTCTGAGTGTTACCTTTTCACCTTTTGTAGCTTTTTGTATAGCGCTGTTCATTTCGGCCTTTGACATCTTTTCATAAACGGGATAGTTAATGCCGTGGTCACTTGCCTTGCAGCCGTATGCATCAAAGTGCTTCATTCGTCTGTAAAGAGCCTCTTTAAGAGAATCTATACCGTCTATCTCAAAGCCTGCAGCTTCGCTGAGAGTTTTAATATATTCGGGATAGAAAGGAGCATTAAGATTAAATGCCTTATCGGGTCTGAATGACGGTGCAACAACTGTTTTGAAACTCTCATCTTCAGCTATTTTTTTGTGGTACTCTAAAGTGTCTGCAGGGTCATCAGTTGTGCCTATAAAAGCAACATTGCTCTTTTTAATAATACCACGCACACTCATATCCTCTTCCTTGAGCTTTTCACAGGTGATGTTCCACACCTCTTCGGCAGTGTCAGCATTTAAAACACCCTCATAGCCGAAATATCTTTTAAGCTCAAAGTGACACCAATGATACATAGGGTTGCCTATTGCTTTCGGAAGAAGCTCGGCAAACTTTAAAAATTTATCCTTATCGCTTGTGTTTTTGCCTGTGATATAGTCCTCACTCACACCGTTGCTTCTCATCAGACGCCACTTATAATGGTCGCCGTAAAGCCAGAGCTGAGTGATGTTTTCAAAGCGCAGGTCTTCATAAATCTCCTTGGGACTGACATGGCAGTGATAATCAATTATCGGCAGATTTTCTGCAAAATCGTGATAAAGCTTTTTTGCCACCTCAGTGTCAAGAAGAAAGTCTTTTGTCATAAACTCTGTCATAATAAAAGTCCTTTCATCTTTTAAAAACGGAAAATTTTGTCATTCTTCTCCATTTTATTGTATATAGATTATACCTCATCGAAATTACAATGAAAATTGCAAAAATTGCTTGACTTATTGTTAATATTGCTATATGATATAAAAGAGGTGATTATATGCAGGTTTTTGACCCAAGACAAAGCATGTCAAGCTCATCTTTTGAAATTTTCCATTACCGTGATGCAAAATTTGAGGGTGTTCCTGTGCATCAGCACGACTTTTATGAGGTTTATTTTTTCATCGGCGGAAATGTGGAATATTCTGTAGAAGGAAAAAGCTATTTGCTGAAAGAAGGCGACTTACTGCTGATAAATCCTTTAGAGCTGCATCAGCCGAGAATAGGCCCCGACCAACGCATCTACGAGAGAATAGTGCTGTGGATAAACAAAAATTACCTTGCCCGTCTTCAGTCAAACAATACCAGTCTGACAAGGTGTTTTGATAACACAAATCCAAACCATACTAATTTATTGCGTTTATCTCCCGTTCAGCAGAAATATATTTCTGCAAAGCTCAGTGAACTAATCACTGAAAGCACAGACAAGGATTACGGCTCAGATCTGGCAGCTCAGGCAACACTTGTGCGTTTTCTTGTAGAGCTTAACAGACTGACCCTGAGCAGTGAAAAAAGAGAAGACAGCGTTAAAAGTGTCTCCCCTCTTATAAGTGATATTCTTGACTATATAAACAATCATTATTGCGAAAAAATCTCTCTTGCCACAATTGCAGATGAATTTTTTCTCAGCAAATACTATCTTTCACATGCCTTCACAGATGTTGTCGGTATATCCGTTAACAGATATATCACCCTTAAAAGGCTTATCAACGCAAAACAGATGCTTTCAAGCGGCATAAAGCCCACAACTGCAGCTCTTCATTGCGGCTTCAGTGACTATGCAGGCTTTTACCGTGCCTTTTCGGCAGAGTACGGCATAACACCAAAGCAGTTTGCTCTTGCCAATTCATTTGAAATGTGAATATATAAAAATCCACCTGAACCTAACGGAACAGGTGGATATCTTTTTGTTTCGGATTACTCAATAGCTTCCAGTCTTACTCTGAATTCCTCGATCTTTTCCTTTGAGTACATCTTTGAGAGAACTGCCATACCCATATTGGGTGTGAAGCCAAGGCTGAGAGCAAGGCTCTTCATGGGATGATTAACGATTTCGGGGCAAAGATCCTCAACGATTTCCATAACCTGAGGGTCCTTCATAAGTACGCTGAACTTTGTGTCGAATGAATACTTTGACATAATATTTATCTCCTTTAAATAAAATATTTTTACCATGTTCTCGGCTCCCATGAAAGGGGAGCTGTCATAAGCATTTTTATGCTTATGACTGAGGGGTCAAAATGTTTTTGGACTTGTTCTCGGCTACACTGCATACTGCCAAAGATGCCGATCGCTGCATAATCTTACGCATTTTTACCGAGCTCGATGCCTTTTTCAAGAGCTCTCATATTAAGCTCGAGGATTTCGGGCTTTTTAGTCTTGAACTTTTCTTCAAGGCTTGCTACGAGCACTTCCTTGCTTACGATACCGGTTGCACCGATAAGAGCACCGAGAAGAACGATATTAGCAACCTTAACGTTACCAAGCTCAAGAGCAATATCATCAACGGGCACTGAAAGAACTCTTACACCTTCAGGGATCTCTTCGTTAACAATACGGCTTGAGTTAAGCACAAGAAGGCCACCGTCTTTAACATCCTTTGAAAACTTTCTGTAAGCCTGCTCATTCATGCAAATGAGTGTATCGCACTTCTTTGTCAGAGGTGAAACGATTTCGTCATCACTTATGATAACTGTGCATTTTGCACTTCCGCCACGCTGCTCGGGGCCGTACTCGGGAAGATATGTGCTGTGCTTTGACATATCAATTGCAGTGTGAGCAAGCATAATGCCTGCGCTCATAATGCCCTGACCGCCTGAACCTGAAAAAACAAATGAATTTTTCATTATGCTTCAGCCTCCTTATCCTTATAAATACCGGGCTTGAAGTAAGGTATGGTATTTGTATTCATATAATCAAGTGTATCAAGAGGATTCATACCCCAGTTTGTGGGACAGTTTGTAAGAAGCTCAATAAATGTGAAGCCCTTGCCTGCAAGCTGCATTTCAAATGCTTTTTTGATACCCTTCTTAGCGTCTTGAACACCCTTAACTGAGTTAAGAGCATATCTTGCTACAAACACGGGAGCCTCCAGTACGGAAATAAGCTCACACATCTTAAGGGGATAACCTGTTGTGAGAGCATCACGGCCGAAACGTGTTGTTGTTGTCTTCTGACCGATAAGTGTTGTGGGAGCCATCTGACCGCCTGTCATACCGTAAGTCTGGTTGTTTGCAAAAATAACGGTGAAGTTTTCACCTCTGTTTGCTGCTGACATAATTTCAGCAAGACCGATAGCGGCAAGGTCACCGTCACCCTGATAGGTGAAAACAAGTCTGTCGGGAAGGCAACGCTTGATGCCTGTTGCAACAGCAGGTGCTCTGCCGTGTGCTGAGCCTATAACATCGCCCTTCCATGAGTAAAGGTTAAGTGCGCTGCAACCAACTGAAACAACATTTATAGCGTTGTCTGCCTGCTGCAGCTCATCAATAGCATCAGCTACAAGTCTTGTTGCAAGAGCATGCATACAGCCCGGACAATAGCCTGTTGCCATAGGCATAAGTGAACTTGGTCTTTTATACTCTGCCATGATTATTCTCCTCCCTTTACTATTTCTGCAATTGCGTCATAAACGCCTTCATCATCAAGAAGCATACCACCGCTTCTGCCGTATTCATGCACGGGGCAGCGACCCTTGACCTGAAGCTCTATATCCTCACGCATCTGTGCGGGAATTGTCATTTCGATATCAATAACACCCTTAACTTTGCTGTAATCAAGGTTGTCAAGGCTTGCCTTGGGGAATGGATAAAGTGTGATAGGACGAACCATACCAACCTTATAGCCTTCTTCACGAAGACGAAGAATTGCTTCCTTTGCAACTCGTGCTGCAATACCGTAAGCTACAACAACGTACTCTGCATCCTCAAGCATAAACTCCTCAACCTTGGTGTCGAGCATTTCCCACATCTTATACTGCATTGCCTTGCCCTTGTTGAGAAGCTCAAGTGCAGGTTCGGGAAGAATAGGTGTTATCATATGTGAATCAGTTCTGCCACCAACTCTTGCAAGACACCAATCCTCTGTGTTTTCAAAGGTGGTCTCTTTCATTTCAGGCAGCTCAACCTCTTCCATAATAGCACCGAGACAGCCGTCCATAAGAATCATAACGGGGTTTCTGTATCTTTCAGCATAGTCCCATGCATTATATGTAAGATCAACTGCTTCCTGAAGTGTTGCAGGAGCAAAAACCATTGCTCTGAAGCCGCCGTGACCGAGAGCCTTTGTTGCCTGTAGATAGTCTGACTGTGCAGGCTGGATTGAACCGAGACCGGGGCCACCTCTTGAAATATTAACAATAACTGCGGGAAGCTGTGCTGAAGCAAGGTATGAGATACCTTCAGCCTTAAGGCTGATGCCCGGACCTGAGGAGCTTGTTAGAGCTCTCTTACCTGTTGCAGCCGCACCGTAAACCATGTTGATTGATGCAACTTCACTTTCGCCCTGAACGAATGCGCCGCCGACTTCAGGAAGTCTCCATGAAAGATATTCGGGAATTTCATTTTGCGGAGTGATGGGATAGCCTGCGAAGAAACGGCAACCGCCAAGTACAGCAGCCTCTGCAATAGCTTCACAGCCTTTCATAAATCTCTTTTCCATTTGATTGCTCCTCCTTCCTCAAGCTCTGTCTGAGGAAACTTCAATTGCTCCCTCAGGACACATAAGAGCGCAGATAGCGCAGTTTATGCAAGCGTCTTTATTTGTCATTACAGGATAGAAATGACCCTTTTCAGATCTTTCCTTTCCCATTTCGAGAATATGCTTGGGGCAGAACTTAATGCAGTAACCGCAGCCCTTGCACATCATAGAATTGATGCTGACCATAAGTTTATAATCTCCTTTTTCACCGCAGAAGCGGCGGATTATTTATTTATCCTCAGCCCGACATAAGCTCGGACAATAGAATTATTATATCACACTTAACTCCACTTGTAAATAACAAATGGAGTTAAGTGTTTTTTAAATTTATAAAAATTATTCCTTAATCTTTCTCTCAGCTCTTGCCTTTTCGGGGTCGGCAGCTGTGAGCTTCATAAAGTCAACCTTCATCAGAGGAGTTTCGGGCAATGAATCCATAAAGATAATATCTCTGGGCACATAGAACTTGGAGAAAGCACCTTCAAGTGTTTCGCAGATCTGCTTTTTATATGCTTCTTCGTCACCCTTTTCTGTGAGTGTAGCGTAAAGTCTTACAATGCTTCTCTCGTTTTCCCAGCCCTGAACCGCACAGCATTCCTTGATAAAGGGAAGCTCTGAAGCAACTCTTTCCATATCTGTTGGATATACATTGTAGCCTGAGATAATGATAAGTCTCTTTTTTCTGCCTGAGAAGTAGAAGTATCCGTCATCATCCATATAACCAAGGTCACCTGAAAGAACCCACTTTTTGCCGTTCTCATCAGTATAAAGACCGTAGTCTTCTTTTTCACCTTCCATATAATAACCCTGCATGATTGTGGGACCTGAAATAGCAAATTCACCGATTTCACCGTTGGGAAGCTTCTTGTGATCGTCATCCCATATTTCTATTTCAACGCCACGGATAGCCTTACCGATTGAACCACGTCTGTTATTCTCATTAGTGTTAGTGCAGCAAACAGAACCGATTTCTGTCAGACCGTAGCCCTGACGAAGACGACCTGTTGCCCCCCACTTTTCAAAATATGAGTTATACTTCTCAATAAATGCCTCTGAAATATCGTCACCGCCACAGAACATGAGTCTAACATTCTTAAGGTGAGGACCGTCAAAGTGCTTGTCCTTCATAAGCTTTTCAAACATAAGAGGAATTCCGCCAAAGCCAACAACATTATATTTACGCATAAGCTTTGTGAAAATCTTTGCATCAAACTGCATCATGGGAATAATTCTTGCACTGTTGCACATAGCCATATGCACGCCAAGGCAAAGACCAAAGCAGTGAAACATAGGAAGAACGATAACTTCGCATTCGTTACCGGGATCATAGATTTTGTCAATATCGGAAACACGCCATGTGAGCTCGTTAATTGCTCTGTTTGTCAGCTTAATAGTTTTGCTCTTGCCTGTTGTACCGCCGCCGTTAAGATATGCACAGATATCGTCTGCATTATTGATAACAGCCTCAGCACCACGGTGCATTTTGATTGCATCCTTGTAATATGTAGCTCTGTTATATTTCGGGAAAATCTTCTTTATAAGACCCTCGCCTATCTTGCAGCCGAAGCCCTTAATGCCGCCTGAATAGTCTGAGCTGTTGCAAACGATGCAGGGAAGACCGCTGTCATTGATAGTGCCGATATGATCCTTCGCAAGAAGGTCAAGAACCATAACACCCTTTGAGTGCACAAGTTCAAGCTGTTCCTTGAGGAATTCTGTAGCCATAAGCGGATGAACAAAGCTGGTGATTACGCCAATTTTATTAAGAGCATAGAAAGCAACAATGCTCTGAACAGTTGTAGGCATAAAGATTGTGTAAACATCGCCTCTTTTAAGGCCAAGCTCTTTTTGGAAATAAGCTGCAAGACAGTCAATATCTCTGAGCATTTCTGAACGCATATACTTTTCATCAAAGTGCTGCATCATATAAAAGTCGTCATATACTCCTGTGCTGTCTCTGAGGTACTCAAAACAGTTTCTGTTTTCGGGTGCGTTTAACATAATTGATTCTCCTTAAAACTATGAACTTTAGCAATTCAAAACATAATGCTCCAAATTACATTTATTGTATTATACCATTTTTTACACTGCGTTTGTTAACGTTTTTATTGTTTTTGTCTAACAACTTGTAAATTTTATTAACCTGATGTTAATTATGTGCGATTTGTTATTTATCTTTAACAAAAAAACTGAAAAGATTTCTTAAAATATATTATTATTAACAATATTATGTTGAAAATTCCGTCTTAAAATGTTAACATACCACTTGAAGAAACCGGCAGAGATCTTTCTGCCAAGGAGGGTTAATTTATGAAAAAAATTATTGCTTTCACTCTCAGCCTTATTATCGCCTTTTCGGTGTGCATACCTGCTTCGGCAACCTTTTGCAAGGATGTTATTGCCGTAAGACTTGTTGTGCCCGAAGACTGGGAAATGAACGTTGGCGACAGCCGAAGCGTTGAAGCTGTTTTTGACAGCAGTGTCACAGACAGAGTGCTCACGTGGTCAGTTCAGCCGGGCGACGTGGCAAGCGTTGATAAATGGGGCAGAGTCACCGCCCTTAAAGAAGGTACGGCAACAGTCACTGCCACTCTTGCCGACGGCAGCTTTTCAAAAGCCGAGCTGACAGTCGCAAAAACCGCCACAAAGCTTGAAGATGAAGCCAAGGTAAAACACGACTATGCCCTTGCCGCCGAGGAAGAAGGCGATGCACTTCAAAAAATAGTCACCCGCTATGGCAAGGACTCTGCCGAGGTACCTGCAAATGTCAAAGACGAAAGCAACTACAGCAGTGCACAGACAGCTATAACCGCTGACGGTTCAAAATGGGAAATCACAGCCTACGGTGTTCTTCGCACAGAGGAAAACGCTTCAAACGAAAGAGACAAAGAGCAGCGTTTTATGGGAGACAGATATTTTTATTCAAACGACAGTGAAAATGTGCTTGCCATATTCCCCGACGGTAAAAACGGCATATGGACTGTTATGGCAGAAGGCTACACACACATTGAACACGCAGAAATAAACGGCACCGATAAGGCAGCCATAATGAGCGAAAACTCACAGAAATATGTTGCCAGACGAGGCATGGTATCAAACTCATATTTCAACGGTGAGCGTTGGGTACCCAATGAATCGGACAATGACGGTCTGTGGACCTCAATGTACGGCGCAGGTGAATTAATGCGCTATGCGGTGCTTCGTGATGACCCGACAGCCACCGCTGAAGAAATTGAAGCAGCAAGAAAAACTGCATACCTTTCAGCAGAGGCAGTGCTTTTTCTTTCATATGTTTCAATGCGTTCAGGCACAACCGAGGGCTATGTCAGAGCTCAGCGCAACGGCAATGTTGCCGACCTTGACCTCGGCAAATATTACACAAGTGAAGCTCTCACTGTCGGAGGCGACTATTCTCAGAATATTCCCGGTGAAAGCCCTGCCGATGCATTTAAAAAGATGAACACAAGATATATGTGCTTCGGTGTTCGCTCATATATTATGGACGAGGACAACCTGAGCCTTTACAACCCCTCATCATGGTCTGACCCGTCACTGGTAACGGATGCAGAATATGAAAAAAGAACCCGCCTTCTTGACGGATTCATTGCAAGAACCTATTCACTCAAACAGGAAAACAATCCCGTTGATGGCAATGTTCACTGGGTGCATAACGGTGACGGAACTGCAACTGCTGTTTCAACCAAGCAGGAAGGTGAAAGAGAATACCTTCTTCACGGCGAAAACTACAGAGGCACTGTTACAGATGCAAGTGTTGAAATTCCTCAGAGACTCTGGGATGACCTTATCGGCTCAGGCTATGAACTGACAGATGTTGTCTATAAAGGCGACACAAGCTCCGACGAGGTTATCGGTCATCTTTTCATCTATAAAATCGCCTATGACATTCTCGGTGCAGAAGACCCTGAGATGAAAGAGCTTATTACAAATACAGTTGAAAAGTTTGCTCAGCATCTTGTTGATAACAACTATTGCCTGACAGAGGCCACAGGACAGCCCACAACATGGGGCAAATACAACAGAGCATATCTTCACAACGGTCAGAATGTGGGCGGCGGTGCACTTCAGTCAGCGGTACTCCTCAGCGCGTTCAAGCTTGCAGCATATATGACAGGCGATAAGAAGTGGGAGGACGAATATCGCATGGCAGCTCTCGACCCTGCTTATGAATATGCTGAGGTTATGACTCAGTATTGGGATCGTTATAAGATGGCAATTTTAGAATATGCAGCAAGTGCATCACCCATTATTTCCTTTATAATCCGTCCCTTTATGGAAACTGAAATAATCAAGGTTATTTACAGAATGATAATCAACTATTCCGATGAAGAAATGGCAATGCTCGCTTTCTATCTTCTTTTCCAGATGGAGGATGACGAAACCCTTCTCACCTATTACAGAGAAGCCATTAACCAGTGGTGGCAATACTCAATGAGCATGAGCGAAAATCCCTTATGGTATTATATTTATCAGTTGGCTTATCCCACTGAGGAAAAGACAGACTATTACGGCAACAGCCTTATAGAAACCGCTTCATGGTCACTTTCAAGACATCCCATAGATACAAGAAAATATTCAGCCACAAACAAAAACCGCGATGATGCCAGAGAGCTTGATCTTGAAGAAGACTGCGGCATCGACGGCACAAGGGTGCTCAGCTACGACCCACGTGAGGGTACTCCTTGGTTCTCATCAAGCGATAACAACATCATCAAGGTTATCGGCATTATTCTCAGCGGTGCAAGACTCAAATGGACGATTGCTGCTCCCGATGAAAGAGCAATTCACAAGTTCAACAACTCCACCTATGTGCTTGAGGATCATCACTCACCCTACAGCATGGAAGGCTCAACAACCTACACCCTGCCCTATTGGATGGGAAGATATCACGGCATGCTCAAATAAAATTATTTGTTTCCTGTTGAGCCGAAGCCGCCTTCACCTCTGACGGTGTCATCAAGCTCGTCACTGAAAATAAAGTTGGCGGCTATAAAGGGAGCAATCACCATCTGAGATATTCTCTCCCCCGGCTCAACGCTCTGAGCTGTGGTGCCGTGGTTGTGCAGAGCAACCATAACCTCACCACGGTAGTCAGCGTCAATGACACCAACCTTATTTGCAGGAGCAAGACCTCTTTTAGAAGCCATTCCGCTTCTTGCATACATAAAGCCTGCATAGCCCACGGGTATCTGAAAAGCCAGACCCGTGGGTATAAATTTTGTCTCACCCGGTTCGATTGTCACAGCCTCGTCAAGGGCGGCATAAATATCTGCACCTGCGGCAAACTCACTGCCGTAGGTGGGCATCTGTGCATTATTTCTGAGTTTTTTTATTTTAAGATCATATTTCATAGTTTTATTCTCCTTTGGTTTTTCACTATCATATCAAATTATAAAAAAGGTGTCAAGGCGATACGCGGGGAAGGGAGGCGCAAAAATCGGTGGGTGTAAGCCCGCCGATTTTAAATAATAATGAATGATGAATAATGAATAATTGCGGGTCGCTTCGCTCCGATTATATAAAAATATAGGGAACGGCGTCTATGTCCGTTCCCTATTAAAATTAATAGTGTGCTGCACCGCAATCGCAGACAGCGTTTTTCTTGAAGAGCTTCTGGAAGAAGAGAATGAAGTTGAAGAAAAATTTCTTTATGCCTGATGCGTGGCAGTTGCAGGAGCAACCCTCGATTTCACCATTTTGATGAATGATAACACCGTCGTCTCTGTCAAGAGTATTGGTTTCCGGATTTAATGTGTATGTATTGCCTTGTGTTAAATTAGCAGGCTCAAAAGTTTGTGCATTTATGCACTGCAAGTTTTCATATTCGTCATAACTGAGATTCACAATTCCGTCCTGCATTGCTACCACTTCAACTCTGTAATCGTCAAGTGTCGGCAAGGCTACACTTGTTTCACCCGAAACGGAAATTGAAGAAACATCGTTACTGTAAAGTGTGGATTTACCGTCTACAATGCTACCTACAAGAGTGTTATCCCCTTTTCTGTATATGTTCACTGTTGCAGAACCATATGAGTTAATATCAAACACCGTCATTCCTAAAATTTCACTGTAATCATGACATTTAACTCGTTTCCAAGTATTGAGTCTGCTTACGGTTTCTTGAAGCTCACTTCTGAAATATCCTTTCTTAAAGCTGAACAATTTGGTTGAACTGCTTTCACAATAGGTTTTGTATAAATCCAAAGAGTAAACCTGTACATTTTTAAAGAATGTAAATGAACTGTCAAATAAAAGAGCAGCCCTATAAGATTCTTTATTATTCAGTGTTGTTTCATATTTTTTCATAATGTTATATGACGCAACATCGAGCATATAGTTAGCTCTTAAAAGTCTGCGACAATTGACTAATGTGTCATTTCCTGTGAGCATATTAGAAATACTGAAACCTGTGTCTACAGCCCACAGTGCTGCATTTATTTTTCCTGCCACATCACTACCGACCTTAAATGCTTTCATTATCAAAGAAAATGTTGCATCTGCAAGCATTTCGCTCGTCAAATCCTGAATAAGACTTAAGCCGTTGTGTAAACCGTGTTCGAGAACAGCATTTACAATTGCATCGTAATTCATACACTCTGTGTATATACTAAGTGACTCATTGAACTTCTCGGCAAACTTTTGATTTACATTATACATTTCAGAAGCTACATCTTTCAATATTTGCTTGAAGACTTGTGATGAATTATGGTATGCCTCAATAGCAGCTGTAAATCTGAGCATTTCTACAAAACAGTCAACTACACTCAAACCGTCGCTCAGGTTGCTCAGAACTTTACCGAAACAATCAAAGCCTTGAAAAACTGCTGTTACTTCTTCTTTACCCTTGCCGAGGAATAATGTATTAAGTCCTTCATGAAGTTTATTGCCGGAATAGTCCGAAGCATTAAGCAAGCTCTGAAGTTCCTTTTCTATGTCAAAACCTTCTGCCCAGGAGTATTCATTATCGAACATTTTTATTAAGTCATTGACAATACCTACCGATACCGTCAAGGCATCATTTTTAACAGTATCTTGATAAAATGACTTGGTTGTATCTGCCGCAAGGAAATCAAGAAGTATGGCATCATAGGGATTTTTTATGCTTTCAAGGCCGTCAAAAATCTTAAAAGATATTACCTCAACAAAACCCTCGATTATATCGTGGACAAATTCAGCTGTATTTTGTCCGACACTATCCATGTTTTCCCAAAGGGTATTTGCAAAGCGAAAATCTGTTGTGAGTGTGTTATATATACCCTTCACAAAGTTCAAGTGCTGCTTAGTAAAGAATTCTTTTCTATCAACAGTAATGGCAGGTTTAATGATATCTGATGTATCATCACCCTGTTCAGGAGTTTCAGGGGTGGTAGTATCTTCATTTGATGAAAAATCAACTGATATTACCGGGCGAACACCTTGCAGCATTCTAGGTTGAGAAAGAGCACAGCCTGAATTAGTAACATAACTGCAGTAATTATAATTTACTGATTCACCGGCATATCTCAGCCACCAACTTTCATACAGCAAGTTATGACTATTAAGGCCCTGACAAGAAGCATAATCTGTTCCGTTAGCTCCTCTTATAGTATCCGTTAAACTTTCTGCTTCACTTCTAATTAAAAGGTCTATACTTGTTATATTATTATTCTCAAAGGCACAGTCTAAAAAAGTATTATTTAGCCATTTACACAATGAACTGCTTATATAATCATTAGTAAAATAAGTACATTCTGGTGAATTAAACGTGCCATATCCAGACGAATAACTTTCGTTTGAATAATATTGAGCGTCTAATATAGAATTACTGATTAATAATCCTTCATCAGCATTAAGCACAATCCATTCAATAGGTTCATACTTGAACCAATATATGTTATTGACAAAGTACCCGTTGGCATATTGATAGGAGCTACTTCCAGCCCCCGGATTTTTATTTACCGAATGCGAGGGTCTATACTGCTCAAAGTTAACCGCCCTGTATTTCTCACCCTCATATTGAACATCAGCATATTTCATCCAATCACCGGCTGACATTGAACCATGAGTACCGTCGCCACTGTAATAGCCGTAAGATATCCATTCTAACGGCAGTTCATTCAACTTGCTGATTAAAAGCCTGTTGGTAACTTCACTTTGAGGAAAACTGCCAATTTCAATTATATCACCGTTCTGATATTCGACATCATCTGCAGCATAAGCAAACGGCACACTCGTCAGACACATAACCACAACAAGCATTACACATAAGATTTTTTTCAATGTTTTCATATAAAACACCTCTCTTTTTTATTAACTCAATTGAGCTAATTTGATTATATATCGTCATTTTCATAAAGTCAACTCTTTTGGGTTAATGTTTAGCAATAAAATGGTATAAACTATAAGTAACTCAATTTGGTTAAGGGGTGGTTTTATGGATATAGGCGGTGCAGTAAGGCTGCGAATTTTAGAACTCTGCAACGAAAATGACATAACAGTCAACAAATTAGCCACTATCTGCGGAATAACCCAATCAACACTTAACAACATAGTTAACGGCCGCAACAACAGCACCACTGTGTCTACGGTCAAAAAAATCTGCGACGGACTGAATATTCATATTGTCGACTTCTTCTCCTCACCTCTTTTTGACACCCTTGAACAAGAATTAAAATAAGCCTGCTTTGTGTGTTTGCGAAGCAGGTTGTTTTTTACCCCTCTGTCAGCCTACAGGGCTGACATCTTTTCCTCCGTAAACAGGAACCCTTTTGTCTGCTTCGCAGACATTTCCCCTAACAGGGGATTTTCCTTTCAGGGGAGACGAGCACTCCCTCCGTCATACTTCGTATGCCACCTCCCTCTGCCGTAGCTTCGCTACTGAGGGAGGCTGACCCCTCTGTCCTTCGGACATCTCCCCTTTCAGGGGCGACAAGCGGCTCCCTCGCTGAGGGAGGTGGATTTTGCGTAGCAAAAGACTGAGGGAGTTTTCCCGCAGACCCTCTCGGCGGGCAGGAACTTCCCTCTGCCGACAAACCGACCCGCCACTCTGCGTTCTGCACTCTGCATTCTGCATTTAATTAATTGCACTCAGCGCACCTTATCGGCAGAGTACCAAAAAATAACTCTCACTCTGCGTTGTAAATAGATGTGACCCATTTTTTTTAAAAAATAAAGTCAAAGTATAGTACAATGAATTTTGGAGGCCTGTGGAATGGAGCGTAGCGGAATGGTAAAGGCTTCCAAAAATCGGCGGTCACGCAGACAGCTTCTCATCAAGGAGCTGAATCGGACTTTTTCTACCTAATGTCCGCATTGTATTGTTGTTGCTCCAGATAAGGTGCTTTTTGAGTTTTTCATTTAATTCCTCTACACTTCTGAAGGTTTCCCAATCGTAAAAGTATCGTTGATCATTTCTGTGGCTTCTTTCAACCTTGCCGTTGTGCCAAGGCGTTCTTGGT
>JAFTLT010000056.1 GCA_017452785.1 Clostridia bacterium | reverse complement strand
TTGCTTTTTTCTTGCTTCTTGTGTTAAAATATTCATGAGAAGTACTTCTTTCTTTGGTAAATGTGTTTGTGGTGAATTCATTACACCATATTTTGAAGTTACTTCTCTTTTTTATTGGGTCACATCATTTTAACACATGCAGCTGTCACCTATTAAAAATATTTAACTGCCTTGATTTTTATATATCTAAATGTTATAATTGGTAGGTCAATCCAAAATGAAAGGTGAAGTTTAAAATGGCAGACTGTCTTGTAATTTCTCACAGAGGTGCAAATAAATATGCTCCTCAGAATACTATCCCCGCATTTAAAAAGGCTGTTGAAATCGGCTGCGACGGTTTTGAAACAGATGTACATATCACAAAAGACGGCAAAATTGTGCTTTGCCACAACTACACAATAGACGAAACATCAAACGGAAAGGGTCTCATTGCCGACAAAACTCTTGCAGAGCTTAAAAGCTACGATTTCGGTTCATATTTCAATAGGAGATTTGAGGGTACCGAAATTCCCACAATAGATGAGTTCCTCTCATTTGTTGAAACAACAGATATTTCCGTTCTCAATATTGAAATCAAGAGCCCGAAAGAAAATGAAACTGCAATTGTAAGAGAAACAATCAAGGCAGTTAAAGAGCACAACCTTTTCGATAAGCTGCTTATTTCATCATTTGACCCCAAGATGCTCGTTGAAGCAAAGCAGATAGATAAAAACTGCAAAACAGGCTATCTCTATGCACCAAACCACCTTATTACATACCGCATAATGTGGCAACCCTTCAAGTTTGCAAAATCAATCGGCTGTGATGCTATTCATCCCCATTGCATGTATGTTGGCCCCAAATATGCCAAGGCAGCCCACGAAGCAGGCCTTATGCTTAACCCGTGGACAGTTGACGTTGAGCTTTACATAAACAAAATGCTCGACTGCGGTGCTGACGGCATTATCACAAACTACCCCGATGTTACCGGCGGACTTATTGAAGCACGCAAATAAAATTAGGAACTAGGAGTGAGGAGTTGTGGTCACGCTTTTGCTTCTCACTGATACGTAAGTTTGCCCCGCAAAGATAATTGGGATTAGATGCCAACTTTACTTGATTATAAAAAACTAACCGGTCACTGCCAAATTGGCAGTAACCGGTTTTATATTAATATTGATAAAACTTCAAGTTTCTGAGCTTTTGCTTTGCAGGTAGAGGTTAACTGTTAGTCACCGGTGAATTTGCGACTGCAATTCCTCACTCCTAACTCATCTGAACACTACCGTTGTGATGCTCTTTGCGCCCACGGTGATTTTTTTGTGTGCCTTAGTCTGGGCAGTGAGTTCAAGGTCTCTTTCTGCATCAGTGGTGTAGACGCTCATATCATAGCCGAGCATATTGAAAGAAACTTCCTTTTCTTCGCCCTCGTTGACAATAACAACAACAAAGTCCTTTTCAGGTGTTCTGAAAGCAGAAACTGTCATATAGTTTTCTGTCAGATAAACATCATATTCCTTGTCGTCAATCCACTGCTTCCACCAAGCCTTTTCGGCTGTGATATCGGCAACGCTCAGATCAAAGTCAACTGCATGGCTGCCCACAGGCACAAACTTTGTGTAGTGCGCCATGGCATAATATCTCTTTGCAATTGTATATTCGTTATATGTGTCGCCTACAGCTATCATTGAGTCGGCATACTCTCCGCCCTCGTTGACTGCAACCCAGCTTGACCATGAGTTAACACCTGTGAGTGAAACATCCTCGCCAATGGTACGTGCCATAAGGATTGCGCCGTCAATATCGTCAATAGTGTGCTGACATGGTAGCTCGCACCACTCACTCATTTCCAGTTCAACATCGGGGTACTGAATATCAAGATATTCACCGAAGGCCTCTTTAAGCAGGAAGTTTCTGTCTGTCCAATAGCTGTGGTACGCATATGTGCCGAGCACATCACGGATGTCTTCGTCTGCCCAGAGAAGATCCATACAGTCCATAGCGTGGTCACCAACCTGACCGCTTTCAAGCACACTGAGCTTGACGGGCATATTTCTCTCTTTGATTTCAAGGGCAAACATACGGATAAGCTCTATTGCTTCGTCAATTTCATAGTGGCAGCCTTCCTGACCTACCCAGCCGCCGCCCCAATCCCACTGAGGCTCATTGATGGGGCTTATGTATTTGACAGGTACGCCCATATCAATAAAGTGCTGAGTTATATCAAGGAAATAGTCAACATAGTCATCATAGCAATCTTTTTTAAGGTTTGACTGTGCAGGCTCAAGTCCGCCTGATGCCTGACCTGAAACACACATGGAATAGTGGGGCGAATTAGCAAACATAACAACCGTGTCAACACAGCCGTAGCTCAGCGCCATTTCAAGCACCTTCTGAGCTGCCGCATCCTTATTCCAGTCATAGACCCACTCCCCTGCTTCTTCGTCCCAAACGAGGAAGCTCTCTGTGCTTCTTGAAGAATCCGGGTTAAGTCTTGAGTCCGGGTTATCTCTTTCACCGCCACCGATATTATAGCGGTAGATGTTAAGTCCGAGACCATCCGGGCTAAAAATGAGCTTTGTCACCTCTTCGGCAGAGTCGCATTTGCCAAGCTCCTGAGCCCACCAACAGCCGGAGGTACCCCAACCGGTGATTTCCTGCTCACGGGAAAGCTTGTTGATTTTAATTCGGGTTGTGTCTGCACTCACACCGAACCAACCACCGATTGTCACCATAATATAAAGCAGAAGCGTGATATAGTAGATATACTTCTGAATAAATACCGTTCTGTTTTTAATCATAAAGTTTCTCCTTTAATCTTCTTTTTTGAATATTTTAGCAAATTATGGGGTAAAGGTCAATAGTAAATAAAAGAGCAGATTTTTATATTCAAGTTCTTTCAGATTGTTGATACCGTAATATGACAGGAGTTTTTTCTTTTTTAGATAAACAATTATTCCTATCAAAAAAACAATTCCCGTTAATGCATTAATACTATTAGGTTTGTTTATTACAGAAGATAATTTGATTGCCAGATTAACCAACGCATAATGCACAGATATCGATATAACGAAAAAAACGAATTCACTTTTATATTTATTCTTTTGCATATTATTTGCACCTACAAATTCTTATTTGTCGAGATAATTGTATCACACATAAGATAAAATTACAATCGGGCTGCGGGGGTACCGTCAACAATTATTATCTATTCAATATTCTCTTTTATCTATTATCTAAATCGTCTCACAGGTTGAGATAATAGATAATAAAGAATAGATAATAGTGAATAGCACAAAGAAAAATCCGCCCACTTTAGCCGAGTGTTCCTAAGGACACTCGGCAGTTTTATTCGCCTTACGGCGAGTTGTATTGCTTCGCAGTTTTATCGTGTTTCGCACAGTGTTATTGTCCTTCGGACAGTTTTAGCGAATAAAATAACACTGAAGCCGTA